>NZ_JOGB01000031.1 GCF_000719335.1 Streptomyces sp. NRRL S-87
AGCTAGAGCCGGCCCTTCGGGCCGGAGGCCCTGCGCTTCGCTTCGGGCCTTGTTCGGCTTGCGCTTCGCTCCAGCCGAACGGTCTGCGAAGCAGGCCGGGGTGACCCCGTTTCACGGGGTCCGGGCCCTCGGCCCGTTGGGCTGGTCCGCTTCGCTCCCCCGCCCGGGCCCTTCCGGCTTCGCCTCCAGGACCAGCCCGCTTCGCGGGCGCTGGCAGCAGCACCCCGCGCCTCGTTCGGGTCCGGCCGAGGCGCGGGGTACGGACACGCCCCCCAAGCGCTGCGCGCTTGGCAGGGAAGCCTCCTCGCTTCGCTCGGAGGCCGGCCCCTTCGGGGCCGGTGCGCCCTGCGCTTCGCTCCGGGCGTGGGCCCTTCGGGCCTGGCTCCTTCCGCTTCGCTCCAGGAGCTGCCTGGCTTCGCCAGGCTGATGCTGGCAGCAGGACTCCGGCCCGAAGGGGCGGAGTCCTGCGCTTCGGGCGGTTCGGGTCTCCGCTTCGCTCCGTCCCGAACGGCCCGCTGCGCGGGCCTGGGTGACCCCGTTTCGCGGGGTCCGGGCCTTCGGCCGGTTGGGCGTCCGCTTCGCTCCCGCCCTTTCAGTCCTTCCGGCTTCGCCTCCAGGACCGCAGCCCGCTTCGCGGGCAGCTGGCGGCAGCGGGGGTGATCCGGTCTATCAGGCGGTAGGCGATGTCGTGACCGTAGAAGTCGGCCAGGTCCACCGCGCTCATCCGCCCCGGGGGTTGCGGTCTCGGATTGGCCCCGTAGGCCAGAAGGATCGCCGTGAGCCGACTGTCGATGGGGGTCCCCGATTGAAGTGCCGCGTCCCCTTCCAGGTCAATGGCATGCTCGAGCAGGGTCATCCCGCAGCACACCTCGTTGACGTCCGCGCCTTCGTCGAGGAGGCGGGTCAGCTTGGCATAGTCGCTGGACTCGACCGCCTGGTGGGCGGGCGTCCAAGGGTTCTCGACCACTGGCGTCTCCTCCACTTCCCGCTGCTGGTCGTCAGTCGTGTGCTCGGACGCCGACCCTAGCATGATGCAGCATGTACCATTGGAGAAATAGCACCACATCCTCCAGGTGCATCGAGTGAGGTTTCGCGGATGCCTGTCTACGAATACCATCCGGATGAATTGGCGTGGTCTACCGTGGTCAGGCGGGCCACCGGACTCACTCTGAGTGAGGTGGAGGAACAGCTCCGGGCTGCCCAGGATCGCGAGGACCTGGCGCGCGCTGCACCCCAGGAGCCGCGGAAGCCGTCCGAGCTGGACATCGCCTCGTGTCAGAGACTCGAATGGGCCCGGACCGAGCACCTCATGACGCAGCAGCGGATGGCCGTGTACTCCCCTGACGAGGACCGTCGAGTCGCCCGCCGGGAAGAGCAGCGTGCGCAGCGTAAGGCTGTCGAGGCTGCCTGGAGCCAACAGTCCGATGGCGGGCTGCCGGTGGAAGTACGGCGGCATCGCATCTACCGGATCACCGCCCGACCGACCACGGCCCCCGCGGGCGAAGAAGCCCTGGTCCGCCACATCTTCGCAGCCTCTACCGGCGCGGCCGTCGAGCACGCCCGGGCCATGTTCGGCCGGCCCGGGGGTATCTGCCAGGACCGCGAGTACCGGATCATTTCCGTCGAGCAGGTCCTTCCCGAACCGGGGGAATTCTTTTGATCCAGCTCCGAGAACACCAGCTGGCCCAGAAATCCGCGTTTCGAAAGTGGGTCGGATTTCCTGCAAAGCTATCTGTGCCCCCGCAGGGGGCCCGGGGGACGATCGTGTCCGCGACCGGCTCGGGCAAGACGATCACGGCCGCCGCGAGTGCGCTGGAGTGCTTCCCGGGCGGCCGGATCCTCGTCACCGTCCCCACCCTGGACCTCCTCGCGCAGACCGCCCAGGCTTGGCGCCTGGTTGGCCACCGGGCCCCGATGGTCGCCGTCTGCTCGCTGGAGAACGACCCGGTCCTTAACGAGCTCGGGGTGCGCACCACCACCAACCCGATCCAGCTCGCGCTTTGGGCCGGGCGCGGGCCGGTCGTCGTGTTCGCCACGTACGCCTCCCTGGTGGACCGCGAGGACCTCGACGCACCCGAGGGCCAGCGGAAGGTCCGCGGGCCGTTGGAGGCCGCTCTGGCGGGCGGGGAGCGGCTCTACGGGCAGCAGATGGCGGGCTTCGACCTCGCCATCGTCGACGAGGCGCACGGCACCGCCGGTGACCTCGGACGCCCCTGGGCCGCCATCCACGACAACACCCGGATCCCGGCGGACTTCCGGCTCTACCTGACCGCGACCCCGCGCATCCTGGCCGCCGCCGCGCCTCAGAAGGGCGCGGCGGGCCAGGAGCCGGAGATCGCGAGCATGGCCGATGACCCGGACGGCACCTACGGCGCCTGGCTGGCCGAGTTGGGGCTGTCGGAAGCGATCGAGCGGGGGATCCTCGCCGGGTTCGAGATCGACGTCCTGGAGATCCGCGACCCCTCCCCCGTCCTGGGCGAGTCCGAGGAAGCGCAGCGGGGCCGGCGCCTGGCGCTGCTGCAGACGGCGCTCCTGGAGCACGCCGCGGCGTACAACCTGCGTACGGTCATGACCTTCCACCAGAAGGTCGAGGAGGCCGCCGCGTTCGCGGAGAAGCTGCCCGAGACCGCCGCCGAGCTGTACGTCACCGACGCCTCCGACGCCGATCTGGCGGCCGCGGAGCAGCTCCCCGCGTCGTCGATCGAGGCGGAGTTCTACGAGCTGGAAGCCGGCCGCCACGTCCCGCCGGACCGGGTGTGGTCAGCGTGGCTGTGCGGAGACCACCTCGTCACCGAGCGCCGCGAGGTCCTGCGCCAGTTCGCCAACGGCATCGACGCCAACAACCGGCGCGTACACCGCGCATTCCTCGCGTCCGTCCGTGTCCTTGGCGAGGGCGTCGACATCACCGGCGAGCGCGGGGTCGAGGCCATCTGCTTCGCCGACACCCGCGGCTCCCAAGTCGAGATCGTCCAGAACATCGGCCGCGCCCTCCGCCTCAACCCCGACGGCTCCACAAAGGTCGCCCGGATCATCGTGCCGGTCTTCCTAGAGCCCGGCGAGGACCCGACCGACATGGTCGCCAGCGCCAGCTTCCGCCCCCTTGCAGCGGTCCTCCAGGGCCTCCGCAGTCACGATGAACGCCTCGTCGAGCAGCTCGCCTCCCGCGCCCTGACGAGCGGCAAGCGCAAGGTCCATATCCGGCGCGACGAGAACGGACAGATCATCGGCGCCGGCAGGGAGAGCGAGGACCAGCAAGACGACACCGACGCGGCCGCCGAATCGGCGCTGCTGCACTTCTCCTCGCCCCGGGACGCCGCCACCATCACCGCGTTCCTGCGCACCCGCGTCTACCGACCCGAATCCCTGGTCTGGCTGCAGGGCTACCAAGCCCTGCTGCGGTGGCGGGCCGAGAACGACATCACCGGCCTGCACTCCGTCCCCTACGACACCGAGACCGAGGTCGGCATCACCAAGACGTTCCCCCTCGGCCGCTGGGTCCACCAACAGCGCAAAGCCCTACGCACCGGGGAACTCGAAGACCGGCGCAAGACGCTGCTGGACGCCCCCCAGGCCGGCATGGTCTGGGAACCCGGTGAAGAGGCGTGGGAGGCCAAGCTCGCCGCGCTCCGCTCGTTCCGGCGGGCGACCGGCCACCTCGCACCCCGACAGGACGCCAAATGGGGCGAAGACGACCAGATGGTCCCCATCGGCCAGCACATGGCCAACCTCCGCCGCAAGGGCCCCAAGAACGGCCTAGGCAAGGACCCGGACCGGGCCGCGGAACGCGCGGCGCAGCTGACCGCGATCGACAAGGACTGGAACTGCCCCTGGCCACTCGACTGGCAACGCCACTACCGCGTCCTGGCCGACCTCGTCGACGCCGACGGACAACTGCCCGACATCGCCCCCGGCGTGCTGTGGGACGGCGACGACATCGGACGCTGGCTCCAGCAGCAGAAACAGCCAGCCACCTGGGCACGGCTCCTGCCCGAGCAACAGGCAAGGCTGACCGCGCTGGGCGTACAACCCGACCAGACGCCCCCTCCCGCCCCCGTGGCCGGTCGTGGCGCGAAGGGGGCGGGCAAGGCGCATCAGGCGTTCCAGCGCGGCCTGACAGCCCTCACCCAGTGGGTAGAACGGGAAGGCCCCCACCGACCCGTCCCACGCACCCACGGCGAAGAGATCACGGTCGAAGGCGAAGCGGAGCCAGTAGTGGTGAAACTGGGCGTATGGATCACCAACACCAAAACCCGACACAACAACCTCGACCAGAAGCAGCTGGGCGCACTCCAGGAGCTAGGCATCGACTGGGCATGAGACAGTTCGGCGCAAAAGCCGGAGAGCATGAGACCTCGGGGGCTTGTGCCAGTAGACGCCGGTCTTGATGGTCTTGGCGCCGCAAGAGGCGAGCAGGACCACGGCCAGCACCTGGCGGCATGGTGCCGCCTCGGCACGCAGTCCTCGGCCAGAGGCTACCCATGGACATGCCCTGAATCTGCCGCGGAAGACCGCACCTCACTCCGTCACGCATCGTCCTCGCCCGTACCTAGGTCCGTCCCATCCGGCAAGGGCGATGCAAGTGCCATGTGGGGGCACAGATGGGAGCAGAGGGCGCGTGCACATGGCCAGCGCATGTGCAGTGCGCGGGTCTGTGTGCCGTGTGCCCCCGGCGCTTCGGTTCGACGTGCGCCCTCGGTTTGGTGTTTCACGCCGGCCGGGCAGGTTCGGCACAGGTCGCTGACATCGCGGCTGGGTGAGCGGACAGAAAGGGGCTGAAGGTCGTGGTCTCGCCGGGTTTATCAACCGTGCCAGCTGTGGCCGCGGTGCCAGGACAAGCATCTGCGGACGGAGTGCCTGCCGCGGTCGACGCCCTGTTGGACGCGTTCCTGCGGGAGAAGTCGGCGGCCGCTGCCGCCGACGGCCTGCCGGCGGAGGTTGTCCGGGTGCTGCGGGATTTCCTCCGAAGTGGAGGGAAACGGGTCCGGCCCACGTTGTGTGTGCTGGGCTGGCAGGCCGCAGGCGGAGGCGTCACACGGGGCACGGTCGTCCAGGTGGCGGCCAGCCTGGAGATGTTCCACGCCTTCGCCTTGATCCACGACGACTTGATGGACCGCTCCGACCTGCGCCGTGGCAGACCCACCGTCCACCGCGCCCTGGCGGCCCTCTACCGCCACACGGGGCGTACCCATGAGGAAGCGGATCGGCTCGGCGGTGCAGGGGCTCTCCTCGTGGGGGACGTGGCTCTCGCCTGGGCGGGTGAACTCCTCCACTCCGCCCGCCTGCCTTCCCGTCGGCTCCTCGCGGCACTGGCACGGACGGACAGGATGCGCACGGAGGTGATGTACGGGCAGTACCTCGACCTCGTCTCGACGGGCCGGCCGGGCCCGGGCACCACCACACCGCTGAAGGTCGTCCGCCTCAAGACCGCCGGCTACACCTTCGAGCACCCCCTGCTGCTCGGGGCCGAACTCGCCGGTGCCGACAGTGGCCTCCTCGGCGCCCTCACGGCCTACGGCCGTGCCGCCGGGGAAGCCTTCCAGCTCCGCGACGACCTGCTGGGCGTGTTCGGCCGGCCTGACGTCACGGGAAAGCCTAACCTCGACGACCTGCGGGAGGGGAAGCACACCCTGCTCCTCAGCCTGGCCTACCGCACCGCCGACCCCGCCCACCTGCGAGTGCTCCGCCGGTACGTCGGCGACCCAGGCCTGGACGAGAACGGAGCGGAACGCCTACGGGAAGTGCTGCGCAGCACCGGTGCGCAGGAAGCGGTGGAACAACAGGTCGCGAGCCGGTCACGGGAGGCCGTCCAGGCGCTTCAAGACGTCCCTTTGCCGCGCCTTGTGGCCGAGCGGCTGAAGGACTTCGTCCAGACCTTGTCCGTCAGGACCTCCTGATGCGGGGTGCGCGAGCGCCTTCGGCGGCGGGAGGCCGGCCGACCGCGCCCGAGACGGTCCCATGCGGCGGCACCGCCCACGCTCGGTTGCGGTTTCGCGACTGGTGGGCAGCGTTGCGGCACTCGAAGCCGCCCATCGGCGGACCGACACGTCCCTCATCCGGATCGGAGATCGACGCCCCATGACCCGCTCGCACCCGACTCCTCGCCCGCCGCTGGCACGCAGGACAGGCGCCTGTGGTGCCTGCCGCCGTCGCATGGGGAGGGCACGATGAGCACCGCATCCGTCAAGGGTGGTGTCCCCCTGGCCGGTGGGGCGCTGCCGGTCCTCGGCCACGGCCTGGCTCTGGCCCGGGACCCGTTCGGATTCCTGTCCTCGCTCCCGGCTTACGGCGAGTTGGTGCGTATCCGGCTGGGTCCGCAGGACGTGGTCATGACGTGCGGCCCCGAACTGACCCGGGCGATGCTGCTGGACGACCGGACGTTCGACAAGGGCGGTCCGTTCTACGAGCGGGCGCGGGAGGCTTCGGGCGACGGACTGGTGACCTGTCCGCACAGGCTGCACCGACGCCAGCGCCGCCTGTGCCAGCCGGCCTTCCACGAGGTGCGCTTCCCCGCCTACACGGAGGCGATGGTGGCCTCCGCCGTGGAGCTTGTCTCCTCGTGGCGCGACGGGGAGGTGATCGACGTCAACGACGCTATGGTCACCCTCACGATGCGGGCCATGGTCAAGGCCATGTTCGCCACCCAGCTGTCGGCGGAGCTGGACCGCCAGGTGGTGGACGACCTCGCGGTCGCCACCGGCGGGATCTTCCGCCGCATGCTCACCCCGCCCCGCCTCAGCCGGATACCGACCCCCGGCAACCGGCGTTACAACGCCTCCCAGGCCCGGCTGCGCACCACGGTCGCCGAGGCGATCACCAGTCGCCGTGCCGACCTCGCCGACCACGGCGGACTGCTGTCGGTACTACTGAGCAGCCAGGACGAGGAAAGCGAGACGGCCTCCGGTCCTGCCGCTCTGAGCGACACCGAGGTCGCCGAGCAGGTCCTCACCTTCTTCCTCGCTGGCGCGGAGACCACGGCGAACCTGCTGGCGTGGATCGTGTACGAGCTGGGACGGGCCCCGGCCCTCCAAGAGCGCCTCCACGCCCAGACCGTCGACGCGCTCGGCGGCCGGCCGCCGTCTTACGACCTGCTGCCCGTGCTGACCTCGGCCGACCACGCGACCACGGAAGCCCTACGGATGTACCCGCCGGCCTGGTTCCTGACCCGCACCGCGAGCCGTGACGCCGACCTGGGCGGCGTACGGCTGCCCGCCGGAACGACGCTCGGCTACAGCGCCTACCTCATCCACCGGCGGCCTGACCTCTACCCCGACCCCGACCGCTTCGACCCCGACAGGTGGGAGGGCCGCAAGCCCGACCGCACCGCGTACATCCCTTTCGGCGCCGGAGCCCGCAAGTGCATCGGGGACCGCTTCGCCCACATCCAGGCCGTCCTCTCACTCGCCGTCATGACCGCCGGATGGCGGTTCGCGCCCGTCACCGACCGCGTCCCGCGCGCCGCGGTCCATGCCACGCTCATGCCCGGCGGCCTGCGGATGCGGGTCCTCTCACGCACCTGACAGCGGCAGCCGATCGAGCCGTCCGGTTCCCGTTCCTCCGACGAAGGGCTGCCCCATGCGTTCGCCGTCCCCGTACGACACCGCTCCGTCGCGCCTCCCCTACGCGGAAGCGGCCGGGCCGCTCCGGCTGTGGGACGGCATGCTGCTGGCCGATCTGACGACGCCCCGGCACGACCTCACCACCCGCACCAGGCCCTTCCCCGTGCAGCGGAACTACTTCCACACCACCGCGATCCGCGACAGCGCCCGCTGGCTCGGCGAGACGGTGCCCATGGAGCGGTCCGAGTACGAACGCCTGCTCCGCGAGGACGTCGGAGGGTTCGTCTCCTGGGTCTACCCCGATGCCGATCCCGCCCAGTTGCGGGCCCTGGCCGACTTCCACCACTGGGCGGTCTGGCTCGACGACCTCATGGACCGCAAATCCAGTACGGCCGCGAGCCTGAGCGCGTGCTCGGTCCTCGAGTCCCTCGGCAGCACCGAACTCGCAGCCTTCGACGACTCCTTTGCCCGCATGCGCGCCCACGGCATGGACGACCGGCATGCCGAAAGGTTCCTGCACGCCATGCATCTGTACGGCGCCTCATCACGCAAGGAAGTACAGCCCAGAGAAGGACAGGCGTCCTTCTCCTCCACCGCCGACTACATCGCCAATCGCCGCACTTCCGCAGCGATGCCGGTCTATTTCGCCCTCATCGCCTGGATCTCCCGCGTCGATTTCTCCGACGACCTCCACCAGCACCCGCTGGTCGTGCACGCGGAGAACTGCTGCAGCGACTACTCCCTCCTCTACAACGACGCCGGCTCGTTCACCAAGGAGTACCTCGCCGGCCGCACCGAGGGATCCTTCGTGCGCCTCCTCGCCCGCGAACTGGACCTTCCAGTGCAGGAGACCCTCGACGAGATCGCCGAAATGGCCGCCGCGGCGGCCGACGACCTCGAAGTGGCCTCCGACCTCATCGAAGGCTCCGGCCTGCCCGCAGGAGAACGCGCTCAGGTCCACCGCTACGCCGACGGGCTGCGGAAGTTCACCGGCGGGGTCAACCACTGGAGCAACCGCACCCCCCGCTACCTGATCGGACAGCGCTTCACCGACACCCCGTCGACCTCGCGCGCCGGCGACCGCCACGGACTGCGTCCCTTCCCGACCCACTGACTCCCGGCCCGAAGCTGCCGGCTCACACCAAAGGTGGTGTACCCATGCCCGTCAATGGGACGTGGCCCGCCCACACGGCAGAGAGGGTCGAGGAAGCCCTCACCGCCGCAGCGAAAGACCTGTCCTCGCTCGATGCGCACGTCGAGCACTACCGCGTCCCCGACGGCGGCTACGCCGCGTGGACCGGCCAGAGGGGCTCCGAGGCCTTCAGCCTCGAAGCTCGGCTAGGCCCCGCACACCGCAACCCGGGGCACTCCATGTGGGGGATCCTCCAGGTCTTCGACCACCGTCAGCCAAACCTGGCCCTCGTACGCTTCCTGGAACGCCGCGACAGTGATGGCCTGCCGGACACCAGCCCGGGGCGCCCGCACTACAGCGTGCCCATCGACAACCGGCTGTGCCGCATGTTCCTGCCCCTCTGCAACCGGGCCCTGAACGGCCTCGACCCCAGCAAACGGGCGCGGAGCCAGCACGTCGACTGCTTCCCCGGCCGCATCACGCTGGGCAACGCCTTCCAGTCGCCGCTCCTCGCCGTCGGCCTGTTCCGCCGCTTCCGCGCCGACGGCCAGAACGCGATCATCCTCACCGACTTCAACGACCCCTTCGCCGTGCCGCCCGTCCGGCTCGTCGCATCGCTGGTCGCCCGCAGCGACACCCACCTCATCCCCCGCACCCGACAACCGTCGACTGCCCGCCTCCTGCTGCGCGCCCAGCACGGCACCATCCAGCAGCTCGGCGGAATGTCGACAGCAACGGACCACGGCATCGGCACCGCCCGCCGTTATCTGCGCTGACGCCTCCGCCACATGCGCCGTGCCTGCTGTCGCGCGGACCTGCTCATGGGTGAGCAGCACCCGGGTCACCAAGCTCCAGCACCCCGTGCGGGGGCCAGTCCCGCTCGATGTCCTCTCCCGAGGCACGTCGCGGACGACGTCGGCGTAGGACTGGGAGCGGCGGCCCGTCCACGATCTCCCGGGCACGGTCCACGATGAGGGGCCACCGGATCCGTTCACGAGCCATACCCGTGCATGTACCCCTGCGGCGCCGCCCGGCCCCCGGTACACGGAACAGACCTCTTCCCACGGCTATCGCGTGGGTACGAGGTCTCGTTTTCCGAAAGAGGCTTGCCCACCGCATCTGACCTGCACGAATGCAAGATCATCAGATTCGGAGGGTCCCGCTCCCGGTCACACCTCCGGTCCCCCGCCTAGTGCAACCGTGCAGACAACCCTCCAGCCTCCCTCCGGTACACCCCCCTGAGCCAGGTGCGGCCTACAGCCGGTGCCGAGCTGCACGAGATGATGCCCGGTGGACGCCACGGAGGCACGGTTGATCATCTTTGATACGAATGCGGTGAACCTTCTCCCGCCATCCGGTCTTCGGGCCGACATCATCCGCAAGTTGCGGCAGTCCGGCCACCACAAGGTGGCCGTGAGTACCGGGCCGACTTCGGGGTAGCGGGAGCGGCGCCGGTGTTGGGCAGGGTGTTGGCCCACACCGCGATGGTGATGCCCTGCACGGCGGCGCTGAGCGCCTGGAGGCGGTTGTCGAGGAGGTGTTCGGCCTTGCCTGCCAGGACAACGTGCAGCCGCGGGAAGGTCTCCGAGCGGGTGTAGCGGTGGCGCTGCCAGAACGGGTACGTCCCGCCGATGGTGCCGCGGACTCCCTCCCAGACGCGATGCCCGGCGTAGCGCTCGTAGTCCCAGACCTCCTTCGCGAGGCGGGCCTGGGACATGGTGCCGTTGTCGAGTTCGAAGAAGCGGACCTCGCTCGTCTTGGTCGGCACGGCGAGGACGGCGTCGGTGTGGAAGGACGGTCTCCTTGACGGCGCGGTTGACCTCCCCTGCCAGTCGGTCAGGTACTGGCCCTGCGCCACCACCGACCGCGTGGCGAGGTGACGTTGCCCCCGGTCGTGCTCGAAGAAGGAGAACACCGTAACCTCCCGGTAGCTGGTCTCCCCGTTGGTGTCGTACTGACCCATCCCCACTCCTCCACGTCCCCACGGCCCAGGCGCCACCAAGGTCCTTCCAATACTCCAGGCCCGCCACGTCATCGCATCGCCTGGAGCACTGACCGCGACACGGCCTTGAATCCAAGCGCCTGCCCGCCCCGGTCCGAGTGCGCCCCGGCGCGCACTCGGACCGGGGCCATAGTCAGTTGCTCCGGGGGGCTACTTGGTCGGGTTGATGACGTTCCCGGCAGAACAGCTGTTGTCGCGGTCACCCACGTAGCCGGCGCCGCCGCTGAGGACGGGCACGATCGCGGCCTCAACCAGGCAGACGGCCGCGGAGCTGAAGTTCCAGACACCCGAGGCAAGCCCGCCCCCGAAGTCGCTGTCAGCGGCATGGGCAGGCGTCGCGGCGCCGACGGTGGCCAGAACCAGCGCGGCAGCAGTGATGATCTTCTTCATGACCGGGGCAACGAACCACCCCCCGGCGGTGAAACGGCCACTCACCCCGATGCCACCCCAACCCAACCCCAACAGCCCGACCGGCTACAGCTTCGCGGCCAGCGAGCCAGGAGGCAGCCGGTGCGAGGCCGGGTACTGCTCCGCAGCCTGCAGCGCGGCATGGGTCGGGCACTGCCCCCGCCACGGTGACGGTGACGGTGACGCACAACGGCGAGCGCGTTGATGACGGACCCCGCGCAGCAGCGTCTACTGATCCAGGTTCAGCGGGGACAAGCCAGAACCGCCTGAGGTCGGGCGCACTGAGCTGCGCGCTACGGACGCTGACCACGGCGACGTACCGCCTGGCCGCGCTCATCCCCGGCCAACCACACGCGCACTCTGGCCCTGGCCCGGCGTACGGCACCCCAAGACGGACCACCCCGCCCGCCGACCCCTCCGCGGTGCCCCACACCCGGGCCGGCCACGCAAGCGTTACCCGCAGGCCGCCCGACCCCGACCGGAACCGCTCGGCCAGCACATCGGCGTCGGCGTCGGTGGACCTGCCGGACACCTGGTCCTCGCCGGCCACGTCGTCAGCAGCTGCAAACTCCGATCGTCACCCGAAGTGATGGCTGCTGGCGAAGCAACCCGTGTCGTCAGCCGGTGGCCTCTACCGTTCTAGCCAGACACCGCGCGCCGAGCCGGTCGGTGGGACCGCAGGCTTGAGGACGACGCGATGAACAGCACGATGAAAAACCAGAAGTCCAGCCTCCTGTTCGACTGGTTCGACCAGGACCTGAACGGACACCTGACCGAGCAGGACCTGCAGGCAACCGCGGCGGTTTTCGCCCAAGTGGCGCCGCAGGAGGACCTGGCCAACCGCAACGCGATCCGCACCGCGTTTGGGCAGTGGTGGCAGTTGCTGCTCAAGTACGCCGACAGCGACGGTGATGGGCGGGGCTCGCGAGGGGAGTTCATCGTGGCGACGGCGGACAGCGTCACCGCTCCGGCGAACTTCCAGAGCGCGGTGATGGAAATCGCGGACGCGGTCATCAACGCGGCCGACACCAACGTGGACGGTGTCCTGAGCCGTGCGGAGTACGTGGCGCTCTACCGGGCGCTCGGCGTTCCCGAGGAACTGTCCGGGTCGGTCGGCGTTCGAGCGGGTCGACCTGAACGGTGACGGCGACATCAGCCGCCACGAGTACCGTGCCACCAGCGTCGACTTCTACCTCAGCACCGACCCGAACGCCCCGGGCAACTACCTCTTGGGCCCCGTCGGTCAGGCGGGCTGATCCCTGCCCCGCGCACGCCCCGATGGTCCGGAGCATGCGCGGGTCCGGGTACCGCGAAGCTGCGGGTCACTGCCGAGGTCAACCAAAAGGCAGGCGGGCCCCTCACCAGGTGACCCGAGGCCGCCGTGGTCGCAGGGGCCGACGAGCTCGAAGAGGTGGGCCTCGTCTGGGGCAACCGCCGACGAAGCCTTTGAGACCAACCGGCCGCCGCCCGCGCCCACCGGACCCCGGAGGGCCTCCGAGACATGCTCGCCGGACACCGTGTACGCAGGTGAAGGGCGGTGTGAACGCATTCCGCGCCGTAGATTCCCAGGCCTGAGACGGCTTCGATTCCCGTCATGCGCTCTTCTACGAATCGCTCTACCCGAAGTGCAAGGGCGGCCGGCCCAGGACGTTCAACCTGCCCGAGCGCCGTGAGATCAAGAAGACCGCGAAGTCCAAGCCGGCCGAGCACGGCCTGCCGGTTTCGACCTGGAGCCTGGCGAAACTGGCGGACTTCCTGGTCGCCGAGGGGGTGGTCGACGACATCAGCCACGAGGGCCTGCGCATCCTGCTCCGCGAGGAGGGCGTCTCCTTTCAACGGGTGAAGACCTGGAAGAACTCCCGCGACCCCGACTACGCGACGAAGAAGGCCCGGGTCGAGCACCTCTACGCGATCGCCGACGGTGAGGTCATACCCGAGGATGGCGAGCCCGAGTCGTCTTCTGCCTTGACGAGTTCGGGCCGCTCAACCTCCAGCCCCACCCCGGAAGGCAGTGGGCCGAACGCGGCGGCCGGCACAAGGACCCCGACCGCGAGCCCCGGCCCCGCAGGCGAGCGACCTACACCCGCCCGCACGGGGTCCGGCACCTGTTCGCCGCCTACGACCTGGCCAAGGACCAGCTCCACGGGCACATCAAGAAGACGAAGAACCGGTCGAAGTTCCTGGAGTTCTGCCGCTACCTGCGATCGCTGCACCCGCTGGACGTGCGCATCGCGATCACCTGCGACAACTACTCACCCCACCTGACCACCAAGCGGTGCCAGCGGGTCGGGACCTGGGCGGCGGCGAACAACGTGGAGATCGCCTACACCCCGACCAACAGTTCCTGGCTCAACCGGATCGAGGCCCAGTTCACCGCCCTCCGTTACTTCGCCCTCGACGGCACCGGCCACCCCAGTCACAAGGCCCGGGGCAGCATGATCCGCCGCTACATCATCTGGCGGAACAAGCACGCCGCCGATGAGCGCCTCCGCAGGGTCGTGGCCAGAGCCAACGTCGCCTGAACGGCCGCTACCCGAACGAGCCGTCGGCGCGACCGGCGAAGTTCTCGCAGCCGTCGTGCTCGAACCGCACTCGCCCATCGAATGGCGAGCCCGGGTTGCTGCACGCCCCGTAGTCCTGGCCGAGCTGCCCGCTCAACGCGATCCAGAAGAGGCATCCACCGCACTGGGCGTCATACCACTCGTCCCGGTACTCGGACTGGGCCGTCGAGCGGTTCAACGACGCTCGCCAGCGCGCATGACACCGATTGTTGTGATCTTGATCGTCACCCGTCCAAGGCTCATCCTCGGCCACTCGCGATGTCTCCCCGCCCCGTTCGATCCGAGACCGTCAGTCAAGGCACGTGCCAGTGATCTTCTCACCGAAAAACAGGGCGAAGGTCCTCTGGTGCGGCACTAGGCACCCGCAGTCGTGCCGGCGGCAGGCGCACCCCTGGCCCGAGCCCGCGTACGGCACCCCGTGCCGGACCACCCCGCCAGCCGCCCCCTCGCCGTCCGCCACCTGCAGACCGCCCTCACCCACACCGGCCAGAGCCACTGACCGGCCCAGACAGCGCACCGGCCCGCGCCGTGTTCGCCGAAGTCACCAGCGCCGGAGGGTCCCGCCTGCGGCGCCCCCAGGCGCGTTCGAGGGGCGCGGCAGGGCCGCTGCGCCGTGCGCGTCGTGGTCACCGGCCCCGAGGCGTTTCCTGAATACGGGCGCGTTGAGCGCAGACAAGGCCCGCGGGCATCCGCGACGGGCCGCTCCAGCTGGGCGACGCCCGTTCCCGGGCACTGGCAGCACCACCGGCCGGGTCGTGGCAGCGGGCAGGAGTGGAGGGTGGGGAGCCGGGTAGCCGCCCGGCATGAAGGAGGCCGACTGCGAGAAGGACCTTGCGACGATCTCGTCGCTGGACGAACTGGCCAGTCTCCTCTCCAGGCGGCGGGGTCTGTACGTGCGCTGGTCCAGGGGCCCGCGGGCTGATCTTCCCGCGCCCTCCAGCCGCGACGACCTCACCGGGGTGGAACTGCCGGGGCTGTCGGCGAACCCTCTGGACCTCGAGGAATGGTGGGGGGAACGGCCGCTGCGCACGTGGGCCGCACGCCGCCTGTTCGACTACTCCCACCTGCCACGCGTCAGAAACGGCTGCATCAGGCCGTGGCTGCTGCACGGTACCGAAGCCGGCCGTGGGCCGGACAACGAGCCCTTGGTCCGCAACGTGGCGCCTCTCGGATGGATCCACGAGAGCGTGATCGCCGAAGCCGAACAGGAAATCAAACAGCAGCAAGGTCTGTGGGGACCGCTCGACCGCCTGCAACATCAAGACCCCACAGCACAGCCGAGAGGAAAAAGGATCATGGGTGACGCTCAGCAACCACAAGCACGGCGCAGCGGAAAAGGCGCCGCCACCCCACAAGACAGCAGGCACCTCAAAGCGGCCCAGCCGAAGAAGACAGGCAAGGAGGAGCACGAGCAGGCCCAGACAGGAGGCCCCACCCCGCCGGAGCAGCGCCCCGACCACCCGTGAGACCGGCCGGATGCGGCGTTCAGTGGCCCCGCTCGGGGCGAACAGGCACCGGTTGTGCCGGGCCCCGGTGATCGGCATGGACGCCGCACAGCCAGCGCGGTGCAGCGCGCGGCGCCGGCGCAGCGGCCAACCAGAGCGTTCGCCGGGGGCAGCGGTCAGAACGGCGGGGCGGGGTCGATACTGAACAACTCCTTGGTGCCCGTCAGCTCCAGCAGGTGCACCATCTGGCGCCGGGGAGCGGCCAGGTGCAGGCTCTGCCCACTCGCGGCGACCGCGGTGCGGGCGTCCAGCAGGACGTTCAGACCCGAGGAGTCGCAGAACACCAGGTGCTGCAGGTCCACGACGACGTCGCTCAGGCGCGGCTCGCCGGTCAGGGCCTCGAAGACGGCCTGACGGAAGCCGTCGGCCCGGGCTATGTCCATCTCGCCGTACGGTCGCACCACCGCCGTGCCGCCGCGGGTCTCGACCTCGATGCCCGGGCTGCCCGTCCCGCTGCCACCGCGCACGTGATGCTCCCCTTTCGTGGATCATTCCACGGTAGGCACGCGGCAGGGCGGGTGGCCAGCGTCGCACCGGCCGGCCTGGGCCACCCGGCCGCAGGCCCGTCTCACGCGGCGCCGTCAGGTGGACGTGGATGGTCTTTCCGCCCTCGCGGGCCGGTTGGACCTCCACCTGGGAAGCCAGGCGGTGCACCAACGGCCAGCCGTACCTCCCGACCGCGCCCGTGGCGGGGTCCGTCGGGCGTGATCGGGGCGGGGTGGGGCTGGGGTCGCTGACGTCGATGTCGATCCCGTCCCCCGCCCACGACACCTCCAGCGAACACGGACCGGGTATGTGGCGGACGGCGTTGGTCACCAGCTCGGTCGCCACCAACAGGGCCGCGTCCTGTACGGCCACTGATACCAGGTGGCCGGTGAGTAGGGCTTCATCCAGGAAGTGGCGGACCTCCGCGCGGGCCCGCGTGGCCGCACCATCGCCGTCGACATCGCAGTGCCGTCGGTGGGGGTGGTCCATCTCCCCTCCTTCGGCGCTCGTCCCGGCTGCTGCTCGGACCACGCGCCTGCCCGAGCCCACCCGCCGTACGCACCCGGTGCCACCACGACCCGACGCAGGGTGCCGTCCCCCTGCATGCCGGGCTGGTCACGCTCCGCGCCTGGTCTTCGACAGGCCACGGTGCCAGGCTGAAGGCAGCGGCCACCGCCTCGCCTGGGATGGTCCCCCGCCCGCACCACAGGGGCCCCCGCCACCCAGCCGAAGGCACCCCACCCCTCATGATGGACAAGCGCGAATGTCCGCCAGACCTCGGGGGTGCGCCGGCCGACCGGGCCGGCAGCGCGACCAGCCGGACGACTGACACCGGGGTCTGCGTCATCACGCTCGTCGGCGACTTCGACACGGACCAGACCAAGGAACTCACCCTGGTCTTCGAGCCGCCCGCACCAGCGGCCAAACCGTCGTGGACTGCACCGGCATCACCTTCGCCGACCTCACCCTCCTCCACACCCTGATCACCGCCGCAGCCAGCCCGGACCTGATCCTGGCCGGCCCGCTCCCCCACTCCCCCACCGCCCTCCTGGACGGCACCCAGACCAACGACCTCTTCACCGTGGCCGCCACCCTGGACGACGCCCTCCGCCCCTGAGCAGCCTCTGGTCCCCCGGCAGCGGGTGGAGGGCAGGGCTGGGCCGTTCGTACCAGCCCACGGTGTCCCGAGGCCACCCACCGGGGACCGTGGTGCGGGGCGCCGACATCCGACGGCGGCACGCCTGCCCGTACACCCGTTGCACGTCCTGGCCGTGGGTCAGCAGCTCGGCGCCGTCCACCCGGCGAACCGCCATCACGCCAGGACCGCGGCCGGGCGCGCCACAGGATGCAGGGCGGCGTACTCCAGCGGGGCGGAGGGGTCAATGGACATGTCCAGCTGGGCCGGGTCGGCTCCGGCGCGTACGAGGAGGTCGCCGACGGCGGCGATCATCGCCCCGTTGTCGGTGCACAGGGTCAGCGGCGGCACCCGCAGCTCGACGCCGGCGGCCGCGCACCGCTCCTCCGCCAGCGCCCGCACCCGCGAGTTCGCCGCGACCCCGCCCACGATCACGAGGGTGCCCACCTCGTACGCCCGGCAGGCGGCGAGCGCCTTGCGGGTCAGGACGTCGGCTACGGCCTCCTGGAGGGACGCGGCGCCGTCGGCGACCGGGATCTCGCGGCCGTCGGCGCGCTGCCGTTCCGCCCAGCGGGCGGCGGCGGTCTTCAGGCCGGAGAAGGAGAAGGCGTACGGGTCGTCCCTCGCGCCCGTCAGCGGGCGGGGGAAGGCGACCGCGCACGGGTTGCCGGTGGCTGCGGCGCGGTCGATGGCCGGCCCGCCGGGGTAGGGCAGGCCGAAGACGCGGGCGACCTTGTCGAAGCACTCGCCGGCCGCGTCGTCCACGGTGTCGCCCAAGTGCAGGATCGGATCGCGCACCAGGTCCCGCACCAGCAGCAGCGAGGTGTGTCCGCCGGAGACGATCAGGACCATGCAGGGGTTGGGCAGTGGACCGTGCTCCAGGGTGTCCGCGGCGACGTGTCCGGCCAGGTGGTGCACCCCGTACATCGGGGCCCCCGCCGCGTACGCCAGCGTCTTCGCCCCCGCCAGCCCCACCTGCAGCGCACCCGACAGGCCCGGGCCGGTAGTGACCGCGACCGCGTCGATCTGGGACAGCTTCAGGCCCGCCTGCTCGAGCGCCTCGCGTACGACGGGGTTGAACGCCTGCAGATGCGCCCGGGCGGCGATCTCCGGCACCACGCCGCCGAAGCGGGCGTGCTCATCCATGCTCGACGCCACCACGTGCGCCAGCAGCCGGCCGCCGGAGACGATGCCCGCTCCCGTCTCGTCGCACGACGACTCGATTCCCAATACCACCGGAGCACTCAACGCCCGGCCCCCTCTCACACATTATGTGCTGTTGCAATAGATGTGCAATAAGGTACCGGCCCGGCAGAGCCTGCCGTCGCGCGGCAGGACGGGCCGGCCGGCGGCCTACGAAGTGCGCTTGCTGCGGCTGCTGTGGGCGAGGGCGTCGGCGAGCTGGTCGTGGGTCATGGAGGAGCGGCCCTCGATTCCGGCGGCCGCGGCCTTCTTGTACAGCTCGGCCTTCGTGAGCTCCTTGAGGGAGGGGCCGCTGCTGCTGGCGGTGGCCCGCTTCTTTGCCTCGGTCTTCTTCTGCCCGCGCGCGGGCCGGTCGGTGCTGGTCGCCTTCTCGCCGGTGTCCTTGGGGCTGCGGACGATCTCGCCGAGGTCGACCTCGTCGCCGGTGCGCTCGTTGACGCGCCGTTGCGGATCCGGTCCGCGGTGCCGCGCTGGAGCTGGTGGAAGCGGATCGTGTGGCTGTCGGTCGCGGTGTAGAGCGCGATCGGCAGGGACACGAGCCCGAAGGAGACGACCCTGTCCATACGGGTCTGGCCATCATCGATCACCACCTCGACCTGCGATGTCGTGCCCTTGGCCGCTTCCGGTCGCCGATGCGGCGGCGGAGTCGGCGCATCGGCGACCAAGGCCGGCTCCCGTAGCGCAGTCCCTCTGCTCGGTCCGCCCCAGCCCATCAGTGGCAGCAGGCCGCGCATGCGTTCCGGAACGCCTTGTTGCTGAGGCCACGTACCGATCCAACAGAGCTGATTCGACCGACCACGGACCCAGTGTCCGGTTGGATCTCCTCATGGACGGCGGGGCAGCGGCCGCCGGGGTGCGCCAGGCCGCACTGGCCTGTGCACTCGCAGCGGCCGCCCGCCCGCTGGAACCGAATCCGCGCGCTGATCGGGGGCCAGTCGCGCGGGTACCGGTGCAGGTTCTCGGGACGGAGGGCACGGCGGCTTCGCTACTGCTCGCCGCCGGCGGCCTGGCGCTGCTCGAAGGCTTCGAGCAGCTCGCCCAAGTCGTTCGGCTCGGGCGCGGTGCCGACCCACGTGCCGCCCTCGGTGAACACCTCCACGTCGGTGGTGTCGGCGTTGAACCAGCAGACGTACGGCCCGTAGCGCTCGATGACGGCTGTGGCGACGGCGGCCGGGTCGGACAGCTCCGGCGCGGTCTCCAGCACGGCGAGCGTGGTGACCACCGGCCACATCGGCTCGTCCGGCGTGCGGGGCAGCCGGAGGTAGCCGGTGACGCGGAGCTTGTCGCCGGGGACCAGGTCGTGGATGACCGCGTGCGCCAGCGCTGGGTCGGCGACGCTCAGGGCAGGATCATCTCGTCCCTCGGGGAGACGGTGAGGCGGAACTGGGCCGTGCTGCCGTGCAGGTCGCTGGGCACGGTCTCCTCGTCCAGGAAGCCGTCCAGGGCTATCGCGTCGTCGGCGGCCACGGTCAGCCGGCCTTCCGGACCGGCGCCCGGTGCGCGGCGTCGTACGCCTCCAGGACCCGCTTGGGCACCATGCCGGCGTCGGCGACTTGGTGGCCGTTGGCGCGCGCCCACGCCCGGACGGCGGCGAGCTCCTCCCGGGTGCGGCCGCTGCCCAGGCCCGCCCGGATCGGGGTGGGCGCGGTGGCGGCCGCCGTGGTGGTGCGGGTGCCGGCCTTGACGGTGCGCAGCTCCTCCTGCGCCTTCTCCAGTCGGCCTTGGCCTTGGCGACCTTCTCCTCCGCCTCGCGCTGCGCGGCGCGGTGATGCGGGCGGCGCGGCTGCGGACCGAGGCGGTCGGGTGCGCGGCCGCCCAGTCGATCAGCTCCTGGAGCGCGTTGGAGACGGGCAGCGCGACGACCGGGACGTCGATGGCCGGGGCTTCGGCAGCCTGGCTGGGCACCTCTCAGCGGCGAACTACTGCTGGTTCGAGGACCCGGCGAAGGCGTTGTGTCTCAGGCTTGCCGGCACCAGGGCGGCCGCAGCTCCGCTGACCGGGCTGTGTGACAGCTCCCGCTGCCCGCAGGCCACCCACCACATCGTTCACCGTTCCGTCTGTCAGACCACAGCTGACAACAGCGTCGTCCTGCCGGCCAGCCCTCGGATCCCGCCCGCTGAGAAGACCCGGCTGCGGGCCGAGCACGACCGGTCCGTGCGGGTTCTCGAAGAGATCGACAAGGCAGTCGGAAAGGTCCGATGACATGGCACTGAGCCACCAGCAGCGCGACCAGATCGAACGGCGCATCCGCGAGGCCATCGAGCGGTTGCTGGCCGGGAAGATCCCGCCCGGCGGTGCCTGCGACGTCAAGACGCTCGCCCGCGAGGCGGGCATCTCCCGCGCGTCCCTCTACCGGCCCTGGGGCCACCTCAAGGACGAGTTCGAGAAGCGGCGGGCAGCCGGCCAGAAGCCCTACCCCCGCGAGGCCCGCATCACCCGACTGCGGGACCTCAACCAGCGGCTCACCGGCAGACTCGCCCGCACACACACCGAGCTCACCCAGCTCAAGGAGGGACAACGGGTCCTCCTGTCCGTCATGGCCGCCAAAGACGACGAGCTCCAGCGGCTCCGCCGCGAGCTGAGCACGTTGAGCTGCACATCCCTGGCTCCCGTCCCGAAACAGCAGGAGGACGCCTCCACGGGCGTCCTCCCCATGCACCGGACCCGAGAGGGTTCAGTGAAGATCCGCCTGGACCTCGGTCAGTCGATGCCTTCGACAATGCGGAAGTCGCGCTCGACGCCGTCGGAGAGGGCGACCAGCGCCTCCTGGTAGGCCGCGCTCTCGCGTGCCGCGACGGCCTGCTCGAAGCTGTCGAACTCGATCAGGACGGTACGCTCGGCGATTCCGGCGTCATGCGCCACGACCCGACCGCCGACGGCGAGCCTCCGCCCGCCCCCGGCCTGGACGGCCGGACCGGCCAGCTTGTTGTAAGCAGCCAGCTTCTCAGGGTCTGCAATGGTGCGGTAGACGCTGACCCAGTAGCCCTTGGGCATGGAACCTCCAGTGTTGGGATGAGTGCATCTGACTTACGGGTTGGTCTCGGACGAGCGTCGGCGGGCGAGAGCGAGGCCTGTCAGCGTCGTGATCGCCATGGCGCCGATGCCGACCAGCGCCGCGGTGGTGTAGGCGCTGTCGTCGGGGAAGAGGTGGCCGGGGCCGGTGCCCGCGCCGAGGATCAGGCCGCCGATGGCGCTGCCCAGGGAGTACCCGACGCTGCGGACGACGTAGTTGAAGCTCATGGCGCTCGACGTCTCGCTCTTGGGGGTGACGGCCAGGATGACGCCGGGCATCGCGGCCGAGAAGCCGCCGACGCCGAGGCCGAGCACGCCCATCGCCGCGAACAGTTCGGCCAGGTCCGACCGGGCCGCCGCGAACAGGGCGAACCCGCCACCGACCACGATGGCGCTGCCGGCCAGGAGCAGGGGGTCGGCGATCCGCGTCCGGACCCGCGGCGTGAGCTTGCCGGCGACGAACCCCAGCACCGAGAACGGGATGAGGACCAGTCCGGCGACGAAGGTCGTCAGCCCGAAGCCGTAGCCGGCGCCGTGCGGCGTCTGCGCGTACCGGGTGATGAGCGTGAGCAGGAGGTACATGCCGGTCCCGCCGACCAGCATGGCGAGGTTCGCCCCGGCGACCGCCGGGTGCCGCACCGCCCGCACATCGACCAGGGGCGTCGTGCTGCGCAGCTCGATGACGGCCCAGACGCAGAGCAGCACCACCGCCACGACGACGAGGCCCGCCGCCACGGCGAGGTGCCGGCTCCACAGATTCCGTTCGCCGGCGAGGAACAGCACCAGGAGCAGCGCAGCGGCCAGGACTACCGCGCCTGCCACGTCCACGTGGGCGGAGCGGCCTTCGGGGGCTTCGGGCATGGAGCGCCACGCGGTCAGGAGGGCGGCGGCGGTGACGACCAGGCCGAGGCCGTAGGCGGCCCGTACCCCGCCGAGCTCGGCGAGCAGTGCGGCCAGCGGGTAGCCGACGCCGGCCCCGATGATCGAGACCACCGAGATCAGGGCGATCACGGCCGCGCTGCGCTCCTCGGGGAGGTGGTCCCGGGCCACGCCCATCATCAGCGCCGTCAGCCCGAGCCCGACGCCCTGGGCCGCCCTGCCGGCCAGCAGCCACGCGAATGGCAGCGGCAGCACGGTGAGCGCGCTGCCGGCGACGACGACCGCCAGCGTGGCGAGGACCGTGGCCCGCCGGTGCGGGCCGGTTCCGAGCCGGCCGAGGACGGGTGTGGCGACGGCGCCGCTGAGCAGCGCGACGGTCAGCGTCCACTGCGCGCTGCCGAGCGAGACGTGGAACGAGGTCGCCACGCTGGTGATGAGCGGCGTCCCGAGGCTGGCGACCGCCGCCACGCCCAGAGCGATGAACATCAGGGCGGGGACCAGCAGCCGCGCCTCGGAACGCGCAGCCGGGAACGCCTTCACCGTGGCCCCGCCGACCGGCTGCCCGGTCACTGCTTCGGCCCTTCGCGGTCCTGGCTTTCGAGCTCTGCCAGATGCTTCAGCGCCGGAAGGGCCGCCACCAGCGCCTCGACCTCGTCGCCGGTGAGCTCGCCGATCAACCGCTCGAACGCGTGGACGCCCGCCTGGCGCCGCGTCCGGACATAGGAGGCGCCGGCCTCGGTCAGGCACACCAGCGTGACCCGCTTGTCGGACGCGTCGCCCCGCCGCTCGACCAGGCCGGACTCCTCCATCACCCGGACCAGGGCGGTCATCGCGGGCTGGGTGACGCCCTCGACCGCGGCCAGATCGGTGATGCGCCGCGGGCCGGTCCGGTCCAGGGTGGCCAGGGTGGCGGCGGACGTCAGGCTCATGTCCCGGGGCAGGCGTCTCACGGCCCTGGTGGCCAGGCCGTAGAGGGCTGCCCCGATGGCGGCGGACGCGCCAGGAGCGGTGTGTTGACGACTCATGCTCGAAGCATAGCATTTTTATATTCATAATTTATGGAAACGGTCTGGCTCCGGCTCTACGGGCTGCGCTCGGGGGTCGAGGGCAGCATCGAGGAGTTCGAGCCTCCGGCTGCTGGGCGCACAGGCGGGCGTAGAGGTCGGGGAAGTTGCGGCCGGTGCCGTCGCCGTCGGGGTCGTTGACATGGCGTCGGCCAGCGCGTACGGGTCCGTCGGGCTGGAGCTCGCTGTTCGCGGCTCGGGCCTGGGCGTGGCGCCAGGAGTGGGCCAGGTGCAGCACGGCCTTCTGGTAAGTCGGGGGGTGGGCGGTGTCGGCGGCGTCACTGGCGGCGGCGAGCGCTTGGACGAGGGCGACGGCTTCGGGGACCGTCAGGTCGTCGAGGACGGCGAGCTCGTCGCCGCGGAACGGGTCGATGCGGAGCCGACCGTACTCGTCCTTGATGCGGTCGTGGTCTCGCTGGATCACCTGCCATCGCACGGCTGCGGTGTGGGGATCCGGTGCCGGTCGGCTGGGCGCGGGGCGGAGCACGTAGAGGACCTCGGCGAAGAAACGGGGCGCTGCGCAGACCGGGCAGGAACCGACGACGAGGCCTCCGCCCCAGCACAGGTACAGCCACAGCGAGTGGATCCACTGCTGGGCGGCGTCGACCAGCGTCATCCTCCCGTCGCCCGCAGCTCGTGCGCGTGGCAGAGGACGGGCCCGATGAAGATGCTGATCTTGTTCACCGTCCACCGGCCTCCGGTGAGCGGGCCGGGCGGGACCTCGTCGACGATCCTGCCGGTCTTGCCCTCGCCCTGGGGTCGTCCTCACAGGGGAGGATCTCTACCTCGGCGCCGGCGTTGAACATCTGGTTCTCCTTGCGTGATTGGTGTGTTGGGGGTGATCGCGGGGTGGCGGTCGCCACGTGGGCGGGGCGGCCGGCCGGGATGGCGCGGCCGCCCCGGGGCGGGTCAGCCGGACTGGCGGATCGGCATGATCAGGTAGCGCAGCGCGGTGGGGACCGGATCGGCGGGGACGAGGAGCGCCGGCTTGACGGGGTTGACGATCTGCAGGCGGATCCGGTCCGTCTTGAGCGCCGTGACGCCGTCGAGGAGGCAGCCGGGGTTGAAGGCGATGGTGACGGGGGCGCCGGTGAGCAGGTCGGTGGTGGCGGTGACCTGGTCGCGGCGGAGGCGTCGTCGGCGGTGCCGGCGCTGAGGGCCAGGGCGCCGTCGGTGAGGTGGAGCTTGACGGGGTGGCCGGGTTCGGCGACAAGGGCCATGCGTTTGACGGCGTCGGCGAGGTCGGCGGTGTCGAGGTCGGCGGTGGCGGTGAAGCCGGTGGGCCACAGCTTCTTGGGGTCGGGGAGCTGGCCGTCCATGGCGCGCAGGGTGAGGGTGAGGGTGGGCGTGCGGCCGGCCGGGCCGAGGACGCCGTGAGAGGCGGGGAGGGTGAGGTGGACCTGGTCGTCGGTGGCGAGGATCTTGGCGGCTTCGGCGAGGGACTCGGCCGGGAGAGTGGTCTGGGTGGTGGCGCCGTTGGCCGCGGCGGGGGTCCAGGAGATGGGTCGCAGCGCGAAGCGGTAGCGGTCGGTGGCGGCGAAGGTGATCGTGTCGTCTGTGATCTCGGCCTGGATGCCGGTCAGGCTCGGGAGGGCGTCGTCGCGGCCGGCGGCGGTGGCGACCTGGTGGATGGCCTCGGCGAGCTCGGGCCCGGCCACGGTGCCGCTGGTGGCTTTGTCCACGAGACCGGGTTCTGGCACAGATCTTGGGGAGTCGTCGCGGAGGGTGACGGTGTCGTTCGATTGAGGGAGCGTGGCGCTTGATCTTCCTGATGCGGTTGACGGCGTCCTCGATGCTGCCGGAGCTCCAGTCGAGAGTGAGCCCAGCTGTCACGGCGTCAAGGTCCCAGCAGAAGGTGGAGTGCGAAGCCGGTGAGACCGGGGAGTTGGCTGGCGTCGACTTCGTCAATCCAGGTGGGGAGTGTGGAGCCGAGGCGGTCGGTGAGTATCTCGCCGAAGTCGCGGACGTGTCCGGCGGCCTTGTCCAGTTCTGGGCAGCGGGCTAGGACCTGCTTCAGGCCGGCTCGGCTTCCTCGGTCAGGGTCGTGGGGTGACCGGTAAGCCAGCCGGTCACCAGGCGCACCGTCGGAGGCCGGGATCGCGTGCCGGCGGGAGTCCCGCGGAGGGTGGCGATGTGGGCGCGGACCATCTGGTAGGTGACGGACGCGTTGTCGGCGAGGAGTTCATTGTGGAGGTGGGTGACGCTGGTGCATCCCTCGGCGAAGCGTCGCTCCAGGTACGGCTTGTAGGGGTCCAGTCTGCTGGGCCGGGGCCGGTTCTCGCGGAAGGTGTCCTGCCAGCGTGCGGCGTTCGCGTACCGGAGCACGGTGATGAGGCCCCAGCCCAGGTGCCGGGCAATCGCCCGGGCGTAGGCGGTGGCTACCGCCGCCGCCCTGCGCCCACGTGGCGGCCTCTCGCTGTAGTTGGTGTCGGTGAGGACGCCGGCGGTGAGGGCTCCAGAACATGCAGGCATATGACAATCCACGCTTGCGTCCAGCTTGTCGTCCGGGCTCCCCACAGACTTACTCATGCCCGGTAGCGTCACCTGCCTCGCCCATGCCAATTTGGACCGGCGGCAGGCGTTGCGGGTCCCTCTGGCCAGCTTGTCTAGGAAATTCGTCTGAGGCGTAGTTCGGTGAGTAACCGAAGTAGTCCGGGATCGATCTGTTAGACAGGAATCAGGGGCCGAAGGAATACCAGGTTTCAGCGCCGCGGCTGCTGAAGTGGATGGCGAAGCACTACTTGTCGCCGCTGCTGGTGCACAGGTCGGCCTCGTAGGACGTCGCAGCGGACGCCGGGATCGCGCCCACGAGAGCGAGAATGGTGGCTGCCGTAGTGGTCGCGAGCATCTTCCTGATCATCTTGGCGCTCCCTTCAGGTATCCGGCGACTGCCTTGGTGGTGGCCTGCTCCTTGTGCGATCGGTCCTCCTGGAGTGCTGCGGCGTTCCTTGTGATCTCCTGCTGCTGGAGGGCGGTCTCGGCCTGGTGCCAGACCTGGATCAGGTGGACGCGGGTCTTGCATGCCACGTCGGCGGTGGCCAGGTTCAGCTCTTCAGGCGACGGGGTGGGTGCGGTGATGGAGGTCATGACGAGGGCCGGCGCCTTGAAGGGGTCCGCGAGCTTGTATCCCTTGGTCTTCATGCAGGACGACCAGGCCGCCATGGCCTTGACGACCTTCTTGTCGGAGCGCGAGGCGGCGAAGGCGCGCCCCTGCGCAGCGAGGGCTCGAGGAGTATCGGGCATCGGATAGACGGCTTGCGTTTCCCTGCGGCAGCCGCCCTTGGGGACTTTCCTCCCTCTGTACGTGCCGGCTGTCAGCTCCGGTCCCTTGCCGGAGAAGACTGCTTCCTCGGCTCCCGGGGCGGGAGTCCAGTCCGGCGGGTCGGGCGCGATAGGGGGCAGGTGGTAGCCGTACGTCTTGGCCGCGTCCAGGTCGGAGATGCCGTAGCGGCGGCCCATGCCTGCGTCGATGTTCGCTGCGACCGTGTTGGGGGAGACGGCAGGTGGATTGAACGTGGTGAAGCCGAAGCGACGCATGCACGTACGCCACTGGTTCTGGATCGCCACCTGCCACACGTACCGGTCCTTGGGCGTGTAGGTGTAGGCGTCGAGCGGCAGTGACAGCCCTTTGGCAAGCCCCCGGACGGGGGTTTCGGGAAGCGACGCCAGCGGAACGACTGCGCGACCGGTGGGGGTGCTGCTGGCGGATTCGGCGGCTCCGGTCGAGCCGCAACCCACGATGGTGAGGAGCAGCGCGGAGATTGCGATGAGTTTTGTCGGCCTACGCATGTCGGCTCTACTCCTGGTCCTCGTCGTGGGGCGGCCCCCGAACCCCCTGCCGGGAGGCGGGGGCCGCCCCTGTATCGACGGCTCGATCAGCGGCTGGCGAGAATGGTTCGGGACTCGGC
The DNA here is from genome assembly GCF_000719335.1 of Streptomyces sp. NRRL S-87. Taxonomy (GTDB): domain Bacteria; phylum Actinomycetota; class Actinomycetes; order Streptomycetales; family Streptomycetaceae; genus Streptomyces. The sequence goes on from NZ_JOGB01000031.1 coordinate 26,852, forward strand.
CACGGCCTGCAGTGTTGCGTTGCGGTCGGACTCCAGGCGCTGCTTGTGCTGTGCGATCGCAGGCTGCTGCTGGGCGGCCTCCGCGTCGAACCAGACCTTGGCCACGTTGTACGTGTCCCGGCAGTCGATGTCCGCCAGGGCGGTGGCGATCTCGCGGCGGGTGACGGTGTCGGGGTCGTTGAAGCGCGGGTCGTCATTGGCGTCCATGGGCTGCTTGTAGCTGTATCCCTTGCCCTTCATGCACGCCGACCACTTGGCGAATACCGCCTTCACCGGCAGTGAGGCGGTGGCTTTGCGGAAGGCGTTGTTGCCGAGCGTCTCGGCGTACGAGCCCAGGAGTCGCGCGGTGGGCACTTTGGCCTCGGCCAGTGAGGCGCAGCGGCGCTTCACGCCCTCGTCGGAGCCGGAGCGATCGACCGCGCCGGCCTCCATGGCCTTGTTGTAGGCCTCCTGCTCAGCCGCGGCCGGGTGGTATCCGCGCCGGGCGGCCAGCTTCTTGTCGTGGATGCCGTAGCGCCGGTCCGTGAGCGTCTTGCCGCCCAGGGGCGGGAGGGCCGGCGGTGGAGTCCACTGCGGATAGCCCGCTTCGGCCAGGCACTTGTCGATGGCTTTGGCCCGGGCTCGCGTGATGACCTGTGCTTGCGAGCTGGTGGGCATGTAGGCCTCGACGGGCAGTGCCCAGGTCGCTGGATCCCGCGGGTCCTTCTTCACCACCTGACCTGCCTGCGGCTCTGCGCCAGCCGTGCCGCCGGCAGTGGGCGTGGCGTGTTGGCCGTCCATGGTGGAAAGGCCCACTGCGACCGCCGCCACGGTGGCGGCCGCTGCCACCGGTAAGGCAGCCTTTTTCATTTTCTGTTTCAACATCCTTAGCTCCACTTGAAGGACGCGTTGTCGTTGTAGACGTTCACGAACCGGTCGATGTGCTGGTACGGCGCCATCACATCCTTGGGGCCCTTGTAGCCGCTGCTGTAGTAGACGGTGGCCCCGTACGATTCGTGGTCGTTCTGGCCGGAGGCGGCGTTGTTCTTCACGTTCTTGACGCTTCCGTCCAGGTAGGTGCTGCCCAGCGGTATGGAGCAGAAGCGCATGGGGTGAGCGTGGCCGTCGCCCGGCCAGAGGGCGTCGAAGTCGTAGAAGGAGTACCCGACGTTCCGCCATGTTCCGTTCTGGCCGGAGTTGAACCAGAGATGGAACTTGAAAGCGGACTCCCACGGTTTGTAGCAGGAGTCCATCTGGTACAGGTTCCACGAATCGAACTGGTCCGCCTCGGCGGCCGGAGCTCCGACCAGGACGCCAAGCGCGGCCAGAGCCCCAGCGAGCGCGCCTGCGGCCGACTTCCTCATCGGCTCGCACTGGGCGAGCCAGCGAGCTGCCACGTGATCGGGCCCAGCCCGTCACCGACGATGTCGTAGACGGCAGTGGCGTCACCAGACCACTGCTTGCCCGGATCGAGGACCGCCCACGGCGACTGGCAGCCGATCGGGAGGCGCGGGTCTTCGGGAGCGTTCGAGTTGAGGACGTCGGTGAAGCCGCACATCGGGCTCTTCACCCCCGTGTCCTCGCCGCCGGGCTCGCGGCTCGCCAGACGCGTGATGCCCTGGAACGAGCTGAACCGCTTGCTCGTCACGTCGGACTGACCGTCGTTGATCAGTTTCCAGTGGAAGAGGATCTTTCCGCGGCCCTTGCCGCCCGACAGCGTCTCGAGGCAGACCGGGATGGACACGACCGTGTCGGGACGGATGCCGGGCAAGAGGATGGGCTTGGCGTTGCTCGTGGTCGTGCAGGTCTCCGCCCCGGACGCCGGCGAGAGTGCAGTGATCCCAGATATGGCCAGCACGGCGGCAGCGAGGGCGGACCCTCGGGCGAGTAAGCGATTCATGTCGATACCCCGTTCCTGAAGAGCACTTTCACGGGAGCACCTAGCCGAATTTCGGAAGATGCCGCCAGCGGTAGCGCATTCGATGGTGTCGGCACCCAGGCGGGATGTGGATCCGACTCTGACCGACAGCCCGCAGCCGACTCAAGCATTTCCGAGCGTGTCAACAACTGATGTCTGAGATCAATCCAAGACTCCGAACGCCTCCGGATGGAGAGCGGGCGTTTCCCCGACCTGCGGAAACGTGGGAGCCTCCGCTCGCACCCATCGGCGGAATCTGAAATTCCCGGACATGTGAATGGCTGATGTTGACTACTGGCAGTCCGCGGGGTAATTGTCCCCATTTATTTCACTATCTTCCGAGGCGGCAGGAGCGGTAGATGCAAGCCGATGGGCTTGCCGCTGTGCTGCTCGTTTCGGTAACACGCAGCCGTACGACTGCAGCGTCGCGGTGTGCGGGGCGCCGACTGCTGGCGAGCGGTAGGAAGGGCCGACGACACACTGGGCTTGCCGCGCCGACGTGCTTGACCAACCAATCTGCCCTGACGCACCTTCATGGCGTGTTGGACGGGCATAGATTGAGAACAAGGGAGACGATCACCAGGGGAAGCCATGGCGGGGGGATCTGCGGGCGCTGTTCAGTACCAGCGACCGGCAGGTGGAGGCCGGCGAGGCGTTCACGAGCCGGCAGGGCCAGTGGCAGATCGTCCAGGCCGCCGTCAGCGAGCACTTGGCCCTGATGCGGATCTCGAATTTGGCTCTGACCGGAGTTCCGTGATTTCCCAGGTCAAGGGTCGCGTGCGGGAACGTTTCGGCATGGCATGCCTGGCTGGTGGGGGTCTGCTCGCTGGATGATGTGCCGTTCCCGGAGGTCGATGTTCGTTTGGAGGCCGTGGAGTTCACGGCGGAGGCCCTGGTCGTGGTGGCGGCCGCACGTGGTCCGCCGCCCCGATGCCCGGGATGCTGTGCCCGGGCCCAGAGGGTCCATTCCTCCTACGAACGAAGGCTGGCCGAGCGGCCCCTGGCCGGGACGAAGCTGCTGGTCAGGCTGAGGGTGCGGCGGTTCTTCTGCGACCGGTCCAGGTGTCGGCGGCGGACGTTCGTCGAGCAGGTCAGCGGGCTTAGCGAGAGATCTCGTCGCTCCAGCCTCGGGCTGAAGACCTGGCTCCGCGAGGTCGCGGTCGAGCTCGGCGGCCGGGCCGGCGAACGGCTCTGCCGCCGGATGCACCTCGCGGCCCTCCGCGCCGGCAACGCCAGCGTCACCCACGGACCGCCTGTCCCCGCCCGGAATCGGTCGATCACCCGCACCTCCCCCGGCACCGCCAACGGCCTCGCGCCCGGCGCGGTCAGCCCGACGCAGCGAGGCCCCCACCTCCCCGGCCGCCGGCTCGGCCAGCGCATTGCCATGCCCGGCACCTGATGGCTGAGCAGCCCCAAGATCAAGGGGAGTAATCATCTAGGATTCGATCTTCCGGACCGTACCGGCCCGAGACGGACACGGGGGGCGTCATTGCGGGGGTGGCACGAGCGGATGCGCAGGCGGGTGGTGCTCGCGGTAGGCATCGCTACCGTGGTCGTCGGCGGGGCGTTCGCCGGCTGGCGCGTGCATGAGGCTCGATCGCCAGAAGGCGTCCTGAGAACGGCCGCGGAGCGGGCCTTGAAGGCGGGGTCGGCCGAGATCGCGGTGCAGGTGGGACAGAGGTGGGGAGAACCGCTGGCCGGTCGCGCGAACTGGAGCGGCGCCCAGGAGTCCATGGTGATTCCGGCGATGTCCAGGTGGCGCGTCACCAACAGGGTCTACGGCCCGAAGCCCGGCACCGACCCCAACGACACCCTCCTGGTCTGGGCGGGAACCGACTCGCCGGACGCCTACGCGGTTCAGCACGAGCAGAACCAGCCGGTCAGGGTCATCATCCCGTTCTTCCTGAACGCGCTGCGAGCCGCGGGGGATGTGCGGCTGGCCCGTCAAGAGACGGTCCTCGGCCGCGCCGCCGGGCACTACACCACGGTCGTGCCCTTCCAATCGGTCAAGGACCTGAGCACCGACATCCCCTGGGCGGCGTACATGACCGAAGAGCTCACCTACGGCGAACAGGACGAGAACAAGCACGTGAGCGAGATCGGTATCGACGCCTGGGTGGACGGCGCCGGCCGCCTGCTGCGCGTACGCGAAGACCTGCGCACGCCTCGCGGAATGGCACGCTCCACCACGATCACGATCGATTTCCGCTCCTTCGGCGGAGTTCCGCCCATCACCCCGCCGAAAGACGCGCGACCCGTCGGCTGGTAACGGGCCGCGTTCGCCGCGAAACAGGGCGGGCAGGTAGCGGCGACGGACCAGGGCGGCCACCTGATTCCGGATGGACGTGGCGGAACTGCATGTCCCCGCCGAGGTAGACCAGGAGAGCGGCCTTCACGAGGTGGCAGACCGCCGAGGCGGTCACCCACGGCCGGAGAGGCGGCAACGCCCCCAGGGGCCTCCGTCAGCCGGTCCGCCGCGACGCCCCCGGGTCCCGCAACGCCGCGCGGACCGCTTCCCCGGTCCGTGGCACGCTCGCCGTCGGGTGGGCCCGTAAGGATCTCGGGCCGGCCCGCCGAGACGAACGTGCGGCCGCCCCTGCCCTGGATGACAGGCACCGCCCCCCTGCCACGCCGAGCATCAGGATCAGACCACTGCTGGAGGTCGGCTCCGGCATGTCGGGGGTCGGCGCGGCTTGAAGCATCATGTCTTCACCCGCCGAAGCCGCAGCGGCGCGGGCAGGGGATACGCACCGATGCGGGAGTCAGGGGTGAGGCCCTCCTGCTGCGGGCTGCGGCATGCCGCGACGGCTGGGGGGTCGCGGACCGGGCAGTGGCATGGAGGGGTCCGGTCGCCGGCCTCGCCCGGGAAGGCGAGGCGGCGACCGGCAGGAAGCACAGGTGTGTTGCCCTGTGAGGTGGGGGACGCGGCTGGCGGGTGGTTTGCCTGCGAGCGCGGCCGCTGTCTTGTGTCGGGTGCGGCGTGCCCGCCTGTCTTCCGCGCTGCGCTGTCAGGGCCGGGCTTGGTCCGCGGCGTCGACGGCTTGCATCAGCGCGTCCACGACGTCCGCGGGGCTGTCGCGGTGGCGGTGGGCTGCGCGCTGGCGTTCGGCGCCGTTGCCCAGGGTGCGCAGGCGGGCCCAGCCGGCGGTGACCGTGTCCAGGTCGCCGTGGTGCGCCAGGGCGGGGTGGAGATCGTCCAGCATCCGTTCGATGAGGGTGGTGGCCGGCTGGAGGCGCCGGGCGTGCAGGTCTACGGCGTCTCCGGTCAGGCCGTCGCGGGCGGCGCGCCAGCAGGCGGTCCGCAGGAGGCTCGACGGCGGGCGGAAGGCGGGCCTGCCCGCTTCGATGTCAGTGAGGGCGGTAGCGACGAGAGCCCTGGTGACTGCAGCGAGCAGCACGGTGTCGGCGGCGGTCGGTGTGGCGTCGAAGGCCCGGATCTCCAGGGTGGGCACGTGGTGGGAGGGGCGGATGTCCCAGTAGAGTCCGCCGCGATCCATGATGGTTCCGGTCCCCGTGAGGTCCTCGACGAGGGCGTCGAAGTGCGCCGTGGAATCGAAGTGCGGTGGGGGTCCGGCGGCGGGCCAGCGGGCCCAGGCCAGGGTGCGCCAGCTCGCGTATCCGGTGTCCCGGCCCTGCCAGTACGGTGAGTTGGCGGCGAGGGCGATCAGCTGCGGCAGTCGGCTGCGCAGGTGGTTGCTGACCTGCAGGGCCAGGTCCAGGTCCGGGATGCCGATGTGGAGGTGGCAGGCGCAGATGGTCTGCTCGTCGTCCAGGGCACCGAACATCGCCACGCTGCGGGCGTACCGGGGGCCTTCGGTCACCGCGATGGGATGAGGCTGCGGCAGGACGGGCGTGCCGCTGGAGACGACGCGCAGGCCGTGTCGGGCGGCGGCGCGTACGACGGCCCTGCGCATGGCGTGGATCTGATCGGCGAAGGCGGCCAGGCTGGTGTGGGGGTCGGTGCGCGCTTCGACCTGGTAGCAGGTGATCTCCGTGGTGACCCTCTCGCCCAGTTCGGCGGCGGCCTCGTTCACCACCTTGGGGGCCTCGGGTCTGAGCTGTCTGGTGAGCGGGTCGACCAGCAGGTACTCCTCCTCTGCTCCCACGGTCAGTGCCCGTCTGCGCCAGGTTGCGGTGCAGGCGCCGTGGCCGGTGGCCGAACCGGCTCCTTTCGGTACCTGGGGTGTCCGCCCTTTACTGGTCACGGTCATCATCCTGTCACCGACAGCGATGCCGAAACCTTCTCTCGGGAGTGACATGCGGGAGCGGACCCAGATTCTGATCGCCGGTGGCGGCCCCGGCGGGGCCACGGCCGCCACCTTGCTGGCGCAGCAGGGTTTGGAGGTGACGGTGCTGGAACGCGACCACTTCCCCCGCTACCACATCGGGGAATCGCTACTGCCGTCGCTACTGCCCGTCCTCGACTCGATGGGCGCGCGCGAGGCCGTCGAGCGGCACGGCTTCGTCCGCAAGACCGGCGCCTTCTACGGCTGGGGCGGCGAGGAGTGGTCCCTGGGCTTCGACGAGCCCCAACGGCCGGCCCCCTACAGCTTTCAGGTCGTGCGCGGGGAGTTCGACCACCTGTTGCTGGACCACGCCCGCAGCCAGGGCGCCGTGGTACGGGAGGAGACCAGTGTCCGCCGGGTCGAGCTGCCGGCCGGCCGGGCGACGGAAGCCACCTGGACGACCCAGGGCGGCCGTGAAGGCAGCACCGCCTTCCGGTACTTCGTCGACGCCTCCGGCCGGGCCGGTGTCCTGGGAGCCCGTCAGTTGGGTGCCCGCCGCTTCCACGACGCGTTCCGCAACGTCGCCGCCTGGGGCTACTGGCGTGGCGCAGCGCCTTTACCCGCTGCACCGCAGGGTGCGATCGGCGTCTTCTCGCTCCCCGAGGACGGCTGGCTGTGGGCCATCCCCCTCCACGACGGCACCCTCAGCGTCGGCCTGGTCACCAGCAAGCGGTCTTTCAACCGGGCGAGGGGACAGCACGGCTCCATCGACGCCGTCTACCACCAGGCGCTGGAGCAGTCCCCGCACCTGACCCGGATCCTTGCCCACGCCCGTCTGGTTACCCCGGTCAAGGTGGAGGGCGACTACTCCTACGTCAGCCGCACCTTCTGCGGCGAGGGCTACTTCCTCGTCGGCGATGCGGCCTGCTTCCTCGACCCGCTGCTGTCCACCGGCGTCCACCTGGCGATGTACAGCGGTCTGCTGAGCGCCGCCGCCATCGGGAGCACCCTGCGCGGCGAGGTCGAGGAGGACGCGGCCCGGCGTTTCTACCAGACCGCCTACCGGCAGGCCTACGAACGGCTCCTCATCCTCGTCACTGCCTTCTACCGCATCCACGACGGCCGCGACACCTACTTCCGCAAGGCCCAGACCCTCAGCCGCCGCGACCGCGCCGGCACGCGCCTGCACGAGTCGTTCCTCAACATCATCACCGGGATCGAGGACGTCCGCGACGCCCGCGAGGAAGCCGTGGATGTCCTCCACTCCCGGCTCCGCGGGCCCCTGCCCGGGCAGCCGGCCCATGGCCTGGGCGGCCACGCCACCGACCAGATGTTCTCGCTGCCCACCAGCCGCCACCACGCGCCCGGCGGCCTCTTCCTGGAGCTGGACCCCTACCCCCGCCTCGTCCCGGCACGCTGACCACCCGAAACCCTGCTCCCTGACACCCCGACCCAGCTCACGTACTCCATGGGGGGACATCGACGGACCCCCGGGTACGGTGGTGACCCAGCCCAACCAGGGCAAGCCCGCAGCCCTTCCAGAGGCGGCCCCGACCCGTCGGTGACCTGTGTGGGCCCCCGGGGGCCTGTCGTGAGCATGCACTGGTCGGCATCACCCTGGCGCGCCGGACGTGCAGCATCGGGGATAGGTGACCGAAGCGGTGACCGCCCGGAGAGGGTCAACCGGACGCGCCGGGTGACTCTGAGGACCTGGGTTCACAAAACCTCAAACGTTCGAAACGCCTTGCCCAAGTCGGCCCAGCCCAGCGCGAGGAAGGCCCTCGAGGAGATCTGCAACGCCGAGGACCGCGAGCTCGCGCTGAAGGCCGTCGCGGCGTTCGCCAAGCAGTACGGTCACGGACGACGTCGACGACCTGCTGGCGCTCTACGACTTCCCGCCGCCGAGCACTGGATACGTCTGCGGACCACGAACCCCATCGAGTCGACCTTCGCGACCGTTCGCCTGCGCACGAAGGTCACCAAGGGCGCGGGCAGCCGCGCTGCCGCACTCGCGATGGTGTTCAAACTCGTCGAGTCCGCCCAAGCCCGCTGGCGAGCCGTGAACGCACCCCACCTCGTCGAACGCCCCGAGGCGGTGGCCGCGTGAACCACGCCACTGCGGCTTGCACTGCTCAGTCCGACAGTTCCCACAGCAGCCGGTAGTACGTGATCCGTTCCAAGTCCGGCTCGACTCCGTAGGCTTCGAGCAGCGGCTCTTCCCATCCCGGACCGTAGTTCCACTGCGTACTCCATGTGGCAACGGCAAGGTCGGCCCAGCGGTCCGCCACACCCAGCGTGCCGAGATCGACATGTCCGGTCCACATGCCGTCATCACCGACCAGCGTGTTGGGAGCGCAGGCATCGCCATGACAGACGACGAGCCGGTCGATGGGCGGGGTGTCAGCGAGCACGCCGAGCGCGCGCTCGACAGTGCGGAAGTGCTGAAGCTCTTGAGGCCAGTCCGCCGGAGTGGTCCGGCCCGCCGCCGCTCGTGAGCGCGCCCTCTCCAGGCGCTTCTCGGCCGACCAGTCGAAGGGGCAGTCCGCGACGGGCAGCGTGTCATGGAGTGCCCGCAGCCCGGAGCCGACCGCACGCACCGCGGTGCCGGGGTCGCGCTTCCAGCGACCGTCCACCGCCATACGTCCGGGCAAGCCATGGGTGATGATCCAGGACCCCGTTTCGTCAGCGCCCTCACCGAGTACCCGCGGCACCACAGTGAACCTCGCCGCCCACCGCAGGCGCGCCACCTCAGCCGCAAGGTCGATACCGCTGCCGTGCGGCGTCCACTTCACAAATCGACGCGTATCACCCAAGCCGACTTGGAACGTCAACCCGCCGAGTCCGTTCTTCCATACGGCCCGTACCGGCTGTCCCGCCGCGAGCTCGGTGACGATACGTGGCGGCTCGACAGGCCCTTGGGGCGAGGGGGTAATCATCCGCTCATTCTCACCAGAGCGGCCGATAGCCAGCCAACCATTTCTGGACGCTTCGGTCAGCAGCCCATGTTGGTTGCCCGTTGGCGTTGGCGTTGGCGTTGGCGTTGGAAGAGTCCTTGGACGTGGTCGGGAGCCTCGCACCGGTCCGAGGTCGAACAAGACGCACAGGGCTGCGATGATCTGAGGGGCAGGACCCCCCGGCCGCGTCGGTCGGCCGGGGCCGATCCGCGACATGGGAGGATCACCCCGCAGTGCGCATCCCGTCCCGATCTGACCGGTGCAGACAGGCGTTCTTTGGGCAGGCCATCACGTGACCACGAAGACCACAGGTCGAACGGCCGTGATGGAAGCGTTGCTTGACGCGGCGACCAGACCAGTAGTGATCAACCTGACGGGTCCTGTCGGCAGCGGGAAGTCGGCGATCCTGGCCGAACTCGCCACCGCTGTGCCCGTGGTGGACGGCATCTGCGACGAGGACGACCTGGACCGGCTCGCGCTCCCGGCCGGAGGCCCGGTCGTCGTGGCCAGCCGTCGTCCGCTGCCGTCGTACCGTGCGTGGCGTCCGGGGGTCGAGGTGATCGGTGTCGAAGCCGGGCCGTGGCCGGATGAGGAGATCGGCCTCTTGGCCGAAGGGCTCGGGGTCACCCATCCGCACCTGCGTGACGGTGTGCTGCGGCTCGCGGGCGGCAACGTACTGCTCGCCTCGGCTCTCTGCCGAGCCCTGCACGCTGCCCCGGGCAGCGTGCCAGGCGCGCTCGACGCCGCAGCCGACGCCGCGGCGCGCGAGGTGTGCGAGCGGCTCGGCGACGAGGTGGCCGGGATCGAGCGGGCGCTGCTGCTGGTCGCTGCCGTGGGGCAGTGCGACGCAGAGCTGCTCACCCAACTCGGTGAGGACGGAACGGTGTTCGACCGCCTTCGCGCATGCAGCGTGGTCGTCCCGGACGCGCTCGGACTGGCCGTGGCGGAACCGTTTCGCACCGTCTTCGACCAGGCCCTGCGCTGGCGCACGCCCGTGGCCTACCGCTCGGCGCGGACGCTGGCCGCCGCGCACCACACGAGGCTGATACCCGCCGAGCACAGTTGCGCCGCACGAGGCGATCGGATGGCCGGATCTCTGTTCGCGTCGTTGGACGGGCCGGTGCGGCGGTTGTTCAGCCCGGTGACGAGGCCCGTGCACGTCCGTCCGGCCCGCGACGACGACGCGTCCGACGTCGGCCGGCTCGTCCGCGTGTGGGCGGAGCGCGGCGGCATGGACGTCCGGCGCTCCGAGCGGCTGCTCGGGTCGCTGGTGCACGCCGTGCCCGAAGGCGTGTACGTCGTGTGTGACCGGGAGGACCGACCGATCGGACTCAGCAGCACCGCGCCGCTCCACGACGCGACCGTGGCGGTCCTCGAACCGCTGCTCCAGCAGCACGCGGACGCCGCGTCCGGCGGCGGGCTCTTCATCGGACTCGCGGTGTACGAGGAGCGGCAGGAGGCGGCCCGCTCGGCGCTCTTCCGGCACCTGTTGTCCACCGCCGTCGGCCGGGGCCGGCTGGTCACCTCGACGCCCTCCCCCGAGTACCAGGCGCTCTACGAGCACGTCGGGGTCCGCGTACACGGGCAGCTCCGCCACGACGTGTACGGCGGGGGCTCCGCCTGCCGGGTGTACTCGCAGGACTTCGCCGGCGAAGGCGGGGTGCCGCCCTGGCTGGAGCGGCTCAGACTTCCGTCGCCGGCCCCGGTGCTGCCCGACGACGCGGCCTGGCTCAGCCGCCGCATCCGTGAGGCGCTGGACGCCCTGCACCGTCCGCAGCTGCTCGCCCGCAGCCCGCTGCTGCCCGTGGCCGGCGACCCGGCCGCACTGCGCGAACTCCTCGGATCCGGCGTGCAGCACCTGCTGAACAGCACGGTCGCGACGGAGGCGGAAGCCGGGCGCATCCTGTCGCAGTACTACGTGGAGCGGTGCGGCGGGCACGAGTTCATCGCGAACCGGCTGCACCTGAGCCGGGCCACGTACTTCCGCAGGCTCAACCAGGGCCTCGCCCTGCTCGCCACCGTGGTCCTCGCCAGGTGCAGGCCGGCGACAAGCTGACATCGGCAGGTGTCCGCCACCCCTCCTGCGGGCCGCGGACACCTGTCCGTCCCGTCAGACGGGCAGGACCCCCACCGCTGGTTTGCGAACCCCTTGCAAGCCCCAGATGCCCAGGTGCGCCAGCCCAGATCGTCCTGGCACGTGCAGAGCGGGATGGCAGCACGTACGAGGTGGAGGACCAGCTCGGCGGCTCGGACCGGGCCGGTGGCACATGCGGCAGCGGGACGCCAACCGTCACGAGCACATGCGAGGGCGCCGGCGCCGGGGGGCGGCGGGAGGAACGGGCAGACGCGGGCACCGCGGCTTTTCCGGCGGGCCGCTGACGCAGAGGCACGGCCCCCGGGGGGCCGGGGGCCGTGCTCACGGGCGTCCGGGGGTTCAGAGGCCGAGGGCCGAGCCGCGCCAGTTCTGGTACGGACGGGCGTCGGAGCAGTCCCAGATGACGAGGCGGGTACCCAAGAGGGTGCTGAGCACGTCCACGCACTTGCCGGAGTGGACGCTGCGCAGCTTGCCGCCGGCCAGCAGCTCGAACTGCTGGTTGGCGGCGCCGTGGCAGGAGTTCAGGCCGAGGCGCGAGCCGTTGTCCGTCTTGGCGTACTGGACGTCCAGGCAGTGGCCCATGGAGCGGATGGTCTTGTCGGGCTCCAGGACCCACATCTGGTTGGAGCCGCCGTGGCAGTTGTAGAGCTGGACGATGGCGCCGTCTTTGGTGCTGCCGTCCTTGACGTCCACACACTTGCCGTTGGGCACGGCGACGATCGGGCCGGAGCCCGCCGGCGGCGGCGGGAAGCAGTGGATCTTCACGAGGGACTGGTACGTGTCACCGCCCTGCCAGACGGGCTCCGTGGGTCCCTGGGTGATGTGGCAGAGAGAGGACGGGTACCCTTCCGCCGCGGCCTGCGCGTAGGCCGAGTTGACGGCTATCTCCTGGACGAGGTTGTACGGGCCCCAGCCGTCGCCGGTGAAGTACTTGTCCGTGGTGGGCACGGTGGCGAAGGTGGCGGCTGTGGCGCCGGAGGGCATCACGAACAAGGCCGCGATCACGGCCATGAGGGCCGCTGCGAATGTGCGGGCCAACTTCATTGTCGGTCCTTCCAAGTGACGGACTAGTGAGGTGTACCTGACAAATGCTGGCCGGAAGGGGTGCTCTCCGTCCGGATCCGGCGGGCATGACGCTACCGACCGGACGGGCCGCCGCAGTCTCACGACAGTCTCAACCCTCCTACCCTGCAAGCAATCTGAGTGGCGGCCGGACGCCTTGGGGTCGGCTGGGCGCGGGACGTCGCGGCTCGCCGCCCGCGCCGGACGCGGCCTGCGCCGTCGATCTCGACCGTCCGCAGGCCGCCGCCGCGCTGCGGCGGGACTGCTCGACGGCATCGGTTCCGTCGCCCGTACGGGTGGGCCAGTTCAGCCCTCCGGTTACACTCGCGCCGCTATCCGAAGGTGAAGGGAACGATCTGTGCAGAGTGCCGCTCCTCCGACGCCGGGCGCACGCCGGTTACTCGCCTGCGACACGGCCGAGGAACAGGCTGCTTATGGGAATGCCGTAGGGGCAGCGCTCGTCTCCCCGCAGGTGCGCCGGCGTTTCGATGCCCGGCCCGGGGTCACCGCGCCGGCAGTACGTGCCCAGATGGCGACGCCGGAGACGATCGGGCAGGCCCTGGGTTACGTGACGACGACCCTGGGCAACTATCGCCGTGCCGTCGAGGGGCTGTCCCGTACCCGCTCGGAGCGAGCGAGGCTGCGGTCGGTCGTGGGCGTCGACGCGCGGTCGGCGCTGGTCTACGTCCTTCTGCCCGTCTCCCTCGCTGCGCTCGTCCATGCGATGTCGTCGGGCTTGTCGTTCTGGGCCGAGCAGGCGGCGATCATCGGAGCACTCGGCGTGGAAGCCCTGCCGATCTTCTTCGCCGTCATCTCTCCGAGGTCCCGGCAGAACCTCAGGAATCAACTCGCACTCGTCTGGTACACGCTGTGCCTGGCCCTTGACCGCTTCGACGTACGCAGGGCGGCGAAGAGCTGGGAGCGGGATCTCCGGGAGAACGGAACCCCCCGGGCGGCCCTCGCGGTGATCGAGCAGCTGATGGGCAGGGATCCCCACTCCGTACTCCTGCCCGGGAGCTTCAAGGGGTTGCGGTCGCCGAGCGGCCCCGGATGGGTGGTGCCCGGCGAAGCGTCCCGCCAGCTGGAGCGCAAACTCGCCGCTCTCGAAGGCGGCACGATCGCCGTGTGCGGTCCCCGGGGTTCCGGGAAGTCGACGCTGCTGCAAGACGCCGCCGGCGCGAAGGACTTCCACGTCACCGTTCGCGTGCCGGCCGCCTACACCCCTTACGACCTGGTCTTTGCCACGTTCGTCGAGCTCTGCGAGCGGTTCATCGCCCGCGAAGGGTTCGAGGTGCCGCAGCTGACGCGGCTGTCCGGCTTCGTGCGGACCGGCCAGCGCCTACGGAAGGGCTTCCGGGCGTTCCGGCGCGCGATGTTCTTCGGCGTCTTCGCGGTCGGGCTCATCGTTCTCGGCACCGCCAAGACCGCAAGGGCCCTGTGGGCCCAGCACGGTGATGGTGTGCGGTCCTGGGCAGGCGAGGCAGGAGACTGGATCGCGCGGCACGCCGAGGAGGTCTGGCAGGGGCGCAGCGTCGGTGCCGGACTTGTCGTGACGGTGGCCGGTCTTCTGGTGTGGCGGATGGGGAAGTCCGAACGGTGGCGGGACAGGTTGCTTCACTGGCCGGTGTCCGTGGTCCGTGTGGCTGCGTGCTGTCTGATCGTGGGCCCGGCCGTGAGCCTTCCTTTCGACCCCGGCATCAGGCACCACTTCGCGGCTGCCGCAGACCTTCACGCCGACGGAGCTCTTGCCGTCCTGCTCCTGGTTCTCTCGATCGCCGTCTGCCTGGGTGCGTACGTATTCGGAGGGGAGGCAGGCGGCTTGGTGACCGAGCAGCTCTGGAAGCTCGTCAGTGTGCTCGCGCTCTGCTTCGCCGTCTCGGTCGTCCTGCGGAGCGCCGACGTACGGGGCATGCTGCTGGACTCCGAAAACCCGGCGCGGCTCGCCTACACCATCGCCGGCACCTTCCTGTTCAAGATCGGGTTCTGGCGGACCAGGAGGGCCGAGCCCGAGCTGGTGACCCGATGCCGTGACCACCTGTTCCAACTCCGGACCACACAGTCCACGTCCGCGGCCCTCAACATCAGCGCCTCGGGGCCCGCCGCTTTCGGCAGCGCACACACGTCGTCGCTCGCCAGCATCCCCGCGAAGTTCCCGCAGCTCGTGGAGGAACTGCGGGCCAGGCTCGGGGAGATCGCCCTGCACGTGCATGCGCGCGGTGGCCGGACCATCATCTGCATCGACGAACTCGACCGGCTCGGGTCGGACACAGCAGCCCTCGCCTTCCTGAGCGAGGTCAAGGCCATCCTGGGTGTGCCCCGTGTGCACTACCTCATTTCCGTCGCCGAGGACGTCGGCGCCGCCTTCGTCCGGCGGGGCCTGCCGGACCGTGATGCCACGGACAGCTCACTCGACGACATCCTGCACGTCCAGCCCGGCGACGTCACACAGTCCCTCGCCATCATGGTCAGACGTGCCGAGGACCTGCCGGAGCCGTACGTGCTGCTGGCGCACGCGCTGTCCGGGGGCATTCCACGCGATCTGATCCGGTACGGGCGCCGCATCCTGGAGATGCACGAGGACATCTCGTCGGCCCAACAGGCTTCCGCGGTGGAGCTCACCGAGATCTCCCGGCGCCTCATCGTGGAAGAGCTCCACGACACGCTCGCAGGGTTTCGCACCCTTCTCGCCAAGCAGGTGTGGACGCACGAGAACGCGGCCTGGCTGTCCAGCTACCGCACCGTGATGGACCACTTGCGTCACGCCCGCCCCGGCACCACCGCTGAACTCGTCGCAGCGCTGGAGTACCTGGCCGGTTCGGGCGCCGTACCCCCCAGCGGGTCCCCGGCCGATCCGCCGGAGGCCGCTCAGCAGCTGATCACCGAGGCATCCGCCTACACGTACTACGCACTGACCTTGCTGCAGATATTCCACCCGGGTGACTTCGAGGACCGGCGCAACCGCGCGAGCGCAACGCCGTCGGGAGGATTCCAGTTCCTTGCCGAGGCCAGACTCGAGCTGGCCGTGTCCCCGCACAGCGCACGGCCCCTGATCGACGCTGCGCGCGGGGCGTGGAGTCTGCGGGCTCTGAGCAGCAGGCTCCTGCCCGTGAGCATTCCGCCCGCCCGCACCTGAGGCGCTGCGGTGGGTGGCAGGCCTCGCCGCGGACCGGGGAACGCCCGCCGCACTGGCATCCGCGGGGTGCGGCCCGGCGGACAACAGGGCGGAACCGGTCCGCAGCCGGTACCGTGGGTTCCTTCGCGACCGGGGGCGGGGGTGGGCCGGATGCAGGGTGGAGTGCGCGCGGCGGTGCGGGTGGGCCGGGCGGCGGGGCGCGGGGTACTGGCCGTGGCACTGGTGTTCGCGGCGGGCGCGTCCGGCGGGGTCGGTGCTCGTGCCGCGGAGGCGGGAAGCGGGGACGCCCAGACCGCCTACAACGCCTTCGGCAACTACCCCCACCACGACGCCGTGCCCGTCGGCGACCCCGCTCTGGGCGACTACGAGAAGGACGGCAGCGTCTTCAGCCCCGCCGGGTACGGTTACCGCAACTGCACCGACTACGTGTGGTGGCGCGCCCTGCAGGAGTTCGGCAAGGACATCAGGGGCTGGCACGACGCCAAGGACTGGGACGCGGGCGCGCTCGCAGCCCGCTACGGGGTCGACTCGGCACCCGAAGTCGGCGACATCGCCCAGTGGGAGGCGACCTCCACCACCGGTCCCGGCCGGTTCGGGCACGTCGCGTTCGTGGAGAAGGTCCGGCCCGACGGCGGAGTCGAAGTCGCCGAGTACAACAAGGAGTCGGACGGCGAGTTCCAGCGCCGCACCGTCCTGCCCACGGGTACAGGGCGCCTCCGGATGCCCGAGCACTTCATCGACCTCAACGGCCCCAACAGCCGGGCGTTCAGGCTCAGGCTCTTCGCGGACGGAACCCCCGCCCCGCGCTCGGCGGACGAGCAGGCCGCGTTCGACCGGCGCAACGCGGCGGTGGCCACGGCCCGCGCGTACCAGAAGCTGTTCGAGGCGATCCCCGACGGCCGGTCCGTGCGCGGGGACAACGGAGCCTGGTACCTGCGCAGGGGCCGCACCCTCCAGTGGGTGGTGACGGGCGACGCCGCGGCCCGCGCCATCGGACTGGACCGCAAGCGGTTCGGCGCCGACCGGCACTACACCGAGGCGATGATCCACACCAAGGAGGAGGGCTACACCTACCCGTACACCCAACGCGACAAGGACCACGCCGCCGGCCGCCTCGGCAGCCGTGTCGGGACTCCTGTCGGCGCCTCCGAGATGGACCGCACCGCACGGCAGCTCGGCTTCGAACGGGCCGTGCTGCTGGTCGCCCAGGGGGCGAAGGGCTGGCGGTTCGTCAAGGCGGGCAAGCAGTACCCGGTCAACATGGACCTCGTCGCCATGGCCGTCACCGGCCGCACCGACGTCTTCGCCTACCCGACCGACTGGCGGGGCCCCACGAGCTGGCGGGCGTACACCTTCAAGGCGGCCACGCAGCGCGCCTCGTACTTCGCGGTCCCGTTCGCCGATGTCCCGCTGGCCCGGTACCTGCGCGTGTCCGACCTGCCCGGGTACGGCCGGCGTCTGGAGTACCTGTACGCCGCCCCCGCCGGGGCGCCCTGCACCACGCCGGGAACGCTCTGCGCCTGGGGCACGAGCTCGCCGCTGCGCAACGTGGTCGGGGCGCCGTACCAGGCCGGGACCGTACCGGGGCTCGATCACGTCACGGCCGTCTCCGGAAGCTCCCTGAGCAACGGGTACGCCCTCACCGCCGAGGGTGCGCTGTGGGCGTGGGGCTACAGCGTCAACGGGCAGCTGGGCAACGGCACCCACGCCCGCAACACGGTCGTGACGGTGCCGGTGAGGGTGAAGCTCGACCGGGTCACGGCGGTGGCCTCCGGTCAGGACGTCACGCTGGCGCTGCGCGCGGACGGGACCGTCTGGTCCTGGGGGTTCAACCACAACGGGGAGCTGGGACTCGGGCAGCCGCCCCGCGACGAGGTCGTGGACACCCCGACCCGCATCCCGGGCCTGGCCCGCATCGTGCAGATCGCCGTCGGCGGTATGAACGGCTACGCCCTCGACGCCGACGGCCGCGTCTGGGCGTGGGGCGACGCCCTGCGGGGACGCCTCGGCAACGGCAAGGACGGCACGGGCCGCACCGACGACGCGTACTCCCCGATCCGCATCGAGGCACTCACCCAGGTGCGTTCCATCGCGGCGAGCGCCATGAACGGATTCGCCCTGCGAACCGACGGCACGGTCTGGGCCTGGGGCGAGGGCGACAAGTACGGCGGCGCGCTGGGCAGCGGCACCGACCGCGAGGTCGCACTCACGCCCGCCAGGGTGAAGGGTCTGACCGGGGTGCGGAGCATCGCCTCTTCACTCGGCCTGGCCGGCTACGCGCTGCGCGGCGACGGGACCGTGTGGGCGTGGGGGTGGAACCAGACCGGCGAACTCGGCCGCGGCACGAGCGGTCAGGATGACGGTCCCGCGTTCCAGCACAGCAGCACGGCCGCGCCGGTGCGGAACCTCACCGCCGTGACCGCCATCGGTGCCGGGTACGGCAACGGGTACGCCGTACGGTCCGACGGCTCGGTGTGGGCATGGGGCGACAACGGTGGCGGCGAGCTGGGGCAGCGGTGGCACGACTTCTGGAACCCGGGCCCCCAGCCGGGCACCGTCACCCGGAGCGCCGTGCCGATGCGCGTGCCCGGCGTGACGAGCCGCCGCCCCGTGCTGGGCGGCGGCGGTTCGGGCTATGCCGTCGTCGGCTGACCGGCGCAGAGCTGCCGCCGGCCGACGCGCGGCGCCCCCTGTCACGTGTGCCCGCCCGCGGGGTTCACGATCAGGCCATGGCGGGCATCGCCACGGTCCGGTAGGGGACGGCGCGGGCCTGCGCACCGCGGACGACAAGCGTGCCGGCCCTGGTGCTCTGCCGCCTTCCCGACGGCCCTCCGGGCCCGCTGGCGCGTTGCACGTCGGCTCGCGGAGGGGGTCAGCCGCAGGTTTTGTCGAAGGTGTGTGGGGTGGCGTGGGTGCTGGTGGTCCAGGTGCCGTGGTTGGTCTGGGAGATCAGGCGGTGGAAGAGGTTCCAGGCACCGGTGGGGCCGAGGACGTCGACGCATGCCGCCTGGTTGACAGCACGGGTGTAGAAGGGCTTGCCGTTGCGCCAGGCGCGGAAGCCGTGGTTGGGGAACTCGTCGGCGCCGGCCTTGAACGTGATCTTGCTGCGGGAGGAGAAGGTGACCCAGAGGTCGGAGTCGATCGCCGGTGCGTGGCCGAGCCCCGGGAACCAGTCGACGAGGGGGTTGGGGGTGTGGAGGTCCAGGTGCACGCCCGTGGTGCCGTTGCGGGTGACCGTGGCCTTCTCGGTGGGCCGTTGGGCCTCGGTGCAGTGTTTGGCGGCTCCTGGCATGGGGTCGATGACGAAGTCGCGGTGTGAGGTGCCGAACAGTGCCGCGGGGTCGCGGGTGGTCTTGATGCCGGTGATGGTGGTGCCGTCCCAGGTGAACTCGGTCCAGACGCGGCCGCGGTAGCTGCCGTCGAAGCCGCGGTGGTTGTCGCCGCGGAAGGTGGAGGTCTGCCACAGGGGGCCGTTGACCACGCCGCAGGCATGCATGGAGTCCACGCTGTTGACGTGCGGGAGCATCTCGGGCACCGGGTGGACGGGGTCGACGACCCTGGGGTGCGGGATCCAGGCCCGGACCTCGACCCGGTAGCGCTCGGTGACGGTCACCACCACGTCGTCGTGCGCGGTCAGCGCCTGGTCGGTGGCGGCCAGCCGCAGCACGTAGCGGCCCGGCGCGGTGAAGGTGACAGCCGTGGTGGCGCGGTCGGGGTGGGCGAAGCGCACCGGCGCCGGACCGGAGAGGGTCGACCAGGCACTGGTCACCGGGAAGTACTCGGGCAGTCCGTCGTCCGTGACGGAGGCCCTGAGGGTGGTGCCGTCCTGCCCGTTCAGGGCAAGGTCGGCGCCGGCGCGCACCCGGGGGGCGCGGTTGGGGCAGCCGAGGTGCTCGGGGCGCAGCCCGAGATCCGGCCAGCCCTCGGGGCCCAGGCCGGACAGGGTCGGGCACGCGTCCAGGGCGTCCGGGATCCAGTCGTCGTCCCGGTCGGCGCCGATGGTGACCACGCCGCCCGTTGCCGGATACCAGCTGCCCTCGTCGTCACTGGAGGCGATGGAGACCGAGTAGACGCCGATGCCGGGCATGGTGACCTGGTAGGGGCCGGGGTCGGGATAGACGTAGGCGACGTCGGGGTCATCCACCTGCGGTAGTTGCCGGCGCACCCAGAACGAGTGCCGGATGAACTCGACCTTCGGCCTGCAGGTCGGGTCCTCTTCGGTCCAGGAGTAGGTGAAGGCGTTGCCGGAGGCGGAGATCGCCAGGCACTCCCCGGCGTTGCCCTGCCCCTGGTGGTACGACCAGGGCAGCGGATCGGGTGCCGCTGCCGCCGAGGTGGACAGCAAGGCTGCCGTGCAGAGCGCCGCCACAGCCGCCGCAAGGGTTCTCAAGCCCGAACGCACGATGACCATCCCCCCAGACGCAGGCGCCGGACAGGCTGACGCTCGCCAGGTGCGCAACGTCTGAGGGCCCGCCCCTCGAGGATGCCTCACCGCGGACCACCTCGTCCCGCAAACCGGCCGCCCAGACGAGTCGGTTGCCTTGGGAGGGGGCCCGGCAATCGGCCGCCCAGTCCACCACAGGACGCAGCCGTGCTGCACGTCGCGAGCTGCTGCGTGCCTGGCCAGCGCTCTTCCGAGGCGAGATGTGCGCGGAGGGTGGGGTCAGCCGGACGATCGTGATCAGCCCGCGATCGACGGTCCCCCGCCCCATGGCTGGGCCAGGGGCTCGGATGCGGGCCGCCGGCCTTGGAACGGCGGGCTGAGGGGGCCGGGGGCGTTCGGTGGGGGCGGGCATGGGTGCGGCGGGAGTGGAAATGCGCAAGGCCTGGAGTTCGACGCCGGGCTGGTTCGTCGGCGCGCGATCGCCGGCGGGCAGCCCGAGGACGAGGAGCCGTACGTCGCGCCCCGCGACACCGGGCGTGGAGTGAGGAAGACCGGCGCCGGATGGAGTGAGCCGCGGTCGGGGACTTGTGAGGGAGGCGAAGGCGGGCGATGAGGGTGCTGGCGGGGCTGCAACGCCGCGATCACCAGGTGACCCGGCGGCTGGCGGCCTGGGACTCTCCGGCGGTGCGCGGCCTGCTGCCCGCGGTCGAGGAAGCGGCCGAACACACGAAACTGTGGTGGGCCGCCGCCCTCGCTATGGCCGTGAAGGGCGGCTGGCGGGGCCGCAGGGCCGCGGCCGGCGGGGTTTTGGCCATGGCGGTGGCCGAGCTGTTGTCGAACGGGGTCGCCAAGCAGCTGGTCGAGCGGCGCCGGCCGCCTGCGGAGTGGATTGCGCACGGCGATGTCGCCGACCGGCCGGACAGCTCGTCGTTCCCCTCCGGGCATACCGCCGCCGCCGTGGCCTTCACCGCTGCTGTTGCGGCGTCGTGGCCGTGGGCCGGGGCCGCGTGCGCGGTTCCGACGGTGCTGGTGGCCGTCGAGCGGGTCCACAGCGGTGCTCATTACCCCTCTGACGTGGCGGCCGGAGCGGTGATCGGTGGCGCGGCCGCGGCCCTGGTCCGTACGGCGCCCCGCCTTCTGGTTCGCGCCCGGCTACGGGCTCGCCTCCTTGGTGTGGAAGGTGATGGGCCACGAGGACGACGCTCCGGGCGCCCCCGAGGAGGACCGCGCCTGGCAGGAGGTCCTGCTCGCCGCTGCCCTGGTGGCGCGATCTTCGCCGTCGTCACGGCGGCCGTCGACCGGGCAGGAGCCGCCACCGCGGGACGGCTGACCGGCACCCGGCCCGGCTGACCCGCCCCCGCCTTGCCGGCCCCTCGGGCTGGCAGCGCCGGCCACGGCCTGACCTCGACGCGGTCCCCGCTGCCCTTCAGGGCTCATGCCTCGTTCGCCGTGGAGAGGGCCTCGGCCCCCCCTACAGGTGGCCGAGAGCGAACGCTGCGAGGAAACCGGTGACGGTGACCAAGCCGGTCAACAGGTGCACCCGGCTGTATGCCTCAGGGATCATCGTGTCCGCGATCATCGACAGGATCGCCCCGCCGGCGACGGCAGTGATCACCGCCAGCAGGGCCGGGGACGCTCCGCCCAGCAGGGCGTAGCCGGCAAGCGCCGCCAGGCCGCTGATGACGGCGATGCTCGCCCACAAGGCGAAGACGTAGGTGCGGCTGCGGCCGGCGGCGCGCATGCCGGCTGCGCTGGCCAGGCCCTCGGGCAGGTTGCTGATGAAGACAGCCCCCACCGTGGCCGCCCCGAGGTGACCACCTCCCAGCAGGCTGGTGCCGATGACCACGGACTCCGGCACCCCGTCCAGCAGCGCGCCGAGCGCGATGGCGCTGCCCGAACCGGGCTCTTCGGACTCCGAGGGCTGGTGCTGCCCGGAGCGCTTGCGGTGTTGCGCGCCACGCCGTGCCAGCAGGACGTTGGCCGCCGAGTACACCGCCGCCCCGGCCACCGCCCCGCCTGCCACCGGCCACATGCCGGAACGCTCGTAGGCCTCGGCGATCAGCTCGAATGGCACCGCCGACAACAGCACACCGCTGCCGAACGCCATCACCAGCGCGATCCACCGTGGTGCGACTCGCACGAACGACCCGACCGCAGCACCAACCAACAGTGCCGCCCCCGCGAACAGTCCCCAACCGCCTGCAACCAGCGCTCCACCCACGACCGCCCCTTTCCTCCGCTGCTGACCGTGGAGAGCGTGTACCCGCCCACGGGGGTGGATGCATCCCGGGCCCAAGCCGCCCGGCTGCCAGGCCGGTGATGAGGCGTCGACCGGTGCACGGGGGTCGCGGTCGCCCACCGTCACTCCGTGGGTGGGCTCGGTGCGCGTTCGCTGCCGTAGGGCGCCGGCCCGCGTGGGAGCACCCCTCGGGGGCGGGTGTCAGGGGTTGAAGCGTGCGGTGAAGGTGCGCAAGGAATCGAGGTAGCCGGGGGTGAAGAGGCTGCGGGGGGCGAAGACCGCCGTCAGGAAGGCGCGCGTCCGGGAGCGGATCACATCGAGGTCGGCCAGGCCGTGGTCGGCCTGCGCGTAGTGCTCCACCTGCAAGGAGCGGGGCGGAAGTTCGCGGCGGTAGACCGTCTCGGTCTCGGCCACGTCGACGTTGCGGTCGTGCCCGGCCAGCACGAGGAGGGTGGGCACACCGCGCGCGCCGGCCGCTCGTAGGTCAGACGTGGCGTCAGAAGTCCAGTTGCGGCTGATGAAGTGCCAGCGGTCCGCCGTCATCGCCCGGTCGGAGGGCACGGCCGCGCGGTAGTCGGCGTACGTGCCGCCACGGCGCAGCACCGCGAGGCCAGCTTCACGGCGAGCGAGGGCGGCATCGCGCTCGGCCGGTGGGGCGCCGCGGTCGGCGAACTCGGCGAGGGTGTTGTAGCGGCCTTGGCGTAGCCAGTTGACGGCTGGTGAGACGGCGATGACGAAGCGGATGCCGGGGGTGGTGGCCGCGACTTTGGGCAGGACCCAGCCGGCCTGGCTGGCGCCCCACAGGCCGATGCGCCCGCTGTCGAGGTCGGGCCGGGTGCGGGCCCACGCGATGGCGTCGGCGGTCTCGGCGGCGCGGTCGGCCATGCTCTGGTGAAGCCAGCTGCCCCGGGACCCGCCGACGCCCGGCTTGTCCCAGGACAGCGAGGCATAGCCGGCTCTGGCGAACGCCTCCCACATGGGCCGGTAGAAGGTGTCGTGGGTGGCGTCGACGGGTCCGTCGCCGTGGACGAAGACCACCACGCCGAACGGGCCCCGGCCGATGTCGGGCAGGGCCAGGACCGCGTTCAGGGCTCGGCCGCCGGTGTGGATCACGACGTGCTCCTCGCGCAGGTCGTAGGTGTTCTGCCAGGCGGCGAGGCCAGTGAGAGCGGCGGCAACCAGCGACAGTGCGGCCGCCGTTGCGGCAAGTGCCCGCAGGAAGCGGCGCCTGCGCGAACGCGGTCTGCTCGCCGGGCCGAGCTGCTCCTGGGCTTTCTGCTCGGTCTCGTGGTTGTGCAACATCGCTTCCGCCCCCTTCGCGCGCCCTCTGACGCGCCCCGCCACTCTTTCTATCAGACGACAAACTATCGTTTCAGATTCGAACGTATTACAGTTGACCACATGGTGACGGAGATTCGGCGGGGCGTGCCTGAGGGCGCCCAGGGACGGGTGGCGGAGCTGTACTGGGAGGCGTTCGAGCGCAAGCTGGGGCCGGCCCTGGGTCCGGCCGAGGCGGGGCGGGCCTTCCTTGCAGCCCACCTGCACCGCGATCGGGCCGTGGTGGCCCTGCGCAAGGGGCGGGTCGTCGCGGTCGGCGGGTACAAGACCTCCGACGGCCGGGGCCTCACGGGCGGTGGCGCGGTGGATGTCCTGCGCGGGTATGGCCTTGTGCGGGGGCTGCCCCGGCTCGCGCTGCTCGCCCTGCTGGAGCGCGATGCGGCAAGGGGGGAGATGGTGATGGACGGGCTCGCCGTCGCGCCGGAGCTGCGAGGCCTGGGTATCGGGGCACGCCTGCTGCGAGAGGTGTACGCGGTCGCGGCCGAGCACGGCTGCGACCGGCTCCGGCTGGACGTGATCGACGTCAACGCCCGGGCCCGGGCACTGTACGAACGTCAGGGCTTTCGCGCCACGGCCACCCAGCGCACTCCCTTCCTGCGGGATCTGATGGGATTCGAGGCCGTGACCACCATGCACCGCCCCGTCACCGCAGCCGACCGCACCCCGGGAGCGACATCATGACGAGCGAGGCCGCGAAGGCCACCAGGCACGCACCCCGGGCCGGAGCCCGGACCGGGGCCAGCGCCGCGACCGGGGTCAAGGCCCCCGGGATCCCGACCCGGCTCCTGGTCGAGGCCCTCGTACGCGAGGACGGCAGCGTGGACGCAGGCGAGCTCTACGCCGTGGCGGCGGCCCTGGGCATGACGGACCAGCAGGTGCGCCTGTGCATCAAGCGGCTGGTCGCGGAGGGGCGGTTCAGCCACGAGGGTCGGGGGCGCAGGGCCGTCCTGCGCGCCGTCGCCGACGCTTCGGGGGCCCTCGCGCCGGATGCGGACTTCGTCCGCTTCGCCTATCGCCAAGACCGCGGCGAAGCCCCGTGGGACGGCCGGTGGCACCTGATCGCCTTCGCCGTCCCGGAGTCCCAGCGCCCCGCCCGCGACGCGCTGCGCGACCGGCTCATCTCACTCGGCGCAGCACCGCTGCAAGGCGGGCTGTACGTGACCGCGAATGACATCGGGCCGTACGTGGGCGCGGCCGCGGTCGACCTCGGCATCGCTTCGGCCGTCACCACGCTCACGAGCACCGATCTCCGTGTCGGGGGGACGTCCGAGCCGAGCGAGCTGGCTGCCCGTTTGTGGCCGCTTCAGGAGATCGCCGCCCGGTACCAGGACCTCGCCGCGCTCGCCACGGACCGGCTGGCACTGGTCGAGGCGGCACTGGGCGCCGGCGCGGGATCCGGGCAACTGGGTGCGGTGCAGCGGCTGACGTACGCGGTGGAGGCGGCCGCGGAGTTCACCCGGGCCATGACTCCCGACCCGCTGCTTCCACCGGAGCTCCTGCCCGCACACTGGGCCGGGAGGCGAGCACGGGCGCTGGCGGCGCAGTTGTGGCAGCGGCTGGCCGAACTGCCCGCCGAGCCGAACGAGCCCCGGCTCTTCCGGCTCTACACCCAGGGCACCGAACACGCTTCGAACCCGTAGGCGAGCCCCGTCGAGGGCGATCAGTTCGACGGCCCCGTCGCGGGTGAGGAGCGGCAGGCGGTCGGCGCCGTCGTCGGGCGCGTACTCGTCGTGGATCACGTCCGGCTGACTGCGGCTGCGGCCCCGAGGTCACGGCGGCGACTCGCCCCACACATCGGGCCCGCCGCCCTGCCACTCGATCAGCGGGTCCCGGGCGGCCAGCAGGTCCTCTGCGTCCTCGAGGCCGATCCGGCGCATGAACTCCGCGACGTCCGCGAGGTCGTACGCCGTGCCGAGGGCGGCGTCGGTGCCGTGGACGTGCGCGATCACCGCCCGGCCGCCGATCGGGCCGACAGGGTGGACGATGATCCGCGCGCGATCCGCCATGCGCCCAGCCTCCGTCGGGACGGCTCCGGACGCATCCGGACTGCGTCCGCCCGGGCAGCCGGCCCGCGCCCGAGGAGTCGGGGCAACGGCCCCGTCTCGACCCCGTGCATCTTCCACCCCTCGCCCGCCCCCGTGCGTCTTCGCCGTCGCTGGTGCCGTGGCGCGGGTCCTGGAGGGGACATGACGGAGCGCCCGACCTGGGAGGAGTCCCGGGGCGGGCGCTTCGGCGTCCACGTGGTGCGGCCGGAGTACTAGACCGTGCCGGTGGGGGTGCTGGTGCCGGGGATGGTCCAGCGCTGGTCGGCGATGCCGAGGCAGTCCCAGAGCATCAGCTGGGTGCCGTTGGTGGTGTTCGAGGCCGGCAGGGCCACGCACCGCCCGGACTGCGGGTTGTACAACGAGCCGTCGGCGCGCGGGACGAACTGCTGCGCACCGG
The DNA here is from genome assembly GCF_000719335.1 of Streptomyces sp. NRRL S-87. Taxonomy (GTDB): domain Bacteria; phylum Actinomycetota; class Actinomycetes; order Streptomycetales; family Streptomycetaceae; genus Streptomyces. The sequence goes on from NZ_JOGB01000031.1 coordinate 52,622, forward strand.
TGCCGTTGCAGGACCACAGCTGGATCAGCGTGTTGTTGCCGGTGCCGCCGCCCGCGACGTCCAGACACTTGCCGACGGCCCGGAGCGTGCCGTCCCCGGGCAGGGTCCACTGCTGCGCGGCGGAGGAGTTGCAGTCCCAGATCTGCACCTTGGTGCCGTCGTCCGTGGCACCCCAGTTGACGTCCATGCACTTGTTCGGGTCCACGCCGTTGACGGCCTTGGCCGGCTTGGGCGTGGGGTCGCTGAGGGCGTCGACGGTGGTGATGGTGGTGGCCCAGTCACCGGTGCCGATCATGGCGGGCCGGCCCGCGCCGGTGGTGGTCAGCGGCGCGAGCAGCAGGCAGCCGGTCGGGCAGGTGGTGGCGGCGTCCTGGCCGGCGTCGTCGACGTAGTCGACCGGGGTGGCGTCACCCGCGGTGGCCGTCCAGACGTCCGGCCCCTCCTTGCCCGCGGTCGGGACGTACTGGCGGCTGCCGTCGGCGGCGGTGACCACCGAGCCGTGCAGGTTGCCCTGGCTGCTGAACATCGGCACCCGGTTCGGAGACCAGCCTGAGGCCGCGAGCACGCTGCGCGCGCCGGTGCCGTAGGTGCCGGCACCGCCCGGGCGTGCACCGGGGTAGAAGAAGAGCCGGCCGAACTCGGCGTGCGCGGGGTCGGTGGTGCGGTTGCGGGCCAGCAGGTCCCCGATGCCGTCGCCGTCCAGGTCTCCGGGCGAGGCGATGTCGTACGCGGACCAGCCGGCGGCCCCTGCGGTGACCGGGACCAGCCTGCCGGCGGCGTCCTGGGCCAGCGGGCCGGAACTGGTGCCGCTGTAGAGCACGAGCGCGTCGCCGTCGACGGCCAGCAGGTCGCTGCCGATCCTGCCGTCGACGTTGCCGGTGGCGAGGATCTGCCGGGTGCCGGACCAGTCGGCGGTGGGGTGCCTGAGCTCGGTGCGGCGGTCGAAGAGCGGGGTGCCGAGACCGTCGTTGGGGTAGACGTACAGCTTGGGGCCGAGCTTGACGAGGTAGTCCTCGTAGCCGTCCTTGGTCAGGCCGGCCGAGGCGGCGGCGAAGTCACCGCGGTGGGTGATCAGCGCGCCCCGCCAGCCGCCGGCGCCGATGGTGCGGCCCCGGTCGAGGCTGCCGGCGCCCTTGCCCGGGTAGAGGCGGAGGGTGTCGTCGGTGACCGCCGCGACCAGGTCGGCGTAGCCGTCGCCGTTGAGGTCGCCCGGCAGGTCGCCGGTGCGGGTGCCGGACGGAGAGGCCACGAAGCCCGGGCTGGTGGCCTTGACCTCGGCGCCGCCGGAGGCGCCGTACGACGTGATGTTGCCGCCCTTGTCGTACGCGGTGACGTACAGCTGGTTGCTGGGCCACAGGGTCGGGACGACCTTGGCGGTGGCCGTGCCGTCCGCCGCCGCGTCGGCCCAGGTTCCGCCCGCGCAGCGGGTGTTGGAGGTGGGCAGCGGCTTGTTCAGCGAGTAGCAGAAGCCTGCGACGCCGACGTTGTCGGTGGCGGCCAGGGTGAAGGTGCGCTCGGTACGGGCCGGCTTGTCACCGCCGTCGGCGGCGGTGACCGTGGGCTGGCTCGGTGGGGTGCGGTCGACGCGGAAGCCGCAGGAGGGGCTGTTGGGGGAGCTGGTGTAGGCGTCCTGGGCGGCCACCGCCCATCGGTAGTTCTGTCCGTCGGCCAGCAGGTCCCGGGAGACCCCGGCGGTGGCCCAGTTGCCGCTGGAGACCGTGGGGTCCGACGACTGGACGCCGTTGCCGCCGTCGGCCCAGATGCCGAAGTGGGCCCTGACGTCCTCGCCGTCCGGGTCGGAGACCTTCGCCGTCAGGGTGACGTCGTTGTTCCCGATGATCGGCCACGTGGCGGGATCGGTGTCGCAGACGATCTGCTTGGCGGTGGTGCTGCCGGGCGACCAGGGGCCTTCGTAGGCGCCGTAGGCGTCCACGGCGGGCGGACGGTTGTACGTGATCTCCAGGTGCGGGTCGTTGCTGTACTTCTTCCACGAGTCGTGGTTGGTCTCGTAGTCGCCCCGGCTGCGCAGCCCCAGGGTGACGTCGTTCCAGCCGCCCTCGTTGGCCGACCGCTGGATGAGGTCCTTCAGGGGGCTGTCGGCGAAGTCCTCGCCGGCCGCGCCGCAGCCGCTGCGGCCGTGCGCGAACCACTTGGTCTGGAGGGTCTGTGCCCAGCCGGGCTGGTTGTTCCACGTGGTGCCGGTGCCGATGGCACCGGTGAAGCCGAGCTCCACCGGGGTACCGGTGCAGGACCAGCTGTACGTGTTGAAGACGTTGAAGGTGGCCTTGATGATCTGTGTGCCGCCCAGCCCCCGTACGTCCATCTGGAAGTAGCTGCGGGCGGTGCCGTAGCTCTTGTAGGCCGGGTCGTCCTCGTAGCCGGTACGGGCCAGGCCGTCGTCGAAGTGGGCGCCCCACCAGTAGGACGTGTTGGCGGCGTTGGCGTTGTACTTCTGCTTGTACGCCACGGTCCAGTTGATCCGGCCGCCGCCCGAGAAGACCGGGTCGATCACCACGGGGTAGACCGTCTTCGCGCCGGTGAGCAGGGTCCGGTCCGGGACCAGCCGCAGGGTGCCGCCCGACACGCTGACGGGCATCCGCCGGGCGTCCTCGGGGGCCGGCGAGTCGGCTCCGGCACCGCTGCCGGGGGCGCCGGAGCGGGCCGTGGCGGCCTTCGCGGCCCGCTGCGCGCGGGCGGAGTCCCACATCGCGGCGGGCGGGGCCTGGAAGACGGTGGTGCCGCGCCGGTCCTTGGCGGTGAGGCTGCCGTCCTCGGCCGTCCTCACCGTGACGCCGGCGGCCTTCATGCCGTAAGTGAGCGTCTTCAGCCTCGGGTTGGCGGCGGCCTTGCGGTTCTTGACTACCAGGTGGTGGGCGAAGCCCTCCACGTGGGCGACGACCTTCAGGTCGACGCCGGGCAGCACCTCCGGGTAGAGCGCGGTGTTGCCGTTGACCTCCGGGGACGGCAGCCGGGACGGCCACGTCAGGGAGAGCGACTTGCCGTCGCGGACCATGGTCGCGAGCGGCCCCCCGCGGCCGCCCGAGAAGGTCATGGGGAAGGTCGTCGCCCGGGTCGCCAGGCTCCCGTCGGGCCGCCGTACGAGCCTCGCGTCCGGCGTGCGCCAGGCGCCCGCGACCTTGACGCGGACGGTCTTGACGTGCTGGCGCCAGGTGAAGGTGCCGTCGGGGTTGGCCAGCACCTCGGTGTGCTCGTCGCGGCGCTCCGGTACCTCGACCGGGCGGCCGTTCCGGCGGGCCGTCGCCTGCGCCTTCAGATCGGCCGCCACGAGACCGGCCGCCGGCCGCTGCTGCTTCGGCGGAACGTCCCGGTCCACCGCCCCGGCCTGCGGAGAGGCCGCAGTGACCAGTCCGGCCGCCAGCGCGAGGCTCAGCGCCGCGGCGAGCGGCCTCCAGCGGTGTCCGACGGATTCCGTCGGGAGAATTCGGCGCTTCATGGCTCGTTTCTTTCGTGGGAGCGGCGCATTCGATGACGTGAGCGTCCGTCAAATGGCCTGAATTGAGGCGCACTTGAGGTGCGGTCCACATCATGCCGGGACACCTTGGAGGGAACCAAGCATTCCGCCCTCCTAGTGGTCCACACCTGCTATTACTCCGCTGTCCATCAGCGGTTTCGCACCGGATTTCCACTCAGACTTCGCCCCAGACGAGACAGGGGGAGAAGGCAGTGAGACACGAGAAATTCAGGCGCTCCGCTGGAGGCCGGAAAGCGCCGGGCGGGGCGACCGCCGGCCGTTCCGGTATCACCCGCCGCCGCGTGGTGACCGGGGGGCTGGTGGCCGGAACGATCCTGGCGGCCCTGCTGCCGGCCGGCCCGGGATACGCGGCCGTGGAGTTCAAGGTGCGCGCCACCCAGCGGACCGGCTCGGTGTCCGGGGCGCCCGTACGACCGGAGGCGCCCTCCCGGGTCACCGACACCGACCGGGCGCACGCCCGGCCGGCGCAGGGCACGGTCCGCTGGCCGGCCGCCGGCGAGCGGGTGGTCGACCTGACGGGCGGCACGGCGGGCCGGCCGCGGGCCGCCGCGGGGCTCCCGCTGTCGGTGGCCGCCCCGGCCCGGTCCGGCTCGGCCAAGGGGACCCTGGCCGCCGCAGCGCAGGCGCCGGGGAAGGTCCGGCTGCGGATGGCCGACCGGAGGACCACGGCGAAGGCCGGCGTGGCGGGCGTCCTGCTGGGCGTCGGCCGTGCCGACGGGCAGCGGGGCGCCGGCACGGTCTCCTTGCGGGTGGACTACGGCGCCTTCCGCGGCGCGTACGGCGCCGACTGGGCGACCCGGCTCCGCCTGGTGCAGCTCCCGGCCTGTGCGCTGACCACGCCGGAGAAGCCGGCCTGCAAGGTCGGCAAGCCGCTGGCCACCCGCAACAACGTCCGGACCGGCACCCTCACCGCGGACGTGCCGCTGGCCCCGGTTCCCCGGCCGGCCGCCGCGAGCGCCCCGGCCGCCTCCGCCGCCCCCGCCGCCCCGGCCGCGCTGACCGCGGTCGCCGCGACCGCGGCCCCCTCCGGCGGCAACGGCGACTTCACCGCCACCCCCCTGGCACCGTCCGGCACCTGGGCGGCCGGTGGCAACGAAGGCGGGTTCGGCTGGCAGTACCCGCTCCCCCTGCCGCCCGTACCGGGCGGTCTGGCCCCCAAGCTGCAACTCGGCTACTCCTCGTCGTCGATCGACGGCCGGACGGCTTCCAGCAACAACCAGTCCTCCTGGATCGGCGACGGCTGGTCGATGGAGACCGGCTTCATCGAGCGGCAGTACATGTCCTGCCCCGACGACAACGGCACGGGCAGCAACGCCCCGGCCGCCTCGGGCGACCTCTGCTGGCATTCCGACAACGCGGTCATGTCGCTGAACGGCAGCTCCACCCCGCTCGTCAAGGACCGCACCACCGGCGTCTGGAAGCCGGCCCAGGACGACGGCTCCCGCGTCGAGCACCTGAACGGCGGCGGCACCGACACGGCCAACGGCGACGACGACAACGAGTACTGGAAGGTCACCACCGCACAGGGTGCCCAGTACTTCTTCGGCAAGCACCGGCTGCCCGGCTGGTCCACCGGCAAGGCGGAGACCAACTCCACGTTCACCGTGCCCGTGTTCGGCAACCACGCCGGCGAGCCCGGCCACGCCACCGCCTTCGCGGACTCCTGGCGCAACCAGGCCTGGCGCTGGAACCTCGACTACGTCGTGGACCCGCAGGGCAACGCGATGGCGTACTTCTACAACAAGGAGACCGGCGCCTACGCCCGCAACACCGGCGGTACCCAGTCCACGATGCCCAAGGCCGACGCGGCCTACGTGCGCGGCGGCACGGTGGACCGGATCGAGTACGGCCACCGGGCCGGCCAGGTCTACGTCGCCCAGCCCGCCGCCAAGGTGGTCTTCGGCACCGCCCCCCGCTGCCTGGGCCCCGCCTCCGACTGCACCTTCGACAAGGCACACGCCGCCAACTGGCCGGACACCCCTGTCGACCAGTCCTGCACCCTGGGTGCCGACTGCCAGGTCAGCTCCCCGGCCTTCTTCTCCACCCGCCGGCTGACCACCGTCACCGCCCAGGCCCTCAAGGACGGTGCCCCGGTGGACGTGGACACCTGGGCGCTCACCCACACCTTCCCGGGCACGGGCGACAGCGGCGGCGCGGCGCTGTGGCTGGACTCGATCGTGCGCACCGGCAAGGCCGGCGGCACCCTGGCGATGCCTCCGGTGACGTTCGGCGGCACCCTGATGCCCAACCGGGTGGACGCCGCCGAGGGCCGGCCGCCGCTGAACAAGTACCGCATCACGCGGGTGAGTTCCGAGTCCGGTGGCGAGACCCTGGTCGACTACTCCGCCACCGAGTGCACGTACGACAACCCGCCCGTGCCCGAGTCCAACAGCAAGCGCTGCTTCCCCACCTGGTGGACGCCCAGGGGCGGCACCGAGCCGGTCAAGGACTGGTTCCACAAGTACGTGGTCACCAAGGTCACCGCCAACGACCTGGTGGCGGGCGCCACCTCGTCGGTGACCTCCTACGAGTACCTGGGCGGTGCCGGCTGGGCCCTGGCGGACGACGAGTTCACCCTGGCCAAGCACCGCACGTACAGCCAGTACCGCGGCTACGGACGGGTCCGGACCCGCACCGGCACGACCAACCGCACCCAGACCGAGAGCGCCTACCTGCGCGGCTTCGCGGGCGCGGGCGTGCCCGACTCCTTCGGCGGCACCGTCACCGACGCGGCGCAGTACGCCGGCATGGAGATCGAGTCGCTGACCTACGACAAGGACGGCGGCGCCATCGCCTCGGCGGTCGAGCAGCGGCCCTGGTCCTCGGACGCGACGGCCGTGCAGAGCCGGGCCGGTACCGGTGACCTCAAGGCCTTCAAGGTCGGCACGGGCAGCACCACGCACCGCACGCTGCTGTCCTCCGGCGCCTGGCGGGAGGTACGGGTCACCAACGGCTACGACGGGTACGGCCGCAACACCACCGTCTCCGACGAGGGCGACCTCGCCGTGACCGGCGACGAGCACTGCACCCGGACCGCCTACACCACCCCGGACACGACCAACTGGCTGATCGGGTACCCGTCTTCGGTCCAGCGGACCTCGGCCGTCTGCGACACGCCGGCCGACGCGGGGAACATCACCGACGAGACCCGCACCACCTACGACAACGGGGCCTTCGGCGCCGCGCCGGTGGCCGGCAAGTCGCTGGCCACCAAGATCGAGGACCTGGACCGCTTCGAGGGCGGCCAGCCCGTCTTCGTCACGACCGGCACCTCCGCCTACGACGCGGCCGGCCGCCTCACCAAGGTGACCGACGCCGCCGGGCGCACCACCCTCACCGAGTACCTGCCGGCCGCCGGCGCCCAGGCCACGACGGTCCGCACCACGGACCCGAAGGGCTTCGTCACCTCGGCCGACACGGACGGCCTGCGCGGCCTCACGGTCCAGGCGGCCGACGCCAACGGCCGCACCACGTACCAGGAGTACGACCCGCTGGGCCGGCTCACCGCCGCCTGGCGGCCCGGCCGGGCCAAGAGCTCCCCCGCCGACGTGCTCTTCACGTACCAGGTGCGCCGGGACGCGCCGACCACCGTCACGTCCAAGACCCTGCTGGAGGGCGGGAAGTACCGCACCGCCGTCACCCTGTACGACGGCCTGCTGCGCACCCGCCAGGTCCAGACGGAGGCGCAGGGCGGCGGCCGGATCGTCCAGGACACCTTCTACGACGCCCAGGGCCGGGTGAGCAAGGCGAACGGGGACTACTTCGAGTCCGCCGCGCCGGGCACCGCCGTGCTGGCGGTGGCCGACAACCAGATCCCGGCACAGACCCGCACCGAGTTCGACGGCCAGGGCCGCGCCACGGCCTCCGTGTTCTACACCGAGGGCGCCGAGAAGTGGCGCTCGACCACCACGTACGGCGGCAACTGGACGGCGGTGGTCCCCCCGCAGGGCGGCACGGCCTCGCTGACCGTCGCCAACGCCCAGGGCAAACCCGTGGAAGTGCGCCAGTACAAGAACGGCAACCCCCTCTACACCGCCGCGCCCGCCGCCTACGAGGCGCTGAAGTACACCTACGACAACAAGGAGCGGCTCACCAGGGTCGTGGACGCAGCGGGCAACGAGTACCTCTCGGGCTACGACCTGCGCGGCCGTGAACTCACCTCGAAGGACCCGGACAAGGGCACGGTCACCAAGACCTACACCGTCGACGGCAAGCTGGCCACCAGCACCGACGCCCGCGGCCAGGTCCTGGCCTACGAGTACGACGAGCTCGGCCGGCCGTCGGTGCTCCGCAAGGGCGGCCCCACGGGCGCCAAGCTCGCCGAGTGGACGTACGACACCTTGGCCGGCGGCAAGGGCAAGCTGACCTCCTCGACCCGCTACGACAACGGCAGCCCGTACACCACCGCGGTCAAGGGCTACGACCCGGCGGGCCGCGCCACCGGCTCGACCGTCAGCATCCCCGCGGCGGAGGGCGCCCTCGCGGGCAGCTACGCCTTCGGCACCGAGTACACCCCGGACACCGGCCTGATCGCCTCGGCGAGCTTCCCGGCCGGCGGCGGGCTGCCCGCCGAGACGGTGTACACCCAGTACACGCCGACCGGCCTGCCCTCCGCGGTGGACAACGGCGAGCAGGTCTACTCGCTGGGCAACGTCTACTCCCCCTTCGGCGAGACGCTGCAGACCGTCCTCGGCGACGTCGGCGGCCGGACCGTCCAGACGTACACCTACGAGAAGGGCACCCGCCGCCTGGCCACCCTCACCAACGACCGGGAGGCGTCCGGGCCCCAGACCCTCGACAGCAAGAGCTACGGCTACGACCCGGCGGGCAACATCACCCGCATCCGCAACGAGCGCAACGACAAGTCGGTCCTGGACACCCAGTGCTTCCAGTACGACCACGCGCGGCGACTCAACGAGGCCTGGACCTCCACGGACGACTGCGCGGCCAAGCCAGGCGGGGGCGCCCGCCCGGCGGTCGGCGGCGTCGACCCGTACTGGTACTCGTACACCTTCGACGCGGTTGGCAACCGCACCGCCGAGGTGCAGCACGACCCGGCCGGTGACACCGCGAAGGACGTCCGCCGCGGCTACACCTACCCGGCCGCGGGTGCTGCCCGGCCGCACGCCGTGACCTCGGTCGGCATCACCGGCCCGGGCGCGCGCACCGACTCCTTCGAGTACGACGCCACCGGCAACACCACCCGGCGCGTGACGGCCGCCGGCGACCAGGTCCTGACCTGGGACGCCGAGGGCCGCATGGAGTCGTCCACCACGGCCGGCAGGAAGAGCACCTTCCTCTACGACGCGGACGGCAAACGGCTGCTGCGCCGGGACGCCGACGCGGTCACCCTCTACCTCGGCGGCGAGGAGCTCAGGCTCACCAAGGCCGACGGGAAGGTGACCGGCACCCGCTTCTACGTCCTGGGCAAGACCACCGCGGTCCGCTCCTCGAGCGGCGCGATCAGCTACCTGCTGCCGGACCACCAAGGCACGGACGAGGTCGCGGTGGACGCCTCGACCATGGCCGTCGTCCGGCGCGACCACGGACCCTTCGGCACCGCGCGCGGCAGCCGGCCGGGGCCGGGCCAGTGGGCGGGCGAGCACGGCTTCGTCGGCGGCACGAACGACGCGGCCACCGGGCTCACGCACCTCGGCGCCCGCGAGTACGACGCGGCCAACGGCCGGTTCGTCTCGGTCGACCCGGTGGTCGACCGCACCAACGGGCAGCAGCTGGGCGGGTACGCCTACGCGGGCAACTCGCCGGTGACGGACAGCGACCCGAGCGGGGCGTTCAGCATCGGCCAGCTGCTCAACCCGATCAAGGCGCTGATCGACACCGCGAAGGAGATCGTCCGGACGGTCGTGGCGGTCGCGAAGGCCCGCGAGGAGCAGCACCAGCTGTCCTACCAGAAGGCCTGGGCCCAGATGTGGAGGAAGGGCGAGAAGGGGTCGTCCGAAACGAGCTTCAACGTGGGCAAGGGGGAGGACCGGGGCATCATCATGATGCGGTTCTTCATCCACACCGAGAAGGCGATGGATCCGGTCCCCGGCGTGACGCTCCCTCAGCTGCTCGGTGACAACCGCGACTTCAGCACCGACCCGGACGCGCCCTACCGGATGGTGCTGTTCTGGAACACCGAGACCGGGGACGTGACCTTCTCGGTGTCCCCGTCGCACACCAACCCGGCGGACCACACGGTCGGCGGACGATGGGGCGTCAAGAAGCGCACGATCCCGGGCAAGTCCGAGATGCTCCCCGCCAACCCCATCAAGGAGAACGGCTACGAGGGTGACACCCTGGGCGGCAACAACATCGTGAGCTGGCAGGACTCCTGGCACCGGTCCACCTCGCCGGAGAAGCTCGACCTCGGCGTCTACGGCGTCCAACCGCTCATCAGCGTCGGCGCGGTGGACAACGACGTGACCATCGCCGCCAACAGCAGTTCGGTCACGGTCACGCGCAAGGGCGACCCCTACCCGGACATGGAGGTGGTCCAGTACAAGCGGGGCGAGTTCCCGAAGGTGATCGCGCAGGACCGGATGGCCAGCGAGAACGGGCTCGACTCCCTGCCCTTCTGGCCCGGGAAGATCGACCGGGCCTGGACGGACGGGGCCCGCACGAAGGGCTAGTGATCCCCTGAGCGCACGACCGGGGCCCGCCGCACCCAGCGGCGGGCCCCGGTGGCCTGCGGCGGCTGAGGGTCAGCGTCCCGCCGCGCGACCCTGTCCGTCCCGGGTGGCGTCAGGTACGGCTGAGGAGTTCCTCGCGTCGGGCCAGCGCCCACGCGCGCTCCTCCTCGATGTCTGGGATGAAGTCCTGCCGCAGGAATGCCGCCCAGGGGTCGAGGCCGAGTGGGCCCAAGCGCGCTATCCGCTCGGTTTCGTCACGCTGCAACCGCGCCAGCGCGTCCAGCACGTCGGCCGGGTCGGCGCCGTAGGCGTCGCACAGCAGCCGCAGCCGTCGCGCCAACGGTGCGCCGGCAGGGCCGTAGCCGACTCTGCGCTGACGGTCGTGAAGTCTCAAAGGCACGCTGTACCAGGCCAGTTGCGCGAGGTCGTCGATGGCCTCGCCGGGTATGGCCAGGTCCCAGTCGATGAAGCCCACCAGGCGGTCGTCCGCCCAGACCGAGTTCCAGCTCGTGAGGTCGCCGTGGCGCATGATCTGCCCGGGACGCCAGCAGGCGTCCGGGTCACTCCAGACGGCCTGCGCTGAGGGCCGGAAGTCGCGTACGGCCTCGTGGTAGTCACGTAGCCACCGCCCGAGCGCAACGACGCCCTTGTCCGCGAGAAGTGCCCGGGGCCACGGGTACAGCCCGACTTCGCCATGCAGCAGCGACACCATCTCGTGGCCGTCCACCGGGCCGTCACCCAGGGCGCGCGGCACGCCAGCGAATCCCACCTGCTCCAGGTGCCGCAGTAGTTCCCGCACCGCGGGGGTCCACACGCGCCAGGGCCGGAGGATGGTCTCGCCCTCACGCCGCACCGTCGACAGCCCGCCACGCATCGATTCACCGTCCTGGATCATGATGGAATCCTAGTGAGCGCCGCATGGTGGACCGGGCACGGGACCCTTTCCGGCAGGTTCCATGCACGGGAAACTCGAAAGCGCTGTCGTGCCCCTGGCCGACCTATGGGGCCGGGAAGCGTCCCGCATCCGGGAGCAACTGCGCGACGCCCCCTCGTGGCAGGCGCGCTTCGCCTCAGCAGGCTCCTGCCCGCCAAGGGCGGGGGCGGGTCAGCGGGCCGCGAGCGAGGAGTCAGGGTGGAGCAGGGCCTCGCGGAGCCGGTCCGCGTCGACCAGCAGGGGGGCGTGGGGGTGGGGCGGGCTCAGCCAGGTCGCGGCGGCCGTGCCGTGGTCGTCGGCCGGGACCAGCAGCCACGTCCCCTCGCGCAGGACACGGGTGCCGGGTATGTCGCAGCGGTCTCCGGTCCCGGACCGGACCAGCACGATCAGGTGGAGGCGGACGTAGTCCGCGACGATCGGGTAGCCCGCCCCCGGGGGCAGCCCCAGCCGGTCCAGGCCCGCCAGGCCCCGCTCGAGCGGAGCGATGACGACCGCGTCCCAGGCGGTGCCGCAGGCCACCAGCTCGGGCTGGCGGGTGCAGGACGCCCAGCGCGTCTGGCACACGGTGTCCGGGGTGAGCAGGTCACTCCAGCGTGGTGCGGTGCGGGGGCTGGGCAGCAGGGGCGCGGGCATAGCCGCCTCCTCAGGTCGGTCAGGAATCACTCGGACTGCATTCCGCCCCCGCATTCACCGTAAAGGCGAAAATTAAGAGTGTCTAGGTTTTCATTGGGGCGGCCCCGGATAGGGTCCCCTCGTGACCAATCCCCGCCGCCGCGGCACGTACGCGAAGACCGCCGCCAAGCGGAAGCTGATCCTCGATGCAGCCCTGGCCGCGTACGCCGAAGCCGGCAGCCGCGGCGTGTCCGTCACGGACATCGCGCAGCGCGTCGGGATGACCGACGCGGGCGTCCTGCACCACTTCGGCAGCCGCGAGGCCCTCCTGACCGCCGTGCTGGAGGCACGGGACGCCGCCTACACCGACACGTACGGCGAGGCCGAGGCACTCTGGCGCCCGGACATGGTCAGCCACTACGCGTCCACCCCCGGGCTCAGTCAGCTCTTCCTCGACCTCGCCGCAGCCGCCACCGAGCCCGGCCACCCAGGCCACACGTTCTTCACCGAGCGGTACCACACCCTGCGCGCCCGCTTCACCGACGCCTTCGCCGCAGGCCGACCGGCGGAAGGAGCCCCACCCACCGCCGCACCGGACGCCGCCTGGGCCGCCCGGATGATCATCGCCGCTTCCGACGGACTCCAGTTCCAATGGCTCCTCGAGCCGTCCATCGACATGGCCGACGACCTCGCCCGCCTACGCGACCTCATGGTCGACGCACTCGGCACCACCCACACCAACCACGACCACGTCGCCGACGACGGCGACGGCGACGGCGACGACGCAGCCGAGACCGCGGCCGACACAAACGCCACCTACGACTGACCAGCTACCGCCGGCCGCCACCGGGCCCTCCCGGCCGGCAGCGCTGAGCCGCACCGTCCTGCACCACCAGGCGCGTGTCTTCATACTCCGTCCGGGTGTCCGCCTGCCCGTACGGATCACGTCGGGAAGCCGGAGGCCGTTGCGCATGGTCGGCTGGGCTCGGCTGGTTGCGGTCCCCGGACGGCCGGCCGTACACAGCAGAAGGAGGAGTCCCCGATGTCTCGTCGGCATGTCCCGGCCGTCCTCGGCCTCGTGGCGGGCGCGCTGGTGGCGGTCCCAGCCCCGGCCGCTCACGCCGCCACGCTGCAGGTCCGCTGCTCGGTCCCGGATCTCGTCGCGGCGATCAACTCGGCGAACAGCTCACCGGGACCGGACACGCTCCAGCTGGCGCGCACGTGCACGTACACGTTGAGAGCGCCGGACCCCGTGAACCCCGGCAACGGGCTGCCGGCGATCACCAGTGAGATCACCATCGACGGGCGTGGGGCCACGATCAGGCGGGACGAGCACGGGGACAAGGTGGCGAAGTTCCGGATCCTCTTCGTCGCCCCGACGGGAAACCTCACTCTCACCCGCACGACGATCAGCGGCGGATTCGCCACTGACTGCCCCTTCTTCCCCGACCCCCCGGGCCTGGCTTGCGGCGGCGGCATTTCCAACACCGGAACGATGAAGGTGACCCGCAGCAAGTTCATCGGCAACACGTCCGAGTCCGACGTGTTCGCCCAGGGCGGCGCCATTGACAACCCCGGCACCGGAAGCGTGAGCGATACCGAGGTGACCCGTAATCATGTGATCTACAGCGGGAGCGACGTGGGTGGAGGCGCGGCCGGCGCTGCCATCGCGAACGACGGTCCGCTGGCGGTCACCCGCTCCCGGCTGACCGGAAACGTCGCGACCGTCGCCAAGGACACCCAGAGCTTCGCCTTCGGGGCCGGCATCATCAGCTTCGCCGAGACGACCGTCGAAGACACGGTCATCAGCAAGAACCGTTCCTTCGCCCCGGGCGGGTTCGCGCGTGGCGCCGTCGCCAACGGCATTCCGACGCCCGGCAGACTGGCCGTGACCGGCGGTGCCATCAGCGACAACACGTCAGACGCTCCCCACGGTTTCGCCCAGGGAGGCGGTATCGCGAACAACGCCCTGATGGCCGTGAACAAGGTGAGGATCAGCGGCAACCGGGCTGTCGCCGAAGGCGGCACCGCGCGAGGCGGCGGCGTCCGCGTCGGCCCCTTCGGCACGCTCGAACTGAACGACAGTCATATCACCGGCAACACCGTCGACGCACCGAACGGCACGGCTCAGGGCGGCGGTATCGACAACCCCGACGGCGGCACCCTGACAGCCAGGCGCAACAAGGTCCTCCGCAACACGGTCACCGCCAAGGGCGGCACCGCTCAGGGCGGCGGCCTCTACCACGCCGGGGGACCCGCGGGGCTGGGCACCACCACGCTGGAGGAGAACACCATCACCCACAACCGGGCCGGCGACGGCGGCGGCATCTTCAAGGCGTCCGGCGTGCTGACCCTGAATGGCGATGTCATCCGCGACAACCAGCCGAACAACTGCAGCCCGGCCGGCGCCGTCCCAGGCTGCACCGGCTGACGGCGCCCCACTTCGTCTGAGCTGTCCGCGACATGCGGCGTACCGGGTTGTCGGCGGGGTTCCCGCTACTCGGCGCAGGCGGCCTTGGCGAGTCTGGGGGGCATCGACGAGCTGGGCGACCACCCTCTGATCGACCTGGCTGTCCCGCACCTCGTGCTTGTGGGTCCACAAGACGTCCGGCCAAGGAGCAGATCAGTGCGTCTTGGCCGTAGGCACGGCCCGCCCTCGGGCGGGCCGTCCGAGAGGGCGGTGGTCGACAGGTGATTCGTCTTCACCTGAAGGCATGGGATGGCAGTATCCCGGCCGGTCGTACCGGCGTCAGGCTTGGCGGGCAGAGGCTGCGAGCCGGTCGGCGAGCGCGGTGACGAGGTCTCGTAGTTCGTCCGGTCGCTCGATGACGAACGGCCGGTCGAGCGAGGCGAGCACGGGGGGCAACCAGTCGAGCCGCTCTGCTCTCAGTTCGACGTGGAGCCAACGCTCGGTCTGCGGATCTGCGGCTTCCGCGGGGACGGGCTCTTCCACGCTCGCGATGCCGGCGGGCAGTCGGGTGCGGATCTGTTCGACCGTCCCGTGGATCCGCAGGGTCACCTCGTACCGGTACGCGGCCTTGGCGAGCCCTGACAGGACGCGCTGTGCCGGATCGAGGCCGGCGGGCGGCTCGAACGCGCCTGGCAGGGTCCTCGCGTCGGCGATGCGGTCGAGCCGGAAGGTCCGGTCCTGGCCGATCTCGGGATCGGCGCCCGTGACGTACCACCGGCCCGCATGGGCGACGATCCCGTACGGGTGCAGCGTGCGTTCGCTTCGGCGGCCGTCCCGGGTGGTGTACCTGATCAAGGTCGGGCGGTGATGGCGTACCGCATCGGCGACGGTGAGCAGGACCCCTGTCTCCGGTGTGGCCACCTCGCCGGGCTCAGCCGTGAAGGCGAGGGATTCCATGACGGCGTCGAGCCGACGGGCCAGACGCTCGGGCAGTGCCCGGCGGATCTTGGCCGTCGCCGTCTCGCCCGCGGTTCCAGTCGTCGCCGGCCACCCGGTCCTGCGGCCGGCGACGAGGCCGAGCAGCACGGCAAGCGCCTCGTCGTCGTTGAGCATGAGCGGAGGCAGACGGTACCCGGGGGCCAGCCGGTATCCGCCGTAGCGGCCGCGGACCGTCTCGACCGGGATGTCGAGGTCGACCAGGTGGCCCACGTACCGCCGCACGGTGCGTCCGTCCACACCGAGCCGGTCGGCGAGTTCGGCCATCGTTCTGGTGCCGCCCGACTGCAGGAGTTCCAGGAGGGTGAGCACGCGGCTGGTGGGTCGAGCCATGTCCACGAGCCTAGCGTCGATACCGGACCGATTCTGTCCACTATCTGCTCTAGCGTCCGAGGTGCAACGGCTTCACCAGCTTGAGGAGAGCACCATGGACTTCGTCTCGATCCGGATCATCACCAGTGACGTCGCGCGCCTCGTCGACTTCTACGAGCGAGCCACCGGTGTGCGGGCGGACTGGGCGACCGAGGACTTCGCCGAATTGCGGACCCCGAGCGCGACCCTCGCCATCGGCAGCACCCGCACTGTGGCACTGTTCGCTCCCGGCTCCGCCCGTCCGGCCGACAACCACACCGTGATCATCGAATTCCTCGTGGCCGACGTGGACGGCGTCTACCGGAACCTGGCCGATTTCGTCGCCGACTTCGTGACCGAGCCCACCACGATGCCCTGGGGGAACCGGTCGCTCCTGCTCCGTGACCCCGACGGCAACCTCGTCAACTTCTTCACCCCTGTCACGCCGGTGGCCGTCGAGAAGTTCGCTCGCTGACGACCGTGCGAGCGGGCGGGCCGGCCGTGCGCCGGCGCGGTCGACAGGCCCTGGGGCTGGTGTCCTAGTTCCCGGGGCGGACGTCCGGCAGCAGCTCCGCCACCGGCGTCCGGGCGTGGCGCACCGATCTGCCCGTGCGGGTCGTCGTCAGGAGCCCGGCCGCCCGCAGTGCCGCCGCGTGTTCGGAGGCGGTCGCGTTGCTCACCCGCAGTGCCCGGGCCAGCTCCGTGGTCGTGTGTGGCTCCTCGAGCAGGCGCAGGAGGTCCGCCCGGGTACGGCCCAGGGCTGCCGCCAGGGGCTCGTCGGGCCCGTCCGCGGTGTCCGGTGCGGGTGGGAGGCCGGGGCCCGCCGGAAAGGTGAGGACCACGGGGCCGGCCGGGACGTCCTGGACGAGCGGGCCCGAGGGATGGTGGAAGCTCGGCAGCAGGACGAGGCCGCGGCCGGCCGGGCGGACCTCGCGCTCGGCGGCGGACGGCCACTCCCAGACGGCGCCGTCGAAGCGGCTGCCCGGCGCCAGGGACGTGAGCGCGGCGGCCAGGCCGTGCTCGGCGACCGTCAGGGCGTGCCGGGCGAAGGCCTCGCGGTGCAGGTCCTGGACCTGCGGCCACACCGGTGCCAGCACCGCCTCGTACGCGGCCCGCTGGGCCCGGCGCAGCGTCCGCCAGGACGCCGCCTCGTCCGCGTGCAGCCCGCGGATCCAGCGCGGCGCCGGGCGCCCCGCCCCGTACACCCGCTCCAGCTCGGCGCGGACGTGCTCCGGGCGGGTCGCGCGGATCCACGCGAAGGCCTCCTCCAGGGTCTCGCCGAGTACGTCGAGGAAGGCCGGCGGCCGCCCGTCCGGCACCAGATCGGCGACCGGGTCCGCGGCGGCCGGCAGGCTGCGCAGGGCCCGGGCGCGCCAGCGACCGACGAGCAGGAGGTCCGGGCCGGGCGCGACGACGGTCGTCAGGGCCGCGTGGAGCTCCTGGAGCGGGGCCGGGCGGGGCGCGAAGCGCACCCGCGCGAGGTCGTCCGCCGTGACGTGGATCCGCAGCACCTTCACAACTCCCTGCTCTCCGCCAGCCTTTCGGGCAGGGCCTGAACCTTCGCGGCCCGACCCGGTGCGCCCCCAGGATGCTCGCATGACCTCCCGACGCACCCTCCTCAAAGGCGCCCTGGCCGTGCCGCTCGCCCCCGTCGCAGCCCGACTGCGGGCCCCCGAGGCGCTCTCGCTGCCCGCACCGACCGGCCCGTACCCCGTCGGCCTGCGCACCGTCCACCTCACCGACCCGACCCGTACCGACCCTTGGGTGGGCGGGGCTCGTGAGGTCATGCTCACCGTCCTGTACCCGGCCGCCGTGGTGCGCGGCTGCCCGCGGGCCGCGCAGCTGACGCCGGCCGAGGCACGCAGGTTCGCCGAACTGGCCCCGAGGATCCACCCGGGTCTCCCGTCGGAGGGCACGGTGGACTGGGGCGCCGTACGCACCCACGGGCGTGTCGGCGCACCCCCACTGCCGGGGCGGCGGCCGGTGCTCCTCTACAGCCCGGGCGGCGGGGACTGCCGCGCCCTCGGCAGCAGTCTGGCCGAGGACCTGGCGAGCCACGGCCGGACCGTGGTCCTCGTCGACCACCCCGGGGACGCCAGTCAGGTGGAACTGCCGACCGGGCTGCGCACCACCGTCCTCATGGGGCCGCCGGACCCGGCGACCTTCCGCACCATGATCGAGACCCGGGTGGCCGACCTCCGGCTCGTCCTCGACCGACTCCCCCGCTTGCTGCCGGAGGCCTCCGGCATCGGGATCTACGGGCATTCCGCCGGGGGCACCGCCGCCGTGTACGCCGCCGACCGCGCCCCGCGGGTCAATGCCGTCGCCAACCTGGAGGGCTATCTCGACCTGGAGGGCTATCCCGATCTCGCGGCCGTGCCCGACATCGGCCGACCGCTCCTGCTCTTCCGCACCGACGGCTTCTCCGCGGGCGCCGACCGGATCGACAGCTCGTGGCGGGGGGTGTCGGGGGAACGGGCGGTGCTCCGGGACGCCAACCACTGGGCCTTCACCGACTACGCGGCCCTGGTACCCCAGCTGGCTGCCGCCGGCCTGGTCACGGCCGAGGCGCGGACCGCTCTGGTGGGCCGCGGCGACCCGACCCGGACGATCGCGACGGTACGACGCCGGGTGGACCGCTTCTTCGCACGCCACCTGCCGTAGGCCGTCGCTCGCGAATCCCGCCGGGCCCCTGCCGCCTCGCACGGCACTCCCCCGGGCCGTGCGGACCCGGGGCTCGCGCAGTCGTCAGGCGCGGGGTGACTTGTTCCGGTACGTACCCGTCCGCGGTGACGCCGTAGAACCCGGGTCCGCACGGGACGTTCCGGTCGAGCTGACTGCGAAGGGCGCTCGTTGTCGACGTGATGCCGTGGCGGGCGAGGTCTGGCCGACGTCGGGCCCGACACACGTCCTCACGACTCCGGGAAGTCGACCACGGCCAGGGCGAGGGGCAGCTCGTCGGTGCGGGACTGTGCCTCGGGCAGCCTGCCCTGCAGGAAGGTGCCGCTCAGGTAGTCGTCGGTGGCCAGCCAGACCGTGGAGGGGATCTGGCCCTGGTAGGTGAAGCGGTCGATGACGTAGGGGACGGCGTCGGCCTCCAGCAGCGACGGGTTGTCCATCAGCTGGAAGTGCAGGTGAGGGGCGTTGGAGTTGCCGGTGTTGCCCAGATCCGCGATCTTCTGGCCCTTCTTGACCTTGTCCCCCGGCTTGACCAGCAGACTGCCTTTGATCAGATGCGCGTACATGGCCCAGACGCCACCGCCGAGGTCCTGGATGATGTGGTTGCCGTCCACGTTCTGGACGGTGAGCTTCGGACCGAGGACGGGGTCGTTGGCGGGCAGGATGCCGGGGGTGCCGGCCTCGACGGTGTCGAGCGTCGAACTCACGGTGCCGTCGGCCACCGCGTAGACCGCCTCGCCGTAGTCGGCATAGCTCTCGTTCTTCGTCTTGTCACCGCTGTAGAACTTGCCCTCGTCGGTGAGTTTCATCCAGTCGATGGCGAAGCGCTGGGAGTTGCCCAGCTTGCCGTTCACCGAGTTGAGCGCCGTACGGTGCGCCCCGCCGGTGCCGCAGCAGCCGTTCGCGGCGACCCAGTCGTCCCCCCTGAGCGGGGGTGCGATGACCCGCGGCTTGCCGGAGGAGATGTCGAACGGAGCGGCGAGGTAGCTGATCGGACTCGGCCTGGTGGCCGGGGGCGCGGCCTGCCCGGTGAGGGACAGCCGGTGCACGACCTCGGCCGGCGCCTGGTCCAGCGAGTCGAAGGTCAGGTCCACCATCAGGGCTCGGGACTGGCCGGGGGGCATGACGGTGTCGGTGGCGTTCGACGAGGGCAGGACCCGCAGCAGGTTGCAGGCTCCGTACTCGCAGTCGGGATCCACCAGTTGGCGGCTGGAGAGGGTGGCGACGACGGTGTCGGGGTGTTCGGCGTCGACCACCTGCACCTGGGTGAGGGTGGCCGGCAGCCGCGAGGCGTTGGTCAACTGCAGGTCGTAGGAGACGTGGTACTTCTGGTCGCTGCCCAGCCAGGGGAACGTCGGACTGCTGATCGGTGTCACGACCACGGGGCTGAAGCTGTCCGGCACGGTCACGGCGGTCCGTGCGCCGGCGGGCGCGGCCTGATCGCCAGGGCGCGAGGAGGCTCCCTGTGCGGACGCACTCCCCGCGACGAGCAGCACCGCGACCAGCGTCGCGGACAGCGTCATCGGGCCCGTCCGCCGCCGTCCCGGGCGCGACCGCCTCCCTCGTCCTGGGCATGCTGCTCGCGACGGCAACCGCTTGGTGATCCCGTTCGGGTCCGGACGGGAGCGCTGCATGCTCATCACTCCACCTCGCAGGGCCAGGTGTCCTGATACTTCGCCACCCGTCGCGAAACGAGGGGTGGCCGTCCGGCGGGCTCGGACAGGAGCTGGCGGGGTCGGATCGGGAGCTACGGTGTGAGAGGGCGCCGGCTCAGCCGAACGGCAGAAGCCCTCCCGGGGCCCGACGCCGCGTCCAGAACGGCTGAGCGCCGCGTCGGCGAGCTGCTGGGGGCGGTTCTGCGCGGACGCTGAGGCTCGGGTTCAATCGGACTTGTGCGGGTGGGGGGACTCCCCGTTGGACTCCCCGCACCGCAGTGCTGTTGAAGGCCTGATCAATTCTCTCCATGCTGACACGACCGCGACAGTGGTGCCAGCCGTGCGATCTCATGCGGAAAACGGCTGCTCATGGCCGGTAGAGCGGGATGACCTGCTGGACTTCGGCCCGGGGTGAGCTTGTTGTTGTGCTGCCAGATGAAGATGCGGGAAGAGAGCAGTCGGCTCCTTCCGCGGCACCGTGTGCACGGCAACGCACTCGGCATCTGGCCGAAGTAGCACCCGCGGGCCGGGCCGGGCCGGACGTCCGGCCCGGCGCGGCCCGGCCTACCCGCGCATGTTCAACGGCGGCTCCCCGTGGCGCGCGACCGACCGCTCACGACGCGTCAGTGCCGGCCGCGGCCGCGGGGCTTCCTGGTGCCCGTCCGGCGTGAAGACGATCACGTACGCCTCCAGCCCCTGGTGAAGAGCATCCGCGCCCGCACGCAGGGCAGCGTCAAAGCGCTCCGCCGCATCATGCCGGCCCTGCGCCCACACCTGGACCCCATACGTCCGGCCGGGATCCAGCTCCAGGACCGGCTCACCCGGAGCCACCGCCTGCCCCCACACCACCATCGGGGACGCGGCTGGTGACGCGGCCCCCGACGTCGGGCCCCACACCTCAAGACGCCCCCCGTACACGGGCCGGTAGGACAGCGAGTCCAGCAGTTCCCAGCCCTCACCCGCCGGCGTCCCCGGGCTGTCCGACAGCGCCAACGCCACGCAGGCCTCGTGGTCCTGGACGCGGGAGACGATCGTGAGGCACCCGGCCGAAGGGATCACGTCCCGCCCGGCATCGAAGTCCGGCAGCTCGCCGTTCGGCTCGAAGCCCTCCTCCGCCGCCTCACCCACGTCGAAGTGCGCGAACTCGACATCGACCACACCGGCCCCGCTCACAGCAAGCACTCAAAGACCCCTCTCAGCAGCCACAACGCCAGCACCTTCCAGACGGCTCGGGCTCCCCGACCCCGATGGGCCGAACTCCCCGCATCAGGCCGGGCGCGGCGTCGGATCGGGGGCCGATCGGCCTGAAGAGAACGGCGTGCGCTACTACCGGCACGCGCACGGATGCCCCGGCTGGCCCTGGACTCAAGTGAGCCCTGCCCAGTCCGTGGGCAGCGCCAACGACCCCGGATCGCGGACGACGGTACGACGTCATCGATCGTCGCGCCGGCTATGTCGGTCTGTACGGGAGGCGTTTGTTCATGATTTTCGCGGGAGGCATGTCCTGACCGAGTTAGTTGATGTCGCTTTGTTTTGGTTCTGGTCCAACTTCTGTGATGTGACTACTCCCTGTGAATGGCGGCCCTTGCTGTAGGTCTCGGCGAGATCGTCTGGAAACTGACGGTGACGACCGCGTGCGGGCTGATGGTTCGGGGCTGTGGGCGAGGGACTGCTCCAGCTGGAAGAGCTGCTCTTCCTGGCGGATCCGGGGATCAGGGTGGAGTCGGTCCAGGACGATGGCGAGGCGATCCGAGTCGGTGTCAGATGCCGGGCGGCCGGTGCTCGGTGCCCGGGCTGTGGAAGCTGGTCCGGGCGGGTGCACGGCTCTTACCTGCGGTTTCCCGCTGACCTCCCTGTGGCGGGACGGCGAGTGGTGCTGCGACTTCGTGTCCGGCGCTTCACGTGCGAAGACGTCTCCTGCGGGCGGCGGACGTTGGTCGAGCAGGTCGCGGGCCTGACCCGGCGGTACAGCCAACGGACCGAACGAATGCGATCGGTGCTGGCCGAGGTCGGCCTCGCCCTGGCCGGTCGTGCCGGTGCCCGGCTGGCCGACGTCTTCGGGGCGAGGGCCAGCCGGAACACGCTCCTACGGCTGGTCGATGCCCTCCCGGAACCCCAGCCACAGGTCCTGCGTGTGGTCGGCGTCGACGAGTACGCGATGCGCAAGGGCCGTGTCTACGGGACTGTGCTGGTCGACGTCGAGACCCGCAGACCGGTGGACCTCCTGCCGGATCGCGAGGCAAGCACTGTCGCGGCCTGGCTGGCCGAGCACCCGGGGATCGAGGTCGTCTGCCGCGACCGTGCCCCGTTCTTCGCCGAGGGCTCCAGCATCGGGGCGCCCACCGCGGTCCAGGTCGCCGACCGGTTCCACCTCTGGCGCAACCTCGGCGAAGCGGCCGAGCGGTGCGTCTCCCGCCACCGTCCGTGCTTCCGCGCGACCTTCGCCGCATCGGAACCGCAGAAGGCTCCGGCTCCGGCACCAGCTGAGAGCGAGTCGCCGTGGCCCACCGGGCACCGGTTCGCCGACCAGGACCCTCTGGGAAGAGATCGGGACGTATGGCTACACGGGCGGCTACGGCGCCGTCCGCGCCTACCTCCAGCCGTTCCGCACGTCCCCGACCGCACCTGCAGCCCGTCCGCCGTCCCCGCGCACGGTCACCGGCTGGATCCTGACCCACCCCGACACCCTGCCGGAGAGCGAGCGCCTGGAGCTCAAATCCGTCCTCGCCGACTGCCCCGAACTGGATGCCCTCGCCGGGCACATCCGCGCGTTCGGGAAGATGCTCACCCAGCTCCAGGGTGACCAGCTCCCGCAATGGATCAAGGCGGTCCGCGCCGACGACCTGCCCAGCCTCCACACCTTTGTCAACGGCCTCGAACGCGATCTCGCCGCCGTCACCGCCGGCCTGACATTGCCGTGGAGTTCCGGCGTCGTGGAGGGCCATGTCAACCGGATCAGGATGATCAAGCGCCAGATGTACGGCCAGGCTGGCTTCGACCTGCTGCAGAAGCGAGTCCTGCTGGCCTGACCGCGGCTCCGTTGCTCGACGAGTGGGTCCACTCAGCTGATCGCGAGCGCCACAGGATCCAGGCCCAGCTTGCTCCGGCATGAGTCGACGGCCCGGGTGACCCAGGCAGTCACAGCGTCGCGATCTGGCGCGATCGCGTGAAGCTCACGTGCCTTCTCCTGGGCTTCGACCATCCACGGGGCCAGCGGGTCCTCTCGAAGGACTCGCTCGAATTGATCGCGGGCCGTTTCCGGATCCCCGACCACGGCGGCCGCGATCCCGGCGTCGAAACTGTCCCAGAGGAATCCCCGCCGCACCGGCCTGGACGTCAGGTATCGGGCGACGTCTGGCAGAGCCGGGAACTTCTCCCGCAGCGCGGTCACGTTCGCAGCCGCCTGCCGGCTGAGTTCGAGTGCTGCTGGCGTGAACTGGTCCTCGGTGCGGAACGGCTCAGGGCTGACTCGGACAGCGTCCACGTGGAAGGCCAGGTGGTCCACGTCGTGCCACAGCCACATCGCACCGACGTGCAGACCGCTGCCGGCAGTGCGTGGCGGGGTGAACTCCACAACACCGAGCCACCACCCGTGATCATCGATCCACAGCCGCGACCGCCCGCGCTGGGCGAGGCCGAGCGGGTTCAGGGACTGCCGCGCCGCCGAGGTAGTGATGGCAGTGGGGGCCTTGCGGTGGGGCGCTGGGCATGCTTCTCCCGCTGGGGCCTGTATGCGCATGCCGAAGTCGAAGGTCGAGCTGTACGCGGCGATCCGCCGTGATCACCGTCAGGGCGGCTTGTCGATGCGGGCCCTGGAGCACAAGTACGGGGTGACCTGGCGGACGGTGCGCAAGGCTCTGGACTCGAAGTGGCCGGAGCCGCGGAAGAAGCACCGGCCGCGTGCGACCCGGTTGGACGCCTACAAGAAGATCATCGACGGGTTCCTCCAGGCCGACCTGGACGCGCAGCCGAAGCAGAAGCACACGGCCAAGCGGATCCACGACCGGCTGGTGGAGGAGCATGGCGCGGTCGAGATCTCGTATCAGATGGTCCGCTCCTACGTCGCCGACCGGCGCAAGCAGATCCATCTGCTGGCCGGCCGGGCTCCGGATGCGTTCGTCCCACAGTCCCACATCCCCGGAGCTGAAGCGGAAGCCGATTTCGGAGATGTGCACATCGTCCTGGCCGGCGTCCCCACTCGCTGCTACCTGTTCTCCTTCCGCCTTTCGTACTCCGGCAAGGCCGTCCACCGCGTCTTCGCCTCCTGCGGCCAGGAAGCCTTCATCGAGGGCCACGTCCACGCTCTGAATACGCTGGGCGGTGTCCCCCGCGGCAGGGCCGCTACGACAACCTCAAGGCGGCCGTCTCCCGAGTGACGGGGCTGGGGCGCATGCGGGTCGAAGCCGAACGCTGGACCGCCTTCAGGTCGCACTGGGGCATCGACGCGTTCTACTGATGCGGATCTCGAATTTTCCTCTTCGCCTCAGTTGGTTCACGGAGTGAACCAACTGAGGAAAGCGGTGAGCGAGGCCGAGTACGAGTGGTTGCTCATGGAGTGGTGTCAGACCCGTGGGCGATGATCTGGCCATGCTGCAAGCGAGAGATGAACACGGCCGACGGGTGAGGAATCCGAAGGACTCAGCGTTGAGCCGGATGGTGGCGAACCTCGGCCGGGGCAACGCCTTCGTGATCGTCGAGCGACTCGACGATGAGGCGGACGGCGACTGGTATGTGCAGGTGTGGCTGAGGGATGACAACACCTATCAGCTGGAGTTCCGCGGCGGAGCACTACCAGACCAGGACGATCTCTCAGGAAAGAGTGATCGCCGCCTTGAGCGGCTGGGCTGAGGAACGTCCGGGGTGGAAGGACGCCTTCATGTGGAACAACATCAGCACCATGTTCGCGGACGCGGACTGACCCTGCCGTCCAGGTGGTCGGCAGGGTCGTTGACCTGCACTTTCAGTTGCGGCGCATCGGGATGACGTCCGGGTTCGCCATCGGGATGGTGGGTCGTGCGGCCTCGGGGGTGGCCAGCAGGGCGACGATGGTGACGGGCTTGTCGCAGTGCGGGCAGTTCCGGACGGCCGTGGGCGCGAGTGGTGTCGGATCTGGCGACGCCGCCGTCATCGTTTCGCTTTCAGCAGTGCTGGTTGTTTCGTCGCGTTCCCGGCGTCGACGTCGGCCTGCCTATGCTTTGCAGCGGGGGGTGCAGTGGTCGTGCCCCAGATGCCGGGCGATCGCTGAGATCGACCAGCCCTGACGACGCAGCGCGTGAGCATCCACGTCTTCCTCCCAGGTGAGCATTCAGGCCCCTCGAACAGGCCGAACTCGTGCTCACGCAGGCTCTCCACGACACGCCGACACCAGTTCGACACGCCGAGAAGGATCACGCAGAGGGTGGGGAGATCACCTGAGCAGGTTTGGCCACCTGGCGAGCGGCACCTGGGGAGGTTCAAAGAGCGCCATCACTACTGCCGCCCAGGACTCGAAGGCGCCCACGAGAAGGGCGGAGTGGAGGGCCAGGTCGGCTCCTTCCGCCGCAACCACTTCGTTCCCGTCCCGCAGGTCAGCTCTTTGCCGAGCCGACCACCGGGGAGATCGTCCCACTGCTGCAGATCGCCCCGTCCAAAACCGACGCCGAACGGCTTCTCGTGGTCAGCCCCGAACTGGCCGACGTGCTCAGCGGGATCATCTGCCGGATCCGCGACACCCATGGCGCAGTCCCGCTGGTCCGCGCCCGGGACTACCACGAACACATCTGGCTGCCACCGGCCCCGCTGCTGTTCCAACGCCACGTCGCCGCCGAACCACAGCGCATCGCCCGCGAGCGGGTCAGCACGTTGCTGGACGGTGCCCTGTCCCGCACCGGCCTGGTCGACCAGGCCGACGGCACCCCACTGCACTACACCCCGCACGACTTCCGCAGAATCTTCATCACCGACGCCATCCTCAACGGCCTTCCCCCGCACATCGCCCAGGTGATCGCCGGGCACCAGGACATCTCCGTGACGATCGGATACAAGGCTGTATATCCGGAGGAGACCATCAGGTCCCACCTGGTCTTCCTCGCCCGCCGCAGAGCCCTTCGCCCGAGCGAGGAATACCGCACACCTACCGACTCCGAGTGGCAGGAATTCCTCGGTCACTTCGAGCGGCGAAAGGTCGCCACCGGGCTCTGCGGACGCGCTTTCTCAACCCCTTGCATTCATGAACACGCCTGCCTGCGATGTTCGATGCACTGGCCCGACCCTGACCAGCGCTTCCGCATCGAGGAGATCCGCGACAACCTCATCGCGCGCATCGCCGAAGCCGAACGCGAGGGCTGGCTCGGTGAGGTCGAGGGACTGCAAGCCAGCATGGCCGGAGCCAACGACAAGCTCGCCCAGATCGACGCGCTCGTCAACAGGCGGTCGACCTCTGTCGAACTCGGCATGCCAGGTTTCGGCCAGTCCACAGGAACCGTCGAAACGACGAAGTCGGCATCGTGATCGAAGTCAAAGGCGGCCGAAGATCAAAACGGAACCGATAGCCCAGCGTCGCGCAACTGGGCCAGAGCGACAGACATGCACTGCTGGACAGTCCTGCCGTCAGCTCGCATGCCGTGCTCCAATGGGCCGCCGCTTGCAGCGAACGTCCAAGCTGGCGCGTTGTCAGCCAGCCTCTCCGCGTCCATCCTGATCATGGCGTTCACACCCTGCTCGCCCAGCCACTCCAGTATCAAGAGCGTCACGTCCTCGACGCCACGCTCCTCATCGGTCTTTGGCCAGCGGCCTCGGCTCCCAGTCATCGCCCCGACTCTATCGAGGTCCTGGAGGCCGTTGAGAGGCCCCACCCGGCAAGTTCAGAGAACAGGTCACCGTCCGCACCAACCGCTACTCGGTCCCGGTCAGGTTCATCGGTCACACCGTCCGCGTCCTCCTGACCGCCAACGACCCCATCGTCTACGACGGCCGGACCGAAATCGCACGGCACGAGCGGCTCAGCACCCGAGGCGGCTCGAACCCCGTTCTCGATCACTGTCTCGAAGCCCTCATCCGCAAGCCCGGCGCCTTTCCCGGCCCGACCGCGCTGGAGCAGGCCCGCTCGGCCGGCCGGTTCACCCCGGTCCACGACAACTGGTGGGCCGCAGCCCGCGCCGCCCACGGGGTAGCTGAAGGAACCCGGGCCCCGATCAGTCGGCGTCGAACGTCGCGGCCGCGGTGAGGCCCTCGATGAACGTCCTGAAGTCCGCGGCCAGGGTGAGCTCGGTGTCCCAGTCCGTGTCAAACCACCTCACCGACGGCTCGCCCTGCCGGCCGCAGAGCCGGTAGTCGAGAGCAATCCAACAGTGCCCATCGCCAGAGAGCAGGACGAGCGGGGACGGCAGGCCCCACTCCTCGACCAGATAAGGCGTGTCCAGCAACGACAATTGGCCTTCGCGGCGCCCGATGCCCATCAGCCCGTCCAACGGCACGTGGCTCTCACTCCACGAAGTCCGCACCGTGGTCGGGAAGGCGTCCCAGTCGGACGCCACCAGGCCACCGTTCTGCAGCCGCAAGATCTCCAGCAACGATGACGGCAGACGCACCCCGAGCTGACGCTCGGCATCCTCGACATCCACGTCGGTCAACGGCGCCTGAACCCCATAAGGGCCCTCGTCCCAGAACGTCACCTTGACTTCATCGAACCGAGTCACACCCGCATCCTACGGTCCCTCCAGCACCACAAGCCGGAGCCCATCGAACTACTGGGCGACATCGAATTTCATCGACGTTCCCGGCCAGCAGAGGGCGCGATCGACGCCCAAACTCATCGACAGACGACTCCCGCAACCACGGACATAACCAGTCGCGCAGGCCGCGGACGGCGAACGGTCTCCGGGTGCAACCCCCGATCGTGGTGGCAGTAGCAGCTGACGAGTGAGGATCTTCGACGGGGCCACTGATCGGGTGACGGGACCGGGGGGCGAGCGCCCTGCGAGGCCGCAGGAAAACGGCTCCGACATGCGGCAGTTGGGCATTACCGTTGGTGCGATGACAACACGATCGATGCCGGCAGGACAGCCAGTGACCCTGACCCTGGCCGAAGCGCCGCTGCGTCAGGCCCGTAACTCCGCCGCCTTTTGGGCCGCGACCGGCCAGAGCCGGGGGCATGCGGTCATCCGCCGCCGCGGGTTCGTCGCGGTCGACGGCGACGTGCGCGCCGGCCTTCGGATCCTGATCCAGGAGCCGGACCTCGACCCGGACGAGCTGGCCGAAGTGGGCGAGCTGGTACGCCGGGCCGCGGGCCCGGCGAACGTCGAGGATCCGTTCAGCTCGACCGACCTGAGCCACCTGGACCTGCGTAGCTGGCAGATGCCGGTCATGCTGCGGCCCCCCGGCCCGGTCGGGGAACCGGCGCTGGAGGTGATCCGGGCGGGGCGGGCCGAGGACCTCCAGGCCGCCGAGCGGATCGTGATCGAGGGCTTCGAGCTGGCCGGATTCGAGCCGTACCGCCCCGGCGAGCTGTTCCCGGCGGCGCTGATCGAGCAGCCGGGCGTGGACGTGTTCGTCGCCAGGCACGACGGCGTGCCCGTGGGGGCCGGCGTCAGCGTCGTGGACGACGGCATCGGCAGCCACTACTGGATCGGGACGTCCCCGTCCTTCCGGTCGCGCGGCGTGGGCCGGGCCGTCATGCTCGGCTCCCTCGCGCCCCTCGCGGACCTCCCGCTCACGCTCACCGCGTCGAAGCTGGGCAGGCCGCTGTACGAGTCGCTGGGCTACACCGTCGCGGCCCCCTCGACCTGGTGGGCCTCGCACTGACGCCGACACCGCCGCGCCAGAGCCCGCGGGGTGGTGAAACGCCGGACCAAACCCGAAGGCCCAGGTCGGGGACCTGGGCCCCTGGCCGGCATGGCCGCGCCGGCCTGGGAGGCGGGCGATCCGGAGCCGTTCGTCGCCGCAGGTCCCAACCGTGGGGCGGGAACATCGCCAGCCGCGGACGGTCGTCACTCCGTGGTGCGGACGGCCAGGGCCGGGCGGACGGCGGCTGCGCGCCGGGCGGGGCCGAAGGTGGCCAGGAGCGATGCGGCGAAGGTGGTGGCGGCCAGGGTGGCGATGCTGGTCCACTCGATCGGGAAGCCGCCTTCGAGACCCGCGAACGCGGCGCTGTTGCCGTACATCAGCCAGGTCGTGAGCACCCCCAGCAGGGTGCCCAGCGCGATGCCTTCCACGGTGATGAAGGCACTCTCCCAGAGGAAGGATCGCTGGACGGTCCGGGACCGGAAGCCCAGCGCCCGCAGGATGCCGATGGTGCGCCGGCGTTCGCGTACGGCGCGGACCATGACGACGCCGAGGCCGGTGATGCCCACCAGGAGGCCGAGGGCGAGAAAGCCCTGCATGAGGCGGAAGAAGGCCGTGCTGGAGTCGAACTGGCGGCGGATGTCGGACGCGATCGGCGTGGCGACCAGACTGGAAGAGAGGTGCTCTCCCTGCAATCGGCTCGCGAGGGTCTCCGGTGAGGTGCCGGGTCGGGTCCTGACCAGTGCGGACGCGTTCTGGGCCTGCGGGCCGAAGAGCTGGCGTACTCCGCCTTCGCCCATGACGACGGGGTAGACGGTGGAACTGGCACCCGTGCCCGGGTAGAAGACCATGCCGTTGCTGAGGACTCCGGCGATGGTCTTCCGTTCGCTCCGGCCCGTCCGCGGATCCGTCAGGGTGAGGGTGTCTCCGGGGTCGTAGTAGTCGCCGGCGGGGCCGCCCGTACTGCCGAAGAAGGCGTCGATCACGACGTAGCGGGGGTCGTCGGCGAGGGCCCGCCACACGGCCGGGTCGTCCTTCAGCCCTGCGAGCCGTTCGCGGAAGGTGATGCCGGTGATGGACCCGTCGGGTACTCCGACGACGGCCGCGTCGAGGGGCTGGGCGGTGCGACCGCCCGGGTCGCTGGCCCGGCCGGCCGTGTTGAGCAGCGGTGTGACGGCTGCGAGTTCATCGGCGTGGGTGCCGTCGCGCAGCTCGGCGGGGAGCCGGTCGTGGGCGGCCTGGGGGTTGTAGTCCAGGCGCAGCGAGTAGCCGGCCGTGGCGTCGGCCACGACGCCGTCGACGCCGGCGTTCAGGATGCCCGAGATCTCGGTGAGCAGGACGAGGACGAACACGATGAGCGTGTACATCACGAGGGTGGCTCCGGTGCGGAACCGCTTGGCCAGGGGGTAGGCGATGGCCAGACGCGCTGCCAGACCCGCCTCCGAGGGGCGGTCGAGGAACCGTCGCACGGGTCGCAGCACGGCCTTCTGGTTGTTACTGACGAGCACGACCGCGGAGAAGGCCGCCAGGGCACCCTGGATGACGTACACGGACATCGAGGGCGTGTCGAAGATCGCCGGGCGGACGACGGGCGCCAGCAGGGTCCACGCGAGCACGGCTGCCGCGACGAGCGTGGTCACGGCGGGCCGTGGTAGGAGGCGCAGCAGCAGCGGGGCGGCGAGGGCGAGGGCGAGGGCGGGCAGGAGGTAGGTTGCGTCCGGCTGGCTGCTGGCCACCGCGGGGACGGCCGCGAGTGCGCAGAGCACCGCGAGCGTGGCGGAGGCGGCGAGCAGCAGGCGGCGCGGGCGCTGCCCCGGCGCGGCGGGCAGGTCCCGAATGGCGGCGATGATGTTGAACCTGCTGATGCGCACGCTGGTGGCCAGGATGGCCGCGAAGGCGATGAGCAGGCCCATGGCGGCGCCGTTGAGGACGCTGGTGGGGGTGACGGAGAAGGCGATCTGGATGCTGCTCCCGCCGACGGACCAGCCGCGGAAGATCTCCGCGGCCACCACGGCGACGGCCCAGCCGACGCCGATGCCGATCGCCACGCCCGGCAGCGCGGACAGCAGGGCGTAGGCGGTCCCTTCGAGGGTGAAGGACCCCACCAGGTGGGAACGCTTCATTCCGACCGCCCGGACCATTCCCATCTGGGGTTTCCGCTCCTCGCCGAGCATGACGAAGATGTTCACCAGGAGGAGGGCACCGGCGATGATGCTGAAGCTGCCGATCATGAGGAACAGCGCGCCGAGGGAGTCCCCGGCCTGCTCGGCGTCGCGCAGCACGGTGTGCTTGGGCGTCTCCACGGCAGCCTGGCCGGACAGTGGTCCCAGTGCCCGGCGTATGTCCGCGCCGACCTTCGCCGTCAGGGCGTCGCCGGCTTCGACGCCGCCGCGGTTGGACACGAAGGTGACGGAGCGCGGCTCCGTCCCGGCCGCCCGGGCTGCGGCGTCGAGCGTTCCGGGTGCCAGGAACGCGTCGCGGTTCATCCGACCGCCCAGCCCCACGCCGGCCAGTCCTCGCTCGGGCACGACCCGGTCCACCCGGTACGTCTGCGGCGTCCCGAACAGGTACAGCGTGACGGTGTCCCCGGCTCCCACGCGCAGGGAGCGGGCCAGCGGCGCGTTGAGCACGACCTGGTCCGGTCCCGGTTGCCGTCCGCCCAGGCCCGGGTCGCCGTGCTGCGCGCCGAATCGGGAGGCGTCGGTGAAGTCCATCTGCCAGGCGAGGACACGCGGTTCGGCGGTGGGCCGGCCGTCCGGTCGGCTCACCGCGGATGCCTGGGTGGCCTGGGCGGTCAGTACGCCGTCGACGTCGGGATCGCGGGCCAGCGCCGCCAGCCGCCCGGTGACGGCACGCCCCGCCGCGCCCGGCGGGGCGACCACGCGTTCGTCCACCGGTCCCAGGGTTCGGTACGCCTCCTGCCGGACCGAGAAGTCCAGGGTGTCGCCGACGACGAGGGCGCCGATGATGATGGCCGTTCCGAGGACGGACCCGCCGATCACCAGTACCGCCTCGGTGGGGCGGCGAGCCAGCTGCCGGAAGGCGAGCCGCCGCGACACCGGCTGGCGGAAGGCCGCCACCGCGAGGGCGGCGAGGGCGAGCCCGAGGGTGATGAGCAGGGGTGCCAGCAGGCCGGGGTACATGGCTCAGCCCAGGGGAAGGTCGGTGCCGACGCGACGGTCGGCCACGTCCTGGCGGACGTCGCCGACCAGCCGTCCGTCGCGCATGTGGATCAGGCGCGGCACCCGGCTGCCGATGGCGCCGTCGTGGGTGACCAGGACGATCGTCTGGCCCTCTTCTTCGTTGAGCTCGCACAGGAGGTCCATCACCTGGTCGGCCATCGTGCTGTCCAGGTTGCCGGTCGGCTCGTCCGCCCACACGATCGCCGGACGTCCGGCGAGGGCCCGGGCGATGGTCACGCGCTGCTGCTCGCCGCCCGACATCTCGCTCGGCCGGTGCTCGACCCGATGTCCGAGGCCGACCCGGTCGAGCATGGCCAGGGCCCTGCCGCGGGCCTCGGACGGCCGGGTGCCCACGAGCAGCAGGGGCAGCTCCACGTTCTCCACCGCGGAGAACACCGGGATGAGGTTGAAGGCCTGGAATACGAATCCCATGGTGTGCGCCCGGTGCCGGGTCCTTGCCCCGTCGGACATGGCGAAGAGGTCGCGGCCGTCGATGAGCACGCGGCCGTCGTCGATGTCGTCCAGGCCGGAGAGGCAGTTCAGCAAGGTGGTCTTGCCGGAGCCGGACGGTCCCATGACCCCCACCAGCTCGCCGGAGCCCACTGTGATGTCCAGGTCGGCAAGGGCCGTCACGGCCACCGAGCCCGTCCGGTAGACCTTGCGTACTCCGGTGGCGACGAGGAGCGGCCGGTCGCTGTCCATGGGGTCATCCTCCTGGCGCGCCACCGGGACCGGGGAGGGCCGAACGGTCCCCATCCGGGACCCGTACGTCCCCACGGCCGGCAGACGGGTAGTCGGCGACGACCTCGGCCGCCCGCCGGGCATCGACGCCGCCGGGATCGGTGGCCGTTCCCGTGGGGCGGGCGAGCCATGCGGTGCGGTCGGCGGCGTGTGCGAGCGCCTGCACCGCGGGCAGCGGGTCGGCGTAGGAAAGGACGGTGAGGTCCCGGCCCGACCATGATCAGCGGGTCGCGCAGTCGGGCCAGGACCCGCTGCCACACCGGTGTGGGGCGGGCGGTGCCACCTCGTCGGGGCCGTGCTCCGCCAGGCGACGCCGTACGTCCGTTTCGGTGAGCCGGCGCGGGGCGGGCGCCGGGGACGGCGGTGTCCTGGCGGCGTCGACCGCGGGGCTGCTCACGGCTGCCTCAGTCGGCGGGCACGATGACGACCGGGCAGTGCGCGCGGTGGAGCATGCCGTGGACGACGGAGCCGAGCCGCATGCCGGTGTAGCCGCCCCGGCCCCGCCGGCCGACGACCGCGGCCAGTGCGTGCTCGGAGGCGGCTGCGAGCTCTTCGACGGGGTGCCCGACCGGCACCTCGCGGGTGAGCCGCACGTCCGGGTACTTCCCCGGCCAGCCTGCGGTGGCCTCCGCGAGCAGGGCTCGCTGGGCGCGGAGCGCCGTCTCCTCGTCGTGCAGGGCGAACACGGGGGCCTGCCATACCGCGATGGCGCGCAGTGCGGCGCCCCGCAGTGCGGCCTCCTCGAAGGCGAAGGCCAGGGCGGCCTGCGCGTGCGGGCTGCCGTCCACGCCGACGACGAGGTACGGGGGTTGCTGGGTGACGTGCTCCGCGTCGCCCACGACAACGACCGGGCAGGTCGCCTGGGCGGCGACGGGCACCACGACGGAGCCGGCGCTGAGGTACTCCTCCGTTCGGCTCAGGTGCCGGGATCCCAGCACGACCATGCGGGCCTCCCGCGACATCCCGCCGAGCACGGCCGCCGGGGAGCCGTCCGCCACTTCCAGGACGGGGACCAGCCCCCGGTGGCGCAGGCCGGCCCATTCGCCGGCCTCGCGCAGGGTCTGCGCCGCCGCGTGGCGCGCGGACGAGGGCAGGTGTGCGCCGTCGGATCCGCGGGCGTCGCCGCGCACGGGCTGTGCGACGACGAGGGACAGCGGGAGTCGGCGGCGGTGGGCCTCGTCGGCCGCCCAGGCGACCGGCAGGTGCCACTCCCTGGTGGGGTCGATCCCGGCGACGATGCCGACCCGGTCGGACGGCCGGCGGTTCACGGCTCGCCCTTCGGCGCGGGCGTGCGGGGGATCAGCAGGACGGGGCAGTGGGCGTGGTGGACCAGGGTGTGGGTCGCCCGGCCGAGCGTGCTGCCGATGAATCCGCGGTTCCGGCGCCCGCCCATGACGAGCAGGTCGGCGTGCTGGGTGGCTTCGACGAGCACGCCGCCGACGGAGATGCTCTTCTCCGCGTCGGACTGGACGGTCAGGGCGGGGAACTCCTCGCGGATCTGGTCCGCGACGGCCGTCAGGTGCCGCGCGTGCTCCTGGGCGACCTCGTCGACGGTGTCGAGCTGGCCCACGACCAGTCCGACGGACTCCAGCAGGTTCCATACGTGCAGGAGCCGCAGGGATGCCTTGCGCAGTTCGGCCTCACGGGCCGCGTAGCGGGCGCAGACGAGATCGTGCTCGTCGCGGACGGCGGTCAGGACCGTGCCGCTCTCCGCTCCACCCCCGTCGCCGCGGACCACGACGACGGGTGTCCTCGCGCCAGCGGCGGCCTTCAGGCCCGTGGAGCCCAGCATGAGGGAGTTGAAGCCGCCCACGCCGCGGCTGCCGACCACGATCGTGCCGTACACGCCGCCGGCGGCGTGCAGGCTCGACACGGCGTCGCGGCGGCTGAACTCCGTGGTGACCTGCAGGTCAGGATGCTCCTCGGTGACCGCCCGGGCGG
The DNA here is from genome assembly GCF_000719335.1 of Streptomyces sp. NRRL S-87. Taxonomy (GTDB): domain Bacteria; phylum Actinomycetota; class Actinomycetes; order Streptomycetales; family Streptomycetaceae; genus Streptomyces. Next base: position 87,008 of record NZ_JOGB01000031.1, read on the forward strand.
TGCCGTCAAGGAGGGCACGGCCGGCCGCGCGCACTTCCTCGATCATCTCGGCGGACAGGTACAGCGCCTTGTTGTCGGTGTCGGCCGCGTACAGGATGTGCAGGGGGCGGCCCCGGCGGGAGGCCTCGTCCGCCGCCCACAGGGCGGCCGCGCGCGCGGGCTTCGAGCCGTCGACGCCGACGACGACCGAGCTGGTGTCCGGGGTCCGGATGGTGCCTTCCACGATTCCTCCCAACCGAGAACTACGGGTGGCACCTCCCACGCTGCGCCGCCCGCCGACGGGGCGAGAGGGCCGCCCGGGTCCCGGTGGGGACCGAAAGGTCCCTACCCGCGCGGGACCGGGCCGGGCGGTGCCCGTCACGTGGCCCGACCGGGCCTCCGACGGGACCGTTCGGCCCTCCCCCGCCGTGCGCCCCGCGGTGGACGGTGAACCCAGGACCCATACGTCCGGGCCGACGGGCGCGACGGTCGACGACGCCCTGGCCGCTCCGACCCTCCCCACCCGGGACGCGATGCCGTGGTGAACTGGATCGGAGCCTCCCATGACCGCCTCGCTCGACCCTCTGCTCGTCGTCCGCATCGTCGACGACGCCGTCACCGCGCCGTCCATGCACAACGCCCAACCCTGGCGCTTCGTCTTCCGTGCGGGCGTCGGTGCCATCAAGACCGACCACCGGGCGGCCCGTCCCGGGCCTCCGGGCCGCCCGCACCACGCCCCGGGTGAGGAGGTGCACCATGAGGCAGCACGTGACCGTCGGCGTCGACGGCACCCCCCAGAGCCGGGCCGCGGCCCGCTGGGCCGCCCGCGAGGCCGCACTGCGTGACGTTCCCCTGCGGATCGTCCATGTCGTGGACGCGCCCCTTATCCCGGTCGAGGCCCGCATGGACCGCGTGGCCGCCGACCGCTGGGCGGACCAGGAACTCACCGATGCCGTACGTGACGTACGCGACCGCTACGCAGGCCTGGAAGCCGGAACGCGCCGCCTGGCCGGCAGGCCGGCCGCGGCGCTGGCGGCCGAGGCCACGGACGCCTCACTCCTGGTCCTGGGATCCCGGGGGCTGGGCACGACGACCGGCTTCCTCCTGGGGTCCGTCGCCCTCTCGACGCTCACGGCGGTGCACACGCCCGCGGCACTGGTCCGGACCTCCACGGACCCGGACCCGGCCGAGACGCCGGAATACCGGCGCCTCGTCGTCGGGGTCGACATCCACCAGGCCTGTGACCGGGTGCTCGACTTCGCCTTCGAGGAGGCCGCGCGCCGCCGCTGCCCCCTGCACGCGGTCCACGCCTGGCATCTACCGCCGGCCTACAAGTACGTCGCCTACGCCGACCCCGACGCCGAGGACGAGATCCAGCGGGCGGTCACCCACCTGCTCGACGACACCCTGCTGCCCTGGCGGCACGAGTACCCGAAGGTACCGGTCACGGCCACGGCCGTACGCGGTCATGCGGGCCACGAACTGGTCCGCGCCGCCACCGACGCGGACCTGGTCGTCGTCGGCCGGCACGTCCGCCGCTCCCCTCTCGGCGCCCACCTCGGCCCGGTCACGCACGCCGTGATGCACCACGTGACCGCCCCCGTCGTCGTGGTCGCCCACGACTGATCCGGCCGTGCGGCGCGGCTGCGCCCCGACCCTCCCGTTGGAGGAATCATGAAGCACCTGCACACCGTGGACGACGTGATGACCCACGCCGTCGTCTCCGTCGCCCAGGGGGCGATGGTCAAGGAGATCGTCGAGACGATGCAACGGTGGCGCATCAGCGCCCTGCCGGTGGTGTCGGCGGAAGGCCGAGTCCTCGGCGTGGTCTCCGAGGCCGACCTGCTGCGCAAGGCGGAGGGCACCGACACCTCTCACGACATCTGCGCCGGGCAGCTGATGACCGTACCGCCGCTCACCGTGCGCAGGTACGCCACCATCACGGGCGCCGCCCGCCTGATGGCCCGCGGGCACCTGAAGCGCCTCCCGGTCGTCGACGACGACGACCGCCTCGTCGGCGTCGTCAGCCGCGGCGACCTCCTGAAGATCTACCTGCGGTCCGATGAGGACATCGCCGAGGAAGTCCGGGAAGTCCTGATGAAGCAGCTCATTCCCGGTGGAGGGTCCGCGGTGGTCCGCGTCCACGTGGACCACGGCCTGGTCCGCCTCACCGGCTCGATCCCCGATCCGGCGATGCACGACGTCCTCGTACGCGCCACCCGCTCGGTCCCGGGAGTCGTCGACGTCAAGCTGCGCGCGGAAGTCCCCGCCTGACGGGCGGAAGTGCGGTGCTCCACCGCAACGTGCCCGACCCGACGACACCGCCCGCGACGACACCGGTCCGCCGTGCGGGCCCGTCCCGTCCAAAGGAGAGGAGAGAGTGGCTGAGACACCGCGAAGTGAGAGGCCTGATGACCCGTGAGGTCGTCACGGTCCCGCCGGACGCCTTGTTGAAGGAGGTCGACGTGCGTCCGGAGGGTCACGCGTTCCTCAGACGGCGGTGAGCTCCTGGCTGATGTGGTGGGCCCAGGTGTGGATCCGCTCGGGGTTGCGGAAGTCGCCGCCCTTGCCCTGGCGGACCATCGCCTTGGCGATGAAGCCGGGGGTGCTGTCGGTGACGCTGCCGCCGAAGGTCATGTGTTCGCGGGCGCCCAGCCGTTCCATCTGGCGGGCCACGGCCTTGACCGGTGGGATCTCGTGCTGCTCGGCGGAGCTGTCGACGGGGCCGCTGCTGAACAGCCACAGGGGACGGTGCTTGAGGTGCTCGGCGTTGCGTTCGGCGCAGCGCTTGGCCTTGCCGCTCCAGTGACCGGCGTACAGGGCGCCGCCGAGGACGACGGCGTCGAAGCTGCACACGTCCGCCACGTCGTCGGCGGGCAGGACGACCGCGTCGAGGCCGTCCTCGCGGAGGGTCTTGCCGATCTCCTCGGCGATGACGGCGGTCGCGCCGTGCTTGGTGCCGTAGGCGACCAGGACCCGCTTGGTGTTCATGACTCTCCCTCCATGTCGTCGGCACCACCGCGTACGGGGATGCTCCGGCTGGTCTGGGCGGCGGCCTGGGTCGGCATGGGTACGCGGACCGTGAGGAGGCCGTCCTCGTACGCGGCCTGGACGCCTTCGGTCGGGATCTCGCCCGGCAGCCTGACGCTGCGGCGGAAGGACCCGTACCAGAATTCGGAGTGCTCCTTGTCCTCCTTGGTCTCAGTGTGCTCGGCGCTCACGGTGAGGGTGTCGCCCTCCGCCGTGATCTCGATGTCCTCCTCCGGGTCCATTCCCGGCAGCTCGGCACGGAGGGCGGACGTCCCCGCCTCGGTGGTGACCTCGATGGGAATGGGGCGGATGTCGTCGCCCGGCCACCAGGTCCGCAGCCGTGGGGAGTCGACGCCGAGCCAGTCTGCGAGGTCGGGGAAGAGGAGGTGCCTGCGTTCCATCTGTCTGCCTGCCATGTCGTCCTCCTGGGTAGCGCGGCGCCGTCGGCCGGCGCCCTGGACGGGGTCCGATTCCACTGTCGGGCGCCGACTGCCGGGGGCGCTTGGGGCCTCCGGGTCCCGCGAGGGGGCCGTTCAGCCCTCCTCGGTCCCGGCCGGGCGGCCGTCCGGTCCTCCTCGGTCCCGGCCGACCCGGCGGGGCCGCCGTCCGGTCCGTCGGACGCCGCCTCGTCGGCCGCGGCGTGCTGCTCATGCTGTTCGCCGAGGCCGCGCGCCGGGGCGCAACCCCCCGACCGCGATCGTGCGCGTCCTGCCGCCGAAGGCCGGTCGCGGCCCCCTCGCACCGGACCGGCACAGCGTCTGCGTCGACGGCGGCCTCAGCCAAGTCCTGGGTCGTCAGCGGTCACAGGCGATGCCGTCGCCGTCCCGGTCGAGTGCCCGCCTGTACCCGGGCTCGCCCTTGTGGATGGGAGCGGCGCCGGCATTCTTTGCTTCGGTGCAGTTCTTGTAGTAGGAGTCTCCGCCGCCGCCGGAGCCGGAGGTGTTGTCCGAGTTGTCGTCCCCTGTGTTGTCGTCCCCCGTGCTCGGTGGCGTCGGGTCCGGGTGGAGCTGGGTGTACTCCGTCTTCGGGCACGCGGTTCCGGGCGCGGTGAGCTTGAGGTAGGCGGTGGTGGTCTTGGGGTATTGGATCTCCTTGCCCTCCTCGGGGTCCTGGAAGCAGACCTTCCAGTCGTCCGGGGAGGCGGGCACGGAGACGTCGGTGTAGGCGCTCTGCGGCTCGATCCGCTCGAAGCCGATCGGCGCGAGGGCCTTCGATGCCTGTGCGAAGGTCTGTCCCAGGACCTTCGGCGTCTTCGGGTAGGGGATCGGGGCGCCGTCCTCGGCCGGGCACGGCCACTCGTTGCGGACCACGCCGAAGTCCAGGGTGGGAATTCCTGCGACCGGCTTGGCGGCCACGGTCTGGAAGCACACCTTCCAGTTGTCGTCGTCCCACTGTCCGGCGTTGCCCGGTCCAGCGTCGTGGGAGATGGCGTTGTATCCGGCCGCGTCGGCAGCGGCCTTCGCCTGCTTCAGGTTCTCGCCGACGAACAGGGGCGCCGCCTTGGCCGAACCGGCGCCGGCGGAGCGAGAGGGAGACGGCCTGGGCGCAGCCGACTTGGGCTTGGCGTCCTGCCCTGCGCTGATGATGGCCCCGCAGGCGCCGAGCAGGAGCAATCCGATGACGGGGATGCCGCAGCCGAGTCCGACCTTCGCGCCCGTGCTCATGCCCTGCCTCGGCGGTGGGGCCGGGGTCCACTGCGGCTGGCCGTGGGGCGGGGGCTGCTGGCCGTACGGCTGCTGCGGGTAGCCGTAGCCGGGCTGCTGCGGAGGCATGGACACAGGGAGGGCTCCAGGGCATCAGTGGAGATGAGCGGCGCTCAGCCTAGACAGTCCGGCAAGCCGTGGCGCCGCGGTTCGGGAAATTCGAGACGAAGCCCGAAGGCGGAGACCCCGCCCCGCCGGCAGCACTTCCAACCCCGGCCTACGAGGCCCGGGTGAACTCCACGTCCGTACCACCGCAGCCCGCCGCGATGTCCAACCGCTGGTCCCGCTCCACCTCGTCAACCGCTCCCGTCCTCACGTCCAGGCCCCGGCGCCGCGTGGTTCCGGTCCGCCCCGCGCCGTGCCGGCACAGCGCGTCCACCGAGGGTGGCAGCCACCGGGCCGCCGGGTCCCGGTCCGCCTTGCTGGGGTCCGAGCGGCCGTGGCGACGACCAGCGAGGTCGGCCGGCCCCGGTCGTTCGCGTACGCCTCCCGCCGCGCCGGCGTCCACGCCGAGGGCCGTCTGTCGGTCTTCGAGGTCGCCGACGCGGAATTCAGGCTCGGCAGCCCTCCTGTCCGAGCGCGACGCTACGTGCGCCGCGGCACGGGCTACGCACCTTCGTCGTCACCGCGCAGGGAATGGATCATGCCCTGCAGGATCCGGAACGCCTCTGACTGCTCGGTCTCGGTCAGGCCGGCCAGCATTCTGGCCTCGACGGACCGGACGGCTGCGCTCGCCGTCTCGAGGCTTCGTCGGCCGCGGGGCGTGAGCCGCGTGGGGAGCGCCTTCCCGACGGGTGCCTGCGCAGGCCTTGTCACGTAGCCGTCCCGTTCCAGGGCCTGGAGCAGCACGTTCATCGTCTGCCGTGTCACGAACGCGCCCCGCGCGAGCTCGGAGTTCGACAAGCCCGGTCGTTGCGCCAGCAGTTCCAGGCAGGAGTAGTGCGTCACGCTCATCCCGAGCGGCCGCAGCACTTCCTCCATGGCCGCACGGAGGGCGCTCGACGCCTCTTTGAGCAGGTAGCCCAGTGACGTCTCCAGGTCGACGCCGACACCTTCTTGACTCATGTCAGCATTCTGACATAGCTTGCCGCATGTCAGAAAACTGACACGGAAAAAGGAGTGCCCTCATGCCCGCCACCGGCCCCGACTTCATCTCGCTCCAAGTGCGCGACCTCGACGCTTCACAGGCGTTCTACGAGCGGTACCTGGGCCTCGTCCGCTCGCCGGCCGGACCTCCGCACGCCGTCGTCTTCGAGACGAAGCCCATCGCGTTCGCACTCCGCGACGTCGTTCCCGGCACCGACCTCGCAACCGTCGCTCAGCCCGGCATCGGTGCCGCGATCTGGCTCCACGCCACCGACGTCCAGGCCATCCACGACGCGCTCGTCGCCGACGGTCACACCATTGCGTCCGCACCGATCGACGGCCCCTTCGGCCGGACGTTCACCTTTGCCGACCCCGACGGCTACCACGTCACGCTCCACGACCGCGCCTGATCGCCCAAAGGCCACCGGACGATCACCAGCGGTTGCGCCCTGGGGTCGGCGCAGTGTTCCGGTCAACACATGCTCTGCCGCTCCACGGGGCGATGGAAGGACCGCGCACAGGCGTGCGCGGTCCCCATCCGGCGGGCGTCCGGGCCGGTTTCCTCGGTCAGGGCGCGAAGCGGGCCGGTCGCGGCACTCGTAGGCCGAGCCCGAAAGGTCAGGCCAGGTTGATGTTCTCGGCCTGGGGGCCCTTCTGGCCCTGGGTGACGTCGAACGTCACGGCCTGGCCCTCGTGGAGTTCGCGGAAGCCGGTCGAGTTGATCGCGGAGTAGTGGGCGAAGACGTCCGGGCCGCCGCCGTCCTGGGCGATGAAGCCGAAGCCCTTCTCCGCGTTGAACCACTTCACAGTTCCCGTAGCCATGTTCATGCCTTCCAGTCGACGGACGCCTCCGCACGGTGCGGGAGGCGGAGGTGATCGCCCTGGTTCCTGCGGCACAGCACAGCAAAACACCCACCGCGAAGGCGTGGGCGAGGGGAACTTCCGAACCACGACAGCTGACGCAGACGATACCGCCGGCAACGGCCTGTCACCAGAGGAACCGAGCCGGTGCGTCCCGGCGGAGTACGGGTAGGGAACCCTCGTTGTTCCAGCGGTCCAGGGACCTCAGGCCGCGGCGTCCGGGCCGGGCGATTCGGCGGCGCGGCGGTACTCGGCGTTGAGACGCTGGGCCTCTTCGAGCTGGTCCTCGAGGATGATGATGCGGCAGGCCGCTTCGATGGGCGTGCCCTGGTCGACGAGTTCCCGGGCGCGGGCGGCGATGCGCAGCTGGTAGCGGGAGTACCGGCGGTGGCCGCCGGCGGAGCGGAGCGGCGTGATGAGGCGGGCCTCGCCGATCGCGCGGAGGAAGCCCTGCGTGGTGCCGAGCATCTCGGCGGCCCGCCCCATGGTGTAGGCGGGGTAGTCGTCGTCATCCAGGTGGCCGCCGAGCGGGCCGGTCGGATTGTCAGCTGCCATGAAACCTCTCTCATGCAACGGGTGAAACGGGTGAACGTGTCGAGGGGCCCTGGCGCCTATGGCACCAGGGCCCCGAAGGAACAGCTACACCATCTGCCGGCCCTGATACTGCACCGGCTTCCTGCTTCCGCCGGCCCGACCTGAACGGAGTCGGGACTGCGGGGATCGCGGTTGCTTGACCGGAGACCACCTCACTATCGATGTCCTGCGGTACCCGGGCTCCGCTTTCCGCCCGGGCGATCCTGATGGCGCTCGGTTCCTCCGTTCTTCCCTCTGGGGTCGATCACTTACCGGTACTGCTGTACTGCTCATTGCCGGTGGCCTGGCCGAGCGCCACCCTCTTCGTCAACTGCTTGGCAGCCCCCGATGACTGCGGGCCGCCCGGTCCGGTCGCCAGTCCCGTCGCCTTTGTAACCGCTCCGGCTTCGACACTCCGCCACCGCACCGTCCTGCAACTGCGGGTACTGCTGCCCGGTCATCTGCGCCGGGCCCTTGGTCCTCTCTGGGCTACGAAAGAAACCATACCCCCGCCGCCCACCAATGTCTACTTCGGCCGTCATAGATTTTAGGAAGGCGGCGCGGTAGGTATTCGGAGGTCCGCGCGCGAGGCCCCAGCCCGGATGCATCTGGTGGGTCGAGGCGGAGACGTCAGCGGCGGTCGCGGCGCCACTCGTAGCGCCACGCCGCTTCGAGGTAGGACTCCTCTTCCAAGGAACCGCGCTGAGGCGGGCCGAGGGAGCGTGCCGCTTCCACGCACCGCTCGTCGTCGTGGAGGGCGAGTCCGTAGACGGCGGCAAGCCGGACCAGGCGGTCCGGGTCGTCCAGTACGGCGGCCATGGCGTCCGCGAGGTCGGGATCGTGCTCTCGTCCCTCGGCAACCGTGCAGCAGGCCGTCTTCCGTACCAGTGCGTCCGGATCGGCCATCAGCCGCAGCAACGCCGCGCGGGCGTCGTTGGAGAAGGCTGGGGGTGAGGACGACCCGCCGGTGAGCCCGTGCGCCACCGCGCGCCGTACTCGGGCCTCGGAATGGCCGGCGTACGGCAGGAGGGCCGCCTCCGCGCGGCGGTCGCTGTGTTCTCCGAGGGCGACCAGCACCTCGGTGAGGACGGTGGGATCCGTCTCCTCGGCCGACCAGTCGGTGAACACGTCCAGAGCGGGACCGGCGAACGTGTCCTCGTCGCTGTCGTCGAACAGATGGGTCAGCCGGAGCACTTCGGCACCGAACAACCGGCGGGACGGGTCCGGGCTCGTGCGCAGCGCTGCCGCAGCGGTCCAGGTCGCCTGGTCGCGTCGGCCGGCCAGCAGGATGGTGGCACTGCTCCACGTCGTGTGGTTCTCCTGGTCGGCGTGGGCCGAGGCGCGGTCCGTCAGTTCCTCGAACGAGGTCCGGATCCCCAGCAGTTCCTCGACGTACGTGAGGATCGCCCCATGGCCGTCCCGCACGGTCATGCCACCAAGGGTGAACTCGTCGACGCTGCAGTACTCGTCGTCTTGAACCTGCGTACGGACCACGGCATCCCGGGAGCCCGTACGGCGTCGCAGTTCGGCCTCGACCCCCGTTTCGTGCCAGCGGCGCGCGAGGTCCCGCGCCTCCAGGAGTTCGGACTCGGGGTACCTGCCCCGGATCCCGTGGTCCAGGAGCGCGTCGAACAGAGCGGGCGAACCCCAGTCGACCGCCTCGCTCAGGGGGATGAGGTCCTCCTGCCTGCTCCGGGCGGAGTCCGCACCGTACTGGAGCAAGAGCTGAGCGATGTGCCCCGCGTGCATCCGGACCGCGAGGCAGAACGCGGCATCCCGAAGACCGGGGTCGCTGTCCTCATGGAGGAGGATCCTCACCGAGTCCGTGTCTCCGGCCCGGACCGCGGAGATCAGGGCGGACTCGACGTCCACCGCATTGCCCGGATCCGTGTCCACGCCATGTGACCTGGGAAACCCGGCCCTCCCGTCGGATGGGGAACCGCTTCTCACCAGCCTGCTCAGCCGAGCTGCCCGGTCGGCCGCACGGTGATGTGGTTGATGTCCACGCCCGCAGGCTGGTTGAGGGCGAAGACGATCGTGTTCGCGATCTGCTCGGCGGTCAGCGCAGTCTCGGGGCTGCCGCCGCGCTCGTCCCAGAACGGGGTGTCCACCACCCCGGGAGCGACGACGGTCACGCCGACCCCGTCCTGGCCGACCAGCAGCCGGGTGTTCTCGGCCAGCGCGTGCACGGCCCATTTGGTGACCGAGTACAGGTTGCCGGGCGTGTGGCGCACTCCCGCAACCGAACCCATCAGCACGATCCGGCCCTTGGACTCCCTGAGCTTCGGCAGGGTCTCCCGCACCAGCAGCGCCGGGCCCAGGACGTTGGTGAGGACCATGGCCCGCATGTCCTCGGGGGCATGGCTCTCCAGGTTCCCGGGCAGCGAGAACCCGGCGTTGGCAATGACGTTGTCCAGCCGGCCCCAGGTGTCCACCACGCGGCGCACGGCGGCGGCGACGTCGTGCTCGTCGCCGGTGTCCCCGGTGATCGTCAGGAGCCGCCCGCCCGCTCCGGCCGTGGCGGCGAAGGCGGTCAGCTTGTCCGTGTCCCGTCCGGTGACAGCCACCCGGTGGCCCTCCTTGAGCAAGGCTCGGGCGGTGGCGGCACCAATGCCGGTCGAGCCTCCGGTGATCAGCGTGACAGGTCCCATCGGACGGCCTCCTCGGCGCTGCGGTCGGGGCACGACCCTACCGACCGCCCCCAAGTCGCCTGCGCTGGGCCCCGGACCGAGACGACTCGGCCGAACGCCTCGACGCCGCCGTGCGCGCGGGCACGGCGCGCGGGGGGTCCCCGGTCCTCCACGGCACCCGCGAGGGCGTGCTGCGCGGGCTGGTCACGACGGGAGGGGCGGTCACCTCCGCCCGGGTGGTGCTCGCGGCGGCGTTCGCCGCGCTGAGGTCCGGGGCGACGGCCCCTCACCGTCCGGGAGCGGCGCCGGCCGGTCCGTGGGCGGGGCGGGGGAGGCCTCCGGCGGCGAAGCCGGCGGCGACGGCCGCAGGGAGGTCTCCCAGGCCGAGTAGCGCGGCGGCGGTCCGGGCCGTGAGGCGGTGCCAGTGCCGCGCGCCGCGGATCATGGTGTGGGCGCCGGCCGGCATCCGCACCCCCGCCGCACGGGCACCGGCGGCGTGGGCACGGGCCAGGTAGCTCCAGGTGTCGGCGGCGGCGGTGACGCGGTCGGCCTCGTCGTGGAACGCCACGACGGTACGGCCGCGCAGGTGGCCGACGCCGTCGTCCGGAGGGCACCACGGGGCGAGGGCGATGACGCCGGCGACGCCGGGGACGGCCGCCGCGCGGAGCGCGGCCCGGCCGCCCATGGAGTGCCCGACCAGGACCACGGGGACCGGGCCCACGAGGCCGCGGAGTTCGTCCAGGGCACGGTGGACGTCGGCGACCGGGTGGGCATGGTGCCCGTTCCAGCCGCGGTGCCGGTAGCGGACCCGGGCGACCAGCACGTCGCCGGAGGCGGTGGCCTTCCCGATCGCCCGTGCGAAGGGCCGCATCCGCAGATCGGGCGGGTTCAGGGCGGACGGGGGCTGCAGTCCGGCCTCCCGCCCTCCGTGCAGCAGCAGGACCGCGGCTTTCACCCCGGCCGCGGGCAGGGGTCGGGCGGGCGGCAGCAGCAGCGCGGCCGGTTCGCCCGCCTGCCCGCGGTCCGCCCGGGCACGGTCCGTGTGCGCGGGTTCGGGTTCGGGCTGCTCACGGTCGGCCCGAGTGCGGTCGGCCCGACCGCTGTCGGTGCGCTCGCGGTCGGTCTGCGTGCCGTCGGTCCGCTTGCGGTCGGTCCGCTCGCGGTCGGTCTGCGTGCCGTCGGTCCGCTTGCGGTCGGTCCGCTCGCGGTCGGTCTGGTTGCGCACCGTCACCTCCTGTTTCCTGGTCGGCCGCTGCGGCGTGGCGGCGGCCGGCAGCCCGTCGCGGTGGCTGCTCGCGTGCGGTGGGGCGGGTCAGACGGGAAGGGGCATCACGAGCAGGGGGTCGCCGGTCGGCCGGGGCGACCCGCCGGCGGGTTCGAGGGTGAGGCCGACCGCCCCCGCGTCTCCGGGGCTGCCGGACAGGACGACCGTACCGTCTCCCTCGATGAACCCGGCCGGGCTCATCGTGCCGTCGTGTTCGAGCCACAGCTGGTAGGTCCGGCCCGCTCCGGGCGCGGGGAGGTTGCCGGCAGTGAAGACGGCCCTGTTCTGCCGCCGGGAGGTGACGACGGTGGTCAGGGCGCCGTTGGCGGCCCTGCCGTGGACGGTGCGGGCGTCGGGTGCGGCCAGGACGGTGCTGACGGCGTCCAGTTGCCGCTGGGCCTCTCGGGCCTCCTGCCGGAGGTCCTCGCCGGTGCGCGCCTGCCACACCGCGGCACCGCCGAGCACGGCGGCGGCCACGCCGGCGGCCAGGGCCAGCGGCACGGCCCTGCGGCGCAGCCCGCCTCGGACGGCGCGCTCGGACACGGTGGCGGCCGGGACGCGCGGGGGCAGTTGGCGCACCCCCTCGATGGCGTCCATGACCCGCGCCTTGGCCGCCACGGGCGGCGGTTGGGACACGGCGGCGGCCAGCCGTGCCGCGGTCGCCTCGAACTCCCCGGCCTCCTGCCGGCAGGCCTCGCAGGTCTTCAGGTGGGCGTCGAAGGCCTCGCGTTCAGCGGGATCGAGTGCGCCCAGGGCGTAGGCGGCGGCGAGGGTGTGGGCGTCGGACGCGTGGTGCTTCATGTGGTCACCCCCATGCAGTCGCGGAGCCGGATCAGCCCGTCGCGCATGCGTGTCTTGATCGTGGGAAGCGGTGTGCCCAGGGCTGCCGCGACTTCACGGTAGGTCAGCCCCTGGTAATAGGCCAGGATCACCGCCTGTCGCTGGAGCTCGGTCAGCCCGCGCAGGCAACGGCGTACCTGCTCGCTCTCCAGGCGGGTCTCGACCTGCTCGGCGACCTCGTCGAACGCGGTCGCGTGCGCGCGGGCGGCCTGGGCCTGCTCGCGGTCGGTGGCGGCCTGGGCCGAGCGGACCCGGTCCACGGCCCGCCGGTGGGCGACCGTCGCGGCCCACGTGGTGACGCCGCCGGCCTCCGGCCGGTAGCGGGCGGCCTGCCGCCACAGGTCGATCATCACCTCCTGGGCGACCTCCTCGGACTGGGCCCGGTCGCGCACGACCTTGACGACGATCCCGAACACCATGGGCGCGAGGGCGTCGTAGAGGGCGGAGAAGGCCTGCTTGTCGCCGCGGGCGACCTGCTGCACGACCTCGACGAGGCCCGCGCGGTCGCGACGGCCGGGGCGGGTGCCGAACGGGATCGGTTGGCTCACCGGCACCGCTCCGGCCGTTGCGAGAAGGCGGAGGGGCGGCCGGGGTCGGCCGTCGGGGGGCGGGGCGTCCATCGCATGCCGGTCCTTTGTCCGTGTCGTTCGGGCGTGGCCGGCCGTCCTTCGGGTGGGCCGGCCGCCGAACCCCGTGCGGGTGTGTCGTCGGTTCTTCGGAGCGGACGGGCCGGCGGATGGGAGGCAGTTCATCATCCGCGCCTCCTGCGGACCAGCCCCTGCGCGGAACGGGCCCGGCGAACTCGTCCGCGGGCGGGCCACGGAGGCGGTGCGGCGGACAGCGGCGCGGTGGTGCGGCGGCGGTAGCGGCGACGCCGGGGGGCGGCGGCCCGGCGATCGCGCGATGGAGCAGGGCCGCGACAGCCGCCGGAAACCGACGCGCGCCCCACTTCGATGCGGAAACGATGCGAATTGCGGCGCGGGGCCCGGCGGCCGGAACGTAGGAGGACACCCACGGGACCGCAGGGTCCCTCGGACCGCGGCTCCGCGGCGGCCGAAGGCCCCCGGACCCGCGCCCCCACCGGAGGAGGACCGTCATGACCGCGAACCGGACGACGGGCGGCTCCGACCTGGCGGAGCCCATCGGCAGCGTCAAGGGCACGGGCCCGCGCACGGACGCCGACACCGGGACCGGAGCCGAGACCGGGACCGGAGCCGAGACCGGGACCGGAGCCGACACCGGGACCGAGGGCGGCACCGGGGCCGACACCGATGCCTCGATCGCCGGTGGACTCGTCGCGGGCGACGAGCGCTGCCTGGACGCGGCCTACCGCCGCTGGGGCAGGCTCGTCCACACGATCGCCGCCCGGGCGCTCGGGGACCCCCGCGAGGCGGAGGACGTCACGCAGCAGGTGTTCGTGGCGGCCTGGCGCGGCCGGGCCGGCTTCCGTCCCGACCGGGGCACCCTGCCGGCCTGGCTGAGCGGCATCACCCGCCGGAAGGTCGCGGACGCCCTCACCGCGCGCACGCGCTCCACCGAACTCGTCCTGGCCCTCGGTGCCGGCCTGGAACACGAGGGCCGGGCGGGCCGTCCGGGCGGGGCGGGTGAGGAAGCGGAGCGGGTCGTCGACCGGCTCGTCGTCACCGCGGAACTGGCGCGGCTGCCGCGCGTCCAGCGCGACGTCCTGGCGCTCGCCTACTGGGCCGACCTGACGCAGGCGCAGATCGCCGACCGCACCGGCCTCCCGCTGGGCACGGTCAAGAGCCACGCCCGCCGCGGCCTCCAGCGCATGCGGCACAACCTCGCCCCCGCCGGTGCGGGCACGGGATCCGGCACCGACACCGGCACCGGCACCGGCACCGGCACCGGCAGGGACATCGGCACCGACATCCGCGGCTGATCCGGCCCATCCGGCCGGGCGAGGGCTCCGAACACCCCACCGCAGACACCGGCAGACACCGGACGACCGCACAGAACGGACCGCCGCCCCGGCAGGGCGCGGCGGCCGGTACACGAGAGGGGTGGAGACGAGGGTGGAGACGATGAGCGGACGTAGCATCGCCGTGGTGGGGGCGGGGGTGGCGGGCCTGAGCGCCGCCCACGTGCTCTCCCGCGCGCACGACGTGGTGCTGTACGAGTCCGAAGGGCGGATCGGCGGCCACGCGCACACCCACGAGCTGCCGGCCCGGGAGGGCGGGACGCTCGCGGTGGACACCGGTTTCATCGTCCACAACGAGCGGACCTACCCGCACCTCCTGCGCCTCTTCCGCGAACTCGGCGTCGCGACGCAGGACGCCGAGATGAGCATGTCCGTCCGCTGCGACGGATGCGGCCTGGAGTACGCCGGCGCGCGCGGGGTCCGCGGCCTGCTCGGCGGCGGCAACGCCCGCCGGGGCCGCCACCTGCTGACGCTCGCCGACGTCCCGCGCTTCCACCGTGCCGCGCGTCGCCTGCTGTCCGCCGACGACAGCACGCGCACCCTCGGCGACTTCCTCCGGGACCACCGCTTCTCGGCGCACTTCACCAACCACTTCGCTCTCCCCCTCGTCGCCGCCGTCTGGTCGTGCGCCCCTGACACGGCACTGCGCTATCCCGCCGTCTACCTCTTCCGCTTCCTCGACCACCACGGGCTCCTCTCGGTGACCGGGTCCCCGCAGTGGAAGACCGTCACCGGCGGTTCCGCCGCGTACGTCGAGCGCGTCGCCAAGTCCGTCTCCTCCGTCCGAACCGCGACCCCGGTACGCGCCGTCGTGCGCGGCGCCGACCGCGCCACGGTGGTCACGGCCGACGGCGAGGCGGTGGAGCACGCGGCCGTGGTCGTCGCGGTCCACCCCGACCAGGCCCTGCGCCTCCTGGCGGACCCCACCGAGCTGGAGCGGCGCGTCCTGGGGGCCTTCACCTACTCGCGCAACCCGACCGTCCTGCACCGCGACACGACGCTGCTTCCGCGCTCGCGGCACGCGCGCGCCTCCTGGAACTACCGGCTGCCCTCCTGCGCCGCCCGCCCGGGCAGCGTCCAGGTCAGCTACGACATGAACAGGCTCCAGCAACTGCCGTGCGCCGAGCCGCACATCGTCACGCTCAACCCGGACGACCGCCTCGACGAGTCGACGGTCCTGGCCCGGATGACGTACGAACACCCCGTCTACACCCCCGAGTCCGTCGCGGCCCAGCGCCTCCTGCCCGAGCTCCGTACCCCGGTGACCGCGTACGCGGGCGCGTACCACGGCTGGGGGTTCCACGAGGACGGCTGCCGGTCGGGTGTCGAGGCCGCCCGGCACCTGGGGGTGGACTGGTGATGCCCGCCGCGCCCCTGCCCCGCGCACCCGGGCTCGGTACGCCCGAACCCCCCGTGCCCCCGGCCGACGAGCCCCCGTCCCGCGCGCCGGACGCCGCCGACCTGCCGACCGTTCCCGCCCTGTACGAGACCGAGGTCGCCCACACCCGCACCACGCCCTTCCGGTACGCGCTGCGCCACCGGACGTACATGTGGCTGGTGGACCTGGACGACCTGCCCGTCCCGCCGGGGCCGCTGCGGCCGCTCGCCCGTTTCGACCCGCGCGACCACTTCGAGGGCGACGCGCCGACGGTGCGCGCCGGCCTCGACGCGTACCTCGCCGCGCACGGCGTACGGGAGGCGGACGGGCGGGTGCTGATGCTGACCCACGCGCGCGTCCTCGGGTACGTCTTCAACCCGCTCAGCCTGTACTGGTGCCACGACCGCGCCGGCCGTCCCGTCTGCGTCGTCGCGGAGGTCCACAACACCTACGGCGGGCGCCACTGCTACCTGCTGCGGCCCGACGGGCGAGCCCGCGCCGAGGTCGCGAAGGACTTCCACGTCTCGCCGTTCCTCGACGTCGAGGGCTCCTACCGCATGCGGCTGCCGCTGCCCGGCGACCGGCTCGACCTCACCGTCCAGCTCCGCCTCGGGGACGGCTCACGCCCGCTGACGGCCACCGTCCGCGGCACCCACCGGCCCGCCCGCCCGCGCACGCTGCTCGCGGCCGCGCTGCGCCATCCCTGGTCGACCCTCGGCGTCTCGATCGGCATCCGCCGGCACGGCATCCGCCTGTACCTCAAGGGTCTCCCGGTCCGGCCCCGCCCCCACCCGGGCCCCGGCGCCGGGTCCAGCCCCAGCCCCAGCCCCAGCTCCAGCTCCAGCTCCAGCTCCAGCTCCAGCGAACCCCGTCCCCTCCAGGAAGGCACCCCGTGACCTCCTCCCTCACCACGGGGCCGGTCGTCGCCCCGGTGGCCCCCGCGACGGCAGCCCCCGGCACGCCGCATCGCCTCGCGGTCGATCCCGAGCGGTGGCCCGGCGTCGCCCGGCTGCCCCGGGCATCGGCCGTGCACACGGCCGTCGCCCGTCGGCTCGTCGAGCGGGCGTTCGCGCGCCTGCCGCTGCGCGTCCGCGCCGCAGGCGACCCGCCCGCCGTGCCCCACGGCCGCGGGGGCGACGGCGCCCCGCCGACCCTGGTGCTCCACGCCCCGGACGCGTTCCACCGCCGGATCGGGGCGGACGGACTCATCGGCTTCGGCGAGTCGTACATGGCCGGCGAATGGGACGCCGACGACCTCGTGGGCGTCCTGACCGTCCTCGCCCGCCACGTCGACGACCTCGTCCCGGCGCCACTGCGCCGGCTGCGCGGCGCCTGGGTCCGGCGCCGCCCCGCCGCCGAGCTCAACACCCCCGAGGGGGCGCGCGAGAACATCCACCGCCACTACGACCTGTCCAACGAGCTGTTCGCGCTGTTCCTCGACCCGGGCCTGAGCTATTCCTCCGCGGTCTTCGACCCCCTCCCGGACGAGCCCGGGATCCTCTCCGACGCGCACTTCACCGCCGCGCAGCACCGGAAGATCGACCGGCTCCTCGACCTGGCCGGGACCGGCCCGGGCACCGCGCTCCTGGAGATCGGCACCGGCTGGGGCGAACTGGCGATCCGCGCCGCCGCCCGCGGCGCCCGCGTCCGTACGGTCACCCTCTCCGAGGAGCAGCTGGCCCTCGCGCGGCGGCGGGCGGCACGCGCCGGGGTCGCCGACCGCGTCAGCGTCGAGCTGCTCGACTACCGTGCCGTACGGGGCCGTTACGACGCGGTCGTGAGCGTCGAGATGATCGAGGCCGTCGGTGCCGAGTACTGGCCCGACTACTTCGCCGCGCTGCGCCGCCTGCTCGCCCCCGGCGGCCGGATCGCGCTGCAGGCCATCACCATGCCGCACGAGCGGATGCTCGCCACCGCCCGCACCCACACCTGGATCAGCAAGTACGTCTTCCCCGGCGGCCTGATCCCCTCCTCGCGGGCCATCGCCCGGGAGAGCGCCGCCGCGGGTCTGCGGATCACGCACGACACGGGCTACGGCGACCACTACGCGGCCACCCTCCGGCAGTGGCGGGAACGGTTCCTTCGTGAGGAGCCGGCCGTCGCCGCCCTCGGCTTCGACCGCGTCTTCCGGCGCATGTGGGAGTTCTACCTCGCCTACTCCGAGGCCGGCTTCCGGGCCGGCTACCTCGACGTCCGCCAGCTGCGGCTCGTCGGCGACGGCGGGGACGGTGCGGGGGGCGCGGAGAGCACGCCATGAGCACGGGTCGTGGCCGTGACGGCGCGGGCGCCGGTGCCGCCGTGTACGGGAGCCCGTCGTGACCGCCGTCGTCGACAGCGGTGCCTGGGGCGCGGTCCTGGCCGCCTCGGCGGCCGCGGCCCTCGCCGTCATGCTGGCGGCGTTCGCCGTCGGCACCGCGAAGCGCCTGCACCGGATCGTGGACGTCGCGTGGGGGGTCGCGTTCGCCGCCGTCGCCGTCGTGGCCTGGTCCCTCACGGCCGGTCACGGCGACGAGGTGCGCCGGACCGCCGTCGCCCTGGCCACCGTCGTCTGGGGCCTGCGGCTCGCCGCCCACATCGCCCGCCGCGGGCGCGGCCACGGCGAGGACCCCCGGTACGCCCGGATGCTGGCCCGTGCCCGCGGCAACCCCGTCCTCTACGCGCTGCGGACCGTCTACCTGCTCCAGGGGGCCCTCGTCTGGCTCGTCTCCCTGCCCGTCCAGGTCGCCGTCCTGGTGCCCGGCCCGCTGGGGGCGACCGGGGTTCTGGGACTCGCCGTCTGGGCGGTGGGCCTGGCCTTCGAGGCGCTCGGGGACCACCAGCTGGCCCGCTTCAAGGCCGATCCGGCCAACGGGGGCCGGATCATGGACCGGGGCCTGTGGAGCTGGACCCGGCACCCCAACTACTTCGGCGACTTCCTGGTGTGGTGGGGCCTGTACCTGACGGCTTGCGCCACCTGGGGGACCGCCCTCCTCGTCCTGGTCTCCCCGGTCGTGATGAGCGGACTGCTCATCTGGGGCAGCGGCAAGCGGCTCCTGGAGGAGCACATGGCCGATCGGCCCGGGTACGCGGCCTACCGGGCCCGTACGAGCGGGTTCTTCCCGCGTCCGCCGCGCGGTACGGCGGACGGGCGGACGGCCTCCGGCGGGTAGGGCGTCCTTCGTCGAGGCCGCCACCGCCGCGTACCGTCACTGAGCGGGTGCGGCCTGGTCCCCGTACCGTCGCGCGATCGCGTCCAGGGCCTCGCGCAGTCCGGCGGGCCGGACCGTGCCCGGACCGGGCGGTCGGCCGAGCCAGCCGGGGCCGGCGAGCAGGACGAGCGGGGCGGTGCGCGCTCCCCTCATCCCGAACGCCGTGTCCGCGACGTGCCGGGCCAGGGCGTGGTTCGCCGTGGACCGGGCCTGCGACCAGAGCGCGACGGCGGCCGGTCCCGACCGGCGGACCGCGGCGACCAGGGCCTCGTCCGGCACCGCCGCGCCGAACATCCTGACCGGTAGACCCCGTTCGGCGAGTGCCGCGGCGAGCGCCTCCAGCGGCAGCGTGTGCTGCTCCGCCGGGACGCACGCCAGCACGACCGGAGCGGCCGAGGAGGCCGGGGAGGCCGAAGAGGCCGGGGAGGCCGAAGAGGCCGGGGAGGCCGAAGAGGCCGCCGGCGGGCCGGGGCCGGTGACGGCGGCCCGCCGCAGCACGGTGGAGACGTGCCACGACAGCAGGTGCTCGACCTCGACGTAGCGGTCGTCGGAGGACTCCCACTTGCGGCCGACCGCGTGCAGTGCCGGGGACATCACCTCCTCCCAGGCGGTGACCAGCCCGTACCGGAGCACGACCTCCTCCAGGAGCCCGTCCATCGCCGGACCGTCGAGGCGCACCGCCGCGCGGGCAAGTCCCCGGCACTCCTGTCGTACGTCGCCCAGGGGAAGTCCGCCGCCCGGCCCCGCACGACGGCTCCCGCGGGACGGCCCGCCGACCGGGGGCCCGCCGACCGGGGGCGCGGCGGCCGGGAGTGGCGCGGCGACCGGGGGCGCGGCGGCCGGGAGTGGCGCGGCGACCGGGATCGCGCGCGGCTCCGCCGGCCCGGAAGGCCCCGACGGGTCGGGAGGGCGAGCCGGGCGGGCCGCCGGGGGTGCGGCTGCGCGTGCGTCGAGGGCCGCGGCCGGTGCTCCGGCGCGCAGCCGCCGGGCGGCCCGTGCCGCCTCGGCGGGCGGGACGCCGGACAACGTGAGGCGGCACATCTCCTCCATCATCGCCACGTCCGCCGGGCTCCACCTGCGGTGCCGCCCCTCCGCGCGCACGGCCGGCCCGATGCCGTACCGCTGGTCCCAGGAGCGCACCGTGGTCGGCGAGACCCCCAGGCGCCGTGCCACCGCCCCGGTCGTGATCCCGTACGCCGAATCGGACATACCACCCACCATGCGATGCGGAAACGATGCGCCCCGGGCTCCAGGATTCGCCGCGGGGGCGGGCGGCGGCGCGGTCAGGAGGGACGCTTCTCGGCCGCGGCCGGAAGGCGTGCGGTCACCCCGTCGGCCAGCCTCTCGAACTCGGGCCGCAGGAACGGTGCGGCGAGCCTGGCCAGACCCTTGAACGTCAGGGACGCCCGGTACGTCAGCCGGGTGCGGGGGCCCGCGCCGCCACCGCCGCCACCGGCATCCCCACCTTCGCCCACGCCCACGCCCACGAAGCGGAGGTCGTCGACGGCGGTGACCGTCCCGTTCTCCCCGACGAACACCAGCCGCGCCGGCTCGCGTACGACGAGCCGGTAGTCGAGTTCGGTCGTACGGCCCCGGAACCGCGACGTGTTGCGCCAGCGGGCGCCGGGCCGCACGGGCCCGTCGTCCAGCCGCACGCAGCTGACGGTGCCCGGGTCCCACTCCTCGGCACGGGCGAAGTCCTCCAGGTACGCCACGAGCTCGGACAAGGGTCGGTGCACCACGAAACTGCGCTCCACAGCGATCATCGTGCGGTCCTCCTTCCACGCGCCACCGAGTCCGGGGACCCGTCCACCGTCACCTGTGCTTCCGCGATGACGGCCCCGGTGGATGCACCCGGCGCGCACGCGCCCGCACCTGCCGGGTCGGCCCTCCCCCTTCGTCGGGCTCGAGGCTGTGAGCGACGGCCCGGGCCGCCCACACCAGGGGCCACCGTCGCAGGGCAGTACGAGCTCGGTGCGGTTCCGGCCGCGACCGCGCGCTGGCCTCGAGATACGACAAGCTCGCCATCCGCCACGGGGCGACCGCGACCATCACAACTCAACGAGTGCCTGGGACGCTCACGGCGCGGACGTCACGCGGCGGGCGGTTCATCGCACCGGTTCTCCGGGAGGGCACGGAGACCAGGGAAGTGCGTCACGCCAGCCCGGTCGGCCGCGGGCCCAGTCCTGAAGCACTTCGGCAACGGGCTCCACAGCGAACACCCCGTGCGCGCGCGGCACATGGGCGTGGAAGTGCCTGTCCGGGCCACCGTCACGGTATTCGACCTGGTAGCTGAGGTCATCGTTGAGGCCGACCTGCATGTAGTGCTGACCTGCCGGTTCGAGGTCGAGTCGCTGAACCACGACAAAGCGCCAGGTCAGGCTCATGTCGGCCAGCAGATCGTGCAGCTGATCGTCGGACGGGTCGTCCCACGACGTCCCGTCCCACTCGATCGCCCGCAGTACTGGTGTCGTCATGGGGGCGACTGTACGGGCTGATCACACTGCTGACATCGGCGGGCCCCCGCTCGTCAACCAGCTTGCGCAGCCCGGCCACCGAGGCCCCGGCCGTCCGGCCCGGTGTCGCCGGCGGCGGCGCCGGGCGGAAGGGGTGGAGTGGTCAGGCTGCTTTCGGGCGGCCGAAGAGCAGGTCGTAGCCGGGTGGGAGTTGGAGCAGGACGCGTTGGAGCAGGTCGTCGTCGACGGCGTCGGCGACGACGCTGAGGACGGCGCTGACGTCCCAGGCCGCGGTGGCCTCG
>NZ_JOGB01000032.1 GCF_000719335.1 Streptomyces sp. NRRL S-87
TGGCCGCAGGCCAGGGGCGGAGCCCCCTTGCCCCAGGGGTGGGCCTGCCGCTGGGGGCACCTCCCAGCGGTAGCTGGGGGAGGCCTGCAGGCCATGACGCCTCAAGAGGCGAGGGGACCCACACACCACGGGACGGCCCCACGAAGCGAGAGCCCACCCCGACACCGGCCCACGAACCGCAGCCCCGGCCAGCCCGGCCCGCCCCGGCCGACCCCGCCCCCCCGCCCACCCCGGAGCGGCCCGCCCCGGTCAGCCCTGGTGGCCGTCGGCCTCCGCGGCGGCGTAGCCGCGGCGGAGGATGCGCTGGAAGGTGCGTTCGGCCAGGTCGTTGCCGGCCCGGTGCACCTGCTCGTCCTTCTTGGTGGCGTTCTTGTTGCCGGTGAAACCGGTGAGCGTGACGTACAGGTAGCGGCCGTAGGCGTTGGCCGTGCGCCGGCAGACGACCTTGGGGGCGCAGAACGGCTTGCTCTTGGACGCGGGCAGGGCCTTGACCCCGCCGTGCGCGTCGGCCTTGGCCGCGGCGGCCTCGGCGGCCGTGTCGAAGACGGCCACGCCCACGGTGACCTGGACGTCGGAGCGGGTGTAGTTCGCCCGCATGAAGAGCGTGCAGTGGTGTGCCGCGAGCACCTTGCCGAGGGTGGCGTCGGTGTTGCGGGTGCAGTCCTTGGTCGTGTCGCCGTCGCTCAGGGCGTACGTGCGGTCGGCGACCTCCGCGGCCCTGGTGCCGAAGAGCAGCCCGCCCCGCAACGGGGCGGTGTCCTTGCGGGCGTCGGACAGGTACACCAGCGGATCGGACATCGGAGAGGGGTCTCCGAAGGACGGCATGGCGTCGGCCGCCGCGGAGCGGTCGTCGGTCCCGTCCTTCGGCCCGGGGTCCTCCGCGCCGCCGGTGGCGAGCAGGACGGCCACCACGGCGGCCACGGCGGTGGCTCCGGCGGCCCCGCCGCCCCACAGCAGCCGCTTCCTGCGCCGGTGCTCGGCCGCGTTCGCCTCGGCCAGCGCCTCCCAGTCCGGATGCGGCGGCAGCGGCTCCGGAACCTGTCCCTCCCCATAGGTCATGCGGCGCATCCTAGGCGGCCGTCCGCGGGTGCCGGTACGGGCGGTGGGGGCCCGGACGGATATCGGGTTGGGCGGGAGCGGGGCGGCCCGTCAGAATGCCGGGCATGGGACATCTGGAAGCCGGCCACCTCGAGTACTACCTCCCGGACGGGCGCGTGCTGCTGCCGGACGCCTCCTTCCGCGTGGGGGAGGGCTCCGTGGTGGCCCTCGTCGGCGCGAACGGCGCGGGCAA
The DNA here is from genome assembly GCF_000719335.1 of Streptomyces sp. NRRL S-87. Classification (GTDB taxonomy): domain Bacteria; phylum Actinomycetota; class Actinomycetes; order Streptomycetales; family Streptomycetaceae; genus Streptomyces. Next base: position 1,292 of record NZ_JOGB01000032.1, read on the forward strand.
GACGACGCTGCTCAAGCTGCTCTCGGGCGAGCTGCAGCCGCACGGCGGTTCGGTGACGGTGAGCGGCGGGCTCGGCGTGATGTCGCAGTTCGTGGGCTCGGTGCGGGACGAGACGACGGTGCGGGACCTGCTCGTGTCCGTGGCGCAGCCGCGGATCCGGGCGGCGGCGAAGGCCGTGGACGAGGCCGAGCACCTGATCATGACGGTCGACGACGAGGCCGCGCAGATGAAGTACGCGCAGGCCCTGTCCGACTGGGCGGACGTCCAGGGGTACGAGGCCGAGACCCTGTGGGACGTGTGCACGACGGCCGCGCTGGGGGTCCCGTACGACCGGGCCCAGTTCCGCGAGGTGCGCACGCTCTCCGGCGGTGAGCAGAAGCGGTTGGTGCTGGAGGCGCTGCTGCGCGGCCCGGACGAGGTGCTGCTGCTCGACGAGCCGGACAACTACCTCGACGTGCCGGGCAAGCGGTGGCTGGAGGACCAGCTGCGGGCCACGCGCAAGACGGTGCTGTTCATCTCGCACGACCGGGAGCTGCTCTCCCGGGCCGCACAGAAGATCATCGCGGTCGAGCCGGGCGTCGACGGGTCGGACGTGTGGGTGCACGGCGGCGGCTTCGACACCTTCCACGACGCCCGCAAGGAGCGCTTCGCCCGGTTCGAGGAGCTCAAGCGGCGCTGGGAGGAGAAGCACGCCCAGCTGAAGAAGCTGGTGGTCACGCTGCGGCAGGCGGCCGCGGTGAGCCACGAGATGGCCTCGCGGTACGCGGCCGCCCAGACGCGGCTGAGGAAGTTCGAGGAGGCGGGTCCGCCGCCGGAGCCGCCGCGCGAGCAGGAGATCACGATGCGGCTGCGCGGCGGACGTACCGGGGTACGGGCGCTGACCTGCGAGAAGCTGGAGCTCACCGGTCTGATGAAGCCCTTCGACCTGGAGGTCTTCTACGGCGAGCGGGTGGCGGTGCTGGGCTCGAACGGCTCGGGCAAGTCGCACTTCCTGCGGCTGCTGGCCGGGGACGCCGAGCGGCCGGTGCCGCACGAGGGCGTGTGGAAGCTGGGTGCGCGCGTCGTGCCGGGTCACTTCGCGCAGACCCACGCGCATCCGGAGCTGTTCGGCCGCACGCTCGTCGACATCCTGTGGACGGAGCACTCCAAGGACCGGGGCGGAGCCATGTCGGCGCTGCGCCGGTACGAGCTGGACCGGCAGGGCGACCAGCCCTTCGACCGGCTCTCCGGCGGCCAGCAGGCGCGGTTCCAGATCCTGCTCCTGGAGCTGGCGGGCACCACGGCGCTGCTGCTGGACGAGCCGACGGACAACCTGGACCTGGAGTCGGCCGAAGCCCTCCAGGACGGGCTGGAGGCGTACGAGGGCACGGTGCTGTGCGTGACGCACGACCGCTGGTTCGCGAAGTCCTTCGACCGGTACCTGGTCTTCGGCTCGGACGGGGTGGTCAGGGAGACCACCGAGCCCGTCTGGGACGAGCGCCGTGTCGAGCGCAAGCGGTGATTCCGGGGCGCCCTAGTCTCTGGCCATGCGCTGGGAGAAGAGGGGCGAGGGCGCCTTCGGGGCGTGGCTGCTGAGGCCCGCCCCGCTGATCTGGCAGCTGGCCGGGGCGGGCGTGCTGGTGGCGGTGGCCGTGTCGGTCTCGGTGCGCACCGCCGACGGGGGCATGGACAACGCCTTCGTCGTCCGGGCGGCTGACGCGCTGCTGGACGGCAGGTCCCCGTACGCCGACAAGCGCTTCCTGTACTTCCCGAGTGCGGTCCTCATGGCCGTGCCGGAGGCGCTGGTGCCGGTGGGCGCCCTGCGGGTCCTGGTTCCGCTGGGGACGTCGGCGCTGCTCGCCGTCGGATGGTGGGGGGCGCTGCGGATCTTCTCGGTGCCGCTGCGCAGCCGGTTCGGGGTGCTGGGCCTCGCCGTTCTGGCGTCGGCCTACCGGCCGTACGCCAACCTGGTGCTGCTGGGGAACTGGACCTGCCTCGCCGCGGCCGCCCTGCCGCTGGCCCTGCTGGCCGCGCACCGGGGCCGCTGGGTGCGGGCCGGGCTGGTCGTCGGCGCGGCCGTGGCCGCGAAGCCGATGCTGGTGCCGGTGGGCCTGCTCTTCGTCTTCGCCCGGCGGTGGCGCGGGCTGGCCGCCGTGGTGCTGGTGCCGCTGGGGGCCTCGCTGCTGGCCGCGGCCCTGATGCCGCGGCCCTCGCTGTTCTTCACCAGGACGCTGCCTTTCCTGCTCCGTGGCCAGGACTCCTTCGCGCGGCCCTGGGACGCCTCGCCGGTCGCGGTCCTGCCGCGGCTCGGCGTACCCCAGCCGGCGGCGGTGGCGGTCGCCGGGCTGCTGGCGGCCACGGGGCTCCTGTGCGCGTGGCGGCGCTGGCGGCGTGCGGACGAGGGGCCCCAGCGGCTGGTGGAGACGGCCTGCATGGTGATGCTCGCCGCATTCCTGGTCTCGCGACCGTCCTTCGACCACTACCTCCTGGTGGTGCTCCCGCTGCTGCTGGCCTCGGGGGCCCGGGACGGCTCGCTGCCGCGCTCCCCTTGGTTCTGGCTGGCCCTGGTGCCCCAGACCGCGGGCATTCCGTGGCCCTCGGAGTTCGAGAACAATAAACGGGCATTCCGGGACATAGCGACCCTCTGTTCACTCGCAGGTCTGCTGGCCGGTCGTGCGCTGCGCGCGCGTCGGGTTACTCTGGAGCCCGTAACAACTGCGGGGTCCCCACCCAGGACCGAACCGGAGTGCGCCGCGACGCCAGTTCCATCGGCATCGCGGACCGCGTTTTGACCCGTTTGGGTCCTCATGGGTATCCTGCTGGTTTGTTATGCGTATGGGCTGTCTCATTCTCACGTGATAGGTCCTTACGCCGGTCCACCGGACCGATGACCAGCAGTTCAAGCCGTTCGTACGGGTTGCGTCCCCGATGCGAACGAGGGCTGTCGTGATCGTCCGTGGTGACCCTGTCAGGACCCGTCTCGCGGGGCTAGCGCCCCAGGGGCGACCCACCACTGAAGAAGCGAAGGCATACGCGTGCGTACGTTCAGCCCCAAGCCCGGCGACATCTCGCGCCAGTGGCTCGTCATCGACGCCCAGGACGTCGTCCTCGGCCGTCTGGCGACTCAGGCCGCCACTCTCCTGCGCGGCAAGCACAAGCCGACCTATGCCCCTCACATGGACATGGGCGACTTCGTGATCATCGTCAACGCCGACAAGGTCCACCTGTCCGGCAACAAGGCCGCGCAGAAGATGGCCTACCGCCACTCCGGCTACCCGGGCGGTCTCCGCAGCGTCCGCTACGACGACCTGCTCCGGGACAACCCGGAGAAGGCCGTCGAGAAGGCCGTCAAGGGCATGCTCCCGAAGAACTCGCTGGGCCGCCAGATGCTCTCGAAGCTGAAGGTCTACCGTGGCGCCGAGCACCCCCACGCTGCGCAGCAGCCGGTGGCGTTCGAGATCACCCAGGTCGCGCAGTAATCCCGGCCACCACCTAAGACCGTAAAGAATTCTGAGGAGCATCGTGGCCGAGACCACCCCTGAGACCCCCGTTGACGAGTTCGAGGGCGTCGAGGAGTACACCACCGAGACCGTCGTCGAGTCGGAGTACACCTCCGAGTCGCTCGCTTCCCGCTTCGGCGACCCGCAGCCGGCCGCCGGCCTGGGCCGCCGCAAGAACGCCATCGCCCGCGTCCGGATCGTCCCGGGCACCGGCAAGTGGAAGATCAACGGTCGCACCCTCGAGGACTACTTCCCGAACAAGGTGCACCAGCAGGAAGTCAACGAGCCCTTCAAGGTGCTCGAGCTCGACAACCGCTACGACGTTGTCGCCCGCATCGCGGGTGGCGGCGTCTCCGGCCAGGCCGGCGCCCTGCGCCTCGGCGTGGCCCGCGCCCTGAACGAGGCGGACGTGGAGAACAACCGCGGTCCGCTGAAGAAGGCCGGCTTCCTCTCCCGCGACGACCGTGCGGTCGAGCGCAAGAAGGCCGGTCTCAAGAAGGCCCGCAAGGCCCCGCAGTACAGCAAGCGCTAATCTCCGCCTGCTGCTCTGCACGTATCCGCCCCGGCGGCACGCTCTGTGCTGCCGGGGCGGTTCGTTTAGCGCCACAAGCGTCGTATATCTGTTCCAAGCTCCACAGCGCGAACTCGGAGGACAAAAGTGGGACGACTCTTCGGCACCGACGGTGTACGCGGCGTCGCCAACGCGGACCTGACGGCTGAGCTGGCGCTCGGCCTGTCCGTGGCGGCCGCGCACGTGCTCGGCGAGGCGGGTACGTTCGAGGGCCACCGCCCGACCGCCGTGGTCGGCCGCGACCCGCGCGCCTCCGGCGAATTCCTGGAAGCCGCCGTCGTCGCGGGCCTGGCCAGCGCCGGCGTGGACGTCCTGCGCGTCGGTGTGCTGCCCACCCCCGCGGTGGCGTATCTCACCGGTGCGCTGGGTGCCGACCTCGGCGTCATGCTCTCCGCCAGCCACAACGCCATGCCCGACAACGGCATCAAGTTCTTCGCCCGCGGCGGCCACAAGCTGGCCGACGAGCTGGAGGACAAGATCGAGGCCGTGTACGAGCAGCACCGCACCGGTGCTCCGTGGGAGCGCCCCACCGGCGCCGGCGTCGGCCGCGTCCGCTCGTACGACGAGGGCTTCGACCGGTACGTCGCCCACCTGATCGGCGTACTGCCCAACCGCCTCGACGGCCTGAAGATCGTCCTGGACGAGGCGCACGGCGCGGCCGCCCACGTGTCCCCCGAGGCCTTCGCCCGTGCCGGGGCCGAGATCGTCACCATCGGTGCCGAGCCCGACGGCCTGAACATCAACGACGGCTGCGGCTCCACCCACCTCGACCTGCTCAAGCGCGCGGTCGTCGAGCACGGGGCGGACCTGGGCATCGCCCACGACGGCGACGCCGACCGCTGCCTCGCGGTGGACGCCGACGGCAACGAGATCGACGGCGACCAGATCCTCGCGGTGCTCGCCCTCGCCATGCGCGAGGCCGGCCACCTGCGCGGGAACACGGTCGTCGCCACCGTCATGTCGAACCTGGGCTTCAAGCTGGCCATGGAGGCCGAGGGCGTCGAGCTCGTCCAGACCGCGGTCGGCGACCGGTACGTCCTGGAGTCGATGAAGGAGCACGGCTACGCGCTGGGCGGCGAGCAGTCCGGCCACGTGATCGTCCTCGACCACGCCACCACCGGCGACGGCACCCTGACCGGCCTGATGCTGGCCGCCCGGGTCGCGGCCACCGGCAAGTCGCTGGCCGAGCTGGCCGGGGTCATGTCGCGGCTGCCGCAGGTGCTGGTGAACGTCAAGGACGTCGACAAGTCCCGCGTCGCCACCTCCGGCGAGCTGGCCGCGGCCGTCGCCGAGGCCGAGCGCGAGCTCGGCTCCACCGGGCGGGTGCTGCTGCGCCCCTCCGGCACCGAGCCGCTCGTCCGGGTGATGGTGGAGGCAGCCGACATCGAGCAGGCCCGCTCCGTCGCCGGCCGGCTGGCGGACGTGGTGAAGTCGGCGCTGGGTTAGTCGGCTGGTCGGCCGGCCGACTGGCCGGCCGGTCGGGTCGGTCGGTCTGGTCGGTCCGGTCGCGTCGTCACGCGGCCACGCGTCCACGCTTCGTTCCGGCGCATCCAGCGGCCCCGCTGGGTGCGCCGGAGTCGTTTCCGGGCGTAGAAGGCCGGCCTGTCATCCGAAGGTGCGGCACGGCCGCACCCCCGGTGCTCCGGTGGTGCTCGGCGGCGCTCCGGTGGTGCTCAGAGCTTGCGCAGGCTCAGTCGTTGCACCTTGTGGTCGGGGCCCTTGCGGATGATCAGGTTGGCGCGGCCGCGGGTCGGGGCGACGTTCTCCAGCAGGTTGGGGCGGTTGATGGTGCGCCACATCGTGCGGGCGTAGTCCATCGCCTCCTCCTCCGACACCTGGGTGTACTTCCGGAAGTAGGAGAAAGGATTCTGGAAGGCGGTCTCGCGCAGCTTGCGGAAGCGGTTCAGGTACCAGCGCTCGATGTCCTCAGGACGGGCGTCCACGTACACGCTGAAGTCGAAGAAGTCGGCGAGCCCGACCCGGGTGCGGCCGTCCTTGCCGGGCAGGGCCGGCTGCAGGACGTTCAGCCCCTCCACGATCAGGATGTCGGGGCGGCGCACCACCAGGCGCTCGCCCGGCACGATGTCGTAGATCAGGTGCGAGTAGACGGGCGCGGTGACCTCGTCCTTGCCGGCCTTGATGTCGGCGACGAAGCGGGTCAGGGCGCGCCGGTCGTAGGACTCGGGGAAGCCCTTGCGGGACAGCAGTCCGCGCTCCGCCAGCTCCTTCATCGGGTACAGGAAGCCGTCGGTGGTGACCAGCTCCACGCGCGGGTGCTCCGGCCAGCGGGCCAGCAGCGCCTGGAGCAGGCGGGCGACGGTGGACTTGCCGACGGCGACGGAGCCGGCCACCCCTATGACGAAGGGGGTGCCCTGCTGGGCGCCGTGGCCGTTGCCGGCGTCACCGAGGAAGGTGTTCAGCGCCCCGCGCAGGTTGCTCGTCGCGCCGACGTAGAGGTTGAGCAGGCGGGACAGCGGGAGGTAGACGTCCCGGACCTCGTCGAGGTCGATGACGTCGCCGAGGCCGCGCAGCCGCTCGACCTCCTCGGCGGTGAGGGGGAGCGGGGTGCGCTCGCGCAGGGCGCTCCACTCGGCGCGGGTGAGGTCGACGTAGGGGGAACCCTCTGCCCGGCGCGCGGCGCTTCGTGGCGGCGAAGTGATCACACTCCATTGTCGGCGCTGCGGGGCCCGCGTGGGTGGTGGGCTCGGTCACGTGGGGCGGCTCCCGGGCGTACGGGGGAGCGGGTTTCGCGGGGCTGGTGGGGGTTCGTGTCACTCCGGGGGCCGGAGGGTTGTACGGGAACGTGTTGCGATCGGGCCCAGGTGCTGTGTCGCGGTGGTCACGATTGGCCGGAGCGGCCGGAAATCGCGGGCGGACCGGGCGCCGATTGGTGATCATTACGGGGTCCGCGTGGGGGAGCTCCACTCCGAAGCGTCACGCGGGGGGGATTTTTTCAGCACTTCTGGAGAGATGCAGCCATGCGCACCGCCATTCGCCGTACCGCCGCGCGCCGTAGCGCCGTTCGTCGCACCGCCGTCGCCGTCACCGTGGCCTCGCTTGCCCTGGTCGTCACGGCCTGCGGTTCCTCCGGCACGTCGACCGACGAGAAGGCCGAGGCCGGCACCGGCAAGGCGGCGGCCAGCAGCGCGCCGGCCGAGCCGGCGGCCCGTCCGCTGTCCGCCGCCGAGCTGGAGCAGCTCGCCGTCGCGCAGGCCGACCTGCCGGGTTACAAGGTCGAGGACAAGCTGAAGAACCCGCCGGCGGAGGCGGGCAAGGCCGTCTCGGACAAGCCGGCCTGCCAGCCGTACGCGGACGCGATCGCGGGCGTCATCGGGAAGCCCGCCGCCAAGGCGCTCCGCTCGGCCGTGGCCCTGCCCAAGGACGCCGGCACGGCGCAGACGCCGGAGCAGAAGGCCCTGGCAGGCCTGAACGCCCTCAAGTCGCCCGCGACCCGCGTGATCCTCGCTTCGTACGAGGGGGACAAGGCGGCCGAGCACGTACTGACCCTGAAGAACTCGGGCGCCGACTGCATGCAGGGCTTCACCGTCACCCAGGACGGCGAGAAGACCAAGATCAAGTCGATGACGCCGATGACGCTGGACGCCGGTGACGAGGACTCGTCCTGGTCCTTCGTCATGGACATGGACGGCCAGCCCGCCGAGTTCAACATCGCCCTGATGAGCAAGGGCACCACGCTGGCCAGCTTCTACACCTTCAGCCTCGGTGGCTCGGTCAAGGAGCTGCCGGAGCCGATCATCGACGCGCAGGAGAAGAAGCTCGCCTGAGCGATGCGTCGGATGTGATGCGCCTCATGCGCACGGCGCGCCGCGGGCCCACGGGGGTGGCTCGCGGCGCGCTTCGCGCAGGGGGCGCGTTTCGCGTGTGAGACGCGGGGGTCGGTCGGCGGGCGCTCGGGCGGTGGGTGCCCTGTCGGACGGCGCTCGGTTGGTGGGTGCTCGGGCGGTGGGTGCGCCCCGCGGGGGGGCAGCGAGGAGTGAGGGGCGCGTAACGGCGCACGGCGCGGGTCCGCGCGCTCCCCGGTGACGGCCCGAGCGCGGCGTAGGCTGCGGCCCATGTGCGGAATCGTCGGTTACGTAGGAGCGCAGTCCGCGCTCGAAGTCGTCATCGCAGGACTCAAGCGGCTCGAATACCGCGGCTACGACTCGGCCGGGGTCGCCGTGCTCGCCGACGGCGGACTGGCCGCCGCCAAGAAGGCGGGCAAGCTCGTCAACCTGGAGAAGGAACTGGTCAGCCGTCCGCTGCCGAGCGGCTCCACCGGCCTCGGGCACACCCGTTGGGCCACGCACGGCGCGCCCAACGACGTCAACGCCCACCCCCACCTCGACAACTCCGGCCGGGTCGCGGTGGTCCACAACGGCATCATCGAGAACTTCGCCGCCCTGCGCGCCGAACTCGCCGAGCGCGGCCACAAGCTCTCCTCCGACACCGACACCGAGGTGGTCTCCCACCTGCTGGCCGAGGCCTTCTCCTCCGCGGGCGACCTCGCCGAGGCCATGCGCCAGGTCTGCCGTCGGCTGGAGGGCGCCTTCACCCTGGTCGCCGTGCACGCGGACGAGCCCGACGTGGTCGTCGGGGCCCGCCGCAACTCCCCGCTGGTGGTCGGCGTCGGCGAGGGCGAGGCGTTCCTCGCCTCCGACGTGGCGGCCTTCATCGCGCACACCCGGTCCGCGATCGAGCTGGGGCAGGACCAGGTCGTCGAACTGCGCCGCGACGGCGTGGTGGTGACGGACTTCCACGGCGCGCCGGCCCACGTGCGCGCGTACCACGTGGACTGGGACGCCTCCGCCGCCGAGAAGGGCGGCTACGACTACTTCATGCTCAAGGAGATCGCCGAGCAGCCGAAGGCGGTGGCCGACACCCTGCTGGGCCGCATCGACGCCGACGGCGTGCTCTCCCTCGACGAGCTGCGGATCCCCGACTCGGTGCTCCGCGAGGTCGACAAGGTGGTCATCGTCGCCTGCGGTACCGCGTACCACGCCGGCATGATCGCGAAGCTGGCCATCGAGCACTGGACCCGCATTCCCTGCGAGACCGAGCTGGCGAGCGAGTTCCGCTACCGCGACCCCATCCTCGACCAGCGCACCCTGGTCATCGCCATCTCGCAGTCCGGCGAGACGATGGACACCCTGATGGCGCTGCGGCACGCCCGCGAGCAGGGCGCGAAGGTGCTCGCCGTCTGCAACACCAACGGCTCGACCATCCCGCGCGAGTCGGACGCCGTGCTCTACACCCATGCCGGTCCGGAGGTCGCGGTCGCGTCGACCAAGGCGTTCCTGACGCAGCTGGTGGCCTGCTACCTGGTCGCGCTGTACCTGGGGCAGGTGCGGGGCACCAAGTGGGGTGACGAGATCCAGGCCGTGATCCGGGAGCTGTCGGCCGTCGAGGGCGCGGTGGAACGGGTCCTGGAGACGATGGAGCCGGTACGGGAACTGGCCCGGTCGCTCGCGGACAAGGACACGGTGCTGTTCCTGGGGCGGCACGTGGGCTACCCGGTGGCGCTGGAGGGCGCGCTCAAGCTCAAGGAGCTCGCGTACATGCACGCCGAGGGGTTCGCGGCGGGCGAGCTCAAGCACGGGCCGATCGCGTTGATCGAGGAGGACCTGCCGGTGGTCGTGGTCGTGCCGTCGCCGCGGGGGCGGTCGGTGCTGCACGACAAGATCGTCTCGAACATCCAGGAGATCCGGGCCCGCGGTGCCCGTACGATCGTGATCGCGGAGGAGGGCGACGAGGCGGTGGTCCCGTACGCCGACCACCTCGTCCGGGTCCCGGCGACGCCGACCCTGCTCCAGCCGCTGGTGGCCACGGTGCCGCTGCAGGTGTTCGCGTGCGAGCTGGCGACGGCCCGGGGCAACGAGGTGGACCAGCCGCGCAACCTGGCCAAGTCGGTGACGGTGGAGTGATGTTGGCGGGTGGGGCTTTCGTGGGTCCGGCTTTTGTGGGTCGGGCTTTTGTGGGTCGGGCCTTCGTGGGTGGGGCGGGCTCGGGTGGGGTCTGCTCGGGTGGGGTGCGGGGGTGCCGCGCGTGATCATCGGCGTGGGTATCGACGTCGCGGAGATCGACCGGTTCCAGGAGGCGCTGAACCGTCATCCCGGTATGGCCACCCGGCTCTTCCTGGACCGGGAGCTCATGCTGCCCAGCGGCGAGCGGCGCGGGATCGCGTCGCTCGCCGCCCGGTTCGCGGCGAAGGAGGCCCTGGCGAAGGCCCTGGGCGCACCGCCCGGGCTGCTGTGGACCGATGCGGAGGTGTTCGTGGAGGACACCGGGCAGCCGCGGCTGCGCGTCTCGGGGACGGTGGCGGCTCGGGCGGAGGCGCTGGGGGTGAAGTCCTGGCACATCTCGCTCAGCCATGACGCGGGTGTCGCGTCGGCTGTGGTGATTGCGGAGGGGTGAGGTTCGGGGCGGGGTGAGGTTCGGGGTGGGGGCGGTGTGCCCTCCGCCGTGCGTGGCAGGCTGGCTGCCATGCGTACCGCTTACAGCGTGGAGACCGTACGGGCCGCCGAGCGCGTGCTGATGGACCGGTTGCCGGAGGGGACCCTGATGCAGCGGGCGGCCGCGGGCCTGGCCGCCGCCTGTGCCGGCCTGCTGGGACGGGTGTACGGGGCCCGGGTGGCCCTGTTGGTGGGGCCGGGCGACAACGGTGGGGACGCGCTGTACGCGGGCGCCCGCCTGGCCCGGCGGGGTGCCGGGGTGACGGCCGTTCTCATGGATCCGGAGCGCGTGCACGCGGGCGGGCTCGCGGCGCTGCGCGCGGCCGGCGGGCGGGTCGCGGAACGGGTGCCCGCGCGGGCGGACCTCGTCGTGGACGGCCTGCTGGGCATCGGCGGCAGGGGCGGACTGCGGCCGGCGGCCGCGGAGTTGGCCGGTCAGGCAGCCGCGGCCCGGGCGGCCGGGGCGACGGTGGTCGCGGTGGACCTGCCGAGCGGGGTGGACGCGGATACCGGCGAGGTGGCCGGGGCTGCGGTGACGGCGGACGCCACGGTCACCTTCGGGGCCTACAAGCCGGGCCTGTTGGTGGACCCCGGGGCCGGGCGCGCGGGCGCGGTACGGCTGGTGGACATCGGCCTCGTGCTGCCGGCCGCGGCGGCCCTGGAGGCCCTGCAGTACGCGGACGTGGCGGCCCGGCTGCCGGTGCCGGGGGCGGCCAGCGACAAGTACCGGCGGGGGGTCGTGGGCGTCGTCGCCGGCTCGGCCCGCTACCCGGGCGCGGCCGTCCTGGCCGTCGCGGGCGCGCTGCGCGGGGGCGCCGGGGCCGTGCGGTACGTCGGCCCGGCCGCGGACGCGGTGCTGGCGCGCTATCCCGAGACCCTCGTCCATGAGGGCCCCCCGTCCAGGGCGGGTCGGGTGCAGGCCTGGGTGGTCGGGCCGGGGCTCGGCGAGGACCGCTCGGCGGTCGCGGACGTGCTGGGTGCGGCGGACGTGCCGGTGCTGGTGGACGCCGACGGACTGCGCGGGCTCGACCCGGCCCTGCTGCGGGCCCGGCCGGCCCCGACCCTGCTGACTCCGCACGCGGGCGAGGCCGCGGCCCTGCTCGGGGTGGCGCGCGAGGAGGTGGAGGCGGGGAGGGTCCGGGCGGTCCGCGAACTGGCCTCCCGCTTCGGGGTGGTGGCCCTTCTCAAGGGGTCCACCACGCTGGTGTGTGAGGGCGGGGTGGGTGTGGTCGGTGGTTTGGGTGGTGTGAGGGGCGCATCCGGTTTGGGTGGTGGGGGTGGTGTCCATGGTGCGGGTGCTGAGGCGCGGTTGCGGGTGAATCCGACGGGGACCGCCTGGCTCGCCACCGCGGGTAGTGGGGACGTCCTGTCCGGGCTGGCCGGCTCGCTGCTGGCCGCGGGGCTGTCCGCACTGGACGCGGGATCGGTCGCGGCCCATCTCCACGGGCTCGCGGCGCGGCTGGCCGCGGTGGGGCGGGGGGTTCCGAGCGCTTCGAGTGCCTCGGCCGCCTCGGGGGGTGTGGCTGCTGGGGGCGCCGTCGGCTCCGTGCCCGGGGGCGGGCCGGTTCTGGCGCATCAGGTCGCGGAGGCGCTCCCGGACGCGTGGCGGGAGGTCGCGCGGGGCTGAGCCCGGCGCGGGCGGTGCCCCGAGTCGGGGCGGGCTCGCTTCGGGGGCGGGTCCCGTGGTGTGTGGGTCCCCTCGGCGCTTGACCAGGGGCGGCCTGCAGGTCCAGCGGCACGCCCACCCCAGGGGCAAAAGGGGCTTCGCCCTGGCCTTCGGCCACCCCTGGCCCGGGCCTGCCTCCGGTCCAGCCTGCCACCCCTGGTCAAGCGCCTCCCCCACACACCCCGGGACGGCCTGCCGGGGCTGCGCCGGTGTCGGGGAGCCAGTTGCCGTGGAAGCCGAAGGGGACGCGGGTCGGGAGGTGGACCACGGCGACCGGTGGCGCCCCGAGGTCGTCGGCGGCCAGGATCACGAGGTCGCTGCGGTCGGTGGCGGCGTCGTGGACGTACGTCATGAGCCAGCCCGTGGAGTCGGTGGACGCGGCGAAGGCGGCCTCGCCCGGGGTGCGGCCGGGGGCGAAGCGGTGGGTCGTGGGGACGCCCGTGCGGAGGTCGTAGCGGACCAGGGAGTCGCCGCAGGTCACGTGGCCGAAGCGGGACTCGTGGCCGGTCAGGCGGTCGTCGATGCGGGGGAACTCGCCGGGGCGGTCGTCGACCTGCTCCTCGCGCACGGTTGCGGTGGCCGGGTCGAGGGTCCACTTCCACAGGACGGCCCGGTGGGTGCGGTCGACGGTGCCCTCGGGGGTCCGGCGCCACAGCTCCGGGTAGCGCATGACGTGCAGGACGATCGTTCCGTCCGGGGCGTCGTACGCGTTGAGGGTGTGGAAGACGTAGCAGGGGAGGACCGGGAACCAGCGGACCCGGCCGTAGGGGTCGTCGCGGCGGAGCACGCCCAGGCGGGCGCCGTAGGCGTCGTCCCAGCGGTACGGCATCGTGTCGGCCAGGGCGGGGTCGAGGACGACGGGCAGGTCCATGAAGACCACGTGCCCGGCGGTGAGGCTGACGTCGTGCATCATCGTCGGTCCGGGCACCTCGATCGGGCGGCTGACGACCAGTTCGCCGTCCGCGTCGGCCCGGTGGTAGGTGAGGTGCGGGGCCTCGGTGGTGCCGTAGCCGAAGAAGTGCAGTTCCCCGGTGGCCGGGCAGGCCTTGGGGTGCGCGGTCATCGCCGTGGTCAGGCGGCCGCCGAAGGTGTGGGGGCCGAGGGTCTCCAGGTCGGGCGTGAGCTCGTAGGGCAGGGCCGTCTCGACGAGGGCGAGGGTGCGGCCCGCGTGCCGGACGACGTGGGTGTTGGCCGGTCCGGCGGTCAGGTCGCGGCGGCCGTGCGCGTCGTGGGCGCGGGCCCCGTCGGTGAGGGTCCGGGTGCGCACCCAGCGGTTGCGGTACGAGACGGCCCGGCCGCCCTCCAGGCGGACCCCGTGCACCATGCCGTCGCCGAAGAACCAGTGGCCTGAGGCCGCGGCGGCCGGGTTGGGGCCGTTGCGCAGGTACCAGCCGGTGAGCTCGGGCGGGACCGCGCCGGTGACCGGCAGGTCGTGGGCCGTCAGTTCCTCGTGCACGGGGGCGTAGTTGCCGGCGAGGTGGCGCGGGGGAGCGGTGCGGGCGGTCATCGGGTGGCCGCCGCGGCGACGTAGCGGACGGTGAAGAGCATCGGCAGGGCGAAGCCGGCCACCTGGACCAGCGTCGCCGTCGTGGAGTGGCCCTGGCCGGCGTGGGCCAGCAGGGCGAGCAGGAGGGCCGTACCGGCGAAGGCGGCGGTCCAGACGGCCGTGATGACGGCGTTCGCGCGGCGGAACGGCTTGAGTCCCCACACCTCGCGCGGCGTGGTGCGCTTGGCGATGCCCAGCGTGAACGGGCGGCCGATGAGCAGGGACACTCCCGCGATCAGGGCCAGCACGGCCGAGGACAGGGCCGCCGAGTACGCGTGCACGGCGGAGTGCGGGTCGGCGAGGGCCACGGCCGCCAGGGCCGCGAAGAAGGCCGCCGAGCCGAGTTCGATGACCAGGGCGTCGAAGCCCGTCCCCGCCCGGCGCTGCTGGGCGACGAGCGCGACGGCGACCACCAGGGCGGCGAGCGAGGCCGACTGCCACTGGGCGGACGGGAAGACCGCGAAGACGATCCACGGGAGGAAGGTGCGTACGTACGACATGGCGGGAGCCCCTCGGTTCGGCCTGGCGGATATTCCTGTTGTGACATGTCGAAAGTAGAAGCTGTGGGGGTGACATGTCAAGACTGGAAGGTAGGGTGGGGCCATGAGCCTTCGACACGCCCTGCTCGGCCTGCTGTCCGAACGCCCCGCCAGCGGATACGACCTGCTCAAGAGCTTCGAGACCTCGCTGGCCAACGCCTGGCCGGCCACGCAGAGCCAGATCTACACGGAGCTGACCAAGCTCGCGGACGCCGGACTGATCAGCGTCACCACGGAGGGGCCGCGCGGCCGCAAGGAGTACGCCCTCACCGAGGAGGGGCTGGCCGAGCTGCGCCACTGGCTGACCGGGACCGCCCCGCAGCGCAACACCCGCAGTGACGTCCTGCTGAGGGTGTTCTTCCTCGGCGTCCTCACGCCGGAGGAGGCCCGCGGCTACCTCGGCCGGCTGGTCGAGATGTCGGACCAGGGCAGCGAGCACCTGCGCGCGCTGGAGGCGTCCGTCGACTGGGGCGAGGACGGGTTGTCCGTGTACGGCCGGATCGCGCTGGAGTACGGGCTGCGGTTCAACGCCATGCGGCGCGAGTGGGCCGAGTGGGCCGCGACGCAGCTCCCGTAGCTGCGGTGACCGTGCCCGCAGGGGGTCGGGCACGCGGGGCGGCGGCCGGAGCCGGGCCCTCCGGTGCCCGGATGAGAGACTGGGCGCGATGAACGAGACACCGCCGCGCGTACGCGCCGAGATCGACCTGGCCGCCGTACGGGGGAACGTGCGCGCACTGCGCGAGCGGGCTCCCCGGTCCGAGCTGATGGCCGTCGTCAAGGCGGACGCCTACGGTCACGGGGCCGTCCCCTGTGCCCGCGCCGCCCTCCGGGCGGGCGCGACCTGGCTCGGCACGGCCACCCCGCAGGAGGCCCTCGCCCTCCGCGCGGCCGGCATCACCACCCGCACCCTGTGCTGGCTCTGGACCCCCGGCGGCCCCTGGCGCGAGGCGATCGAGGCGGACGTGGACGTGGCCGTGTCCGGCATGTGGGCCCTCGACGAGGTCCTCGCCGCCGCACGGGCGAGCGGCCGTACCGCCCGCGTCCAGCTCAAGGCCGACACCGGACTCGGGCGCAACGGCTGCCAGCCCGCCGACTGGCCCGAGCTCGTCCAGGCGGCGCTCGCCGCCCAGAGCGAGGGCGCGATCAAGGTCACCGGCCTGTGGTCGCACTTCGCCTGCGCCGACGAGCCCGGCCACCCGTCGATCGCCGCTCAGCTCGCACTCTTCCGCGACATGGTGGGCTACGCGGAGAAGGAAGGCCTGGAGCCGGAGGTGAGGCACATCGCCAACTCGCCCGCGACCCTCACGCTCCCCGATTCGCACTTCGACCTCGTCCGCACCGGCCTCGCCGTGTACGGCGTCTCGCCCGCACCCGAACTCGGCACGTCCGCCCAGCTCGGGCTGCGCCCCGCCATGTCCCTCAAGGCCTCGGTCGCCCTGGTCAAGGGCGTCCCGGCCGGCCACGGGGTGAGCTACGGCCACCACTACGTCACCGGGCACGAGACCAACCTGGCCCTGATCCCCGCCGGTTACGCCGACGGCATCCCGCGGCACGCCTCCGGACGCGGTCCGGTGCTCGTGGGCGGCAAGGTGCGGACGGCGGCCGGGCGCGTGGCCATGGACCAGTTCGTGGTCGACCTCGGCGCCGACACCGTGCGCACCGGCGACGAGGCCGTCCTGTTCGGTCCGGGCGACGCCGGGGAGCCCACCGCCGAGGACTGGGCCCGGGCCGCGGGCACCATCGCGTACGAGATCGTGACGCGCATCGGTCCCCGCGTTCCGCGCGTCTACCTGAACGAGGATCCCGGATCCGAAGCGACGTCCTGAACCGCCCGACGACCTGACCCTTCCCTGACGCCTCCCGGCAGCGGTCCGGTGGTCCAGGGCACGCAGTACCGCGTACCCCCGCACGGGGGCGCGCCGGCACGTGGCAAGGAACGCAGCTAAGCGACCCCCCGCAGAGGTGGCAGAGGTGAGTGCCGTGAGCGAGAACTGGCGCAAGGCCGGCCTGGCCGGCGCCGCGATCGGCGTCATAGCCGCCGGCGCGGCGGCCGGCGTGGCCGTGGAGCGGCTGACCGTCGGGCGCGGGATGCGCCGGCAGGCGCGGCTGGCGCTCGACGCCGCCGGCCCGTACGGGTCGCTGCGCGGCGCTCCCGGCCGGGTGCGCGCCGAGGACGGCACCGAGCTGTACTACGAGGTCGACGAGGCGCCGGAGCCCAAGCGCGGCCGGCTGCGCCGCAAGGCCGCGCCGGCGCCGACGGTGGTGTTCTGCCACGGCTACTGCCTCAGCCAGGACGCCTGGCACTTCCAGCGCGCCGCGCTGCGCGGGCTGGTCCGCACGGTCCACTGGGACCAGCGCAGCCACGGCCGTTCGGGGCGGGGGCTCGCCCAGGCCGACGGCGTACCCGTCAGCATCGACCAGCTCGGCCGCGACCTGGCGGCCGTCATCGGGGCCGCCGCGCCCGAGGGGCCGCTGGTGCTCGTGGGGCACTCCATGGGCGGTATGACGATCATGGCCCTGGGGCAGCAGTTCCCGGAGCTGGTGCGCGAGCGCGTGGCGGGCGTGGCCCTGGTCGGGACCTCCAGCGGGGGGCTGGGGGAGGTCACGTACGGCCTGCCGGCGGCGAGCGTGCCGGTCGTACGGCGCGTCCTGCCGGGGGTGCTGCGCGCGCTCGGCGCCGAGGTGGACCTGGTGGAGCGGGGGCGGCGGGCGACCGCGGACCTGTTCGCCGGGATGATCAAGAAGTATTCGTTCGCCGGGAAGGACGTCGATCCGGCGGTGGCGCGGTTCGCCGAGCGGATGATCGAGAACACCCCCATCGACGTGGTCGCCGAGTTCTACCCGGCCTTCCACGCCCACGACAAGACGGCGGCGCTGGACGTGTTCGACGGGGTGCCGGTCCTGGTGCTGGCGGGTGAGGGGGACCTGATCACCCCGCTCGCGCACAGCGAGGTCATCGCGGGCCGGCTCCCGGAGGCCGAGTTGGCCGTCGTCCCCGAAGCCGGGCACCTGGTGATGCTCGAGCACCCGGAGACCGTCACCGGGCGGCTGACGGGGCTGCTGGCGCGGGCGGGCGTGCTGCCGGCAGCGGCTAACGTTGGCACGTATGGAAGCACCGCACATCCGGCCCGCTGAGGCCGACGACCCCGTCACCGGGATGGAGCCGCTCACCGGGCCCGACCAGGAGCCCGCGCCCGCCGTGCGCGTCACCGTCGACTCCCCCGAGCGGATGCAGCGGCTCGGCCGCGCCCTCGCGGGTCTGCTGCGCCCCGGCGACCTCGTCCTCCTCACCGGCGAACTGGGGGCCGGCAAGACCACGCTGACCCGGGGTCTGGGCGAGGGGTTGGGCGTGCGCGGGGCCGTGACCTCGCCGACGTTCGTGATCGCCCGGGTGCACCCGTCGCTGGCCGACGGGCCGCCGCTGGTGCACGTCGACGCCTACCGGCTGGGCGGGGGGCTCGACGAGATGGAGGACCTGGACCTCGACGTCTCGCTGCCGGACTCGGTGGTCGTGGTGGAGTGGGGCGACGGGAAGGTCGAGGAGCTGTCGGACGACCGGCTGCACGTCGTCATCGCGCGGGCGGTCGGCCACGAGGAGGTCCTCGACGACGTGCGCGAGGTCCTCGTCACCGGTGTCGGCGCCCGCTGGGACGCGGCCGAACTGACGCGCCTCAGGGACGCGTAGGACCCGCCCGCTTCGCTCCGCCCTGCCCCGGCGCGCCTTACGCGGCTGCCGCGGGTGGGGCGGGGCGGGCGGTGCGGGCGGGGTGTCCGGGGGCGTCCGGCGGCCCGGGGCGTACGGCGGGCCCGTCGGACGGCGGCGTCGAGACCGCGGTCGCGGCGGCGCAGGAGGCCAGCAGGTCCCGCATGGACGGTGCTGACGTCACGGGGCGCGGCGGACGGCGGTGGGGGTCGTCTTCGTGCTCGCGCTGCGGTGCGGGCATGGTCGCCTCCTGCGCCCCGGAGAGCCGAGGTTAGGTATACCTAACCGGGTCGTGGATACCATGTCACCACGGGTGCGGGGCGCTGCGCAATATGTTGCCGACGAGTTGTCGGGAAAGGGCGCGGGCCGACGGGCCCTGCGGGGCGACCTCCCCGGTGCTCCGCGCCCGGGTGTGCTCGAACGCCCCGCGGGCCGGAGTGGCCTGGGGGCGCGGTTCGGACGCCGGGGGCGTCGAGGGGGTGGGGCGGTACTCCGTACGGGTGGACGGTGTTTACGGGTGGACAGTGTTTACGGGACCACGACGACCTTCGACGAGACCGTCGCGAAGCTCCACATCGCGTCACCGTCGGGCCGCGTCATGCGGATACCGCCCGTCTTCTGCCCGGCCTTCGGCGCCGGCAGCTTGCCGTCCAGCCGCGCGCTGAACCCGATCGCCACTCCGCCCACGCTGGTGAACCGCACGACGTGCTCGATCGGCACCCCGTCCGACCCCTGAACCTGCCCGGACCGCGAGGTCACGGCGTACGTGCCCGGCTTCGGGTGCACCGTCGAGGGCACCACCTCGAAGGTCCTCGGGGCCTTGGCGCCCGGACCGACCAGCCAGACCCGCTTGCCGCCGACCGAGTAGACGACCCGCACGCCCGTGCCGGAGTCCGCGGGAAGGGCGTCGGAGTGCCGCTTGTCGGTGCCCGCGCCCGTGCCCGCCCCCGTGCCGGTCGAGGCGTCCGGCTTGGGCTCGGTCTTCCCCGGCTGCTGCGGGGACGCGGCGCGCATGCGGGGGGCGCTGGCCTGGGCCTGGTAGGCGAGGAAACCGACGGCGGCGATCGCCGCGGCCGTGAGCCCGGCCACGATTCCCGAGCTGGTCCGTGCCACCCTGTCCCACCTTCGCGTTCACGCTCCGCCAATGCTTGGCCCGACGGTAGCAGCAGGGGCGCCGGACAGCGGGCCCGCCATGGCTCCCGCCCCGGAGTCGTAGGCTGTTCGCGTGCTCTTGCTCGCTGTGGATACCGCTACTCCCGCCGTCACCGTCGCCCTCCACGACGGCGAGTCCGTCGTCGCCGAGGCCAACCAGGTCGACGCCCGCCGCCACGGGGAGCTCCTGCTCCCCTCCGTCGACCGGGTCCTCGCCGAGGCGGGGCTGAAGCTCGACGCCGTCACCGGCATCGTCGTCGGCCTCGGCCCCGGCCCGTACACGGGCCTGCGGGTCGGCCTCGTGACCGCCGCGACCTTCGCGTCCGTGCTCGGCGTGCCGGTGCACGGCCTGTGCACCCTCGACGGCCTGGCGTACGCCGCCGGCCTGGAGGGCGGCATCGAAGGCCCCTTCGCCGTCGCCACCGACGCGCGCCGCAAGGAGGTCTACTGGGCCCGGTACGAGGACCCGCGCACCCGCGTCGGCGGTCCCGCCGTGGACCGTCCGGCCGACATCGCCGACCAGGTCGCGGGCCTGCCCGCGGTCGGCGCCGGCGCGCTCCTCTACCCCGAGGTGTTCAAGGACGCGCGCGGCCCCGAGCACCAGTCCGCCGCCGCCCTGGCGGCGCTGGCGGCCGCGAAGCTCGCCGCCGGGGAGGAGTTCCTGCCCGCGCAGCCGCTGTACCTGCGCCGCCCGGACGCCCAGGTGCCCAAGAACTACAAGGTGGTCACCCCCAAGTGACCGGCGCACCGGAAGCACCGCACGCACCGGATGCGCCGGGCGCCCCGGACGCACCGGGAACGGCCGTGCTGCGCGAGATGCGCTGGTGGGACATCGCGCCGGTGCTGGAGCTGGAGCACGACCTCTTCCCGGAGGACTCGTGGTCCGCCGGGATGTTCTGGTCCGAGCTCGCCCACGCGCGCGGCCCGCACGCCACCCGCCGCTACCTGGTCGCGGAGGACGGCGGCCGCATCGTCGGGTACGCGGGCCTGGCCGCCGCCGGCGACCTGGCCGACGTCCAGACCATCGCCGCGGCCCGCGACCAGTGGGGCACCGGCCTGGGCGCCCGGCTGCTCACCGAACTGCTGCGCGCCGCGACCGCCTTCGAGTGCGCCGAGGTGCTGCTGGAGGTACGGGTGGACAACACCCGCGCCCAACGCCTCTACGAGCGCTTCGGCTTCGAGCCCATCGGCTTCCGGCGCGGCTACTACCAGCCCGGCAACGTCGACGCCCTCGTGATGCGCCTGTCCGACCCCGCCCGATCCGTAAGTTCCGCTAGCTCCGTACGAAGTGAGACCCATGGCTGACGAACCGCTCGTCCTCGGCATCGAGACCTCCTGCGACGAGACCGGCGTCGGCATCGTCCGCGGCCACACCCTGCTCGCCGACGCCGTCGCCTCCAGCGTCGACGAGCACGCGCGCTTCGGCGGTGTCGTGCCCGAGGTCGCCTCCCGCGCGCACCTGGAGGCGATGGTCCCGACCATCGAGCGCGCCCTGAAGGAGGCCGGCGTCAGCGCCCGCGACCTCGACGGCGTCGCGGTCACCGCCGGCCCGGGCCTCGCGGGGGCGCTGCTGGTCGGCACCTCGGCGGCGAAGGCCTACGCGTACGCGCTCGGCAAGCCGCTGTACGGCGTGAACCACCTCGCCTCGCACATCTGCGTGGACCAGCTGGAGCACGGCGCGCTGCCCGAGCCGACGATGGCCCTGCTGGTCTCCGGCGGGCACTCCTCGCTGCTGCTGGCCCCCGACATCACCTCCGACGTACGGCCGCTCGGCGCGACCATCGACGACGCGGCGGGCGAGGCCTTCGACAAGATCGCCCGCGTGCTGAACCTCGGCTTCCCCGGCGGCCCGGTCATCGACCGGCTCGCCAAGGAGGGCGACCCGTCGGCGATCGCGTTCCCGCGCGGGCTGACCGGGCCCCGCGACCCGGCGTACGACTTCTCCTTCTCCGGCCTCAAGACGGCGGTGGCCCGCTGGATCGAGGCCAAGCGCAACGCGGGCGAGGACGTGCCGGTCCGGGACGTGGCCGCGTCGTTCCAGGAGGCCGTGGTGGACGTGCTCACCCGCAAGGCGATCCGGGCGTGCAAGGACGAGGGCGTCGACCACCTGATGATCGGCGGTGGCGTGGCCGCCAACTCCCGGCTGCGGTCGCTGGCGCAGGAGCGCTGCGACGACGCCGGGATCGTGCTGCGCGTACCGCGGCCCAAGCTGTGCACCGACAACGGCGCGATGGTCGCCGCCCTCGGGGCGGAGATGGTCGCGCGCGGCCGCCCGGCGTCCGACTGGGACCTGTCGGCGGACTCGTCCCTGCCGGTCACCGACCCGCACGTGCCGGGCACGGGCGGCCACGGCCACTCCCACGGTCACGGCCACTCCCATGACCACGACCACGTCCACGAGATGAGCAAGGACAACCTGTACTCGTGAGTGAGCCGGAGGCGGGCCGCACGACGACGCTGGCCCTGATGTGGGAGGCCCGGGCCACCGCCGGCCGGGGCGCCGAACTCCTGGAGTGGGCCCGGGCCCGCGCGGCGGAGCTGGCCGAACGCCCGTTGCACTGCGAGCTGTTCCGCGCCCCCCAGGACAGGGTGCTGGTCATCACCTGGTGGCCCGCCGCGGACTTCGCCGCGCCGCTGCCCGAACTGCCGGAACCGGCAGCGGACCTGATCACCCGTCCGGTGCACCGCTGGCGCTTCGAGTCGGTGGGCCGGGAGTGATCACCTCCCGCTAGGGTCGGGGCATGTTCCGCCGAGACCTGCCGCACCCGCCGCCGCCCGCGCACATACGGCCCCGGCCCGCCGCGCGCACGGCGGGCGGCGCGGGCGGCGCCGGTGGCGCGGGCGGTGCCGGTGGCCACGACGGCCACGGCGGCCCGGGCGGTACGGCCGCCGCGGTCGTCGCGCGGGAGGAGCGGGCCCGCGTCCTGGCGGAGCTGGTGCGGTGCAGCCTCGGCTACGGGCGGCTGCTCCTGATGTGGTGCGTGTCCGCGATCTCCGCGCTGGGCTGGTCGTTCCTCGGCATGGCGGGGATGTCCTTCGGGCGCGGCGGGGCCGAGGACGTCCTCGGGCTGTTCTTCGCCGCCCTCGGCGCCGGCGTCCTGGTGCCGGCCGGGTTCGGGCTGGCCGCGGCCGTCCGGCTGGATCGGGAGGCGCGCCGGCTGCTGTGCGCCTGGGCGGCGTCGGGGAGCGACCCGGCGGGCGACCCCCGGCACCGGGCGCCGGGGCGCAGCCTGGTGTGGCTGCTCTCCTCGCTCGCGGTGTGCGCGCTCGGGCTGTGGGTGTCCTTCGGGGTGGCGGTCCGGCCCCGGCCGGGCGGGACCTCGTACGGCGAGGTCGCGTACTTCATGGGGCTGGCGGTGATCCTGTGGACCACGGGACTGGCAGGCGTGGCGAAGGCCGCCGTGCACTACCGCTGGGCGGTACGGGCCTTCACCGGCCCGGGCCCGGGATGTGCCGGCGCCGGGCGCGCGGCGGCCACGGCGGACCGGCCGGCGGCGTACCCGGCGCTCGGCGCGCCTCCCCTCACGCGGGTGCCGGAGCAGGGTGACCGATCAGCATGGAGGGAGCACCCGCCACCCGGGTCAGGATGACGGTGGCCGCGTTCGGCCCCTGCGGCTTGACCTTCCGGCGCAGTTCCTCGGGCTCGATCGCGGAGCCGCGCTTCTTGACGGTCAGGTTCCCGACCCCGCGCTCGCGCAGCAGTGCCTTGAGCTTCTTGAGGTTGAAGGGCAGCACGTCGGTGATCTCGTACGCCGTGGCGTACGGCGTCGCGCGCAGCGCGTCGGCCGTGACGTACGCGATGGTGGGGTCGATCAGCCGTCCGTCCAGCTCCGCCGCGACCTCCGCGACCAGGTGGGCCCGGATCACGGCGCCGTCCGGCTCGTACAGGTAGCGTCCGACCGGGCCGGCCTCCGGGTCGGGCAGCGGGGCGGCCGTCACCAGCGAGGCACCCCGCGGCAGCAGCGTCGCGCGCACCGCGCCCGGTGCGGTGCCGAACCAGAGCACGGCCTCCTTCACGTCCCCCGCGTCGGAGATCCACTCGGCCTCGGCCTCGGTCGGCACCGCCTCGTGCGGGATGCCGGGGGCGATCTTGATGGCCGCGTGCTTCGCCGTACGGGCCGCCTCGACGGCCCAGGACAGCGGCGGGGAGTACGCCTCGGGGTCGAAGGTCCGGCCCCGCCCGCCCCGGCGCGCCGGGTCCAGGAACACCGCGTCGTACCCGTCGGTGTCCACCTCCGTCACGTCCGCCTCGCGGACCTCGACGAGCTCCGCCAGTCCCAGCGCCTCGGCGTTGGCCCGCGCCACGGCGGCCGTCAGGGGGTCGCGGTCCACGGCCAGCACCCGGATCCCGGCCCGGGCCAGGGCGAGCGCGTCGCCACCGATGCCGCAGCACAGGTCGGCGAGGCTGCGCACGCCCAGGGCGGCCAGCCGCTCGGCGCGGTAGGCGGCGACGGAGGCGCGGGTGGCCATCTCGACCCCGGCCGGCGTGAAGAACATCCGGAAGGCGTCCTCGGCCCCGAACTTGGGCACCGCGCGCTGGCGCAGCCGGGCCTGTCCGAGGGCGGCGGAGACCAGCTCGGCGGGGTGCTCGCGGCGCAGCCGGGTGGCGGTGGCGAGCTCCTGGGCCGGGTCGTAGTCGCGCAGGGCGTCGAGCAGGGCGCGGCCCTCGGGGGTGAGCAGGGCGGCGAAGGCGGCGAGGTCGTTCACGGGTTCATTGTCCTGCCCGCCGGTGCGGCCCCCGGTGTCGGCCAGGCGAAGGAACGTATCGCCGCGCGCCGCGGTGTCGGCCGGGGGCCGGGGGCCCGGGGTGACAAGATCCGGCGCCATGCAGCTAGTAGGAAAAACGGAACAAAACACGCACGCGTCGGGCCGTCGGCGGCGCCTCGGCATCGCCGTGGCCGCGCTCCTCGTCGCCGCTCTCGGCACCGCCTGCGGCTCGTCCGCACCGCACGGCGCGGCCCCGCACCCGAAGACGGCCAAGGAGCGGGAGAAGGGGAAGCCCGAGGCCCTCGGCGCCCCGGCCGCCCTGCCGGGCTCGTACGCCTACCGCGTCCAGCAGCCCCAGCAGGCCCGCGTCGCCGCCGCGCGGAAGTGGGGCCTGGCGGGCACGCCGCTGCTGCCGCCCGCTCCGCCGAAGGAGAAGCCGGAGATCTCCCCGCGCGAGGGGTTCGAGGTGGAGGACCAGCAGAGCCTCCAGCTGCCGCCGGTCTTCACCACCGTCCCCACCACGCAGAAGGTCGTCTTCCTGACGATCGACGACGGCGCCGAGAAGGACCCGGAGTTCCTCAGGATGATGGAGGAGCTGCGGATCCCGTACACGGCCTTCCTCAGCGACTACCTCGTGCGCGACGACTACCCGTACTTCCGCAAGATGCAGGACCTCGGCGTCACGCTGAACAACCACACCCTCAACCACCGCTACCTGCCCGCGCTCTCGTACGAGAAGCAGCGCGAGGAGATCTGCGGCCAGCAGGACACCATCGAGAAGCAGTTCGGCAGGCGCCCGAGCGTCTTCCGCCCGCCGTACGGGAACTACAACCAGGACACCCTGCGCGCTGCCAAGTCCTGCGGCATCAAGGCGGTCCCGCTGTGGAACTCCGAGGCCTTCGTCGACCACATGGAGTGGCGGGAGTACGACCAGGACCTGCACCCCGGCGACATCATCCTCACGCACTTCCGGGGGCGCGAGGACTGGAAGGGCACCATGCCTGACATGATCCGTCGCGTCATGAAGACCGTCACGGACAAGGGGTACGCCGTGGCCAAGCTGGAGGACTATCTGTGATCAAGGCGCGCCGGCCGGGGGCCGGGACGGCGAAGGCCGGTGCGCTCGCGCTCACGCTCGTGCTCGCGCTCTCGGGCGCCCTGGCGGGCTGCGCGAACAGCGTGGACCCGATCGAGCGGCTCGGACGCAAGGCCACGGCGGGAGTGCAGGACGGGCGGAACGGCCGGCCGGGCCGCCCGGCCGCCACCGCCACCCCGACGCCGTCGCCCGGCGGCTCGGCCGGGGCCGCCGCGTCGACCGCGTACCGCCGGTGGGGGCTGGCCCGGCCGCTGCGGTTCGCGCCGCGGCCGGCGCGGAAGGCCCAGCTGCCGCCGGCGGAGCCCGGGCGGATACCCGTCGTGGACCGAATACCCGTGCCCGCCGGGCAGAAGACCGTCTTCCTGACGTACGACGACGGCGCCGAGAAGGACCCGGCGTTCCTGCGGATGGTCGCCGACCTGAAGCTGCCGATCAGCATGTTCCTCACGGACGGCGTCGCCTCGTCGGACTACGGGCACTTCGCGGAGATCAAGAAGCTCGGACCGGGCAGCGAGATCAACAACCACACCCTCACCCATCCCAACCTCCGCACCCTCCCGTACGAGCGGCAGCGGGCCGAGATATGCGGGCAGCAGGAGCGCCTCGAGAAGCGGTTCGGAACGGCCCCGAGGCTCTTCCGCCCGCCCTACGGCAACTACAACGACGCCACGCTGCGCGCGGCCGCGGACTGCGGCCTCGAGAAGCTCGTGCTGTGGCGGGTCTCGATGCAGATCCACGACTTCCAGTACGCGGAGGGCGACGCCCTCCGGCCCGGCGACATCGTCCTCGCCCACTTCCGCGGCCCGAGCGAGCTCAAGGGCTCGACCATCACGCAGATGACCGCGCGCATGCTGCGGCGCATCCAGGACCAGGGCTACGCCATAGGCCGTCTGGAGGACTACCTCTGAGCCCCTGACGCGGACGCGGCGGCGACCACCGGGGTGATCGTGGTCTCGACCGGCCCCCGGGCGTCGGCCTCCCGCTGGCGTTCGGCGCTGTCCGAGATGCGCAGCAGGAGCGCCACCATGATCCAGTTGGCCACCAGGGACGAGCCGCCCTTCGCGAGGAACGGCAGCGCCTTGCCGGTCAGCGGGATCAGCCCGGTGACGCCGCCCGCGACGACGAAGACCTGCAGCGCCAGGGCCGCCGAGAGTCCGACCGCCAGCAGCTTGCCGAACGGGTCGCGGGCTCCCAGCGCCATCCGCAGCCCCCGCTGCACGAGCAGCGCGTACAGCACGAGGACGACCATCACCCCGGCCAGGCCCAGCTCCTCGCCGACGGTCGTCAGGATGAAGTCGCTGCGCCCGGCGAAGCCGATCAGCTCGGGGTGGCCCTGGCCGAGTCCGGTGCCGGTGATCCCGCCGCTGCCGAAGCTGAACAGCGCCTGCGCCGACTGGTCGGAGACCATGCCGGGCGGCCGCTGCTCCGGCGGCAGGTAGATGGCGAGCGGGTCCAGCCAGGCGGCCACGCGCCCCTTGACGTGGGGTTCGGTCGAGCCGACGACGAAGGCGCCGAGGGCGGCCATGAGCAGGCCGCAGACGATCCAGCTGGTGCGCTCGGTGGCGACGTACAGCATGACGACGAAGACGCCGAAGAAGATCAGCGAGGTGCCGAGGTCGCGTTCGAAGACCAGCACCAGCAACGAGATGATCCAGACGGTGATGATGGGGCCGAGCTGACGCATCGGCGGCAGCCGCATCCCCAGGAGCTTCCGCCCGGTCAGCGACAGCGAGTCGCGGTGGACCACGAGGTAGCCGGCGAAGAACACCGAGATCATGATCTTGACGAACTCGCCCGGCTGGAGCGACTGCCCGCCGATGATGATCCACCGCTTGGCGCCGTACATGTCCGCGCCGAAGAACACGGGCGCGGTCAGGAGGGCGAGGGCCACCAGCATCGTGATGTAGATGAACCGCTGGAGGTGCCGGTGGTCGCGCAGCAGCATCAGGATGCCGATGCAGGCGGCGGTGCCGACGACGGTCCACAGGAGCTGGTTCGGCGCGGTGGTGCCGGCCTTGGGCCAGCGCTCCAGGTACGTCGGGTCCAGTCGCGCGAGCAGCACCAGGCCGATCCCGGACAGCAGGAACGTCAGCGGGAGGACCAGCGGGTCGGCGTACGCGGCGAACCGGCGCACCGCCAGGTGTCCCACCAGCGCCAGCAGGGTCATGCTGATCGCGAACTTCGGCAGCTCCGCAGGCAGCTCGCCCGTCATGGACAGGCCCACGCAGGCGTGCCCGCCTACCGTGATCAGGACGACGAACGCCAGCAGCAGCGCCTCGGTCCGGCGCCGGGCGCCCGCCGCCGTCAGCGGCCTCAGTCCCCGCACGGGAGCCCGCTGCCGTCGGCGTAGGTGGAGGCAGTCCGTCCGTTCTGCTCGCCTATGAGGCGCTTTATCTTCATGTCTTCAACGACGTCGGGGTCCGCCGCGAGGTTCCTCCGGGGGGTGGCGAGGGGAAGTCTCACACCGGCGGGACGCCCGCACCGGGCTCCCGGAGGCGCCTCCGGCCGACACCGCCGCGCTGTGAATTGGCACTCCGCTTGACCGAGTGCTAATCGCCGGAATAGTCTCGGCCCTGGCACTCGCCACTGGGGAGTGCCAACACAGCGACGGGCAGGTCCGGCACCCGCGACGACGGATCCACCTGGTCGCCACCTCAGACAGTTAACCCCGTGAGATCTCCGAAGGGGGAGGTCGGATCGTGACGACCGCCAGCTCCAAGGTTGCCATCAAGCCGCTCGAGGACCGCATCGTGGTCCAGCCGCTGGACGCCGAGCAGACCACGGCTTCTGGCCTGGTCATCCCGGACACCGCGAAGGAGAAGCCCCAGGAGGGCGTCGTCCTCGCCGTGGGCCCGGGCCGCTTCGAGGACGGCCAGCGCCTTCCGCTCGACGTGACCGTCGGCGACATCGTGCTGTACAGCAAGTACGGCGGCACCGAGGTGAAGTACAACGGCGAGGAGTACCTCGTCCTCTCGGCTCGCGACGTGCTCGCGATCGTCGAGAAGTAATCACCCCGCAGCTCGCGAGTACGCGAAGCAGATGCTGTGAACGCGCCCTGGGCTCCCTGACCTTCATATCCGGGTGCCCGGGGCGCGTTCCGTTCTACGTAGAGGACTGAGAACGCTCCCATGGCGAAGATCCTGAAGTTCGACGAGGACGCCCGTCGCGCCCTCGAGCGCGGCGTCAACAAGCTTGCCGACACCGTCAAGGTGACGATCGGCCCCAAGGGCCGCAACGTCGTCATCGACAAGAAGTTCGGCGCCCCCACCATCACCAACGGCGGTGTCACGATCGCCCGCGAGGTCGAGCTCGAGGACCCGTACGAGAACCTGGGCGCCCAGCTCGTCAAGGAGGTGGCGACCAAGACCAACGACATCGCGGGTGACGGCACCACCACCGCGACCGTCCTGGCCCAGGCGCTGGTCCGCGAGGGCCTGCGCAACGTCGCCGCCGGCGCCTCCCCGGCCTCCCTGAAGAAGGGCATCGACGCCGCCGTCAAGGCCGTCTCCGAGGACCTCCTCGCCACCGCCCGTCCGATCGAGGACAAGAGCGACATCGCCGCCGTGGCCGCGCTCTCCGCGCAGGACCAGCAGGTCGGCGAGCTCATCGCCGAGGCGATGGACAAGGTCGGCAAGGACGGTGTCATCACCGTCGAGGAGTCGAACACCTTCGGTCTCGAGCTCGAGTTCACCGAGGGCATGGCCTTCGACAAGGGCTACCTGTCGCCGTACTTCGTGACGGACCAGGAGCGCATGGAGGCCGTCCTCGAGGACCCGTACATCCTCATCAACCAGGGCAAGATCTCCTCCATCCAGGATCTGCTGCCGCTGCTGGAGAAGGTCATCCAGGCCGGTGGCTCCAAGCCGCTCCTGATCATCGCCGAGGACGTCGAGGGCGAGGCCCTGTCGACCCTGGTCGTGAACAAGATCCGCGGCACCTTCAACGCCGTCGCCGTCAAGGCGCCCGGCTTCGGTGACCGCCGCAAGGCGATGCTGCAGGACATGGCCGTCCTGACCGGCGCCACCGTCATCGCCGAGGAGGTCGGCCTCAAGCTCGACCAGGCCGGCCTGGACGTGCTGGGCTCCGCCCGCCGCGTGACCGTCACCAAGGACGACACCACCATCGTCGACGGTGCCGGCAGCAGCGACGAGGTCCTCGGCCGCGTCAACCAGATCAAGGCCGAGATCGAGGCCACGGACTCCGACTGGGACCGCGAGAAGCTCCAGGAGCGCCTCGCGAAGCTGGCCGGCGGCGTCTGCGTGATCAAGGTCGGCGCCGCCACCGAGGTGGAGCTGAAGGAGAAGAAGCACCGTCTGGAGGACGCCATCTCCGCGACCCGCGCCGCGGTCGAGGAGGGCATCGTCTCCGGTGGTGGCTCCGCTCTGGTCCACGCCTCCAAGGTCCTCGCCGACAACCTGGGCAAGGAGGGCGACGAGGCCACCGGCGTCGCCGTCGTCCGCCGCGCCGCCGTCGAGCCGCTGCGCTGGATCGCCGAGAACGCCGGCCTCGAGGGCTACGTCATCACCTCGAAGGTCGCCGAGCTCGAGAAGGGCCAGGGCTTCAACGCCGCCACCGGCGAGTACGGCGACCTGGTCAAGGCCGGCGTCATCGACCCGGTCAAGGTCACCCGCTCCGCCCTGGAGAACGCCGCCTCCATCGCCTCCCTGCTGCTGACGACCGAGACCCTGGTCGTCGAGAAGAAGGAAGAGGAAGAGGCGAACGGCCACGGTCACGGCCACGGTCACGGCCACAGCCACTGACCTTCGCGCCCGCCGCGCCCCACGGCGCGGACGCGGACGCCGAGGCCGACGCTGACGCGCGAGGCCCCCGTCGCATCCTGTGCGGCGGGGGCCTTCCCGTGCGCGCCGACCGCCGGACACCGCCGCGCACGGCGGCCGGTGGCGGTCCGTCAGTTCAGCCGGTCATGCCCATCTGGCGCATCAGGCCCATGGCGTCGTAGTGCCACCAGCCCTCGGCGATCTTCCCGTTCTCGCAGCGGAAGGTGGTGGTGCCGGTCATCGTGCAGGTCTTGCCGGTGGCCGCCATCCCCATGAACTCGCCCTTGTGGACGCCCTTCCAGCTCCACACCGTGGTGACGCAGTCGTTCTGGGCCAGCTGCACGTCGACGGTGAACTCCATGTCGAAGGCGCCGCGCCACATCTCCACGTCCTTGCGGATCTCCTCGCGCCCGACCACGGTCTGCTGCTCCTTGCCGATGTCGTGGTCGATGTAGTTGGGGGCGTAACACTCCTCCAGGAGGCTCATGTTGCCCTGCTGGATGAGCCCCTCGAACATGCGGTTCACCAGCATGGTGTTGAGGGACTCGTCGCGGATCACGTCGAGGTTGGTGAACGTCGGCATGCCGTCGCACAACGCCACCATCTCGTTGAACATCCGGTCCGTCTCGGGGAGGTTGGAGTTCTTCATCGCCTCCTCGTAGGACGGGAACTCGACCACGTCGACGTAGTGCTCGGAGTTGTCGCGGTCCTTGCCCACGACGGTGTGCGTCACCGTGCGCCGGCCCTGGCTCTGCGAGACGTACTTGTCGAGCAGGCTGTTCATGGCCTCGGGCTGGTGCGTCGTGTAATCGACCAGTTGTACGAATGTCATGGCGGTCTCCCGGGCTGGAAGGAACAGTCCCAATTTTAGTGAGAAACCACCCGTTCAGCGGCTTTTCGGGCATTGGTTGACGGTTGACCCACCCGCCCCGCCGAGGGGCTACTGGGGCCCGTACTTGCGGCCCGTCCGCGACGACACGCCGCCCAGCACACCGCGCGGCATCATCTTCACGATGCCCATCAGCGCCTTGTAGCGGGGGTCCGGCACGGAGACCGTACGCCCCCGGGCCAGGTCGTCCAGGGCGGCCGCCACCAGCTTGTCCGCGTCCAACCACATCCAGTTCGGGATGTTGTCGGTGCCCATCCCGGCCCGCTCGTGGAACTCCGTCCGCACGAAGCCGGGGCACAGCGCCATCATCCGCACGCCCGAGCCGGCCAGGTCCTTGGCCGCGCCCTGGGTGAACTGCACGACCCACGCCTTGCTCGCCCCGTACGTACCGCGCGGTAGGAACGCCGCCACCGAGGCGACGTTGACGATCCCGCCGCGCCCGCGCGAGCGCATGGACTCCGCGGCCGCCGAGGTCAGCCGCAGCACCGCCTCGACGTGCACCTTGAGCATGGTGAGCTCGTCGGCCATGGGCACGTCGAGGTACCGGCCCTTGTTGCCGAACCCGGCGTTGTTGACCAGCAGGTCGACCGGGTCCCGACGGTCGCGCAGCCGCTCCTCGACCACCGTGATGCCCTCCTCCGTCGACAGGTCGGCGGTCAGCACCTCCGCCTCGATGCCGTGCCGGTCGTGCAGCTCGGTGGCCTGTTCGCGCAGCCGTCCGGTGTCGCGGGCCACCAGCACGAGGTTGTGTCCCTGGGCGGCCAGCTTGCGCGCGAAGGCGGCACCGATGCCCGCCGTGGATCCGGTGATCAGAGCAGTCGTCATACGCGCAACCTAGCCGCCGTGGGTTTCGTCCCGCGCCCGTGTCCCCGCCGCGGGTCCGTCAGGCGTCCCCGTACGCGTCCGCGTAGGCCTGCGCCTTGGCCCGGGCCTGCGGGTCCAGGGCGTTCCCGGCGGCCAGGGTGCGCGGCAGGAGCGACCGCTCCGTGGTGAAGGCGCGGAACCAGAACGCCACCGTGACCTCGTGGTCCGGGCGGTGCACGATCTCGACGGGGTCGCCGGGGGAGACCTCGCCCGGTTCCACCACCCGCAGGTACGCCCCCGGCCGGCGCTCCCGGGTGAACCGGCGGACCCAACCCTGCTCGTCCAGGTGCCCGGCGAAGGTGCGGCACGGGATGCGCGCCGAGGACACCTCCAGGACCAGGTCCCGGCCCACCCGCCAGCGCTCGCCGAGCCGCGCGCCGTTGACGTCGATCCCCGTGGTGGTGAGGTTCTCGCCGAAGATCCCGCCCGGCAGTTCCCGCCCCAGCTCGCGCTCCCAGTGGTCGAGGTCCTCGCGCGCGTACGCGTAGACGGCCTGGTGGTCGCCGCCGTGGTGGCGGAGGTCGCCGACGGCGTCGCCGGCCAGGCCGCTGCCCGCGACGCCCTTGGCGCCCGGGGCGGTGACCTTCACCGGGCCGGGGACGGGCTGCTTGCCGATGCCGGTCCAGCCGTCGGGCGCGTCCGTGTACGGGACGGGGACGGGACGGCCGAGGTTCACGGAGATGAGCTGCATGGCCGCCACGCTAACCCAGCACTCCCAAAGTGGGCTCGGGAATATTGGCTGGGGCTCAAAGGGGGGCTTATGCTCGAAAGGTGATCGAGGCACGTCATCTGAGAGTCCTGCGCGCGGTGGCCGCGACCGGATCCTTCTCCGCCGCGGCCCGCGAGCTGGGCTGCACGCAGCCCGCCGTGAGCCAGCAGATGAAGGCGCTGGAGCAGTCCGCCGGCACCCCGCTGCTGATCCGCACCGGCCGCGAGATGCGGCTGACCCAGGCGGGCGGGGCGCTGGTCCGGCACGCCGTCGGCATCCTGGCCGGGCTCACCGCGGCCGAGGAGGAGGTGGCCGCCATCGCCGGGCTGCGCGCCGGGCGGGTGCGGCTGGTGTCCTTCCCCAGCGGCAGTTCGACGCTGGTGCCCACCGCGCTCGCCGCGATGCGGAAGGCGAACCCGGGCACGCGCGTCTCACTGGTGGAGGCGGAGCCGCCGCGCTCGGTGGAGATGCTGCGAGAGGGCGACTGCGACGTGGCGCTGGCCTTCCGCTACACCGGCGCGGGCGGCGCCGACCCGGCGGAGTGGGCGGACCTGGTGGTGCGGCCGCTGCTGACCGACCGGCTGATCGGGCTGGTCCCCGAGGGGCACCGGCTGGCCGGGGCGGCGAAGGTGGAGATGGCGGAGCTCGCCGGCGAGCCGTGGATCGCGGGTTGCCCGCGCTGCCGCCGGCACCTGGTGGAGGTGTGCGAGGCGGCCGGGTTCACCCCGCGCATCGACTTCGCCACCGACGACTACCCGGCCGTGGTCGGACTCGTCGGGGCCGGGCTGGGCGTGGCGGTGCTGCCGCAGCTCGCCGTGGAGTCCGTACGGACCAAGGCGGCGCGCACCGTCACCGTGGAGCCGGCCGTCGAGCGCGAGGTGGTGGCGCTGACGCTGCCGGACCTCGCGCGCGTGCCCGCGGTGGCGGCCACGCTCGACCAGCTGGAGCGGGCCGCGGCACGCTGACCGGCCTGCCGGGCGCGCCGCACGCCGTCCGGCGTGCGGCGGCCCGTGGGACACGCCCGGGCGGGGTCATGTCCCCAATGAGTAGAGAAAACGTTTCTTCCAGTGCCCTTCGCGCACTGGTGTTCAGTGCGCGGCAGTGCCGCCCACGCCGGAGGCGGAGATGAGGCGGTGGCGGGCGCGACCCATGAGCTCCTCGCGCTCGTCCTCGGTCAGGCCTCCCCACACGCCGTAGGGCTCGCGTACGGCCAGCGCGTGCGCGGCGCACTCCGAGCGCACCGGGCATCGCATGCAGACCTCTTTAGCCGAGGCCTCGCGCGCGCTCCGGGCCGCGCCCCGCTCGCCCTCCGGGTGGAAGAAGAGGGAGCTGTCGACTCCCCGGCAGGCGGCCAGCAGCTGCCAGTCCCAGAGGTCGGCGTTCGGTCCGGGGAGGCGGGAGAAATCTGCCATTGCTAGTCCTCTTCAAGCCGGTACTGAAGCGGATACGGTCCGTGTCTCCACATCTACTATCCGAGTAGATGTAAATATGACTCATTGGGAATCTAGCCTCAGACACGTGCCAGATGGAAGGAAAGCCGCCAAATAGGGCATAGCTCCAGACGGAGGACAGTTGGGTTGTGGCTCCAGCGCTGTGTTCGCTTCCTCACGTAGAGTGCCGAAGGTGTCCGTCCGACCCGTAACTCTTTCGAGTGACCATCGTTGAGAGAGCGAAGGCGGTTGAAAGAACAAGTTCCCGGACAGGTGTCCGAGAGCATCGACCGCACAGGTGACGATACGTACCAGCCTGGAGGCTCAAGGTGACGCGCATCAGCAGCTGCGGAGGGCGGTCATGACTTCCGTCCTCGTCTGCGACGACTCCCCGCTTGCCCGAGAGGCGCTCCGTCGCGCGGTTGCCACCGTGCCCGGCGTCGAGCGTGTGACGACGGCGGCCAACGGCGAGGAAGTCCTCCGCCGCTGGGGTGCCGACCGCTCCGACCTGATTCTGATGGACGTACGGATGCCGGGCCTCGGCGGCGTGGAGACCGTGCGCCGACTGCTCTCGGCCGACCCCGGCGCCCGCATCATCATGCTCACGGTGGCCGAGGACCTCGACGGGGTCGCTCTCGCGGTCGCCGCCGGCGCCCGCGGCTACCTCCACAAGGACGCCTCGCGCGCCGAACTGCGGGCCACCG
The DNA here is from genome assembly GCF_000719335.1 of Streptomyces sp. NRRL S-87. Lineage (GTDB taxonomy): Bacteria > Actinomycetota > Actinomycetes > Streptomycetales > Streptomycetaceae > Streptomyces. The sequence goes on from NZ_JOGB01000032.1 coordinate 35,574, forward strand.
TGACGCAGGCGCTGGCCGACCCGACCTGGCGGCTCGCCCCGCGGCGGCTGCGCTCGGCCGAGATGGGCGCCGCACCCACCCTCACCGCGCGCGAGATCCAGGTGCTGGAGGGCATGAGTCACGGCCGCTCCAACGCGGAGATCGGCCGTGAGCTCTTCCTCTCCGAGGACACGGTCAAGACGCACGCGCGCCGGCTCTTCAAGAAGCTGGGTGCCTCCGACCGGGCGCACGCCGTGGCGCTCGGGTTCCGCTGGGGACTGGTCCGCTGACCTTCAGGGTGCCGGTCCACCGACGGGTCCGCCGTATCCGAACCTGACCACAGCCCCCTCGACTCGGCCGGATCCGGTGTGCGCGAGGGGGTTGGCGGGGCAGAATCCGGGGGACGTGTCGCTTCGTGCGCGATGCCGCATCCTTGAAGGTGTGCCGCATTCTGGAGATGTGGCGGTTCCTCGGGGACTGATTCGGCCGAGCGGGAGGGGAGGGCGACGACGATGACTTCCGGCGCGCCCGCTCATAACGCTTCGATGCACAACCCGGCCCGTGGTGCGGCATCACCCACCGAGCCGGGGCACCATGGACCGATGCGCGACGACGAGGCCCTGGGGTCCCCCACGGCCACCGGCCCTGCAGGGCCCCCGAAGGACGGCGGCCAGGGGGCCGTCGGCGCGCTGGTACGCCGGGCCGTCGAGGGCGACGAACAGGCCACGCACGACCTGCTCGCCCACGTCCATCCGCTCGCGCTCCGCTACTGCCGCACCCGCCTCTCCCGGTTGCCCGGGGACGCGCGGCATTTCGTCGAGGACCTCGCGCAGGAGGTCTGCGTCGCCGTCCTGATGGCCCTGCCGCGGTACCGGGACACCGGGCGCCCCTTCGAGGCCTTCGTCTTCGCCATCGCCGCGCACAAGGTCGCCGACCTCCAGCGCGCGGCGATGCGCCATCCGGGCAGCACGGCCGTACCGAGCGACGAGATGCCGGAGCGTCCGGACGACTCGCTCGGCCCGGAGGAGCGGGCGCTGCTGAGCAGCGACGCCGCCTGGGCCCGCAAGCTCCTCGCCAACCTGCCCGAGACCCAGCGCGAACTGCTGGTGCTCCGGGTGGCCGTCGGGCTCACCGCCGAGGAGACCGGGCAGATGCTGGGGATGTCCCCGGGTGCGGTGCGGGTGGCACAGCACCGCGCGCTCAGCCGGCTCCGCGCGCTCGCCGAGCAGTGACGGGCGTCCGTCGGACCCCTCCGCCCGGCCGTCGGGCCGTTCCGCCTGCGCGCCGGGCCGTTCCGCCTGTGCGTCGGGGCGTTCACCAGGATTTCCCGGCCGTGGCGTGTTCGTCGAACAGTAATTCCGGACGCGGTAATTCTTACGTTCAAACTTGTAGCAAGGTACGAAAATTGCGGTCGATCTTCATCGTGGAATGAGACGCGTCGCGATCCCGTTAGCATGGACATCCGCGCTGAGCAAGACCATCTGGGAAGGTGTCATGACTGTCAACGTCGACGGAGTGCCCGACAAATTTGCCTCGCTCGGGCTGACCTACGACGACGTGCTGCTGCTTCCCGGCGCGTCCGACATGGCCCCTGATGAGATCGACACCAGCTCCCTGATCTCCCGGAACGTCCGAGTCAACATCCCGCTGCTCTCGGCCGCGATGGACAAGGTCACCGAGGCGCGCATGGCCATCGCCATGGCCCGCCAGGGCGGTGTCGGTGTCCTGCACCGCAACCTCTCGATCGCCGACCAGGCCAACCAGGTCGACCTCGTCAAGCGCTCCGAGTCGGGCATGGTCACCGACCCGATCACGGTCCACCCGGACGCCACCCTCCGCGAGGCCGACGACCTCTGCGCGAAGTTCCGCATCTCCGGCGTGCCGGTCACGGACCCCGCGGGCAAGCTGCTCGGCATCGTCACCAACCGCGACATGGCCTTCGAGTCCGACCGCAGCCGCCAGGTGCGCGAGGTCATGACCCCGATGCCGCTGGTCACCGGCAAGGTCGGCATCTCCGGCGTGGACGCCATGGAGCTGCTGCGCCGCCACAAGATCGAGAAGCTGCCGCTGGTCGACGACGCGGGCATCCTCAAGGGCCTCATCACCGTCAAGGACTTCGTCAAGGCGGAGAAGTACCCGAACGCCGCCAAGGACAAGGACGGCCGCCTGCTGGTCGGCGCCGCGGTCGGCGTCGCCGGCGACGCGTACGAGCGCGCCCAGGCGCTCGTCGAGGCGGGCGCCGACTTCATCGTGGTCGACACCGCGCACGGCCACTCCCGCCTCGTCGGCGACATGGTCGCCAAGATCAAGTCGAACTCCTCCGTCGACGTCATCGGCGGCAACGTCGCCACCCGCGACGGCGCCCAGGCGCTGATCGACTCGGGCGTCGACGGCATCAAGGTCGGCGTCGGCCCCGGCTCCATCTGCACCACCCGCGTGGTCGCCGGCATCGGCGTCCCCCAGGTCACCGCCATCTACGAGGCCTCGCTGGCCGCCAAGGCCGCGGGCGTCCCGGTCATCGGCGACGGCGGCCTGCAGTACTCCGGCGACATCGCCAAGGCCCTGGTGGCCGGCGCGGACACGGTCATGCTCGGCTCGCTGCTGGCCGGCTGCGAGGAGTCCCCGGGCGAGCTGCTCTTCATCAACGGAAAGCAGTTCAAGTCCTACCGCGGCATGGGCTCGCTGGGCGCCATGCAGTCCCGCGGCGACCGCAAGTCGTTCTCCAAGGACCGCTACTTCCAGGAGGGCGTCGGCGGCGACGACAAGCTGATCCCCGAGGGCATCGAGGGCCAGGTGCCCTACCGCGGCCCGCTGTCCGCGGTGGTCCACCAGCTCGTGGGCGGCCTGCGCCAGTCGATGTTCTACGTCGGCGGCCGCACGGTGCCGGAGCTGCAGGACCGCGGCCGGTTCGTCCGGATCACCTCGGCGGGTCTCAAGGAGAGCCACCCGCACGACATCCAGATGACGGTCGAGGCGCCGAACTACTCCCGCAAGGGCTGAGTACGGCCTCGAGAACGACCGCGAGGGGCGGGTCCGCACGGCGGGCCCGCCCCTCCGCCGTGCGTCCGTACAGCGGTCACGGGAACGCGGCCGTCCGCCCTTCGGGGATACTGGACGGGCAGTAGCCGAGTAGGGAAAGGCCACCACACGTGACTGAGATCGAGATCGGGCGCGGCAAGCGCGGCCGCCGGGCGTACGCGTTCGACGACATCGCCATCGTCCCGAGCCGCCGGACGCGGGACCCGAAGGAGGTCTCGATCGCCTGGCAGATCGACGCCTACCGCTTCGAGCTGCCCTTCCTGGCCGCCCCCATGGACTCCGTCGTCTCCCCGCAGACGGCCATCCGCATCGGCGAGCTGGGCGGCCTCGGCGTCCTGAACCTCGAGGGCCTGTGGACCCGGTACGAGGACCCGCAGCCGCTGCTGGACGAGATCGCCGAGCTCCCGGAGGAGGCCGCCACCCGCCGCCTCCAGGAGATCTACGCCGCCCCGATCCAGGCCGACCTCATCGGCCAGCGGATCAAGGAGGTGCGCGACTCCGGCGTCGTGACCGCCGCCGCGCTCTCCCCGCAGCGCACCGCCCAGTTCTCCAAGGCCGTCGTGGACGCCGGCGTGGACATCTTCGTCATCCGAGGCACCACGGTCTCGGCCGAGCACGTCTCCGGCGCCTTCGAGCCGCTGAACCTGAAGCAGTTCATCTACGAGCTCGACGTCCCGGTGATCGTCGGTGGCTGCGCCACCTACACCGCGGCCCTGCACCTGATGCGCACCGGCGCGGCGGGCGTCCTGGTGGGCTTCGGCGGCGGCGCCGCGCACACCACCCGCAACGTGCTGGGCATCCAGGTCCCGATGGCCACCGCCGTCGCGGACGTGGCCGCCGCCCGCCGCGACTACATGGACGAGTCCGGCGGCCGGTACGTGCACGTGATCGCCGACGGCGGCGTGGGCTGGTCCGGTGACCTGCCCAAGGCCATCGCCTGCGGTGCCGACGCCGTGATGATGGGCTCCCCGCTGGCCCGCGCCACCGACGCGCCCGGCCGCGGCCACCACTGGGGCATGGAGGCCGTCCACGAGGACGTGCCGCGCGGCAAGAAGGTCCACCTCGGCACGGTCGGCACCACCGAGGAGATCCTCACCGGTCCGTCCCACACCCCCGACGGCTCGATGAACCTCTTCGGTGCGCTGCGCCGCTCGATGGCCACCACCGGCTACAGCGAGCTGAAGGAGTTCCAGCGCGTCGAGGTCACGGTCGCCGACTCCCAGCACCGCCGCTGACCCCCGCGTACGGGTCCCGTACGCACCGACGGCCCGGCTCCCGCGCGATCGCGGGGGCCGGGCCGTCGGCGTACCGGGCTCTCGGGGCACCGGCCGGGGGCCTGCGGCGGCCGCCGGGCCGGGTCGGCGGGCGCGGGCGGCGCCCCCGGGTCAGCGGGCGGACTTCTGCGCGGTGCGGAAGGCCGTGTAGGCGCCGAGGGCGAAGAACAGGAGGTCCATGCCGCCCAGGGACTCCTTCCAGGCCTCGTTCAGGTGGCCGAAGCCGATGGTGGAGAAGGCCTCGGAGGCGGTGGTGTGCAGTTCGTCGGCGACGAGCATCGTGACACCGAGCAGCTGGCCGGCGTACACGGCGCCGAGCGCGAGGAGCGCGCCGACGACCGGGGCGACCGGGTTGGCGGCGCCGCCGAGGCGGCCCGCGGCGAGGCCGATCAGGAGGCCGACGCCGACGGCCGCGTAGCCGACCTGGTAGCCGGTCTTGCCGATGATCACGCCGTAGACCACGGCGGTGACCAGCGCGGCGACCGCGGCGGCGGCCAGGCCGAGCCCGAGGTTGCCGGGGCGGGCGGCGGGCGCCGGGACGACCGGGGCCTGCGGCAGGGCGAAGCCCTCCGGGGCCGGCGCGGCCGGGGCTTCGGGCGTGGCCGGGACCTGGCCGGATACCGACGGGTCGGCGGTGGGCGGCTGCGTGTCGGCAGGCTGCGGAGCGGGCTGGCTCATGGGTGAAATCCCCCCCCAGGGATGTGTGGGCACGGCAGTTTTCAGACATCCGTGCGAAGAAATGTCGCCGAAGGCTAGCAGCCTCCGGCGACAGCGGAAGAGGGGATTTCGCAGCCGCGGGAGCGGCCCTCAGAGGCGGTGTGCGGAGCCGGCCGGGGTGGCGCCCCGGGTGTCGAGGAGCAACTGGGCCTTGACCGCGAGGCCTTGGAGGTCGTACGTGCGGTGGTGCTGGAGCAGGATCGTCAGGTCGGCGTTGGCGGCGGCCTCGTAGAGGGAGTCGGCCTTGGGCACCGGCCGGTCGCGGACGCGCCAGCCGGCCACGTACGGGTCGTGGTAGCTGATGAGCGCGCCGAGGTCGAGCAGCCGGGAGGCGATCTCGCGGGCCGGGGCGCCCTCCTGGTCGGCGAGGTCGGGCTTGTAGGTGACGCCCAGCAGCAGGATGCGCGCGCCGCGGGCGGACTTGCCGTGCTCGTTCAGCAGGGTGGTGCAGCGCTGGACGACGTACTGCGGCATGCGGCCGTTGACCTCCTGCGCCAGGCCCGCCATGCGCAGCGGGGGGCCTGGGGTGCGGGTGGGCAGCGGCAGGTGGCCGGGGTCCACCGCGACGCCGTGGCCGCCGACGCCGGGGCCGGGCCGGAAGGCCTGGAAGCCGTACGGCTTGGTCTCGGCGCAGCGGATGACGTCCCACAGGTCGACCCCGAGGTCGTGGCAGAACACCGCCATCTCGTTGACCAGGGCGATGTTGACGTGCCGGTAGGTGGTCTCCAGCAGTTGCACCGTCTCGGCCTCGCGCAGACCGCGGGCCCGGACGACCTTGTCGGTGAGCCGGGCGTAGAAGGCCGCGGCGGACTCGGTGCAGGCGGGGGTGAGGCCGCCGATGACCTTGGGGGTGTTGGCGAGGGCGTGGGTGCGGTTGCCCGGGTCGTGGCGGCTGGGGGAGTAGGCGAGGTGGAAGTCCCGGCCGGCGCGCAGCCGGGAGCCGGCCTCCAGGATCGGGCGCAGGTAGTCCTCGGTGGCGCCGGGGTAGGCCGGGGACTCCAGGACGACGGTGGTGTGCGGGCGCAGCCGGGCGGCCAGGGCGCGGGCGGCCTCGCCGACGGCCGACAGGTCGGGGGTGCGGTCGGCGCCGAGGGTGGTGGGTGCGCAGATGACGGCGGTGCGGACCCGGCCGAGTTCGGCCGGATCGGTGGCGACGCGGAAGCCGGCCGCCGACATCCGGCGGATCTCCGCGGCCGTGAGGGAGCTGTCCGTGGCGGGACCGGTGTCGTATCCGACGGTCTCGATCCCGGCGGCGACGGCGGCCTGGGCGAGCGGCAGGCCGAGGTGGCCGAGGCCGATGACGGCGAGATCTGCGGGCATGGGGGTGGCCGTCCTTCCCTAACCGGAGGTGGCGGGACGCGCAAGTCCTGTGGACAGGGCGAGCTGGCGCTATGTCAGACTAGGCGTATATATGACCGATCTGCGGCATTGTGATGTGGCGGCCACCTTTGTGTTGTCCACAGCCGGTGGCCGGGTGGGGAGGACCCGGTCAGAATCGATGCGGCGGACACGGACGTCACGGACGGACACGGACGTACGGGCGTACGGACACGGACGTGGTGCGACCGACGGGAGGCAGCGGTGAGGACAGCGACACTCGGACCCGCCCAGCGCACCGAGGACCTCGCTCGGATGGCCGAGCGGGAACTCGACGTGCTGGTGGTGGGCGCGGGCGTGGTGGGGGCCGGCACGGCGCTCGACGCGGTCACCAGAGGGCTCTCGACCGGCCTCGTCGAGGCACGGGACTGGGCCTCGGGCACCTCCAGCCGGTCCAGCAAGCTCATCCACGGCGGCCTGCGCTACCTGGAGATGCTCGACTTCGCGCTGGTCCGCGAGGCCCTCAAGGAGCGCGGCCTCCTCCTGGAGCGGCTGGCGCCCCACCTGGTCAAGCCCGTGCCGTTCCTGTACCCCCTCCAGCACCGGGGCTGGGAGCGGCTGTACGCGGGCTCCGGCGTGGCGCTGTACGACGCCATGTCCGTCTCCAGCGGGCACGGCCGCGGACTGCCCGTCCACCGGCACCTCACCCGCCGCCGCGCCCTGCAGGTGGCCCCCTGCCTGCGCAAGGACGCCCTGGTGGGCGCGCTGCAGTACTACGACGCCCAGATGGACGACGCGCGGTACGTCGCGACGCTCGTGCGCACGGCCGCCGCGTACGGGGCGCTGGCCGCGAACCGGGCGCGGGTGACGGGCTTCCTGCGCGAGGGCGAGCGGGTGGTCGGCGCCCGGGTGCAGGACGTGGAGGCCGGTGGCGAGTACGAGATCCGGGCCAAGCAGATCGTCAACGCCACCGGGGTGTGGACGGACGACACCCAGGCGCTGATCGGGGAGCGCGGACAGTTCCACGTCCGGGCGAGCAAGGGCATCCATCTGGTCGTACCGAAGGACCGGATCCACTCCGGCACCGGGCTGATCCTGCGGACCGAGAAGTCCGTGCTGTTCGTCATCCCCTGGGGCCGCCACTGGATCGTGGGCACCACCGACACCGACTGGGACCTGGACAAGGCCCACCCGGCCGCCTCCAGCGCCGACATCGACTACCTCCTGCAGCACGTCAACTCGGTGCTCGCCGTCCCGCTCACGCGCGAGGACGTCCAGGGCGTGTACGCCGGCCTGCGGCCGCTGCTGGCGGGCGAGTCGGACGCGACGAGCAAGCTGTCGCGCGAGCACACGGTCGCCCACCCGGCGCCGGGGCTGGTGGTGATCGCGGGCGGCAAGTACACGACGTACCGGGTGATGGCGAAGGACGCCGTGGACGAGGCGGTGCACGGCCTCGACCAGCGGGTGGCGGCGTGCGTCACCGAGGACGTCCCGCTGGTGGGCGCCGAGGGCTACCGGGCCCTGTGGAACGCCCGGGCCCGGATCGCGGCCCGGGCGGGGCTGCACGTGGCCCGGGTCGAGCATCTCCTCAACCGGTACGGGGCCCTGACGGAGGAACTGCTCGAGATGATCGCGGATGATCCCGGACTCGCGCAGCCGCTGGGCGGTGCGGACGACTACCTGCGCGCGGAGGTGGTCTACGCGGCCTCGCACGAAGGCGCGCGGCACCTGGACGACGTCCTGACCCGGCGGACCCGGATCTCGATCGAGACCTTCGACCGCGGGACGCGCAGCGCGCGGGAGTGCGCGGAGTTGATGGCACCGGTGCTGGGGTGGGACCAGGGGCAGGTGGACCGGGAGGTGGAGCACTACGAGAAGCGGGTGCAGGCGGAGCGGGAGTCGCAGCGCCAGCCGGACGACCAGACGGCCGATGCGGCGCGGCTCGGCGCGCCGGACATCGTCCCCCTGTAGTCCGGCTGTAGTACGGAGGGGGTGTCTTACGGTCGGTCAGGAGCGCGTGCCGCGGCCCTCGTGCTGCCCGGGTACGGGCACGACACGGGCCTCCGGAGCCCGGAACGCGGGGCATGGGAGCGGGATGTGACGTGAGGTGAACCAGGGGTAAGGGGTGCGCCATGGGTTGGCGGGAACCGCGGACCCGGGACACCCGTCCGTGCCGGAGTGAGGAACAATAAGGTTCCTGCCGGGGCGGGTTGCCGAGCGCCCCGGAGACCACGCCGGGCCCCGCCGGGGGAGGCCCGGGAGCAGGCGGCACGATCGTTGAGGGGACGCATGTCGAAGCCGGAGCACACCCAGGACTCCCTCGCGGGCGGTGCCGGCTCCGCCGGTGCGGCCCCCGAGGCGAAGCCGGCCCCGACGGAGACCGAACGTGCGGCGAAGCCGGCGTCGGCCGGGCCGGTGCGTTTCGCCAAGAGCGACGCCGTCAGGGCCGAGGCGGCCCGGGCCAAGGCCGAGCCGGTCGAGCCGGCAGCGCCCGCTGCGCCCGCCAGGGGCGGGGCCGAGGCCGACGCGGCCGCACCGGGCAGCACCGGGGCCGCGGAGGACGCGCCCGCCGGGGACGCGCCCGCCGGGGCCGAAGCCGCGAAGACGGAGCTCGCGAAGACGGAGCTCGCGAAGACGGAGCCCGTGAAGACGGAGCCTGCGAAGACGGAGCCCGCCAAGGCGGTCCCCGCCAAGGCGGAGCCGGCCAAGGCGGAGCCGGCCAAGGCCGAGGCGGCACCGGCCGAACCGGTCGCCGCGCCCACGAAGGCGGAGGCCACCCGCGTCGAGGCCACGAAGATCGACGCCACGAAGGTCGACGCCGTGAAGGACGAGCCGTCCCGGGCCCCGGAGGCCAAGGGCGGCGCGACCGACAGGGCGCCGCGCACCGGCCGCGGCTCGTCCGCCGCGGGCACGGCCGCCCGCAAGGCGCGCGAGCGGGGCGAGGGCGACCTCGAAGGGCACCTGCTCGCCGGCCGCTACCGCCTGGAACGCGTCCTCGGCAAGGGCGGCATGGGCACGGTCTGGCGGGCCGTCGACGAGACCCTCGGCCGCACCGTCGCCATCAAGGAGCTCCGCTTCACCTCCGGGGTCGACGAGGACGAGAAGCGCCGCCTGGTCACCCGCACCCTGCGCGAGGCCAAGGCCATCGCCCGGATCCGCGGTACCGGAGCCGTCACCGTGTTCGACGTCGTCGACGACGACGGCCGCCCCTGGATCGTCATGGAGCTCATCGAGGGCGCCTCCCTCGCCGAAGTCATCCGCGAGAAGGGCACCCTGACGCCCCGCCGGGCCGCCGAGGTCGGACTCGCCGTGCTCGACGTGCTGCGCGCCGCGCACAGCCAGGGCATCCTGCACCGCGACGTGAAGCCCTCCAACGTCCTCATCGCCGACACCGGCCGCGTCGTCCTCACGGACTTCGGCATCGCACAGGTCGAGGGCGACCCCTCGGTCACCTCCACCGGCATGCTCGTCGGCGCCCCCTCGTACATCTCGCCCGAGCGCGCCCGCGGCCAGAAGCCCGGCCCGCCCGCCGACATGTGGTCGCTGGGCGGCCTCCTCTACGCGGCCGTCGAGGGCACGCCCCCGTACGACAAGGGCTCCGCCCTGGCCACCCTCACCGCCGTGATGACCGAGCAGGTGGACCCGCCCAAGAACGCGGGCCCCCTCACCGACGTCATCTACGGCCTGCTGGTCAAGGACCCCGCGCACCGCCTCGACGACCAGGGCGCCCGCGCGCTGCTGAGCGCCGTCGTCGACATGCCCGAACCCGAGCCGGAGCCGCCGGCGGACGAGACCCGCGTGATCGCGCTGCCGCCCGTACCCGAGCTCGCCGACCTCGCGTCGGTCGCGGCGGCGCCCGCCACCGCGAAGCCCAAGGGGCGGCCGAAGGGCAAGCCCCAGGAGGGACCCGCGGCCGTCGCCCAGCCGACCGCCAAGGCGAAGGCCAAGGGCAAGGGCAAGGCAAAGGAGCGCCCGCAGGCCGTGCTCGCCGCTGCCGCTGCCGCTGCCGGGACCGCGGCCGCGCCCGCCGTACCGGGCACCCGCCAGGGCGCGGTGCAGCCGAAGGGCCAGGCCCAGGAGCCGGTCCAGCCCGCGTCCAAGCCGCGGCCGGTGGCCGCGCCGCTCACCGACGTGATGTCCCGCCAGACGATCGCCCTCGCGATCGCTGCGGTGGTCGCCGCGCTGGCGCTCCTCGGCGGTGCGATCGTGTGGGCGATGAGCGGTGACGACGAGCCGCACGACAACAAGAACAACAGCAAGGGCCCGGGCTCGAGCGCCGCCCCCGCGACGGGCGGCACCGGCGGGACCCCCGCGACCGGCAAGCCCGGCACGGCCGCCGGCGGCACCGAGACCGGGACCGCCGGCAAGGGCGCGACCGCGGGCACGGGCACCGAGCAGAACGACGGCGGCGCCAACGGCACGAACGGCAACGGCGCGGGCGACGGCGGAGCGAACGGCGCTGCCGGGGCCAACGGCTCGAACGGGTCCAACGGGTCGGGCGGCACGGCCGGCAGCGCCGGCCAGGGCGGCACCGGCCCCGGCACCATCGGCGCCCTGCCGGCCGGCTACGTCATGGTCACCGACGCCCACTTCCACTTCTCCATGGCCATGCCCTCGGACTTCAAGCGCAACGCCATAGCGGGCGACGACTCCGGCGGGATATACAACCGCGACGGCGGCTACCCGCGCGTCCAGGTCGACTACAACGACAGCCCGAGCGACGACGCCCGCCTCGCCTGGGCCCAGCTCGCCGGCGCCGTGTCCAGCTCCAGCAACGGCTACAAGCTGCTCGGCCTCTCCGAGGTCGAGTACCGCGGCTACCCGACCGTCGCCGACTGGCAGTTCGAGCGCACCGAGAAGGGGCAGCGGGTCCGGGTCCTCAACCGCGGTTTCAAGGTGGACGCCACCCACGGCTACGCCATCATGATCACGTGCCCGGTGGACGGATGGGACGGCGCGGAGTGCAAGACCCTGCGTGACACCGCGTTCGCCACCTTCAAGGTCCGCGACTGACGTCAGGTCAGGCCCGCCCGGGCCGCCGGCCCGTCCCCGGCGGCCCGCCGACCGGCCAACTCCGTGGCCGATAAGGCGGCTGACCTCGCCCGACCCGGCGACGCGCGTGCGCCCCTCGACGTATCGTGAGGGAGCGGTGACGGGGGAACGGCACTAGGGGGTAAGGGTCGTGCAGGAGTACGCGGGCAGGGTGTTGGCCGACCGCTACCGCCTGCCGCTGCCACCCTCCGACGAGTACGACCTGGTCGAGACCCGCGCCTTCGACACCTACAGCGGCCAGGAAGTCCTGGTCAGGCAGGTGCCGTTGCCCGAGGTGGTGGACGCCGAGCTGCTCGACGGCGAGACGGCCGCCGACGGTCCGGCGCACACCGGCCACGGGCGGACGGCCACGCCCGCGCCCCGCGGCGGATCCGCCGGCGGCGCGACCCGGCGCCCCGTCGACCCCGTCGTGCGGCGGGCGCTGGAGGCGGCCCAGGCCGCGGCCCGGATCCCCGACCACCCGCGGCTGGACCAGGTCTTCGACGTCTTCGCCGAGGGCGGCTCGCTGTGGATAGTGAGCGAACTCGTCGTCGCCCGGCCGCTGGCGGCCCTGCTCGCGGACCGGCCGCTGAGCCCGTACCGCGCGGCGGAGGTGGCCGCCGACGTGCTCACCGCGCTGCGCGCGCTGCACGCGCACGGGTGGGTGCACCGGAACATCACGATGCGGACCGTGCTGGTCTGCGAGGACGGCCGCGTGGTCCTCACCGGCCTCGCCGCCGGCGCCGCGGAAGAGGCCCTGTGCGGCTACGACCCGGTCCCGCCCCCCGATCCGGACGGCGCCGCGCACGAGGGCTCCGGACCGGACCCGGGCCCCGCGGACCCGCCCGCCGGTCGTGCGACGACGCAGGCGCCCCGGCCCCGCTACGCGGACGAGCCCGGGCACCTGCCCTCCGCCACGGCCGGCAGTGGCCGGCCGACGGCGAGCCCGGGCGCGGCCGACGAAGCGGTCCGCCGCGCCGCGGCGACCGGAGGGGCCGGCCGGCCCCCGCTCCCGGCCCCCGCCGACCCGGCGGGTGCGCCGGCGAGCACCGCGCCGCCGTACGCCGGCGGCCCCGCGGGCGCGGCCCCGCCCGGCGGCTCGGACCCGTCCGGTGCCGCCGCAGCGTACGGGGCGGGCCCGGCCGCGACCGGGGACCTGCAGGCCGCGCACCGGCCGCCGGTGGCACCCGGGTACGGGACGCCCGGCGGGGCCGACCTCAAGGCCGCCGCCCGGGCCGGGGCCGTCGCCGCGTACCGGGCCGGGAGCCGGGCCGCCGTCACCCAGCGCCTCGCCGGGACCGAGCCCGTCCGCGCGCAGGGCTCCAACGTGCCCGAGGGGTACGCGTATCCGTACGGCGGCGGCCCGGACACCGCCCGTCCCCGCACCCCCGGAACCCCGGACGCCCTCGACGCCCCGGCCCGGCCCGCCCTGCCGAGCGGTGACGACGCCCTGCCGAGCGGTGCCGACGCCCCGCCGGACCCCGCCGCCTCCGGCCCGGCCGACGCCCTTCCGGGCGCTCCGACCCCCGCCGCCGCTCTTCCGGGCGCTCCGACCCCCGCCGCCGCCCCGCCGGACGGCTCGACCGGCGACGCCGCACCGGGCTCCGACGGCCGGGCCGCCACCTGGCACGGGGCCACGCCCCGGAACCATCCGCCCACCGGGGGCCGGCCCGCACTGCCGGCGCGGCCCCCGCTGCCCGAGGGCTACGCCCCCGCCGTCCCGGACGGGGCGGACCCCGCCCCGCAGCCACCGCACCCGGCCCACCCCGCCCCGGGCGCTCCCGCCCCGCAGGGCGGCACCCCGCGGGCTCCGCACCACCCGGCCGCTCCGGTCCCGCACCACCCCGCCCCGCGAGCCCCGCACCACCCCGCCCCGCCGCCCGGCGGGCCGCAGCCCGGTGCCTCCCGGACCCCGGCGGTACCCGCCCGGCCCGGACCCGAGCGGTCCACGTCCGCCCCCCGGTCCCCGCAGCAGCCCGCGGGCCCCGTGCCGCCGTCCCCGCAAGGCGGTTGGGACCGGCCCGGCGGGCCGGGCCGGGCCGGACGCGGCGGGCCCGGTACCCCGCTGGCCGCGGAGCGGGCGCGGCAGACCCGGATCCAGGTCGTCGGTGCCGTCACCGAGCGGTGGGCCCCCGAACAGGCCCACCCCGTCCACGAGAACTGGCAGCTCGCCGCACCCGTCGGCCCGGCCACCGACCTGTGGGCCCTCGGCGCGCTGCTCTACCGCGCCGTCCAGGGCCACGCCCCCTACCCCGAGGACAGCGCCGCCGAACTGGTCGAGATGGTCTGCTCCGAGCCGCCCGCCTTCGCCGAGGAGTGCGGCCCGCTGCGCCCGGTGGTGGAGTCGCTGCTGCGCCAGGACCCCACCGAGCGCCCCGAGTTCGAGGAGCTCCGCGGCTGGCTCCGGTCGCTCGTACGGTCGGCCCCCGAGCCGGACGGGGCCGGCCGGACCCTCCCCGAGCCGCCCCCGGACGCGGCCAGACTGCCCATCGTGCGCCGCCGCGGCGAGCTCGTGCGCCGGCGGCGCGCCGCGCGTGAGCGGGCGAAGCGCGAGCAGCAGCAGGCCAAGGCCCGGGCCCGGTCCGAGGCCCGGTCCGAGGCCCGGGAGGAGGCCCGGGCGGAGGTCCGGGAGGAGGCGCTGGCCAGGTCCCGGGCCCAGGAGGAGGCCCTGGCCCGGGCCGAGGCCGAGGTCCGCACGCACGCCCCACCGCCGTCCTCCGCGCGGCACGGCCGGCACCGCCAGCCGCCCCCGCCGAAGGCCAAGCGCCAGGCACGTCCCGCCGGTTCGAGCCGTCCGGCCGGACCGCGCGCGCCCGCGCGCGCCCCCGGGACCGGCCGGCCCGCCCGGGCGCTGGGCCGGACCCTGCTGCTGGTCGTACTCGTCGGGCTGGCCGGCTTCGTGGCGTACGCGATGGTGTTCATGCCGGAGGCCGAACCCACGGCCAAGGACATCGAGTCGCCGGGCCCCGCCCCGACCGCAACGGCCCCGTCGACCGCCGCGCCCACCACCCCGGGGCGCACCACGTCGCCCACCGCGTCTCCGTCCCGGTCCCCCGCGCGCCCCACCACCGCCCCCGCCACGGACGTCGGCCCCGGCTACACCCTCGACCGGGACCGCGAGGGCTTCCAGGTGGCCGTCCCGCAGGGTTGGCAGCGGCGCTCGCTCAACGACGCCGGCCAGGTCCGCTTCTCCGACGGTGACTACGAGCTGATCGTCGTGCCGGGCCGTGATCCGGCCTCCGGAGGCGCCGGCGACCCGCTCGGCTACCAGCGCGACAAGGAGCGGGAGCTGGAGCCCGTACGGACCAGCAGTTGGAGCACCCAGACCGGGGTCCGCGAGATCACCGTCGGTCAGCGCAAGACGGCCGAGGGGCAGTACACGTGGACCGACGGCAGCGGCCGCTCCGTGTACGTGCGCAACCGGGTCTACGTACTGTCCGGCCGGTATCACATCCTGATGGTCATCGGTCCGGATTCCGGACGCGACAAGGTCACCGAGATCTATGAGCACGCCACTGCCAGTTACAAGTTCGCGCTCTAGCCCCACAGTTCCGTCACAGTGCGGTCTCACCGGGCCCTCGCGGTACACGGAGAGCTACTTCGCTCCGTAATCTTTCCCCGAAAGTACAGAGCGGCGGGATTTTGTGGAACACAGGACAGGCGCGGGCTCGGTGCTCGCGGGCCGGTACCGGCTCGGAGAGCCCATCGGCAGCGGCGGCATGGGCAAGGTGTGGCGCGCGCACGACGAGCTGCTGCACAGGACCGTCGCGGTCAAGGAACTGACGGCGGGTCTGTACGTCGCCGAGGCCGACCGGGCGGTGCTCGTCGAGCGGACGCGCAAGGAGGCCCGGGCCGCCGCCCGGATCCAGCACCCGGCCGTGGTCACGGTCCACGACGTCCTCGAGCACGACGACCGGCCCTGGATCGTCATGGAGTACGTCGACGGCCCCTCGCTCGCCGACGCGGCCAAGGCCGCCGGGCGCATCGAGCCCCGCGAAGCCGCCCGCATCGGACTGCACGTCCTGGGCGCGCTGCGCGCCGCGCACGCGGTGGGCGTGCTGCACCGCGACGTGAAGCCCGGCAACGTGCTGCTGGCCAAGGACGGCCGGGTGCTGCTCACGGACTTCGGTATCGCGGCCATCGAGGGCGACTCCTCCATCACGCGCACCGGCGAACTCGTGGGCTCCATCGACTACCTGGCGCCCGAGCGCGTCACCGGCGGTGCCCCGGACCCGGCCTCCGACCTGTGGGCGCTGGGCGCGACGCTGTACACGGCCGTCGAGGCGCGCTCGCCGTTCCGCCGTACCTCGCCGATCTCCAGCCTGGCGGCCGTGGTCAACGACGAGCTCCCGCCGCCGCGCCAGGCCGGTGCGCTGGGGCCGGTCATCACGGCGCTGCTGCACAAGGACCCGTCGAAGCGGCCGTCCGCGGCCGAGGCCGAGCGGATGCTGCTGGAGGCGATGGAGGGCCGCGAGCCGCGGGCCGCCCACGCGTACGTGCCCACGCAGCGCATCACGGGACCCGCGCCGGCCGACCTCGTCGCGCAGGCCCCGCACGGCCCCACCGGCCACTCGAACCACCCAGGTCATCCGGGTCATCCGGGCCACCCCGGTCACGCCGGCGCCACCGGCCCCTCCGGTACGGCCCCGCTCCCCGAGCAGCACCAGTTCGTCCGCTCCGACGCCGGGCCGGCCGGTCCCGGTCCCCGCGGGCGCGCGGGGCGCCGCCGTGACGGTGACGGCGGCCGGACCCGCCGCGTGGCGATCGTGGCCCTGGTCGCGGCGCTGCTCGGCGGCGGGCTCGCGTTCGGGGCGCTGAAGTACATGAACACGCAGGACGACGACCGCTCGGGCGCCGGCGGCACCACCGGCGGCCCGGTGTCCCGGTCGACCAAGGACACCCTCCCCGCCGGCTGGGTGCGGGTCACCGACCCGGCCGGCTTCACGCTCGCGGTGCCGAAGGGCTGGAAGCGCCGTACGGACGGCGACCAGATCGACTACACGCCGGACGAGGGCAAGCACCGCATCCGGATCAGCCGCGACACCACGCCCGACTTCGAGAACCCGTACATGCACCTGCTGGACGTGGAGAAGTCGGTCAGCAGCCGCCTGCCGAAGTACCACCGCGAGACGCTGCACGCGAACACCTACCGCGGCCAGACCCAGGCGGGCGTCTGGGAGTTCACGTGGACGGAGAAGAAGGACCACCCGGGCGCCAAGCGCGCCATCGACCAGATGTACGTCACGCCCGGCGGCACCGAGTACGCGATCTACATGTCCAGCCCGGCCAAGGACTGGGACACCACGCGGGAGCAGTTCGACATCGTGCTCAGCCACTGGCAGCCCGCCCCCTGACCGGCTCCGCCCGCCCCCGGGCGGCCGGCCGCGCGAGCGGCGCGGAGGCGGCCCGGAGGGGGTCTGCAGGCCCCTGATCAGGCACCTTCCGGACATCGCGCCAGTGAACGCTGGCGCGATTGGCAAAATCTGGTTACCGGCGGGTACCCAAAGGTGCCCGATCGGCATACCCTCACCGCCATGACGGACTCGCAGGCCCCCGCCCCCACCAATCCCGTGGCACCGACCCCGGCCGGCGTACGCACCGCAGCCGACGTCGTCACCCCCGAACTGGTCGCCCGCCTCACCCGCGGGGTGGCCGGCTCCGGCCGCACCGCCAACCACACCCCGTTCACCGGCGAGAAGCTCGCCGACCTGCCCGAGTCCACCCCCGAGGACGTGGCCGAGGCCTTCGGCCGCGCCCGCGCCGCGCAGCCGGCCTGGGCCGCCCTGCCGGTCCGGCAGCGCGCCGGGGTCCTGCTGCGCTTCCACGACCTGGTCCTGGCCCGCCAGGCCGAGGTGCTCGACCTCATCCAGCTGGAGACCGGCAAGGCCCGCCTGCACGCCCACGAGGAGGTCCAGGCCGTCGCGGTCGGCGCCCGCCACTACGGCCGCAAGGCGCCCGCCTACCTGCGCCCCAAGCGGCACGGCGGCGCCATGCCGACCCTCACCAAGGTCACCGAACTGCGCCAGCCCCGCGGCGTGGTCGGCCAGATCGCCCCGTGGAACTACCCGCTGGAGCTGTCCGTCGGCGACGCCCTGCCCGCCTTCGTCGCCGGCAACGCGGTCGTCATGAAGCCCGACACCGAGACCGCGCTGACCGCCCTGTGGGCCCGCGACCTGCTCATCGAGGCGGGCCTGCCGGCCGAGGTCTTCCAGGTCGTGCTGGGCGAGGGCCCGGTCGTCGGCCCCGAGGTCGTCCGGCACGCCGACTACGTCTCCTTCACCGGCTCCACCCGCACCGGGCGCGAGGTCGCCCAGGGCGCGGCCGCCCGCCTGGTCGGCGTCTCCCTCGAGCTCGGCGGCAAGAACGCGATGCTCGTGCTGCACGACGCCGACGTCGAGAAGGCCGCCGCCGGAGCCGTACGGGCCTGCTTCTCCTCCGCCGGCCAGCTGTGCATATCCATCGAGCGGCTGTACGTGCACGAGGCGGTCGCCGACGAGTTCGTCGCCCGGTTCGCCGCCCGCACGAAGGCGATGCGGCTCGGCAGCGCCCTCGCGTACGGCGCGGACATGGGCTCGCTGGTGGGCGAGCGCCAGCTGGAGACCGTACGCCGGCACGTCGAGGAGGCCGTCGAGAAGGGCGCCAAGCTCGTCGCGGGCGGCGCCCACCGGCCCGACATCGGCCCGCTCTTCTACGAGCCGACCATCCTCGACGGCGTCGAGGCCCCCATGGCCGTCTGCGCCGAGGAGACCTTCGGCCCGGTCGTCTCGATCTACCGCTTCACCGACGAGGACGAGGCGATCGCCCAGGCCAACGCCACCCCGTACGGCCTGAACGCCAGCGTGTGGACCAAGGACGCCCGGCGCGGCCACCGGGTCGCGGCCCGGCTGCGCACCGGCACGGTCAACATCAACGAGGGGTACGCGCCCGCGTACGGCAGCGCCCAGTCGCCCATGGGCGGCATGAAGGACTCCGGCCTCGGCCGCCGGCACGGCTCGGAGGGCATCCTCAAGTACACCGAGGCCCAGACCGTGGCGCACCAGCGGCTGCTGCCGATGGCGCCCTCGCTGGGCATGGACGACGACGCGTACGCGGCCTTCATGACCCGCAGCCTGCGGATCATGAAGGCGCTGCGGATGCGCTGAGGGGTCCGCCCGATGTCCGACGACCGCGCGTACGACAAGAAGGAAGCCGCCCCCGACATGACCGAGACCCCCGCCGACGCGACCGGGACCCCCGCCGACGAGGCGTACGACTACGACGTGCTCGTCATCGGCTCCGGCTTCGGCGGCTCCGTCTCCGCCCTGCGCCTGACCGAGAAGGGCTACCGGGTCGGCGTCCTGGAGGCCGGCCGCCGCTTCACCCGCGACAGCCTCCCGCGGAACTCCTGGGACCTGCGCAACTACCTGTGGGCCCCGGCCCTCGGCCTGTACGGCATCCAGCGCATCCACCTGCTCGGCAACGTCATGGTGCTGGCCGGCGCCGGCGTCGGGGGCGGCTCGCTCAACTACGCGAACACCCTCTACGTCCCGCCGGAGGCCTTCTTCAAGGACCGGCAGTGGGCCGCCATCACCGACTGGCGCGAGGAGCTCGCCCCCTACTACGACCAGGCCAAGCGCATGCTCGGGGTGCGGCTCAACCCGACCATGACCCCCTCCGACGTCCACCTGCGGGCCGCCGCCGAGAAGATGGGCGTGGGCGACACGTTCCACATGGCCCCCGTCGGGGTCTTCTTCGGTGACGGCGACGACGCCGAGGGCGCCTCGCGGGCCCGGCCCGGCGAGGAGGTCGCCGACCCGTACTTCGGCGGGGCCGGCCCCGCCCGCAAGGCCTGCACCGAGTGCGGCGAGTGCATGACCGGCTGCCGGCACGGCGCCAAGAACACCCTCAACGAGAACTACCTCCACCTCGCCGAGCGGGCCGGGGCCGTCATCCACCCCATGACCACCGTCACCGCGCTCGCCGAGCACCCGGACGGCGGCTACCGGGTGCGCACCGTGCCCACCGACCGCCGCCGCAAGGGCAGGGCGAAGGTGCTGCGCTCCCGGTACGTGGTCGTGGCGGCCGGCACGTACGGCACCCAGACCCTCCTCCACACCATGAAGGACCGCGGCGAACTGCCCCGGATCTCGGCCCGGCTCGGCGACCTGACCCGGACCAACTCCGAGGGCATCGTCGGCGCCCAGACCGACGACCGCCGCTACCGCAGGAAGTACGGGCAGCACGCGCGCGCCGACTTCACCAAGGGCGTGGCCATCACCTCGTCCGTGCACCCCAACGCGGACACCCACATCGAACCCGTCCGCTACGGCAAGGGCTCGAACGCGATGGGCGCCATGACGGTCCTCCAGGTGCCCTACCACCGGCACCGGGTGGCGGCCTGGTTCGGGCGCACCGTCCGGCACCCGGTCCAGGCGGTCCGCTCGCTGTCCAACCGGCGCTGGTCGGAGCGGACGATCATCGGGCTGGTGATGCAGTCCCTCGACAACTCCCTGACCACGTACCGCAAGCCCGGCGGCATCGGGAAGGGCCTGCTCACGGCCCGGCAGGGCCACGGCGCGCCCAACCCGACCCAGATCGCGGAGGCCACGCAGGCCGCGACCCTGCTGGCCGAGGAGATCAACGGCTTCGCCGGCAGCAACGTCGGCGAGCTGATGGGCACCCCGCTGACGGCCCACTTCCTCGGCGGCTGCCCGATCGGCGGCTCGCCGGAGGAGGGCGTGGTCGACCCCTACCACCGGCTCTACGGCCACCCGGGGATCCTCGTCGTCGACGGCGCGGCCGTCTCGGCGAACCTGGGCGTCAACCCGTCCCTGACCATCACGGCGCAGGCGGAGCGGGCGATGTCGTTCTGGCCCAACAAGGGGGAGGCGGACCCGCGTCCGGAGCAGGGCGCGGCGTACGTGCGGCTGGCGGCGGTCGAGCCGGTGCGGCCCGCGGTGCCGAAGGACGCCTTCGGGGCGCTGCGGCTGCCGTTCCTCGCGGTGCCGGAGGTGCCGAAGCGGGCCGCGGCCACGGACTGAGTGATGCGTAAGGGGCTGCACCCCCCTCCTGGTGCAGCCCCTCGCGCATGCGTGGCGTCCACGCCGGAGCGTGGGTTCCGCACAAGGTGACCCGCGGCCCCGGCGGATGGTTGCACCCCGGTGAACGTGACCTGCGTCACAGGCTCTCGGTGCGGCGCCGGGCATCGTCGTCAATTCGTGATCCACGAGGAGGCAACTCCGTTCGGCTTTCGCAAGTCGAAGCGGACATGAGACGAATCTCCCTGCTGGCCGCGGCGGGCCTGATGGCCCTTGGGCTGACCACCCCCGCACACGCCGCCGGTCCCGACTACGCCGTGAGCGGCCCCACCGAGGTCGGCCTGAACCCGTACCCGGCGAAGGGCAGCCCGAAGAAGACCACCGTCGACATCGGGATCACCAATCCCACGTCGAGGGACTTCCACGGCACGTACACGCTCACGCTGGACCTGGCCGGGCTGAAGGGAGTCGCCGACGTCGCGCTCGGCGAGGTCGGCGACGACTGCGAGCGCACCGCGGACACGCTGGTCTGCGAGGGCTCGTCCCTCTGGGCCGGCGGGCGGACCGTCGTACAGCTGCGGCTGACCGCCGCCAAGGGGGCGGAGGACGGCGCGCACGGCACGGTCGCGGTCACCGGCAAGGCCGCGGGCATCCGCATCAGCCCGCGCACCACCACGGTCACGGTCGGCGGCCCCGACCTGGTCATGCAGCGCCTGCACCTGAAGAACCGCATGGAGGTCGGCGACCGGCAGGCCACCCCGATCTCCTTCGTGAACAAGGGCACCCGCCCCGCCGACGGCGTGGTGCTGGAGCTCCTGCACACCCGGGGCCTGGAGTTCGTCGAGAAGTACGACAACTGCACGTTCCACCCGAACGGCCCGCAGCAGCGCGGCTGGGGCACCACCGTGTGCACCTTCGAGGGCTCCTTCGAGCCCAAGTACGTCTACGAGCTCGACGCGCCGCTGCACCTGAAGGCCACCCAGCGGGCCTGGTACGACTCGTTCATCTACCGGATCAAGGAGACGGGCGCGGCCTCCACCGCCCTGAACGACTCCAAGGCGGGCCCGAAGTCCGGGGTCAGGATCGGTGCGAAGCGGGTCCTCGCGCAGCCGTACTCGTCGGACCTGAATCCCTGGGACAACCAGCAGGAGTTCGACTTCCAGACCACCAACACCGCCGACTTCGCCGCCACCCCGCTCGCGTTCGACGGCACGGCGGGCGAGACGGTGAAGGCCCGCTTCGGGTTCCGCAACCAGGGCCCGGCCTGGATCGGCAACATCCGCTCCGGCGAGCCCGTCGCCACCGTCGACGTCCGCGTCCCGGCCGGCGCCTCGGTCACCCGCAAGCCCAAGGCCTGCGCCGCGCTCAGCGCCGACGGCACGCCGCGCGAGCGGCAGCTGGGCGCCCCGCGCTACCGCTGCCAGAGCGGGTACGCCGTGCTCGACGGCGCGACCGTCACCTTCCCGTTCGAGCTGCGGGTCGACCGGGTCGTCCCCGACGCCAAGGGTTCCGTCGCGGTCGGCACCTGGGCCCCCGACGGCCGCCTGGGCCGGCTCGCCTTCGACCCCAAGCACGCCAACGACACCGCCGCCCTGGTCCTGAACCCCACCCGGGTGCCGACGCAGCCGACCCCGGGGGCCACGGCGTCGCCCACCACGGGCGCCACGCCGGCCGCCACCCCCTCGGCCACCGGCGGCGCGACCCCGTCCGCCACGGCCCCGACGACCGCCGGGCCCGGCGGCAACCTGGCCTCCACCGGCAGCTCCGCCGCGCTCCTCGCGGGGGCCGCGGCGATCGCCCTCGTCGGCGGCACCGGCCTCTTCCTGGCGACCCGCCGCAGGACGGGCCGGCACACCTGACGCGCGGGCGCGCCCGGACCGGGGGGTACGGGCGCGCCGGCGCTGAGGGGGGGGCGCTGCCCGTGCGCACGGGGGGGGTGCGGGCGTGAGAAGGGCCCCGCGGACTGCTGTCCGCGGGGCCCTCCCCATGTCGTCCGGCGTCAGGGCAGCGCCGGAACCGCTCCGCGGCGCCGGGGGGACGCGCCGCGTGGCCAGTGAATGCATCGTGCTCGACGGGCCGCCGACCCGCAACCATTTCGGCCAAGGTGACCGTTTCCGGCCAGATGGGTCCCGGGGTGGGTCCCGGACACGGGTCCCGGGGTGGGTCCCGGGAGGATCGGACCGGCCGGCCCCGGGCGTCCCCGGGGCCGGCCGTCCTTTGGGGTGACCGGGCTGCTGTCCCCTGCCGACCGGTCACGCGCTGGGGCGAGGTCCCACGACGTACGCTCCACGGGCCGTACGTCTCATCGCTCCAGCGGAGCCACGCGTGGTGTGTGCGGGCCCGCGCCTGGCTGGCGCGGACTATCCACACCAACGAAGCCCCACGGGGCCGGTCACGGTCCGGACGGGTGACAAACGCACGCCCGCACGGCGGTCGCCGGCAGCGGTCAGACCCGGCCGCGGCACAGCTCCAGCAGCGTCATCGCCAGCGCGGTGCCGGGCTTGCCGAGGGCCTCGTTGTAGTGCGCGAGGACCTCCATCTCGCGCGAGAGGTTCACGCGGCGCCCGCCCGAGGTGATCCGGGCGTCCTGGATCACGGCCGAGACGGCCATCCGTTCCTGGATCAGGCCGATGATCCGGTCGTCGAGGGCGTCGATCCGCTCGCGGGCGCCGCCGATCAGCTCGGCCGCGTCGGCGGTGCGGGCACCGGTGGTCTCGGCGGCGGTCCCGGCGGTGCGGGCGGCGGGCGCGGTGGCGGCGGTGGTGGTCACGGGCTTCTCCTGTCGGTGGTGGCCGACGACCCGTACGACGACAGAGCGCCCCGGGCCTGTCGGCCGGGGGCGCTCTGGGTGGTCTGTTCAGTGGCTCGGAGCGAGCATCACGAGGACCCATGGCGACCGGACCGACCGGTGCCATAGGTAAAGAGGAAGCTCAGCTGCTTGCGCACGGCACGGAATCTAGCCGTCCCGCGGGCCCATCACCAACCGGGTTCGGATGGTGAGACAGGACCGGCCGGGGCCCGGGTTCGGATGGTGAGACGAAGACGGGCGTGCGAGCGCCGTTAGAATCGACAAAACAACACCCTCTTTCCCGCCGGAAGGCCCGCCGTGCCAGAAGCACCCTCCGCCGCCCCGGACGTCGTCCTCGTTGTCGACTTCGGCGCGCAGTACGCCCAGCTCATCGCCCGCCGCGTCCGTGAGGCCCGGGTCTACAGCGAGATCGTGCCGAGCACGATGCCCGTGGCCGAGATGCTGGCCAAGAACCCCAAGGCGATCATCCTCTCCGGCGGCCCGTCCTCCGTGTACGAGGAGGGTGCCCCCACGATCGACCGCGCCCTGTTCGAGGCCGGCGTCCCCGTCTTCGGCATGTGCTACGGCTTCCAGCTGATGGCCACCACCCTGGGCGGCACGGTCGACAACACCGGTGCGCGCGAGTACGGCCGTACCCCGCTGACCGTCACCAGGACCGGCTCCACCCTCTTCGAGGGCACCCCCGAGCACCAGTCGGTGTGGATGTCGCACGGCGACGCCTGCTCCGCCGCTCCCGAGGGCTTCACCGTGACCGCCTCCACCAACGTGGTGCCGGTCGCCGCCTTCGAGAACGACGAGAAGAAGCTGTACGGCGTGCAGTACCACCCCGAGGTGATGCACT
This sequence comes from Streptomyces sp. NRRL S-87, assembly GCF_000719335.1. GTDB lineage: Bacteria > Actinomycetota > Actinomycetes > Streptomycetales > Streptomycetaceae > Streptomyces. The sequence continues at coordinate 59,598 of NZ_JOGB01000032.1, forward strand.
CCACGCACGGCCAGCAGATCCTCGAGCACTTCCTCTACCGGGGCGCGGGCCTGAAGCCCGACTGGACCACCGGCAACGTCATCGAGGAGCAGATCGCCGCCATCCGCGCGCAGGTCGGCGACAAGCGCGCCATCTGCGGCCTGTCCGGCGGCGTGGACTCCGCCGTGGCCGCGGCCCTCGTGCAGAAGGCCATCGGTGACCAGCTGACCTGCGTGTACGTCGACCACGGCCTGATGCGCAAGGGCGAGACCGAGCAGGTCGAGAAGGACTTCGTCGCCGCGACCGGCGTCAAGCTGAAGGTCGTCGACGCCCAGGAGCGCTTCCTGACCGCCCTCGCCGGGGTCTCCGACCCCGAGGAGAAGCGGAAGATCATCGGTCGCGAGTTCATCCGCGTCTTCGAGCAGGCCCAGGCCGAGATCATCGCCGAGGCCCCCGACGACCAGCCCGTCGAGTTCCTGGTCCAGGGCACGCTGTACCCGGACATCGTCGAGTCCGGCGGCGGCACCGGCACCGCGAACATCAAGTCGCACCACAACGTCGGCGGCCTGCCCGAGGACCTGGAGTTCAAGCTCGTCGAGCCGCTGCGCCAGCTGTTCAAGGACGAGGTCCGCATGGTCGGCCAGGACCTCGGCCTCCCCGAGGAGATCGTCCAGCGCCAGCCCTTCCCGGGCCCGGGCCTGGGCATCCGCATCGTCGGCGAGGTCACCAAGGAGCGCCTGGACCTGCTGCGCGAGGCCGACGCCATCGCCCGCCACGAGCTGACCGCGGCCGGCCTGGACCGCGAGATCTGGCAGTGCCCGGTCGTGCTGCTCGCCGACGTCCGCAGCGTGGGCGTGCAGGGCGACGGCCGCACCTACGGCCACCCGATCGTGCTGCGCCCGGTCTCCTCCGAGGACGCCATGACGGCCGACTGGACCCGCATGCCGTACGAGGTGCTGGCCCGCATCTCGACCCGGATCACCAACGAGGTGCCGGACGTGAACCGCGTGGTCCTGGACTGCACCAGCAAGCCGCCGGGCACCATCGAGTGGGAGTAGTCCCTCCCGTACGCCGCCGAGGCCGTCGTCCGCCCCTTTCCGGGAGCGGGCGGCGGCCTCGCCGTTTCCGCGGCCGCCCGCCTCTGGCCCCTTGCGCGGGGCGCGGGTACGGTGCGCCGCGACCCGAGCCGTACGTGAGGAGCGCCGACGATGTCCGAGCAGCCCCAGCCCGTGCCCGCGGAGCACCTCCGGTTCGCGATGCCGCCGCGGCACGGGACGCCGGCCGAGGAGCGGGCGCACCGGAAGGAGCGGCTGGCCGGGGCGCTGCGGCTGTTCGCCGCCCTCGGGTACGAGGACGGGGTCTCGGGTCACGTCACCGCCCGCGACCCGGAGTTCCCCGACTGCTACTGGGTCAACCCCTTCGGCCGGGCACTGGCCGGGATCGGGCCCGAGGACCTGGTCCTGGCCGACGGCGACGGGCGCGTCCTGCAGGGCGACCAGCACGTCAACCAGGCCGCCTTGGAAGTGCACGCGGCCGTCCACCGGGCCCGCCCCGACGTGGTGGCCGTGGCACACGCCCACTCCGACCACGGCCGGGCCTTCGCCGCCCTCGGCGAGCTGCTCGACCCCATCACCCAGGAGGCCTGCGCCTTCTACCAGGACCACGCCCTGCTGGACCGCTACACCGGGCCGGCCGCCGGGACCGGCGACGCCCGCCTGATCGCGGCGGCCCTCGGCCCCCACAAGGCGCTCGTCCTGCGCAACCACGGGCTGCTGACCGTCGGGGACTCGGTCGACGCGGCCGCGTGGTGGTTCGTCTCCCTCGACCGCTCGTGCGGGATCCAGCTGGCCGCGCGGGCCGCCGGGAAGCCCGTACCGATCGACCACAAGAGCGCCGTCCTGACCCGGGAGCAGCTGGGAACGGACCTGGTCGCGTGGATCAGCTTCCAGCCGCTGTGGCAGCGCGTCGCCGGGGAACCGGGGCCGGCGGGGTCAACATCACGTACGGGAACTCACCCCCTCTGACGTCGGCGGCGGCCGGGAGCACTGCCGGGGTGGTGCACAATTCGCTGGCACTGCACGGTAGTTAGAGAGGCGGCACGTACGTGGCTGTCCAAGAGATCATCCACCGGAGTACCCACGGCGGCGGCTGCACCTGCGACGACTGCCCGCACGGTGCCCGCGAGGGCCACCGCAGGGCCGTCGCCGCCTTCGTCGAGCGCCGCGACGAGTACGCCGCCGGCCAGGGGCTGCCGGCCGCCGTCGCCCGCTCGGCCGGGGCCTCGCGCCAGTGGGTGTCCGACGAGCTCACGCAGGCCGCCCGGACGGTCGCCGACCGCGGCCGGGAGGCCGGTCACTCCTGGCTGTACCTGCTGTCCCGGCGCGCCGTACTGGCCGTCTGGATCGCGGCCGGCGTGCTGCTCGTCGTGCAGGTCGGCACCGCCCTGGGTACCGGCTGGTCCGCCGCGCGCACCGCCGGGCTGCTGGCCGCGGTGCTGCTGGCGGGGCTCCTGACGGTGGCAGCCCGCGCGCAGACCCTGCGCGGCGGCCTGCTGGCGCCGCTGGTGGGCGAGGACAACCGGCTCTCGACCTCGAAGGCCGTGCCGTGCGCATGGCTGCTGCTGGCGGCCTTCGCGGCGCTGCTGCCCGCGCTGCGGCTGGCCGCGAACCCGCCGGGGCAGGAGCGCGAGGGCCTGTACGCCGGGCTGGAGCTGGACCGGGCGCTGCCCCTGCTGACCGTGCTCGCGATCACCTCCGCGGTGGCGGTGGTGGTGCGGCGCGTGGTGGCCGTACGGATCCTGGGCCAGCGGCTGCAGAAGCTGCCGGCCGACCGGCCGCGCGGCGCGGACCTGCTCACCGACGACGCGGGGCGGGGCAGCTTCCCCGACGCGCAGTACGTGCTGGTCTCGACCGTCACCCTCGCCTTCGCGGCGGTGGCGCTGGCCCGCTTCCCCGACCGGCTGCCACACCTGCCGTGGTCGCTCGCGGTGCTGACCGGGCTCTCGGCGGCGGTCTACCTGGCCGCGAAGTACGCCGAGGGGACCCGGCCGCTGGTCCTGTCGGTCGTGCGGGCCCGGGAGCCGGGAGACCTCGACGCGGCGATCCGCACCGGGGACGACATCGAGATCCGCGGCGTGGGCTTCGTACCGCCCGGGGCGCAGACGCCCGAGATGCTGGCCCGGCTGGTGGTGCGGATCGGGACGGTGCACGTCCACGTGCCCCTGGTGCCGGTCGCCGGCGGCTTCTCCAACCCGTCCGACCAGGTCCTCACCGTCCCGGTGCCGGCGGACGTCGAGCCCGGCCGGGTGGAGGTCCAGGTCGTCACGGCCGCGGGCGTGGAGTCCAACCGCTGCTCCATCGACGTGGCGGACTGACCCGCGGCGCCGGGGCGCGGTGCCCCGACCCGCCCGTCCGGCGGCGTCCTTCGGTCCACGGGGCGCGGCCTGGCCGTCGACGGGTCGCGTCCCAGCCGTCGACGGGACGGGGCCGAGCAGGTAGACATGGGGGCGTGACCGGATTCGCTCGCTCCGACCTCGCCGCGCTGCGCGCGCGGGCCACCCGCCACGCGCTGCTCCCGCTGCGCGTGTTCCTGGGCGTGACGTTCGTCTACGCCGGGCTGGACAAGCTGACCGACCCGGCGTTCCTCAAGGACTCCGGTACCGGCTCCATCGGGGAGCTGATGCACGCCGTGCGCGACAGTTCCGCGATCCCCGCGCTGGTGGACCTCGCCCTGAAGGGGCCCGTCACCTTCGCGGTCCTCCTCGCGGTCGGGGAGATCCTCGTCGGCCTCGGCACGCTGGTCGGGCTCTTCGGCCGCGTCGCGGCCACCGGCGGGGCCCTGATCTCGCTGAGCCTGTGGCTGACCGTCAGCTGGCAGACCACGCCGTACTACTACGGCAACGACCTGGTCTACCTGATCTCCTGGCTGCCCCTCGTCCTCGCCGGGGCCCCCACCTTCTCCCTCGATGCCCTCCTCGCCACCCGCCGCCGCGACGCCCTGCCGTCGCACCGCGGGCGGGACCTCGTGTCCTAGCTCTCGTCCGGCCCGGTCGTCAGCCCCGGTCCCGGTTGCCGGTCGGCTCGGCGCGGTCGCCGCGCCGGACGATGTAGGCGACCGTGCCGGCCAGTGCGGCCAGGGCGAGGCCGCCGGCCACAAGGGGGAGGAGGACCCACACGGAGACGGCGAGGCGGTCGCGGGCGTCGAGGGCGAAGAGCACCCCGGCCACCAGCTGCACCACGCCGGCGATCAGCCGGCCCGGCTGGAACTCATGACGCACGGGTCACCTCCACCTGTCCCACTCCCGCCTTCAGCCGCAGTTCCAGGGTGCCGCCGGACGCGGCCCCCGGGGCCGGCCGGAGGGTCACCCGCTCGTCGTTGTCCGTCCGCACCCGGATGTCGTCCGGCTTGTCGCCGGGCAGCTGGATGTCGCCGACACCCAGGTCGATGCGGGTCTCGGCGGTGACCCCGGACGGGAGGACCACCTTGAGCCGGCCCGCGTCGATCTCCGCGTCGACGGGCAGGGTCCTCCCCTTCGGCACGTCGACCCGGCTCAGGTCGAGCGTCGCCTCGCCGGTGGACGCCTCGTACCGGGGCTGGACCTCGGAGAGTGTGGCCGGGCGCCACTCGGTGCGCACCCAGTCCGTGCCGATGTCGCGCGGCAGGACGGCCGCCCCCGCCAGCAGGCCCGCGGTAACCACGGCCAGCAGCACCGAGCCGAAGCCCGTCCGGCCCCGGAAGGCGCTGACCGCGATGCCCGCCCCGAACACCGCCAGCGCGCAGGCCAGGCCGGTCTGCAGCGCCGTGCCCAGCGGACTGCCCCGCCAGCTCAGGCCGGTGCCCAGGGCGGCCGCCACGAGGGCGAGCAGGAAGACCCGGCCGCCGATCCCGCGCGGGCGGGCCGCCGGGGCCGGCTTCTTCGTGTCCCCGGCCGGCCACGTGCCGTACGCCGGATCCGGGACGCCGACGGTCCGGGCCGCGCCGGCCGCGCCGTCCGTACCGTCCGCGTCCTCCGCCGGGCCCCACAGGTACGGCGCCCCCACCGGACCGGTCGTCCCGTCCTTGACCAGCGGGTCGCGCCACCAGGAGCTGACCCCGGGCACCGGCGGGGCCTGGGTCTCGGGCGGGGCCTCCGCGCGGACGTGCGCCCCCAGGGCCGCCTCCACGCGGGTCTCCGGGGGCTCCGCGCGCCGCCTCTGCGACCAGTACGCGGCCGCGCCGAGGCCGAACACGACCAGGACCGAGAAGGCCGCCATCACTCCGTTGTCGATCATCACGAGGAACAGGGCGCAGCCCGCGAGCGCCGCCAGCACCGCGGCCAGCGTCGCGCCCTCGATGCGGCCCGTCAGCAGCTTGCGGGCCTCGTTCTCCTCCTCGTCCTCCATGGGCAGCAGCAGCCAGGCGAAGCCGTAGAAGATCAGGCCCACGCCGCCGGTGACCGCGAGCACGCCGAGCACGATCCGGAAGACGACGGGGTCGATGTCGAAGTGGCGGCCCAGGCCGCCGCACACGCCCGCCAGCACGTGCTGGCGCCGGCTGCGGCGCAGCGGCGGCCGCTCGGCGGGGGTGCCCGGGCCCGCGGTCGGGTCCGCGGTCGGGCCGGTCCTCGGGCCCGCGGCCGGATCCGCGGTCGGGGAGTCGGAAGGCTCGGTCATGGCATCCATGGTGACGGCCCCGCAGGCCCCGGAACATCAGGCCCGACCCTGGCACAACCCTGAGATCCATCCGGCAATCCCCCGGAAGAACTGGGGGTATGCCCTGATGCCGGGCCCGCGGCGGGCGTGTGACCATCGTTGGCATGCCAGTAGCAGCGCCGCGCCCCGTGCCGCACGTGCCCGAGCCCGACGAGCAACCGCTGCGCAAGCTGTACCGGAGCGCCGAGGGGCGGATGCTGGGCGGCGTCGCGCGGGGACTCGCCGGGCACCTCGGGCTGCCGGTGATCTGGGTGCGGGTGGCGTTCCTCGCGCTGTGCATGTTCGGCGACGGCCTGGGCGTGCTGCTGTACGCCGCGTTCTGGGTGTTCGTACCGCTGGGCGTGGGCGGGACGGCCGCGGACCGGTCGCTCTTCGAGACGCTGCCCGACGGCAGCCGCAGGCTCCGCAAGCCCGAGCGCGGCCAGGTCCTGGCGCTGATCGCGCTGTGCGTCGGCGCCGGCATCTTCATCTCCAAGGTGCGGCTCGGCGACGCGTCGGGGCGGTACGTGTGGCCCGCGCTGCTGGTGGCCGCGGGCGTGGTGCTGGTGTGGCGCCAGGCGGACAACGCCCGCAGGGCGCACTGGACCGACGTCTCGCGCCGGCACAGCCGGCTGCTGCCCGTCGCCCGGGCGCTGGCCGGCGTGGCCATGGTCGGCGTGGGCCTGACCGTCTTCATCGTCGTCCGCGGCTCGGCGGCCCAGCTCGGCAACGTCATGACCGCCGCGCTCGCCGTCCTGGTCGGCATCGCGCTGCTGGCCGGGCCGTGGCTGATCCGCATGACCCAGGACCTGTCCGAGGAGCGGCTCATGCGCATCCGCGCACAGGAGCGCGCGGAGGTCGCCGCCCATGTCCACGACTCCGTGCTCCACACCCTCACCCTGATCCAGCGCAACGCGGAGGACGTGGGCGAGGTGCGCCGGCTGGCCCGGGCCCAGGAACGGGAGCTGCGCAACTGGTTGTACAAGCCGGAGGGCCGCGGCAAGGACGAGGCCGACGAGCCCGACACCCTCGCCGAGTCCGTGAAGAAGGCCGCCGCGGAGGTCGAGGACCTGCACGGGGTGCCGATCGAGGTCGTGGTCGTCGGCGACTGCCCGCTGGACGACAGGCTGGGCGCCCAGGTACAGGCGGCGCGCGAGGCGATGGTCAACGCGGCGAAGTACGGTGGCGAGGGCGGGCCGGTGCAGGTCTACGCCGAGGTCGAGAGCGGCAGCGTGTTCGTGTCCGTGCGGGACCGGGGTCCGGGCTTCGACCTGGACGCGGTACCCGACGACCGGATGGGCGTAAGAGAATCGATCGTCGGCCGCATGCAGCGCAACGGCGGGACCGCGCGGCTGCGGTCCGCGCCCGACGGGGGCACGGAAGTCGAGCTGGAGATGGAGAGGGCGCCGCAATGACCGGGGAGCAGGGCATGACCGGGGACCAGGGGACGACCGCGGGGCAGGGCACGGGCACGGGCGGAGAGGGTGCGCCGGGTACGGCCGCCGGCCGCCGGGTGCGGGTGGTGCTGGTCGACGACCACCGGATGTTCCGGGCCGGGGTCCAGGCCGAGATCGGCGAGACCGCGCGCACGGGCGTGGAGGTCGTCGGGGAGGCGGCGGACGTCGACCAGGCCGTCACCGTCATCACCGCCACCCGCCCCGAGGTGGTCCTGCTGGACGTGCACCTGCCCGGCGGCGGCGGCGTCGAGGTGCTGCGCCGGTGCGCCCCGCTGATGACCTCCGCCGACCAGCCGGTGCGCTTCCTCGCGCTGTCGGTCTCCGACGCGGCCGAGGACGTCATCGGCGTCATCCGCGGCGGGGCCCGCGGGTACGTCACGAAGACGATCACCGGCACCGACCTGGTCGCCTCGATCTTCCGGGTCCAGGAGGGGGACGCGGTGTTCTCGCCGCGGCTGGCGGGCTTCGTGCTCGACGCCTTCGCCTCCACCGACGCGCCGCCGGTGGACGAGGACCTGGACCGGCTCACGCAGCGCGAGCGCGAGGTGCTGCGGCTGATCGCGCGCGGGTACGCGTACAAGGAGATCGCCAAGCAGCTCTTCATCTCGGTGAAGACGGTGGAGTCGCACGTCTCCGCGGTGCTGCGCAAGCTCCAGCTCTCCAACCGGCACGAGCTGACCCGCTGGGCGACCGCGCGCCGCCTCGTCTGACCGTCGCGCCGTCCGCCCGGTGGCCGGCTCCCGAAGCCGGCTCCTGAGGCCGGTTCCGGCGGGCGGTTCCGGTGGGCGGTGGTCGGCCACGGGACCCCGACGGCGGCCGGCCACGGCACCCCGACGGCGGCCGTCAGGACGGCCGGGAGGCGCCCGCGAAGGGCATCTGGTCGATCGGGGCGATCCGCACCGGGGCCCCCGGGTGCGGGGCGTGGATCATCCGGCCGCCGCCGATGTACAGCCCGACGTGGCTGATGCCGGAGTAGAAGAACACCAGGTCTCCGGGGGCCAGCTGGGAGCGGGAGACCCGGTGGCCGGCGTTGATCTGCGTGTACGTCGTGCGCGGCAGGGAGACCCCCGCGGAGCGCCACGCGGCCTGGGTCAGCCCCGAGCAGTCGAAGGACCCCGGCCCGGTCGCGCCCCACACGTACGGCTTGCCGATCGCCCCGTAGGCGAAGGCCACCGCCTGAGCGGCCCGCGGGTCGGGGGCCTGGACGCGGCCGCTCGGGGGCGCCGTGCGCTCCGTACCGCCGCCGCCGCGGCTCGCGCGGTCCGTGCGGCCGCCGCCGCTGCCGACGTCGGTCCCGGGGCCGTCGGCGGCCTCGATCCGGGCCCGTTCCTCGGCGGTGAGCCTGGCCAGCAGCCGCCGCGCCGCGGCGAGCTTGCCCTCGACCACGGCCTTGTTCCGGGACAGCCGGGTCTGGTCGGCGCGCAGGCCCTCCAGGACCTCGTCCGCCTTCGCGCGCAGCGCCCGCACCTCGTCGAGCTGCCGCTGCACGGAGGCGATCGCGACCGCTCCGCGGTCGCCGGCCCGCTCCAGGAACGCGGCCCGCTCCAGGTACTCCTCCGGGTCGTCCGACAGCGCCAGCTGCGCGGCCGGGCCGAGGCTGCCGCTGCGGTACTGCGAGGCGGCCAGGGAGCCCAGGGCGTTGCGCGCGGTGTTGAGCCGCGCGGTCCTGCGGGCGGCCTCGTCGCGCAGCGCGTTCAGGGTGCGCTGGGCCCGGTCCGTCTTCTCCTTCGCCCCGTTGTACCGCTCGGTGGCCTCCTCGGCCTCCACGTAGAGCCGGTCCACCTCGGCCTTGACCTGGGTCGGGGTGAGGCGGGGATCGGCCTGCGAGGTGCCGTCGAAGGCGGTGGCGGTGGCAGCGCCCGCCAGGGCGAGCGTGGCGGCGGTCCGTACGGTGCCGCCGGCGAGCGGGCGCTGCCTGGGCTTTCGATGACTGGCCACGAGAGCACTCACGTCCTTCCGTCGGCGCGGCCCCTGGTGCCAGGGGCACGGCTTCTTGGGGGAGGACGCTAAACCTCCAGGTAACGGCCGGATGACGGGATGAGCGGAAGTGTTCTGCTCCGTGATGCAGGTGACCGGAAGTGGCGGAAAGAGACAGGAGAGACCCCTGCGCGGGCCCGGTTTCGGCCGGATCGTAGGCTCGCGGCCATGGACGTACTCATCCACCTCCTCGTCGGGCTCCACATCATCGGCATCGCCTCGCTGTTGGGCGGTTTCCTGACCCAGATGAAGGCCATGGGCGCCGGCACCGCCCGCGTCGTCCCGGCCATGCTGCACGGCGCGCTGACCATGCTGGTGACCGGTGTGCTGCTGGTGGGCCTCCACCAGGCGCAGGGCCACCACGTCAACAACGTCAAGATCGGCGTGAAGCTCGCGGTCCTCTTCGTCGTCCTCGCCCTCGTCTACGTCAAGCGCGACGAGGAGACCCTGGACAAGGGGATCTTCGGTGCGATCGGCGGCCTGACCACGGCGAACATCTTCATAGCGGTGCTCTGGACCTGATCCCCCGACCAGCCCCGTACGGCCGCCCACCCACCCCCGTACGGCCCGCCCACCGGCGTCGTACGGGGCCCCGGCCCCTACGGCGCACGGACCCCGGCCGGTGGCCGAGCGTCGTCATCCGCGCACACCGCGTCCCCCTTCCGGAACCCGCGCCACGCTGTCGGTGCGGACCCCTAGACTCGGAAGGCGATGAGCAGCCTCTTTGACGACAGTTTCCTGGCGGACCTGAAGCCCTCCGACGAGGACGCCCCGCCCCCGGAGGACTACGGCCCGGAAGAGGGCCCCGGCCCCGAGCCCGGCGCGGACGACCTCTTCGAGGGCCGCTTCGACGTACCCATGACGCGGGACGAGTACTACCGGGACGGCTCCGCACGCCCCGTGATCGACCCCGCGACCCTGCTCGAGGGGTTGAACGAGCAGCAGCGCGCCGCGGTCGTCCACGAGGGCTCCCCGCTGCTCATCGTGGCCGGCGCGGGCTCCGGCAAGACCCGGGTGCTGACCCACCGGATCGGCCACCTGCTGGCCGCCCGGCACGTCCACCCCGGCCAGATCCTGGCGATCACCTTCACCAACAAGGCCGCCGGCGAGATGAAGGAGCGCGTGGAGAGCCTGGTCGGCCCGCGCGCCAACGCGATGTGGGTCTCCACCTTCCACAGTGCCTGCGTCCGCATCCTGCGCCGCGAGTCCAAGCGCCTCGGCTTCACCTCCTCGTTCTCGATCTACGACGCCGCCGACTCCAAGCGCCTCATGGCCCTGGTCTGCCGCGACCTCGACCTGGACCCGAAGAAGTTCCCGCCGAAGGCGTTCAACGCCAAGATCTCGAACCTGAAGAACGAGCTCATCGACGACGAGGCCTTCGCCGACCAGGCGGCCGACGGCTTCGAGAAGACCCTCGCCCAGGCGTACGCGATGTACCAGTCGAGGCTGCGCGAGGCCAACGCCCTCGACTTCGACGACATCATCATGACCACGGTCCACCTCCTCCAGGCCTTCCCGGACGTGGCCGAGCACTACCGCCGCCGCTTCCGGCACGTCCTGGTCGACGAGTACCAGGACACCAACCACGCCCAGTACACGCTCGTGCGCGAGCTCGTCGGCGCCGGCTACGAGGACCTGCCGCCCGCCGAGCTGTGCGTGGTGGGCGACGCCGACCAGTCGATCTACGCCTTCCGCGGCGCGACCATCCGCAACATCCTCCAGTTCGAGGAGGACTACCCGGACGCGACGACGATCCTGCTGGAGCAGAACTACCGCTCCACCCAGACCATCCTGTCCGCCGCCAACGCGGTCATCGAGCGCAACGAGAACCGCCGCCCGAAGAACCTGTGGACCGACGCCGGCACCGGCGCCCGGATCGCCGGCTACGTCGCCGACACCGAGCACGACGAGGCCCAGTTCGTCGCCGACGAGATCGACCGGCTCACGGACGCAGGCGACGCCAAGGCCGGCGACGTCGCCGTCTTCTACCGCACCAACGCCCAGTCCCGCGTCTTCGAAGAGATCTTCATCCGGGTCGGGCTGCCGTACAAGGTCGTCGGCGGTGTCCGCTTCTACGAGCGCAAGGAGGTCCGGGACGTCCTGGCCTACCTGCGCGTCCTGGCCAACCCCGAGGACAACGTCCCGCTGCGCAGGATCCTCAACGTCCCCAAGCGCGGCATCGGCGAGCGCGCCGAGGCGATGATCGACGCCCTCGCGCACCGTGAGCGGATCACCTTCCCGCAGGCCCTGCGCCGGGTCGACGAGGCGTACGGCATGGCCGCCCGCTCGGCCAACGCCGTCAAGCGCTTCAACGCCCTGATGGAGGAGCTCCGCACGATCGTCGAGTCCGGCGCCGGGCCCGCGGTCGTCCTGGAGGCGGTGCTGGAGCGCACCGGCTACCTCGCCGAGCTCCAGGCCTCCACGGACCCCCAGGACGAGACCCGAATCGAGAACCTGCAGGAACTCGCTGCCGTGGCGCTCGAGTTCGAGCAGGAACGTGGCGAGGCCGCCGCCCCGACGGCCGCCGGGGACGCCGCGGCACCGGCAGCCGGCGGCGGCACCCTGGCCGAGTTCCTCGAGCAGGTGGCCCTGGTCGCCGACTCCGACCAGATCCCCGACGAGGACGAGGACGGGTCCGGCGTCATCACGCTGATGACCCTGCACACCGCCAAGGGCCTGGAGTTCCCGGTGGTCTTCCTGACCGGCATGGAGGACGGGGTCTTCCCGCACATGCGCGCCCTCGGGCAGGTCAAGGAACTGGAGGAGGAGCGGCGGCTGGCCTACGTCGGCATCACGCGCGCCCGCGAGCGGCTGTACCTGACCCGCTCGTCGATGCGCAGTGCCTGGGGCACGCCCTCGTACAACCCGCCCTCGCGGTTCCTGGAGGAGATCCCGGACCAGTACCTGGAGTGGAAGCGGACCGGCGCGCAGAAGCCGGCCGGCCCGATGCGCAGCGGGCCGGGCGGTGGCAGGGCGTCGTTCGGCACCTCTCCCGAGGCCTTCCTCTCCGGTGGCGTGTCCTCCTCCCGGGCCCGGTCCGGCCCCTCGGGGTTCGCGACGCGCCGGGCCACCGACAAGCCGGTGGTCGCCCTGGCGGTCGGGGACCGGGTCACACACGACCAGTTCGGGCTCGGGTCCGTGATGGAGGTCAAGGGCGCGGGCGCCGACGCCCAGGCCACGATCGACTTCGGCGACGGCAAGCCGAAGCGGCTGCTGCTGCGGTACGCGCCGGTGCAGAAGCTCTGACGCAGCCGGACACGTGGAAGGGGGCCCGGAGCGCAAGCTCCGGGCCCCCTTCCCGCGTTCCGGTCGGCGTGTCTCAGGCGCGGGTCACGTCGGGTCCAGGCCGTGGGCGCGCAGCCACGGGAGCGGGTTGATGGCGCCGCCGCCGCCCGGCCGTACCTCGAAGTGCAGGTGCGGGCCGGTGGAGTTGCCCGAGTTGCCGGAGTACGCGATGACCTCGCCGGCCTTGACCGTGCCGGACCGGAGCTTGGTGCTGCTCAGGTGGCAGTACCAGGTCTCGGTGCCGTCGGGGGCGGTGACTATGGCCATGTTGCCGTAGGCGCTGTTCCACTGCGTGCGGACCGTGCCGTCGGTCGCGGCCATCACCGGGGTGCCGTACGAGACCGGGAAGTCGATGCCGGTGTGCAGGGACATCCAGTTGACGCCGGACTGACCGAACCCGGCGCTGAGCCCGTGCTGGGTGACCGGCAGCGCGAACTTGGGGCGCAGCGCCTCCTTGCGGGCCGCCTCCTCCGCGCGCCGCTTGCGGTCCTGCTCCTGGCGTTCGCGCAGGTCGATACGTTCCTGTGTGCGGCTCGCGCGGTCCGCGAAGTCGCCGGCGTCGGCGCTGAGCGCCTGGAGCTGGGTGTCGAGCTTGCTGTTGGCGGCGACCGGCTTGACCGAGGCCGGGTCCGGCGCGGCCAGGGTCTGCGGCTCCTCGACGGTCTGCTGGCCCGTGAGCCCGCCGACCGAGGCGGCGGCGACCCCCGCGACGCCCATGACGCAGGCCGAGGGCACGGCGACCGTGAGCAGCGCGGAGCGCTTGGCGGGAGTACGGCGGCGGCCGCGGTTGCCTGCCCCGGCCTGGGCGCCTCCGCGGCGGGCGGCGGCCCGCGAGTGCGGCGCCGGGGTCGGGCCGATGTCGAGGGCGGTGGCGTCGGCGACCTCGAAGAGCTCGTCCGCGTCGTCCGCCGGGTCCGCCCCGCCGGCCTGGTCGTGGTCGTGGTCGTACGACGCGTCGTACGGGGCGTCCGGGCCCGCGTCCGCCTCGAGGAGGTCGAAGTCGATGCCGAGTTCGCCGACCATCGTGGCGGCGGCGGCGAAGGCGACCTCCTGGGCGGAGTGCCCGGGCGCGGGGTGCGTCGCGTCGGGGTGGCCGAGGGCGGCGGCGCCGAGGTCGACGTACGTCATCGTCGGGGTCTGCTCGAAGGCCGGCGCGGGCGCGGAGTGCGGGCCGTCGAGCGGCTGCTGCTGGGCGTACGGGTCGTACTGGTCGTACTGCGCGGCGCCGCCCTGCGGGTCGTAGGCCGGGTAGGCCTGCTGCGGGTGGACCTGGGTGGCGTCGGGCGCGGGTGCGTAGGCGGCCTCGTGGGACGGGGCGGCGTACTGCGCGTCGTAGCCGTCGTACGCGCTGCCGGTGCCGGAGTTCCAGGCGGTGGCGTCGTACGCGCCGGTCTCCGTGCTGCCCGGCATCGTCCAGTGCCCCGACTGCCCGCCGGAGAGGTCGTAGCCGTAGGCGGTGGGCTGCGGGTCCGTGTTCCAGGCGCCGGCGTCCCACTGCGCCGAGGTGTCGTGGGGGGCGGCCTGGGCCGGGATGCCGGAGGCGGGGGCGTCGTGCCCGGTCCAGGCGGTGGCGTCGTAGACGCCGGAGTCGTACGACTGCTGGGGGGCGTAGGCGGCGTACGGGTCGTAGTCGTAGGCCTGCTCGTACGCGGGGGACGCGGTCTGCTGGGCGCCGTAACCGCTGTCGTAGGCGGTGGCGTAGCCGCCCTCGTACCCGTTCTCGTATCCGCTCCCGTAGGACCCGAGGCTCGAGTCGCCCGCGAAAGTGGTGGTGGAGAGGCCGTCGTACCCGGCGTGCGGGTAGTGGCCCGACGAGGGTCGGTCGGTCACCAACTTCTCTTTCGCCTCGGCAGTGGGGGCCTGGGTGGCCGGGGAGGAAAGAGGTCCCCGGAGGAGGAGCAGTGGCGTGACTGTACCCGGCGGTTACTCGCAACGACAATCTTCGGAGGGTTTTGGATCCTCAGGAACCGGGCATTCGGCCGCCTTTCGGCCGACTCCCGGCCGAGGCTTGGCCGTTCGTTCGAGATCTGTTCGAAGCGGAAGGGTGGGGCGCGTAGCGGACCAGCGAGCATGAAACAGGCATATGCGACCGTGCGGACGGATCTGAGTCGGCGTCAGGCGCTGCCGGGTTACGGGGTCCGAGCGGGCGGGGGCTCGGGCGCGCCGGGGCGGGCCGGTGGCCGCCGGGGCGGCCGACCGGTGCCGGGGCCCTCAGGCGACCGACACGCTGTCCGACGCGGCGGCGCCCAGGTCGCCCGGGCCGTCGAGGACCTGGCGGATCCGGGAGGTCACCGCCGGGTGGGCGGCGAGCGCGAGGTGCCCGATGCCGCTGACCCGGACGTTCTCCGTGCGGAGGTCGGGGTGGTCCAGCCGCGCCGTCTCCAGCGGGACCATGAGCTGGTCCAGATCGCTCCAGAACGACACGAAGCGGGTCGGGCAGCCGGGCGCGGGCGCGGCCAGCTCCGCCAGCACGGGCGAGTCGGGGCGCATCTGACGCACCACGGGGTGGGCGTCCATGAGCGGGGCCACGCGCGTGCCGCCGTGCGGCGTGCCGAGCGTCACCACCGTGCGCACCCGCTCGGCGCCGCCGAGGCACTGCACGTAGTACCGCGCGACCAGCCCGCCGAGGCTGTGGCCGACGAGGTCGACACGGTCGTGGCCGGTGCGGGTGCAGACCTGCTCGACGTGCTCGCCGAGCAGCCGGGCGGCGACGCGGAGGTCCGTCGTGAAGGGCGAGTAGTTGAGCGCTTCGACGTGCCGTCCGCCGTCGGCGGTGAGGGCGCGGCGCAGGAGCAGGAAGACGGAGCGGTTGTCGGTGAGGCCGTGCAGCAGGATCACGGGCGGCCGCTCGGCGGCGGGGCGCAGCGGGACGTCCGTACGCGCCCGGTCGTCCGTACGGGCGTCCTCGCGCCGACCGGAGCCGCCCTGCCGACGGCCGGACCGGCCCGCGGACGCACCGTCGTACCCGGACGTGCCACCGGGTGCGGACCGGGACGCCGGGTCGGCGCCCCGGGGACGCCCGTGCTGGTGTCCGTCACGTCCCCCGGCTCCGTCACGTCCCCCGGCCGGTCGGCGCTCGGCGAACACGCCGGTGGGGTACAGGAGGAGGTGGCCGGCGAGGATGACCAGCTCCAGTGCGGCGGCGCGCAGCGCGGTCGCCGGAAGTGATAGTGAAAGGCCCATTCCCGACCTCCCGAAGTGATCTCCGGAGTTCGACACCTCCGGTTATGCCACACCACCGTGCCGTGCGGCTGACGGCACGGTGGCGCGGCGACCTCGTCGCGGCTCCCCGGGCGATCGTGTCCCACCGTGTGATTTCCCCCTCGGGGGATGCCGCGAAACGGCGGCGTGCGGGATGCTGTCCTTAACGATCGTTCACTCGATGATCGATCACGAGTAGCTTCGACAGCGCAGTCGGCATGGAGGCAGTGATGGGTGTGACCGGTCCGATCCGTGTGGTGGTGGCCAAGCCGGGTCTCGACGGCCACGACCGCGGCGCCAAGGTGATCGCCCGGGCCCTGCGTGACGCGGGCATGGAGGTCATCTACACGGGCCTCCACCAGACCCCCGAGCAGATCGTGGACACCGCGATCCAGGAGGACGCCGACGCGATCGGCCTCTCGATCCTCTCCGGCGCGCACAACACCCTGTTCGCCAAGGTCATCGACCTGCTGCGGGACCGCGAGGCGGAGGACATCATGGTCTTCGGCGGCGGAATCATCCCGGAGGAGGACATCCCCCCGCTCAAGGCCAAGGGCGTCGCCGAGATCTTCACCCCGGGCGCCACCACGACCGCCATCGTCGACTGGGTCCGCACCCACGTCCGCCAGTCGGCCGGGGCCTGACCCGCAGCGAGGTCCGGGCGGGGCACGCCCCGCCACGCGGTGCGGCGGGGCGTGCCCCCCCCCCCCCGCTCGCCCGGGGGTTCCGCACCGTCCCGCAGAAGCGGGGCCCCCGTGGGCCGGTACGTGGGATCCCACCTCCGGCCCGGGGCGGGCGGGCCGGATCAAGGAACCAGTTCCGCGAACATCTCCGCACGGATGCGGAGCGTGGCCGCGAGCCGCTGGAAAGCCTCGTCCCAGTACGCCTCCGCCCCGCCCGCTGTCCGGAGCACCCGCGTGGCATCCACCCCCGCCGGGCCGGAAGCCCCCGCGGCACCCCCCGCGCCCGGCACGCCGGCGACGGCGCCCGAGCCCCACGCACCGGCGCCGGCCGCGGAGCCGGAGCCGACAGGCGCATCCGAAGACGCATCCGACGGCGGAGCCGTAGGCAGGGTCAGGGACTCGAGGCGCGCAGCCTCGCCAGGGTCGAGGCACCGCTCCGCCAGCCCCATCACCCCGCTGAAACTCCACGGGTAGCCACCCGCATCCCGCGCGAGGTCCAGCGCGTCGACCACGGCCCGCCCCAACGGCGCGGCCCACGGCACTTCGCACACCCCCAGCAACTGGAACGCCTCCGAGAGCCCGTGCGCCCGCACGAACTCGGCCACCCATTCCGCCCGCTCCGCCCCTGGCAGCGTCTCCAGCAACTTGGCCCGCTCCGCGAGCGAGGCCGTGCCGGGCCCGGCGGCCGGCGACGCAGCGGGGGAGCCGAGCAGCGCCCTCGACCACTCGGGGTCGCGCTGCCGCACGGCGGCCCGGCACCACGCGGCGTGCACGTCCTCCCCCCACCCGTCGGCCATCGGCAGGGCCACGATCTCCTCCGGGCCGAGCCCCCCGAACCGCTCCCGCCAGCAGCCCAGCGGAGCCGCCTCCACCAGCTGGCTCAACCACCAGGACCGCTCGCCCCGTCCCGCCGGCGGCCGCTCCACGACCCCGTCCCGGCGCATGCCCTCGTCGCACTCCAGGGGCGCCCGCACCCCCTCGGGCCCCACGCACGCCAGGGCCCGCTCCGCCATGCGCCCGGCCAGCGCCGACGCGGGCAGGCACGACAGCAACTCGGCGGCCGTCGCCCGTACGTTGCGGCTGCGATCCCCCAACGCAGCTTCCAGGAAGGGCTCGTCCCCGTCCGACAGCGCCGCGCGCAGCGAGTCGAGGAACATCAGCCGGTCCTCCGCCCGCTCGCGCGACCACGTCGTGAGCAGCAACTCCCGGGCCCCGGCAGGGTCCCGCTCACGTATCGCCGAAAGGAGCGCCACCCGCTCGGCGAAGAGGCCCTCCTGCCACAGCCCCGCCACGGCGTCGGCGTCTGTGAGGTCCGGCAACTCGGTACCGCCCGCCCCGCCGCGCAGCGCGAACCGCCAGTCCGGGTTCAGCCGTGCCAGCCACAGCCCGCGCACCCCCGCCAGGGCCAGGGCGGCGGGACGCAGGTCGGTACGGGCCTTCGCCGCGTCCAGCAGCGCGGGCAGGACCGCGGCAGGGGCCCGGTAG
Organism: Streptomyces sp. NRRL S-87; assembly: GCF_000719335.1. Taxonomy (GTDB): domain Bacteria; phylum Actinomycetota; class Actinomycetes; order Streptomycetales; family Streptomycetaceae; genus Streptomyces. Next base: position 77,334 of record NZ_JOGB01000032.1, read on the forward strand.
CCATGCCCGTTCGCCGCCGCCAGCCACTGGGGCAGGAGCTCGGTCAGATCGGGCAGGGCGCCCCGTCCGGAGGTGTGGGCGCCGGTCCGACCGGCCAGCAGCCGGCCGAGCCGCCGCCGGGCCGCCGCGGGCAGTTCGGGCCGCGGATCGTCCGCCACCCGCACGGGCAGCGCCCGGGCGGCCGCGGGCCGCAGCCCGGCGCGGCGCCGCACCGTGTGGACCGCCGCCGCGTCGAGCAGCCCCTCCGGAGACCCGCCGCCGGCTCCCGCCCGCCGCCGCTCCGTACCGAGCAGCGCGGCCGTCACCAGCCCCTCCCAGTCCGCCGCCGCCCACTCGCCCATGCCCGCCCCCACCGTCGTCACCATGCCGGTCCTCCGCCCGCTCGCTCGCCGTTCCATTTGCCTGGCACGCGCCCCCGCCCGCCTGACCACGCGTCCGCCCGCCCGCGCGCTCGCCCGTCTGACCACCGCCCCGCCCACCTGCCCGCCGTCCGTGATGCATGCACCGCCCCGCCCCCGGAGCGCCCGGTCCGCGGCCCCACCGACCCGCCTCTCAACCCGGTGTGGTGTGTGGGGGAGGCGCTTGACGGGGTATGGCAGGCTGGTCCGGAGGCAGGCCCGGGCCAGGGGTGGCCGAAGGCCAGGGCGAAGCCCCAAAGCCCCTGGGGTGGGCCTGCCGCTGGGCCTGCAGGCCATGCCCCGTCAAGCGCCGAGGGGACCCACACACCACAGGGTGGCTCTCCCGTGCCGCCGCCCAGCGCAGCACCGCCGCCGCCCGACACCGCCCCCACCACCGCCGTTCCCGCCCCCGTCCCGCCCCCTCCACGGGACCGGGGGCGGTTCCGGCCGGGGCCGCGGGGTTCGCCGGGCCCCTCGCGGACGGGAACGGGACTGCCCGCACCCACCCCCCAGCACCCCCACCCACCTGCACCCCCCCGCGCCTCCACCCACCCGCGCCTCCACCCACCCGCACCCGCTCCACCCCTCTCGCCCACCCACCCCGCCCCCCCAGATCAGACCAACGCCACCGCCTCAGCCGACCCCGGCTGCCAAGCCGTCAACGGAGTGAACCCCTGGTGCCCGCATTCACCGAAGACCGTCAGCGGGCCCCCACCCGACAGGGCGGCCAACTGCCAGCGGCCGGAGCGGGACCGCCCGTCGCGGCTGAGCGGCAGGGCGTACTGCCCGTCCGAGTCCGCCAGTTGCCAGGCCGGCTCGCCCGGCACGGGTATGACGTCCGCCAGGACGACCGGCCACGAATCCAGCCACGGGTCCTCCTGAAGGGCTGCCCCGTACAGGTCGAGCGCGGCGCCCGTGCTCACGCCCGGCGGTGCTTCGCCGCTCGGCACCGGCGGTCCGAACCGCTCACCGAGGTCCACCCGCAGCTGGCCCGCGCCCGCGTGCCACACCGCCTCCGCGTCCAGGACCAAACCCACCGGGAGGGACAGTTGAGGAGCCCGGCCGGCCGGGCCGAAGCCGAGCACCATGGCCGGCCGCCCCGTCCGGAGCCCCCGCAGCCACACCCGTCGCGTGGTCAGCCGCCCGTCCGGAGAGACCGAGTCGTACTGGGCCAGCACCTGCCAGCAGTCCCGGACCCTCGCACCCCCCGCACCCGCCGAGCCTCCCGCACCCGCCGAGCCTCCCGCACCCCCCGAGTCCACCGAGCCCCCCGCACTCACCGGACCCCCTGCACCCCCCGAGCCCCCCACCCCACCCGGAAGCCCCACCCGAGTCCGTACCGTCGCGGCGAGCGGCTCCGGCAGCCCGCCCACCTCGAACCAGGCGCGCCCCAGCAGGTGCAGCAGTGCGCACTCCTCCAGCATCCGTACCGGCCAGCCGGTGCCCGAGGCGGGGATCGTCCCCAACTCGCGTGCCCGCGCCGCCAGTCCGGGAGCCTGCGCGTCCACCATGCGGGCCGCCGTCTCCTCCCACAGCGCGTAGCCGGCCCGCTCCTGCCCGGCCAGGCCGCCGCGCAGCAGGTCCGCGAGCCGCTGCTCCAGCTCCTGGACGCCCGCCCCGATCCGCTCCGCCCGCCGCTCCGCCCTACGGCGCGCGGCCGCCGGATCGGCCGTCCCCGCCGGGCCCGCCGCACCCGCGCCGCCCCCGTCCCGCCGCTTCGCGGCCCGTTCCGCACGCCCCCCGAGCCACTCCTCGGCCCAGTCCGGCGCGGCCGTCCCGTCCGGTACGGCACCCTCGTCGGCCGCCCAGAGCAGCAGCAGCCCGAGCGCGTGCTTGCACGGGAACTTCCGGCTCGGGCAGGAGCACTGGTACGCGGGCCCGGCCAGGTCGACCACGGTCCGGTACGGCTTGCTCCCGCTGCCCTTGCACAGACCCCACACCACACCGGAACCGGAACCTCCGGTCGCCGTCCACGGCCCGGCTCCGCCGAGCTTGCTTCCCGCCTTGCGTGACGCATCGTCAGGCGCCAGTGCCAGCACCTGCTCAGACGTCCAGCGAACCCCCTGCTGAGTCATGGCAACGACGGTAGGGCGCCCCACTGACAATCCGTCTGACCTGCAACGACACCTGCAGCGCCGGGTGTTGTCAGTGGCGTGGTGCACGGTGGGAAACGCAGCGGCCGAGAGCGCTGCAGACCTGGAGGGGGACCCATGACCATGCCCGAGAGCAGCTCCGGCGGCGAGGCCCTGCGGCCGCACGCCGAGGACGCGTTCGCAGCGGAACTGAAAGCCCTGTCCGCCGCTGACGACCGGCCCCGTCCGGCCCGGTGGAAGCTGTCCCCGTGGGCGGTCGCCACCTACCTGCTGGGCGGCACGCTCCCCGACGGGACCGTCATCACCCCCAAGTACGTCGGCCCGCGCCGCGTCGTCGAGGTGGCCGTCACCACCCTCGCCACCGACCGCGCGCTCCTGCTCCTCGGCGTCCCCGGCACCGCCAAGACCTGGGTGTCGGAGCACCTGGCGGCGGCTGTCAGCGGCGACTCGACCCTGCTCGTGCAGGGCACGGCAGGAACGCCGGAGGAGGCCATCCGCTACGGCTGGAACTACGCCCGCCTGCTCGCGCACGGGCCGAGCCGGGACGCGCTCGTCCCCAGCCCCGTCATGCGCGCCATGGCGGAGGGCATGACCGCGCGGGTCGAGGAGCTCACCCGCATACCCGCGGACGTCCAGGACAGCCTCATCACGATCCTCTCCGAGAAGACCCTGCCCGTACCGGAGCTGGGTGAGGAGGTGCAGGCCGTACGCGGCTTCAACCTCATCGCCACCGCCAACGACCGCGACCGCGGCGTCAACGACCTGTCCAGCGCACTGCGCCGCCGCTTCAACACCGTGGTCCTGCCGCTGCCCGCGAGCGCCGAGGACGAGGTCGACATCGTGTCCCGCCGCGTCGACCAGATCGGGCGCTCGCTCGACCTGCCGGCAGCGCCCGAGGGCGTCGACGAGATCCGCCGGGTGGTCACCGTCTTCCGCGAGCTGCGGGAGGGGATCACCGAGGACGGGCGGACGAAGGTCAAGACGCCCAGCGGCACGCTCTCGACTGCGGAGGCCATATCGGTCGTCACCAACGGGCTGGCCCTCGCGGCGCACTTCGGGGACGGCGTCCTGCGCCCGTCCGACGTGGCCGCCGGCATCCTCGGCGCCGTCGTACGCGACCCCGCGGCCGACCGGGTGATCTGGCAGGAGTACCTGGAGGCGGTCGTGCGCGAGCGCGACGGTTGGAAGGACTTCTACCGGGCCTGCCGGGAGGTGACGGGGTGAGCGGGGTGAGCGGTGCGAGCGGTGTGGGCGGTGCGAGCAGCGTGGACAGTGTGAGCAGTGCGAGCGGTGTGGGCGGTGTGAGCAGTGCGAGCAGCGTGGGCAGGGGGGGTGCCGCGAGGGGTGCGAGGGGTTCGAAGCGGGCCGCCGCCGCCTCCGGGACCGGGCCCTACCTGCTGGGCGTACGGCACCACGGGCCCGGCTCGGCACGGGCGGTGCGGGCCGCACTGGACGCCCTACGGCCCGAGGCGGTGCTGATCGAAGGACCGCCGGAGGCCGACGCGCTGCTGCCGCTGGCGGCGGATCCCGGGATGCGGCCGCCCGTCGCCCTGCTGGCGCACGTCGTGGACGACCCGCGCCGCGCCGCGTTCTGGCCGTTCGCCGAGTTCTCGCCCGAATGGGTGGCGCTGCGCTGGGCGCTGGAGGCCGGGGTGCCGGTCCGGTTCATCGACCTGCCGGCCGCGCATGCGCTCGCGGGGGAGGGTGATGGGCACGGCGAGGCGCACGGCGCGGAACACGGCCAGGGGCACGGCGAGGCGCATGGCGAGGCGCATGGCGAGGCGCATGGCGAGGGGGACGGGCCCCAGGAGGCCGAGAAGGAGGCGGCGGCCGACCGGGCGGAGAAGCTCCGGCTGGACCCGCTGGCCGTCCTGGCCGAGGCCGCCGGGTACGACGACCCCGAGCGGTGGTGGGAGGACGCCGTCGAGCACCGCGCGGGCGTGCGCCCGACCACGGAGTGCGGCGAGGGCGCGGCCGAGGCCATGGCCGAGGGCCCGTCCGCGGGCATGGCCGCCTTCGACGCGATCGGTGACGCCATGGCCGCGCTGAGGGAGGAGTACGGCGACGGCGGGCACGGGCGCGACCTGGTCCGCGAGGCCCACATGCGCCAGCGCATGCGCGCGGCCCGGCGGGAGTTCGGAACCGACTTCGCCGTGGTCTGCGGCGCCTGGCACGTCCCCGCGCTGCGCGCCAAGACCACCGTCTCCGCGGACAAGGCCCTGCTCACGGGGCTCCCCAAGGCCAAGGTCGAGACGGCCTGGGTGCCCTGGACGTACCGCAGGCTCACCCGGGCCGCCGGTTACGGCGCCGGGATCGCCTCCCCCGGCTGGTACGGGCACCTCTTCGCCGTCCCCGACCGACCCGTGGAGCGGTGGCTGACCAAGGTGGCCCGGCTGCTGCGCGCCGAGGACAAGCACGTCTCGTCCGCCCACGTCATCGAGGCGGTACGGCTGGCCGAGACCCTGGCCGTGCTGCGCGGCCGACCGCTGCCCGGGCTCGCGGAGACCCTCGACGCGGTGCGTTCGGTGATGTGCGACGGCTCGGACGTGCCCCTCGGGCTCATCGAGGACCGCCTGGTCGTCGGCGACCGGCTCGGGGAGGTGCCGGACGGGGCCCCGGTCGTCCCGCTGCAGCGCGACCTGACGAAGCTGCAGCGCAGCCTCCGGTTGAAGGCGGAGGCCCGGGAGCGGGAGCTCGAGCTCGACCTGCGCGGCGAGACCGACGCGGCCCGCAGCCGCCTGCTGCACCGGCTGCGCATGCTGGGCATCGCGTGGGGCGAGCGGGCGGCCTCCCGAAGCAGTACGGGGACGTTCCGCGAGACCTGGCGGCTGTGCTGGGAGCCGGAGCTGTCGGTACGGGTGGCCGAGGCGGGGATCTGGGGCACCACCGTCCTGACCGCCGCGACCGCCAAGGCCGAGGCGCACGCGGCGGCGGCCGAGGAACTCGGGCAGGTCACCGCCCTGGCGGAGGGGTGCCTGCTGGCCGGGCTCGACGGGGCGTTGCCAGCCGTGCTGAAGGCCCTCGAGGACCTCGCCGCCCTGGACACCGATGTGGCCCGGCTGGCCAAGGCGCTCCCGGCACTGGCCCGTTCGCTGCGCTACGGCGACGTGCGCGGTACCGGCACGGCCGCGCTCGGCACGGTCGCGGCGGGGCTCGCGGAGCGGATCTGCGTCGCGTTGCCGCCGGCCTGCGCGGCCGGCCTCGACGCGGACGCGGCGGCGGAGCTGCGGGCGCACGTGGACGCGGTGCACGGGGCCATCGGGCTGCTGGAGGCGTCGGTGGGGGTGCGCGCGGGGGGCGGGGGGTCCCGGGCCGGGAACGGCGGGCTGCGCGGGCGCTGGTCGGCGGTGCTGCGGTCGCTGGCCGTGCGGGAGGCCGTGCCCGGTGTGATCCGCGGGCGGGCGGCCCGGTTGCTGCTCGACGAGGGGCGGATCGAGGCGGACGAGGCCGCCCGCTGGATGGGCCTCGCACTCTCACCGGGTGCCGAGCCCGCCGACGCGGCCGCCTGGATCGAGGGGTTCGTCGGCGAGGGCGGCGAGGGCGGTGGGGGCGGTGGGGGCGGTGGGCTCGGTGGGCTCGGTGGGCTCGGTGGGGGCGGAGTGCCGGCGGGGGCCAAGGGCTCGGGTGGCGGTGGCGTTGGCGTTGGCATTGGCGGCGGCGGCGGCGGTGGCGGTGGCGGGATGCTGCTCGTCCACGACGAGCGGCTGCTGGGCCTGGTCGACGCATGGCTGGCCGCGGTGCCGGAACGAGCCTTCACGGACGTGCTGCCGCTGCTCCGGAGGACGTTCTCGGCGTTCGAGCCGGGCGTGCGCCGGACCCTCGGCGAACTCGTCCGCCGCGAGCCGGGCAGCCGCGGCCCCGCCTCGGCCGTCGAGGCGGGGGCACCCGGGTTCGGGGCGGGGTTGGACCCCGATCGCGCGGATGCGGTCGTTCCGCTCGTGCGGCTGCTGCTGGGGGCGGCGGCTCGGTGAGGCTGCTGGGTGCTGGGTGCTGGGTGCTGGGTGCTGGGTGCTGGGTGCTGGGTGCTGGGTGCTGGGTGTCGGGTGCCGGGTGCCGGGTGCCGGGTGTTGGGTGCTGGCTGAGGGCTGAGGGGGTGCGGGGGTGCGGGGCGTGGAGCCGGGGTGAGGGCTGTGGGTCGTGAGGGTTACCAAGACGAGGGGGAGCGATGCGGAGCGACGGGATGACGGGTGTCGGCGACGGCGCGGGGAGCGGGTCTGATCACGCCGAGCGGCTGCGCCGGTGGCGGCTCGTGCTCGGCGGCGGGGAAGCGGCGGACGGCACGGGGTGCGTGCTGGGCGGGCGGGACGCCGCCATGGACGGTGCCCTCGGCGCCCTGTACGGCGGCGGGTCCGGAGCGGGCACCGGCGGCGGCCGCAGGCGCGGGGGGAACGAGCGCGCGGCCGGCCTCGGCGGCTCGGCGCCGTCCGTGGCGCGCTGGCTCGGAGACATCCGCACGTACTTCCCCAGCTCCGTGGTGCGGGTGATGCAGCGCGACGCCATCGACCGGCTCGGCCTGGCAGCGCTCCTGATGGAGCCGGAGATGCTCGAGGCCGTCGAGGCGGACGTGCACCTGGTCGGCACCCTGCTCTCGCTCAACAAGGCCATGCCGGAGACCACCAAGGAGACCGCCCGGGCCGTGGTCCGCAAGGTGGTCGAGCAGTTGGAGAAGCGGCTCTCGACCCGCACCCGGGCCACGCTCACGGGGGCCCTCGACCGGTCGGCCAGGATCAGCCGCCCGCGCCACCGGGACATCGACTGGGACCGGACCATCCGGGCCAACCTGAAGAACTACCTGCCCGAGTACCGCACGGTCGTGCCGGAGCGGCTGGTCGGCCACGGCCGGGCGGCGCAGTCGGTGAAGAAGGACGTGATCCTGTGCATCGACCAGTCCGGTTCGATGGCCGCGTCCGTCGTCTACGCGTCCGTCTTCGGCGCGGTGCTCGCCTCCATGCGGTCCATCGCCACCCGGCTCGTCGTCTTCGACACGGCGGTGGTGGACCTGACCGACCAGCTCGACGACCCGGTGGACGTGCTCTTCGGCACCCAGTTGGGCGGCGGCACGGACATCAACCGAGCGTTGGCCTACTGCCAGTCCAAGATCACCCGGCCGGCCGACACGGTGGTGGTCCTGATCAGCGACCTGTACGAGGGCGGGATCAGGAACGAGATGCTCAAGCGGGTCGCGGCGATGAAGGCAGCGGGCACGCAGTTCGTGACCCTGCTCGCGCTGTCGGACGAGGGCGCCCCGGCCTACGACCGCGAACACGCGGCCGCACTGGCCGCCCTCGGCGCCCCGGCCTTCGCCTGCACCCCCGACCTCTTCCCGGAGGTCATGGCTGCCGCGATCGAGAAGCGTCCGCTGCCGGTTCCGGAACGGTAGCTGCGGTTCGGGGGAGGGGAGGGAGGGAGGGGGGAGGGGAGG
>NZ_JOGB01000033.1 GCF_000719335.1 Streptomyces sp. NRRL S-87
CGCTTCCTTCGTTTCCGACTCTATCAGATCTTTTCTCGACCCGATTTCCTCGGCGCTTTCCGGTTCCGGCCCGTTTCCCTCTCGGGGGGCTTTTCCCTTTCGGCGTTCACTACGCTAGCGGATTTTCCGCCCGACTCATAATCGAGCCGGCAGCGGGAATTCGGGCACGCCGAATAGACCCCGCCAGGGTGAATCGTAGGTAGTGGTTGGCCGCTCCGGGCTGCCCGGCCCCGGCCCCCGATGGGGTCGGACCAAAAGCAGTACCGTCTCAAGCGGCTCGGGCTACGTTAATAGCCTTGACAACCCGAGTCAAGTCGATCTGCGGCGCGGCGCGTGGGCCCGGTACGGGCTCACGGTGGGCTCGTGCGCGAGCCAGAACCGGTAGGGATGGTGGGCGCCGGCGCCGCCCACTCCGGTGCGGGGACCGCTGAGCACCAGCTCGGGATCGGTGGGCGTGCCGGTGAGGACGGTCAGCGGGTCGTCCGGTCCCCCGCACAGGTCGGTGCCGTCCAGGACCCGGGTGACGTCGAGGGCCGTGGCCAGGCGGGCCGGCCCTTTGGCCAGTTCCTTGTCGTTACGGGCCGAAAGTCGACGTTTACGAGCGAGCTCGGCGCCCTCGGTGATCTCCCCCGCGCGGATCAGCACACCGCTGGCCGTGCCCTCCGGGCCGCACACGAGGTTCAGGCTGAACCACATGCCGTAGATGAAGTAGACGTACGCGTGTCCGGGCGGTCCGAACATGGAGGCGTTCCGGGGGGTGCGTCCGCGGTAGGCGTGGGAGCCCGGGTCGAGCCGGCCCTCGTACGCCTCCACCTCGGTGATGCGCAGCTCGATCGTTCCCTCGTCCGTGCGGCGCACCAGCGTGCGGCCGAGGAGATCGGGGGCGACGGAGAGGACCGGCCGATCGTAGAAGGAACGGGACAAAGGCGTACGGTCGGTGCGTGCGCTCATCCGTCCGAGCGTAGTGGACTGCCTGCTGGTGGAACCAAGGGCCTAGGGTTCCGCGTTTGTAGGGGTCAGTCCCGCGGTCCCGCAGACGTATAGAGGAGATATCAGGCATGGGGTTCAAGAAGCTGCTCGCGGCCATGGGTGCCGGCGGTGCGTCGGTGGAGACCGTCCTGTCCGAGGTGAACGTCGTCCCCGGCGGTGTGGTCCAGGGTGAGGTCCGCATCCAGGGCGGCAGCGTGCCGCAGCAGATCGAGGGCCTGTCGGTGGGCCTGCAGGCCAAGGTCGAGGTCGAGAGCGGCGACCAGGAGTACAAGCAGGACATCGAGTTCACCAAGGTGCGCCTGGGCGGTGCCTTCGAGGTGCAGGCCGGTGCCGTGCACGTGGTGCCGTTCGGTCTGGAGATCCCCTGGGAGACCCCGGTCACGCACTTCGCGGGCCAGCACCTGCACGGCATGCACATCGGTGTGACGACGGAGCTGGAGATCGCGCGCGCCGTGGACGCGGGCGACCTGGACCCGATCAACGTGCACCCGCTGCCGGCGCAGCAGGCGATCCTCGACGCCTTCGGCCAGCTGGGCTTCCGCTTCCGCAGCGCGGACATGGAGCGCGGGCACATCCGCGGCACCCGCCAGCAGCTGCCCTTCTACCAGGAGATCGAGTTCCTGCCGCCGCAGCAGTACCACGGTCTGAACCAGGTCGAGCTGACCTTCATCGCGGACGGCCGCGAGATGGACGTCGTCCTCGAGATGGACAAGAAGCCGGGCCTCTTCAGCGAGGGCAGCGACACCTACCGGTCGTTCACGGTCGGTCTGCACGACTACCAGAACACCAACTGGGCGGCCTACCTGAACGAGTGGATCGCGTCGGTCGGTTCGAAGCGCAACTGGTTCTGACCGGTCCGCTCGTGCAGCCTGGTGCAGCCTGGTCCTGACAGGGCCAGGCTGCACGCCGTTCGGGCGGGTCAGAATCGGCTCGCACGTCGCACGAGATCGCGCTTTTCAGGAGGTTCCGTAGTGTCCGAGCTCAAGAGGCCGTCGCTGCCGCACGATTTCCACCCGGAGGTCCCGTCGTTCACCGTGGTGAGCGGTGACCTGGAGGCGGGTGCGGACCTCGGGCCGCAGCTGGTGCTCGCGGAGGGCAACGTCTCGCCGCACCTGCGCTGGCAGGGCGCCCCCGAGGGGACGAAGAGCTACGCGGTCACGTGTTTCGACCCGGACGCGCCCACCGGCAGCGGCTTCTGGCACTGGGTGCTCTTCGACATCCCGGCCTCGGTCACCGAGCTGCCGACGGGTGCCGGCACCGGGAAGTTCGAGGGGCTGCCCGTGGGTGCCGTGCACGCGCGCAACGACTACGGGACGAAGGACTTCGGCGGTGCGGCGCCGCCGGCCGGCGAGCGGCACCGGTACGTGTTCACGGTGTACGCGGTGGACCAGGAGAAGCTGGGCCCCGACTCGGACGCCTCCCCCGCGGTCGTCGGTTTCAACCTGCGCTTCCACACCCTGGGGCGGGCGCAGCTGATGGGTGAGTACGAGGCGCCCGCGGAGTAACGCGTGCGGTGCGGCGGGCCGATCGTTCGCCGTCCGTTTGCCCGGTCCTGGTCTAAAGGCGACCAGGACCGGGCATTTTTATTGCGTTGTCCCGCCGGACACACCCGGCCAGAGTGGTTCGTGGCCTTGGGCGCCGTGGGGTGCGGGCCTGCACACGGGAGGTGGGCGAGATGCGGGACACGCTGGTACTGAACGCGAGCTTCGAGCCGCTGTCGACGGTGACGCTGAACCGAGCGGTGGTCCTCGTGCTGCAGGACAAGGCCGTCGTCGAGCAGTCCCATCCCGAACTGCGGGTGCGTGCCCAGGCGGTGGAGCTGCCGGTGCCCCGGGTGATCAGGCTCTGCCGGTACGTGCGGGTGCCGTTCCGAAGACATGCCCCGTGGTCGCGGCGGGGTGTGCTGGTACGGGACCGGCACCGGTGCGCGTACTGCGGCCGGAAGGCGACGACGGTGGACCACGTGGTCCCGAAGGCGCAGGGTGGTGGGGACACCTGGTTGAACACGGTGGCCTCGTGCGCGGAGGACAACCACCGCAAGGCGGACCGGACTCCGGAGCAGGCGGGCATGCCGCTGCTGCGCGGGCCGTTCGTGCCGTCGCCCACCGACGCGATGCTGTTCGGGCTGGGGACGGCGGAGCGGGAGGCGCTGCCGGACTGGCTGGCGCCCTCGGCGTAGCGGCTCCCCGTTCCCGCGTACCGCGTACGGCGCCGTGGACGGCGGCCGCGTTCCCCGTGGCCGGCGGTCCCGGGCGCCCCCGTGCCGACGGCCCGCTCCCTGCCGGGGGCGGGCCGTCGGCGTGTGCGGGGCGGGGTCGTGTCAACGCAGGACGAGTTGGACGATCGCGACGGTGCCGACGACGACGATGAGCGCGCGCAGGGCGGTCGGGGGCAGGCGGCGGCCGACCTTGGCGCCGATCTGGCCGCCGATGGTGGAGCCGACGGCGATGAGCAGGACGGCGGTCCAGTCGAATGCGGCGACGAAGAGGAACACCACGGCGGCGATGCCGTTCACGAGCGCGGCGATCACGTTCTTGACGGCGTTGATGCGCTGGAGGTCCTCGCGCAGGAGCAGGCCCATCAGGGCGAGGTAGAGCACGCCCTGGGCGGCGCCGAAGTAGCCGCCGTAGGCGCTGGCGAGCGTCATCCCGGTGAGGAGGGCAGGTCCGCCGTCGGGGTGGGCCGGTTCGGCGCCGGCGGCCTCCTGGCGGCGGCGCAGGGCGGCGGCGAGGCGGGGCTGGAGGACGACGAGGACGAGGGCGAGCCCGATGAGGACGGGCACGATCGTGTCGAAGGACTCGGACGGCAGGGTGAGGAGCGCGATGGCGCCGGCCGCGCCGCCGACGAGCGAGACGGAGCCGAGGCGGAGGATCCGGGCGCGCTGGCCCTTGAGCTCGTGGCGGTAGCCGATGGCGCCGCTGATCGAACCGGGTACCAGGCCCAGGGTGTTGGAGACGTTGGCGGTGACCGGTGGCAGGCCGGTGGCGAGGAGCACCGGGAAGGTGATCAGGGTGCCCGAGCCGACGATGGTGTTGATGGTGCCGGCGCCGATGCCGGCGGCGAAGACCGCCAGTGATTCCCAGATGGACAAGGCCATCCCCTTCACATGAGGTTGTCGCCTCCCCGCCGTGGAGGTCGGGGGGCCGTCGCCGATCATGCACGAAGGGGGCGGTCGGGTACACGTGCGCACGAACGCCCGGCCCCTGGTGCGGGGCCGGGCGCGGGTTCGTGCGTGCGGGGCGCGGGTGCGTGCGTGCGGGTGCGCCCGGGGAGTCAGTCGAGGGGCGGCTGTTCGCGGCGCGGGGCGCCGATGTCCTTGCGGGGGGCGCTCGGAGTACCGCCCATGGCACCGAAGTTGCCGAGGGCCCCGCTGAGGCCCTTGAGCGCGTCTCCGATCTCGCTGGGCACGATCCAGAGCTTGTTGGCGTCGCCCTCGGCGATCTTCGGGAGCATCTGGAGGTACTGGTACGAGAGGAGCTTCTGGTCGGGGTCGCCGGCGTGGATGGACTCGAAGACGGTGCGGATGGCCTGGGCCTCGCCCTCGGCCTTGAGGGCGGCGGCCTTGGCCTCACCCTCGGCGCGCAGGATGGCGGACTGCTTCTCGCCCTCGGCCTTGAGGATCTCGGACTGCCGGACACCCTCGGCCTGGAGGATCGCGGCGCGCTTGTCGCGGTCGGCGCGCATCTGCTTCTCCATCGAGTCCTGGATGGAGGTGGGCGGCTCGATGGCCTTCAGCTCCACGCGGTTGACGCGGATGCCCCACTTGCCGGTGGCCTCGTCGAGGACGCCGCGCAGGGCCGCGTTGATCTCCTCGCGGGAGGTGAGGGTGCGCTCCAGGTCCATGCCGCCGATGATGTTGCGGAGGGTGGTGACGGTGAGCTGCTCGATGGCCTGGATGTAGCTGGCGACCTCGTACGTCGCGGCGCGGGCGTCGGTCACCTGGTAGTAGATGACCGTGTCGATGTTGACCACCAGGTTGTCCTGGGTGATGACCGGCTGCGGCGGGAAGGGGACGACCTGCTCGCGGAGGTCGATCCGGTTGCGGATCGAGTCGATGAACGGGACGACGATGTTGAGGCCCGCGTTGAGGGTGCGGGTGTAGCGGCCGAAGCGCTCGACGATGGCGGCGCTGGCCTGCGGGATGACCTGGATCGTCTTGACCAGGGCGATGAAGACCAGCACCACCAGGATGATCAGGACGATGATGATCGGTTGCATACGGCTCCCCGTACCCCTTCTGACTGCCTGTCCGGCCGCTGTGCTGCTCTGATTGACTGATGGTCAGTCTCCCAGACGCGCGGTCCAGGGGACGCGGGGTTGGCAGATCACGCCCGGTAGGGGTGATGGCCGCCGGCGGATCTCAGATGACCACGGCGGTGGCACCGTCGATCTCCACGACGTCGACCTGCCGTCCGGCTTCGAAGACGCTCTCCTCGTCGAGGGTGCGCGCGGACCAGACTTCGCCGGCGAGTTTGATGCGGCCGCCGTGGGCGTCGACGCGTTCGAGGACCGTGGCGGTACGGCCCCGCAACGCGTCCACGCCGCTGGCGAACTGGGGCCGCTGGGAGCGGTGCCGGTTGGCGATCGGCCGGACGACGGCGATGAGCGCGACCGACACGACGGCGAACACCAGGACCTGGCCGGTGACGTGGACGCCGAGGGCGGCCGTGCCGGAGGCGGCGAGCGCGCCGACCGCGAACATGCCGAATTCGGGCATCGCGGTCAGGACGAGGGGGATGCCCAGTCCGACCGCGCCGATGAGCCACCACACCCACGCGTCGATGTCCACGGGGTCATGGTAGGTCGGGGGGCGCGGTCCGGACAGGGGACGTCGGGTACTGCGGCGCCGGTGGTGGAGGCGTGGCCGGCCGGCCGCGTGGACGTCGTCAGCGCAGGGGCAGTCCCTGGGCGGTCCAGCGGTCGCCGTCGGTGCGTTCGACGACGAGCGGGAGGCCGAAGCAGAGGGAGAGGTTGCGCGAGGTCAGTTCGAGGTCGATCGGGCCGGCGGCGACGACCTTGCCCTGGCGGACCATGAGGACGTGCGTGAAGCCGGGCGCGATCTCCTCGACGTGGTGGGTGACCATGACCATGGAGGGGGCGAGCGGGTCGCGGGCGAGGCGGCCGAGGCGGCGTACGAGGTCCTCGCGGCCGCCGAGGTCGAGGCCGGCGGCGGGCTCGTCGAGGAGGAGCAGCTCGGGGTCGGTCATCAGGGCGCGGGCGATCAGGGTGCGCTTGCGCTCGCCCTCGGACAGGGTGCCGAACTTCCGGTCGAGGTAGTCGGACATGCCGAGGCGGTCGAGGAAGGCGCGGGCGCGCTGCTCGTCGATGTCCTCGTAGTCCTCCTGCCAGGTGGCGGTCATGCCGTAGGCGGCGGTGAGGACGGTCTGCAGGACGGTCTGGCGCTTGGGCAGCTTGTCGGCGAGCGCGATGCCGGCGATGCCGATGCGCGGGCGCAGCTCGAAGACGTCGACCTTGCCGAGGGTGCTGCCGAGGATGCTGGCCGCGCCCTTGGTGGGGAAGAGGTAGCTGGAGGCGACGTTGAGGAGGGTGGTCTTGCCGGCGCCGTTCGGGCCGAGGATCACCCAGCGCTCCCCCTCCTTGACCGACCAGGAGACCTGGTCCACCAGAGCCCGGCCCTCGCGGACCACGGATACGTCCACCAGCTCCAGTACATCGCTCATGAGCGCGTTGTCTCCCATTGCAGTCTTGGTTGTCCCAGCCGCCGCCTGTCGGCGCAGCCCCCAGGGAAAACCTACGCCACTCGGGGTGGGGTCCGAAGACGCGGGCCTTCGGTGGGCGGGTGGCGGGGGCCGGTGCGGGGGTGGGACGGGGCGGGGTGCGGGCGGCGGGCGGGTGCGGTCCGTAGGGTGGTCGCATGCTTTCGGAACCACGTTCAGGGCGGTTGGTCGCCTGGGGGAACGCACTGTTGGGCGGGTTTGTGTCGCCGGACGACGCCGCGGTGGCGGTGGTCGGCGGGGATGCGGTGCACCGGGTGGAGGGGTTGCCCGGGGAGTCGGGGCCGGTGGGGCTCACGCTGGGACTGGGGCGGCTGCGGGCGCTGGGGGCGACCGGGCTGCGGGTGGCGCTGCCGGCGCCGGGGCATCCGCTGGGGCTGAGCGGGCCGCCGGAGTTCAACGCGCGGGCGTTGGAGGCGGAGGAGGCCGTGGTCGCGGTCGGGGCGGCGGTGGGGCTCGTGCCGGAGGTGTACGAGGCCGGGCCCGCGGGCGACGTGCACGTGGAGGTGGTGTGGCACTGCCTGCCGGTGCGGGAGGCGCCGCCGGCGGACGTGCCGTCGCTGGGTGAGGCGGAGCGGGAGCTCGCGGAGGCCCTGCGGGAGGCCACGGAGGTGCTGACGCGGCTGGACGTGGCGGCCTCGGGGCCGGTGGCGGCGGCCGCGCTGGGCGCGTACCGGGCGCGGGCCGAGGCGGGCCGCGAGGTGCTGGCGCCGGGGTATCCGGGGCGGGCGGTGCGGGTGCTGGAGCTGGCGCAGCGGATCGCGCTGATGATGGAGCTGGCGACCGGCTCCGGGCACGGGGGCGCGGTGGCGGCGTCGGAGATGGCGGCCCGGGCGGAGGCGCTGCGGCCGGTGGAGCGGGTCGCGCGGCGGGCGCAGGTGGCGGCGTACAACGCGTACGTGGAGGAGCAGGAGCGCAGGCGGGGGTGAACGCGCGGCCCCGCTCTCCCGGGTGGGGGCGGGGCCGCGGCACGTCGGGGTCGGCCGGTGGTGCCGGAGTGTGCCGGGGACGTCCGCGGCGGGCGGCCGGGTCAGGCCTCGGTGAGGCCGTGGCGTACGGCCCACAGTGCGGCCTGCGTGCGGTCGGCCAGGTCGAGCTTCATCAGGATGTTCGACACGTGGGTCTTGACGGTCTTCTCCGACAGCACGAGGGCGCGGGCGATCTCGCGGTTGGAGCGGCCGTCGGCGATCAGGCCGAGCACCTCGCGCTCGCGCTCGGTCAGCGCGCCGCCGCGGCTGGTGGAGGGGGCCTCGTCCTGGGCGAGCAGGACCCCCGCCACCTCGGGCTGGAGCAGGACGTGGCCGGCGTGCACGGAGCGGATGGCGCCGGCCAGGGCGTCGGGGTCGATGTCCTTGTACACGTAGCCGGCGGCGCCGGCGCGCAGCGCGGGGACCACGGTGCGCTGCTCGGTGAAGCTGGTGACGATCAGGACCCGGGCGGGGTTGCCGCGCTCGCGCAGCCGGCGCAGGGCGTCGATGCCGTCGGTCCCGGGCATCTTGATGTCCATCAGGACCACGTCGGGGCGCAGCTCCTCGGCGCGGGCCACGCCCTCCTCGCCGTCGCCGGCCTCGCCGACGACCTCGATGTCGTCCTGGACCTCCAGGAAGGTGCGCAGGCCGCGGCGGACGACCTGGTGGTCGTCGACGAGCAGGACGCGGATCTTGGGGCGGGGGGCCGGTTCAGCCACCGGGGACCTCCATCTCGATCGTGGTGCCCTTACCGGGCGCGGAGTGCACGGTGAGGGTGCCGCCGACGCCGGCGGCCCGGTCGCGCATCGAGACCAGGCCGAGGTGGCGGCCGGCGCCGCGGACGGCCGTGGGGTCGAAGCCGCGGCCGTCGTCGGTGACGCGGAGCAGGGCGCCCTGGCCGCGGCGGGCCAGGGTGACCTCGACGTGGTCGGCGCCGGAGTGGCGCAGGGCGTTGTGGAGGGCCTCCTGGGAGACCCTCAGCAGCGCTTCCTCCTGGGCGGCGGGCAGGGCGCGCACCCCGTCGCAGGCGAAGGTGGTGCGGGCGGTGTGGGCGCGGTCGAGGACCTGGACGTGGGTGCGCAGGGTGGCGACGAGCCCGTCCTCGTCGAGGCCGGCCGGCCGCAGCTCGACGACGGCGGCGCGCAGCTCGTCGGCGGCCTCGGCGGCCAGGGCGGCGACCTGCTGGAGCTCGTCCCTGGCGCGGGCCGGGTCGCGGTCGACGAGGGCGGCGGCGGCCTGGGCGGTCAGGCGCAGGGAGAACAGCTTCTGGCTGACGGCGTCGTGCAGCTCGTGGGCCAGCCGGGAGCGCTCCTCGGCGATGGTGAGTTCGCGGCTGCGCTCGTAGAGGCGTGCGTTGGTCAGGGCGATGGCGGCGTGCTGGGCCAGGATGCCGAGCACCGCCTCGTCGTCGGCCGTGAAGCCACAGCCACCCTTCTCCCCTTTGTCTTTGTTGTTCCTGTTTTTCCCATTGCCCCCTTCACCTGATCTGCCCTGCTTCGCGCAGTCGAGGCCGCGGCGCTTGTTGGCGAGGAAGAGCGCGCCGATGATCTCGTCGCCGTCGCGGACGGGCAGGCCGAGGAAGTCGGACATCTCGGGGTGGGCGGCGGGCCAGCCGCCGAAGCGCGGGTCCGCGCGCACGTCCGCCAGCCGCTGCGGGGTGGCCTCGTGCAGCATCGCGGCGAGGATGCCGTGCTGGCGCGGCAGGGGGCCGATGGCCCGCCACTGCGCGTCGCTGACGCCGTCGACGACGAACTGGGCGAAGCCGCCGTGGTCGTCGGGGACGCCGAGGGCCGCGTACTCGGCGTCGAGCAGTTCGCGGGCCGAGGCGACGATCGTCTTGAGGACGTCGCGGACCTCCAGGTGGCGGCTCATGGCGAGCAGCGCGTCGCTGACGGCGGCCAGGCCGGTGCACGGTCCTTGGGTCATGGGCTCACCGTACCCGCGGCCCCCGGGGGGCGGATCGGGCCTGCGACCGGGGGGTGCAGGTCCCCGGGCCTAGGCCGAAGGGACCCGGTCGGGTGGGGCCCGGGGCCGAGGCGCGCGGCGCGGGGCCGTACCTACGTTGGGGCCGTCGGGATACGGATCACGGGACACCGTTGAGGAGTGGTCGGGATGTCGGTGGCGATCGTGACGGGGGCCTCGCGGGGACTCGGCCGGGCACTGGCCCGGGAGCTGGCGGGGCGGGGCTGGGACCTGGTGCTGGACGCGCGGGGCGCGGGGCCTCTGAAGGAGGCGGCCGCGGAGCTGGGCGTGCTCGGGGTACGGGTGGTGGCGGTGCCGGGGGACGTCACGGCAGAGGGGCACCGGGCGGCCCTGGTGGCGGCCGCCCGGGAGCTGGGCGGGCTGGACCTGGTGGTGAACAACGCGGGCGTGCTCGGCGCCGAGCCGGTGCCGCCGCTGGCCGTCCACCCGTTGGCAGGGCTGCGGCTGGCGCTGGAGGTGAACGTGGTGGCGCCGCTCGGGCTGGTCCAGGCGGCGCTGCCCCTGCTGCGGGCGTCGGCCGCGGGGGCGGTGCTGAACATCAGCTCGGACGCGGCGGTGGTGGCGTACCGGGGCTGGGGCGGGTACGGCGCCTCGAAGGCGGCGCTCGACCAGCTGTCGGCGGTACTGGCGGTGGAGGAGCCGGGGCTGCGGGTGTGGTGGGCGGACCCCGGGTCGATGCGGACCCGGATGCTGGCCGCGGCCGAGCCGGAGGAGGACCTGACGGGGACGCCCGAGCCGGCGGAGGTGGCGGCGGTGCTGCTGCGGCTGCTGGAGGAGGGCCGGCCGAGCGGCCGGTACACGGCGGCGGGTCTGGCGGGGGCCGTGGGCGCGGCGGCCGGGCCGGAGGGAGGTCGGTGACCGTGCTCGGGGTGCTCCCGATACCAGCGGTGCCCGAGGAGCTGTCCGCCCGGGTGCCGGCGGAGCAGCGCGGGCCGGGGCTGGGGCGGGACGCGGTGCGGCTGCTCGTCTCCCGCGGCACGGAGGTCTCGCACCACCGCTTCGACGCGCTGCCGGAGCTGCTGCGGGCCGGGGACGTGCTCGTGGTCAACACCTCCCGCACGCTGCCGGCGGCCGTGGACGGGACGCTCGGCGGGGACCCGGTGGTCGTCCACTTCTCGACGCGGGGGGACGACGGACGGTGGGCGGTGGAGCTGCGCGCGCCCGACGGGGCGGGGACGACCCGGCCGCGGCCGGGCGGACCGGCCGGCGCGGAGGTGCGCCTGCCGGCCGGGGCCCGGCTCGTGCTGGAGGAGCCGCTGGCGCCCGGGGCGGACCGGCTGTGGTGGGCGCGGGCGGCGGGGACGTGGCCGGGGGCGCCGGACGGGCGAGGGGGCGCGGACGCGGGAGCGGGCGCGGACGGGAGAGGAGGCGCAGGCGCGTGGGGGGACGCGGGCGCGGGCGGCGGACGGTACGGGAGCGGCGCCGGGGGCGCAGAAGTACAAGACGGCGGGGCCGCGGGGGCGTACAACAGCGGAACGGGGGCAGGAGTGCCGGTCACGGGGGTGCCGGCACTCCTCGACCGGTACGGGCGCCCCATCCGCTACCGCTACACCGAGCGGGACCAGCCGCTGTCGGCGTACCAGACGGTCTTCGCGCTGCCGGTCGCCGACGGGGCGGGCAGCGCGGAGATGCCGAGCGCGGCCCGTCCCTTCACGGCGGAACTGGTGGCCCGACTGGTGAGCCGGGGCGTGCAGGTCGCGCCGCTGGTGCTGCACACGGGGGTGGCCTCGGCGGAGGCGCACGAGCCGCCGTACCCGGAGCGCTTCGCGGTGCCGGGCGCGACGGCCCGGCTGGTGAACGCGGCGCGGGCCGGCGGCGGCCGGGTGATCCCGGTGGGGACGACGGCGGTGCGGGCGCTGGAGTCGGCGGCCGGACCGGACGGGGTCGCGCGGCCGGCGGAGGGATGGACGGACCTGGTGGTCACGCCGGAGCGCGGGGTGCGGGTGGTGGACGGGCTGCTGACGGGGCTCCACGAGCCGGCGGCCTCGCACCTGCTGATGCTGGAGGCGGTCGCGGGCCGGGCGGCCGTCGTGCGTGGCTACACCGAGGCGCTGGACCGCCTCTATCTCTGGCACGAGTTCGGGGACGTCCATCTGCTACTCAAGAAGGAGGAACGTTACAGCGCGCATTGCTCCCGCAACGGATGGTGAGGCTGTAACGTGCCCGATGTGAGCCCGCGCATAGGACGCACATCACTTACGAACTTCCCTAGTGGAGAGATAAGAGCGCTGTCAGTGCTGCTCTGAGCAGTCCAAGCGGCCAAAAATCCGGACAAGCCAGGGCGCCTGATCCACTAAGCGGGATCGTACGTCACACCTTTGCCACAGGATTTTGCCGCCGCTAAGAATGGCTGCCGTCGCCAGGCGCCGCGGGTTTTTCCGAGAAACCCCCGGCGCTTTCCCGCGGCCCCCGCTATTCGAAGAGGTTGCCCGTATGTCTGCGTCCAGCACTCCCGGTCTTCGCCGTCTGACCAAGACCCACAAGGTCTCGATCGCCGGTGTCGTCGTCCTCGGCGTCGCCTCTCTGGCCATCTCCGCGATCCCCGCCCAGGGTGCCGACGCCAAGTCGGTCGTGGTGGCGGACCCGATCTCGTGGAGCAAGACCGTCGAAGCGGTGCAGACCAAGAGCGTGCAGGGCCTGACCCAGCAGCACCAGGTGATCGAGAAGGCCGTGAAGGCCGCGGCCGCCAAGAAGGCCGCGGAGGCGAAGAAGGCCGCCGAGGCGAAGGCGAAGGCCGAGGCCGACGCGAAGAAGGCGGCCGCCGCCAAGAAGGCCGCCGCCGCGGCCAAGAAGGCCCGCGCGGCCAAGGCCGCCGCCAGCCGCTCCGCGGCGCGGACGCCGGTCTTCGCGAACAACCTCGACGGCTGGATCAAGGAAGCGCTCCACATCATGAAGCGCGAGGGCATTCCGGGCACGTACAACGGCATCTACCGCAACGTGATGCGCGAGTCGAGCGGCAACCCGCGGGCCATCAACCTCTGGGACATCAACGCGCGGAACGGCATCCCCTCCAAGGGCCTGCTCCAGGTCATCCAGCCGACCTTCAACGCCTACCACGTCAAGGGCACGAAGTTCGACCTGTACGACCCGGTCGCCAACATCGTCGCCGCCTGCAACTACGCGGCCGACCGCTACGGCTCGATGGACAACGTGAACAGCGCCTACTGAGCGCGCGTCCCACCACGCTCCCCCATGCGCCGCGGGGCGGCACCCTGATCAGGGTGCCGCCCCGCGGCGTACGTGCGTACGGGCGTCCGTACGGTCCGGCGTGCGCTAGTTGCGCATGACCTCCGGCTCGTGGCGGCGCAGCAGGCGCTGCACGGCGAAGCCGCAGGCGATGCCGATGAGCAGCAGGATCACGATGTCGAGCGTCCACTGCCCGGCCGTGGCCTCCCACAGCGGGTCGGTGTTGCCGGGGTTGTCGCGGTCCCACGGCGGCATGAGGTGGCCGAGGTCGAGCGTGGTGCCGGCGGCGGCCACGGCCCAGCGCGAGGGCATGAGCCAGGCGAACTGCTCCAGGCCCGGGGAGTCGTACACCTGGAAGAGGATGCCGGTGAACACGACCTGGACGATCGCGAACATCACGAGCAGCGGCATGGTCTTCTCGGCGGTCTTCACCAGCGAGGAGATCACCAGGCCGAACATCATCGAGGTGAAGCCGAGCGCGATCACCGACAGGCACAGCTCGACGGCCGGCGGGAAGATCAGTCCCTCGGCCGGCAGCTGGCGCGTGGCGAAGCCGATGCCGCAGATGATCACGCCCTGGATGGCCGTGATGAACCCGAGGACGATCACCTTCGACATGAGGTACGCGGACCGGGACAGACCCGTCGCGCGTTCCCGCTCGTAGATGACCCGTTCCTTGATCAGCTCGCGGACGGAGTTCGCCGCGCCGGAGAAGCACATGCCGACCGCGAGGATCAGCATGATCGTGCCGGCGTCGCCGTTGAACCGGGCCTTGCCCGTCGGCGGGGCGAGGCCGAAGTCCGCGGGGATGACCGTGGAGACCACGCCGAGCACCGCGGGCAGGATCAGCATCAGGCCCATGAAGCCCTTGTCCGATGCGATCACCGAGACGTAGCGGCGGATCAGGGTGCGCAGCTGCGAGCCCCAGTCCTGCGGCTTGGGCGGCTGCATCTGCTGCATGGGCGGCATCTGCACCGACTGCGGGGCGACGGCGTCGATGTCCGCGGCGTACATCTGGTAGTGCTGCGAGCCCTTCCAGCGGCCCGCCCAGTCGTAGTCGCGGTAGTTCTCGAAGGCGGAGAACACGTCGGCCCAGGTCTGGTAGCCGAAGAAGTTCAGCGCTTCCCCGGGCGGGCCGAAGTACGCGACCGAGCCGCCCGGCGCCATGACGAGGAGCTTGTCGCACAGCGCCAGCTCGGCCACGGAGTGCGTGACGACCAGGACGGTGCGGCCGTCGTCGGCGAGGCCGCGCAGCAGCTGCATGACGTCGCGGTCCATGCCCGGGTCGAGGCCGGAGGTGGGCTCGTCGAGGAAGATCAGCGACGGCTTGGTGAGCAGCTCGAGGGCGACGGACACGCGCTTGCGCTGACCACCCGAGAGCGAGGTGATCTTCTTGTCCTTGTGGATGTCGAGCTTGAGCTCGCGCAGCACCTCGTCGATGCGGGCGGTGCGCTCCTCCTCGGCGGTGTCACCGGGGAAGCGGAGCTTGGCCGCGTACTTCAAGGCCGTCCGGACGGTCAGCTCCTTGTGCAGGATGTCGTCCTGCGGGACCAGGCCGATGCGCTGGCGGAGCTCCGCGAACTGCTTGTACAGGTTGCGGTTGTCGTAGAGGACGTCACCCTGGTTGGCCGGGCGGTAGCCGGTGAGCGCCTTGAGCAGCGTCGACTTGCCGGAGCCGGAGGGGCCGATGACCGCGACCAGGGACTTCTCCGGGACGCCGAAGGAGACGTCCTTGAGGATCTGCTTGCCGCCGTCGACCGTGACGGTCAGGTGGCGGGCCGAGAAGGAGACCTCACCGGTGTCGACGAACTCCTCGAGGCGGTCGCCGACGATGCGGAACGTGGAGTGGCCGACGCCGACGATGTCGTTCGGACCCAGCGTCGCGCTACCGGACTTGGCCAGCGGCTGACCGTTGACGTACGTGCCGTTGTGGCTGCCGAGGTCCTTGATCTCGAACCGGCCGCCCGCCGAGCGGAATTCGGCGTGGTGGCGCGAGACCTGGAGGTCGGAGACCACCAGTTCGTTGTCCAGCGCACGACCGATGCGCATGACCCGGCCGACGTCGATGTGGTGGAACGTCGTCGGGCTGCGGTCCCCGTAGACCGGCGCGCCGGCCGGCTGGGCGGCCTGCGGCTGGTGGGCCTGCTGCTGGTGGCCCTGCTGCTGCGGGACGTGCGGCTGCGCCGGCTGCTGCTGGTACTGCGGCTGGTGCCCCTGCTGCCCGGGCCAGCCGGCCGCGGGTGCCCCCTGCTGCCCGTGCCCCGACGGGACGTTGGCGACGGCGGCGGTCAGGTTCAACCGCGGGCCGTCGGTCGCGTTGCCGAGGTGGACGGCGGTCCCCGGCGCGAGGTCCAGTCGCTGCACCCGCTGGCCGTGCGCATACGTCCCGTTGGTGCTGCCGTGGTCCTCGAGGGCCCAGCCGCTCCCGGTCCAGCTGATGGTGGCGTGCCGCCACGAGACCCTGGCGTCGTCGATCACCATGTCGCCCTGGGGGTCACGGCCCAGGGTGTACGACCTGGACGGATCGAGGGCCCAGGTCCTTCCGTTCAATTCCAGTACGAGTTCCGGCACTCCATGCCCCACTTGTTGTCCCCCGATGCCCCCTGACGGCAGGGAGTCTAGGGATGGCGAACTTCGGGGGGAACTATTTCAGGCCCACGCGCAGAAGTGGAATCCGGGCCCCACCGAGTGCGTACGGATCATACGGGGCGGGGAGATGCGTGGTGACTCGGCACGAATCGGGGGGTCCGCGCATGGGGTCGTCTTCGGGGTGGGGCGGTGGCGGGGCGGCGGGCTTCGGCGCGCCCGCGCGGGTCGGGGCACGCGCGCCGACGCCCGGGGCGGCCGACGTGGTGATGTCCGCGGTGGCGGCGGTGAGCTGGGCGTTGGTGGTGATGGCCGGGGTGGCGGCCGCGGGGCTGCACCTGTTGGGGGCGGACGCCGCGGGCGGTTCGCTGGGGGCGATGACAGCGGCCGTGGTGGTACTGGCCGTTGGGGGAACCGTGACGCCCTCCGGAGACGTCTCGGTCTTTGGACTGGAGGGTGCGGGGGCGCAGACCGCCGTCGACATCGCGCCACTGGGGGTGGGGTTGGCGGGGGCGTCGGTGTTGGCGCTCGTCTTCCTGCGCCCGGTGCGGGCGGTCGGCTTCGACGGGCGCCAACTGCTGGTGCGGGGCGCGGCGGTCGTGGTGCTGTTCGTGGCCATGGCGGGGGCCCTGGCCTGGGTGGGGCACGACGTGGTGACGCTCGACGGGGTGCGGCTGCCGGGTGCGCGCGGGTCCGGGGGCGGCGGACCGGGGAGGCCCGGCGGGGGCTCGGGGGGCCTGGAGATCCCCGGGTTGGGCGATGTCGGGGACATCGGCGGCATCGGTGGCGCCGGGGACGTCGGCGGCCTGCTGCCGGACCGCATCGGGGACCTGGTCGACGCGAAGGCGCGGGTCGGGTTCTCGGTGCGGACCGGGCCGACGCTGCTGGGCGCGCTGGTGTGGGTGGTTGCGGTGCTGCTGATCGCGGTGGCCGCGAGCCGGCGGACCGGGCCCGGTGCCCCGCGGCTGCTCGCGGCGGTCCGGCCGGCGGTGTCGGCGACGGTGGCCGCCCTGCAGGTGACGGTGGCGGCGGCGCTGGCGGCCGCGGTGTGGGCGGCTGCCGGCGACGACCATCCGCGGATGGTGCTGGGCGGGGCGCTGCTCGGGGCGCCGAACGGGGCGTGGTCGGCGGTTCCGCTGGGGATGTTCGTGCCCTTCGACGGGCGGGTGAGCGGTCGGCTGGCCGGGGTGCTGCCCGACCCGCTGGACCGGCTGCTCGGGATGTCGGCGCGGGAGCCGGTGACCGTGGGGCGGCTGGCCGGGTACGACGACCGGGTGTGGCTGCTGGTGGCCGCGGTGGCCGGTGCGCTGCTGTACGCGGGGACCCTGGCGGGCGTACGCACGGCCCGCCGGCCCGCCGGGGGGCGATCGGCCTTCGCGGCCCGAGCGGCGGTGCGCATGGGGCTGGTCTGGGCGGTGGTGACGCCGCTGCTGGTGTGGCTGACGGGGGTGTCGGTGAGCGCCTCGCTGTCGGTGCTGGGCGTGGACGCGTTCGGGGCGGCGCTGGAGCTGCACGGGCAGGCGGGACCGGCGGCGCTGCTGGGGGCGGGCTGGGGAGCGCTGGCGGGCGGGGCGGGGGCGCTGCTCGCGTTCCGGCGCGCGCCGCTGGCGGCGGCCGGGGCGGCCGGGCCGCCCGCGGGGTACGGGTCGGGGGCGCCGTGGCCGACGTACGGGCCGTACGCGGGCCCGGGCGCGCCGTACGGCCCGGGCCACCCCTACGGTCCGGCGGGCCCGGGCGCTGCGTACGGTCCGGCGGGCCCGTACGCGCCCCGGCCCGGACACGGCCCGCCGACGGTGAACCCGTACCGCGACGGACCGGGCGCGGGCCGCTCGGGCGGGCGGGACGTGTCCACGGACGAGACGATCGCCGGACCCCCGCCGGGGGCGCCCTGGCGCGGGTCCGGCGGGCGGGGCCGGGCGGGGCCCGACAGGTCGACGGACGCCACGCTGGCGGGCCCGCCGCCGCCCCCTCCGCCGCGGCCCCGGCAGCGGAAGCCGCCGTTCACTCCCCCGCCACCGCCCGGACCGCCGCCGGACGCCCCGCGGACCCGCTAGCAGCGGTCTTGAGCCAGATACGCGTCCGGGGGGTGGGACAGGGGGAGCCACATCGTGGGCGGGAGGATACGGTGAGGGGACCATGAGCGCTTCGCAGACCTCCGACGTCCCGACCCTCCTCGTCAAGATCTTCGGCAAGGACCGCCCTGGGATCACCGCCGGGCTGTTCGACACCCTCGCCGCGTACTCCGTCGACGTCGTCGACATCGAGCAGGTCGTCACCCGCGGCCGCATAGTCCTGTGCGCCCTGATCACCTCGCCGGGCACGGTGATGGAGGGCGAGCTGCGGGCCACCGTGCACAGCTGGGCCGAGTCCCTCAAGATGCAGGCCGAGATCATCTCGGGTACGGGCGACAACCGGCCGCGCGGCAGCGGGCGTTCCCACGTCACCGTGCTGGGCCACCCGCTGACCGCCGAGTCCACCGCCGCCGTGGCCGCGAAGATCACCTCGGTGGGCGGGAACATCGACCGCATCTTCCGCCTCGCGAAGTACCCGGTGACGGCCGTGGAGTTCGCCGTGTCGGGCACCGGGACCGAGCCGCTGCGCACCGCGCTGGCGATCGAGGCGGCCCGCATCGGCGTGGACGTCGCCGTGGTGTCGGCAGGGCTGCACCGCCGGGCGCAGCGCCTGGTGGTCATGGACGTGGACTCGACCCTCATCCAGGACGAGGTCATCGAGCTGTTCGCGGCCCACGCGGGCTGCGAGGACAAGGTCGCCGAGGTCACGGCGCAGGCGATGCGCGGCGAGCTGGACTTCGAGCAGTCCCTGCACGCCCGGGTGGCGTTGCTGGCGGGCCTGGACGCGTCGGTGGTGGACAAGGTGCGGGCCGAGGTGCGGCTCACGCCGGGGGCGCGGACCCTGATCCGCACGCTGAAGCGGCTCGGCTACCAGGTGGGTGTCGTCTCGGGCGGCTTCACGCAGGTGACGGACGACCTGCAGGAGCGGCTGGGGCTGGACTTCGCCTCGGCCAACACGCTGGAGATCGTCGACGGCAAGCTGACGGGCCGGGTGACCGGGGACATCGTGGACCGGGCGGGCAAGGCGCGGCTGCTGCGCCGCTTCGCGGCCGAGGCGGGGGTGCCGCTGGCCCAGACCGTGGCCATCGGCGACGGCGCCAACGACCTGGACATGCTGAACGCCGCCGGGCTGGGCGTGGCCTTCTGTGCGAAGCCGGTGGTGCGGGAGGCCGCGCACACCGCCGTCAACGTGCCCTTCCTGGACACCGTGCTGTACCTGCTGGGCATCACGCGCGAAGAGGTCGAGGCCGCCGACCTGCACTGACACCGTCCGCGACGCCCGCGCCCGTACCGACGGGCCCGGGGACCCGGCGCTGCGGGCCGGGGCCTTCGCGCCCGCGCGGAGTACGAGAAGGGCCCCCGGCCGGTGCTGCCGGGGGCCTTCTCGGGCTGCGGATACCCCATGGGGGTCAGTGCTTGGGGGTCCAGAAGTCGAGGAGGGTGCCGACCCCGTGCTCGACGGACTTCCAGCTGCCGCTGAACCCGATGACGGCGACGGCCGCGGTCGGGAAGCCGCTGCGGGCCATGCGCGCGAGGGTGTCGCCCTCGGCCCGGCCGGCGAGGGCGTCGGCCAGTGCGTGCATGCCCGGGTTGTGGCCGATGACCAGCAGGTCGTGCACGTCGTCCGGGGTCTCGTTGACCAGGGCGATCAGCTCGCCGAGGGAGGCCTCGTACAGGCGCTCCTCGTAGACGGTCTTGGGCCGGTGCGGGAGTTCCTGGACGGCGAGCTTCCAGGTCTCGCGGGTCCGGGCGGCGGTGGAGCACAGGGCCAGGTCGAAGGTGATGCCGGTCTCTGCCAGCTTCAGCCCGACGGCCGGGGCGTCCGCCCTGCCCCGGTCGGCCAGCGGCCGCTCGTGGTCCGACACGTCGGGCCAGTCGGCCTTGGCGTGCCGGAGGAGGACGATCCTGCGGGGTGTATCGGCGCTCATGGCTCCCAGCTTCGCACGAAATGAGCCATGGGGCGCAGGGTGTTGAAGGGCTCACCCCATGGAGGCGGACGTGCTCCGGCGCGCGGGTGTCAGGGCAGTGCGCGCACCAGCTGCTCCAGGAGCGGGACCAGCGCGGAACCCGCCCCCGGCTGGTGCGCTCCGGCCGCGCCCGGGCCGGACAGGAGGATGAGGAGCGCCGCGAAGGCCGCGACGGGGAGGGCGAGGGCCCACCAGCGCAGGCGGGTGTCGGGGCCGGTGCCGGGAGTGCGGCCGAAGGGCGAGGACCGGTGGACGGTCCGGATCTGGGTGGGGGCCGACATGACCGCCTCCGTCTGGGTGGGCTCGGCTGGGCTGCTGGGAGTGCCGCGTTGTCTTCGCTGCCTCGAATCTAGAGATCCGGTGCGGCGGTTCCCATCAGGTGGTCCACCCACTTGACCCTGAGTCCCACCCCCTAGGGGACGGGGGGTTATCCCCACCCCGGCCGCCGCGCGGGGGCGCGGGGTGCGTCAGGGGGAGGCGAACGTGGCGATGATCGCGACGATCACCGTGACACCGAGCATGGCGCCGAGGACGAGGGCCAGCTTCCGGCGGCCGTTCTGGGGGTTCGGTTCGAGCACGGGCTGCATGGACTCAGTCTCCCATGGCGCATTCGTCCTCGATCGTGCGGTCCCGGCCCGCGAGGACGCCCACCACCATCTGCGGCACCATCAGGCCCGCCATGACCGCCAGCGGCAGGTCCCAGCCGCCGCTGTGCTGGTACAGCATGCCGATGACCAGGGGGCCGGGGAGGGAGATCAGGTAGCCGGTGCTCTGCGCGAAGGCGGACAGCTTGGCGACGCCGGCCGCGGACCGGGCACGCAGACCGATCATGGTGATGGCCAGCGGGAACGCGCAGTTCGAGACGCCGAGCAGCATGGCCCAGGCCCACGCCCCGCCCGCGGGTGCGGCGTACAGGCCGGCGTACCCCGTCAGGCCGAAGAGGCCGAGGGCGACGACGATGACGCCCTGGTTGCGAACGGCCCCGGCCAGCCGCGGGATGACGAAGGCCAGCGGCACTCCCATGACCATGGTGAGGGCGAGCAGCACCCCGGCGCCGTCGGCCGAGACGCCCGAGTCCCGGAAGATCTGGGCCAGCCAGCCCATGGTCACGTACGCGCCGGTGGCCTGGAGGCCGAAGTAGCCGGCCAGCGCCCAGGCGGTGCGGCTGCGGGTGACCCGGGGGCCCGCGGTGTCGGCGGGCCGGGCGCCCGCACCCGAGGGCGCGGCGGCGGGGCCGCCGCCCCGCTCCCGCCGGGCCTCCCGCCGGGCCTCGCGGGCCACGGCGAGCCAGGGCAGGACGGCGGCCAGGGCGAGGACGGCCCACACCAGCAGGCCGGTGCGCCAACTGCCGCCGAGGGCCCGGGTCATCGGGACGGTGGCCGCGGCGGCCAGTGAGGTGCCGATGGCCAGCGCCATGGAGTACAGGCCCGTCATGGTGCCGACGCGGTCGGGGAACCAGCGCTTGACGATGACCGGGAGCAGCACGTTGGTGAGCGCGATGCCGGCGAGGGAGAGGGCACTGGCGGCGAGGAAGCCGCCCGTGCTGCCCGCGCAGGAGCGGACCACCATGCCGGCGGCGACCGCGGCCATGCCGGCGCACACGACGGCGGCAGGGCCGAACCGGCGCGAGAGCCGGGGCGCGGTGACGCCGAAGACCGCGAAGCAGAGCGCCGGCATGGAGGTGAGCAGACCGGCGACGGTGCCGCTCATGCCGAGGCCGGCGCGGGTCTCCTCCAGGAGGGCGCCGAGGCTGGTGATGGCCGGTCGCAGGTTGAGGGCGGCGAGGACGATGGCGACGACGACGAGCGGCCCGAGCCAGCGGGGGGCCTCCTGGGCGGGCACCGCGGCGGGGCCACGGGTGGCGGGGGCGGCGCTGCTGCCGGGCGCGGCCGCGCGGCCGAGGGTGCGGGTCTTCTCATCGCGCATGCCACCCATCATAGATTCATGGGATGATTGGTTGTCCAGCGGTGGTCCGACCCGCTCCGCTCGCCGGTACCGCTACGGTGTCGTCCCGTCCACTACGCCCAGGAGGGTCCATGCCGCTGACCTCGCCCCGCCGCTCCGCACTCGTCGACCAGGTGATCTCCCAGCTCAGGAACCAGATCACGTCGGGCGAGTGGCCGGTGGGTTCGCGGATCCCCACCGAGCCGGAGCTGGTCGAGCAGCTGGGCGTGGCCCGCAACACCGTGCGCGAGGCGGTCCGCGCGCTCGCGCACAACGGCCTGCTGGACATCCGGCAGGGGTCGGGCACGTACGTCCTCGCGACCAGCGAGCTGGCGGGGGTCATGCACCGCCGGTTCGCGGGCGCCGACCCGCGGCACGTCGCGGAGCTGCGGTCGACGCTGGAGTCCTCGGCGGCACGGCTGGCGGCGGAGCGGCGCACCGAGCGCGACCTGGGCCAGCTGGACGCGCTGCTGGCGCGGCGCGAGGAGGCGTGGGCGTCCGGGGACGCGGAGGTGTTCGTGGCCGCCGACATCAGCCTGCACATGGCGGTGGTGGCGGCCTCGCACAACGAGGTCCTGGTCGGGCTCTACGCCGATCTGGGCGACCTGCTGCGCGACTGGCTGCGCGACGACGTGGGCACCGAGCTGACGCCGGACACCCACATGGACCACGGCCGCCTGGTGGAGGCGATCCGCCGCGGGGACGGGGACGCGGCGGCCTCCGAGGCCGCGGGCTACCCGTTCGAATGGCTGAAGGCAGCCCCGGGGCGGGCGCGCGGCTGACCGCCGGGGGGATGCCGTGGTGTGGGGGTCCCCTCGCCTCTTGACCCCTCATGGCCTGCAGGCCACGACGCCTCACGAGGCTCCCCACACACCACGGCCCCCGCTTACCGAGCGGGCCTCCTGAGGACAGAGGGCTAGAAGGCTTCGGCCGCGAGGAGCAGTCGTCGGGGCAGGTACGGCGACTCGACGCGGACCTCCCAGCCCCGGCGGCGGGCGTGGCAGGCCAGCGACAGGACGTCGAGGTCGATCGACGCGTCGACGTCGTCGGCGCGGTCGGCCACCCGGAAGTGGTCGCGGTAGGCCTCCAGGGCGTCGGCCAGGGCCAGGTTGAAGCTCTCCTCGTCCCCCTCGACGAGCTGCGAGAGCAGCACCGCCGGCGGCGGCCGGAAGCCCCGGTCCCGGGCCCTCTCGACCTCCCGCAGCGCGCGCTCGGCCGCCGGCCCGGCGTCCTCTCCCTTCAGGTAGGTGTGGAGGGCCACCCGGTACGCGGCGAACGCGGAGCGGTCCTCCTCCGCATACCCGGGGCCGGTCAGGACCAGTGGTGCGAGGTCCTCGCGGGCCCCGGTGACGAGGGCGAACGCGGTGGCGGTCTGCCAGGTGCCGGGGCCCGCGTCCTCGCGGGAGGCCGGGCAGCGCAGCGTGCGGCCGTCGATCTCCACCTCGACCTCGGTGCCCGGCTCGGCCAGCGCGATCGTGAACAGCGCGGCGCCGAGCCGGGAGGCCAGCCGCAGGTTGGCGAGCTGGGCGTCGGTGGCGTCAGCGGAGCGCGCGGCCCGCGTCTTGAAGAGGATGTCCTGGTAGCGCACCGCGCTCTCGAGCCGCCACGCCTTGAGGGGCTCGCCGTCCTCGCCGGTGAGGGCCTTGCGGGTGCGCTCCTCGAACCGGGCCTCGTACTCCGGGCCGGAGCTCCGCTCCACGGCCGGCCGCTCGACCACGAGGGGCCCGGCGGCCAGGGCGGCGACCGCGTCGGCGCGCCGGTCGCGGCCGAAGCCCCCGACCCGGGGGCCGGCGGTCTCGAAGCCGGTGACCAGGGCGCGGGGCAGGTAGTCGGTGTCGACGGCCGGCGACCAGCCCAGGGTGCGGTACGCCAGCGCGGCGAGGGCGATCGGCAGCAGCGGCAGCAGGCTGCGCGGCCGCGCGCCGGGCCCGGGCCGCTCGGTCAGCGGGAGCAGCAGCGCGGCGATCCCGGCCTCGAAGGCCTCCCGGTCCTCGACGACCAGGGCGCGCAGGGTGCGCAGGGCCACCGTGTCCGGCCGGTCGAGCAGCTCCGCGCCGCGCTCCTGGGCCCGGGCGGCGATCCGGGCGAGCGCGGCGTCGACCGCGACGGTCTTCTGCTCCGCGGTCGGCGGGTATGCGTCGTCGTCGTTCCCCGTGTCGCCCATGACGTGGGCCATGAAGCCGGCGACGAGTTCCACGGCGGGGGTCCCGGCCGTGTCGTCGCCGAACTTGTGGCGGGCGAAGTGGAACGCCTCCCCGTGGTACGAGGCCTTGCCGGAGAGGACCGCGAGGCAGAACGCGTCGAGCCACTCGCCCGGGGTGACCGACTCCTCGGGGTGCTCGGTGTCGCCGCGGTCGTACCCCATCCCGAAGTTCACGTAGTCGAGGTGGATGTGGAAGCTGTCGTGCGGGTGGTACGCGGCGTACGTGACGGCGCCGGCCGCGGCCTCGGTGGCGTCCCTGAGCACGGCCCTGGCCTCGGGGTGGTCGAGGTCGGGGGTGTCGACGGACAGGGCGCCGAGGTAGTCGAGGAACTCCTCCGAGAGGTACTGCCACTCGTACGTGGCCATCCGGCCGCCCCGCGACATGGACCGGACCTCTCCCCCGATCCGGTTCACGAAGTCCGTCCGGGCGGCCGAAACCGCTGCCTGGCCCACCTGGTGACGCTCTATCCGCACTGCCCCGCTCCTTGCTCGACCGAACCGGGGCCAGCCTAGGGGCGGGGTCTGACAGTCCGTCGGAGCGGGGTTCTCAGCCGCGCTGATGGCTCACCCACGCCGACCGCACTTCCTTCCAGCAGCGCCCGGTCAGCTGGAGCAGGTCGGCGGGCCCGACGGCGACCGCCACGGTGTCGCTGTCGAGGTCCCACCACCGGTCGCACTCGATGTGCAGGCGCACCAGGTCGGTCCCGGGGTACGGGTTGTGGCAGCGCGCGGTGACGTGGGACCCGGCGATCTCGGTGTCGCAGTCGGCCCCGAACAGCTCGCGGCGCCCCGGCCGGGTCGGCTGGGCGGGCGGCTCGACGGGCAGCTCCGCCGGGTCCACGCCGGCCTCCGCGCCGGAGAGGGGGTCGAGCGGGTCCGGAACGGCCTCGCCCGCGGCGGGCGCGCCCTCGGATCCGGCCACGCCCTCCGCTCCGGCCACGGCCGCGGGGTCGGCCCCGGGGGCCGCGTCGGCCGC
This sequence comes from Streptomyces sp. NRRL S-87, assembly GCF_000719335.1. Lineage (GTDB taxonomy): Bacteria > Actinomycetota > Actinomycetes > Streptomycetales > Streptomycetaceae > Streptomyces. The sequence goes on from NZ_JOGB01000033.1 coordinate 24,611, forward strand.
CGCCCCGGGCGCGAGGAGGCCGGTCAGCACGATGGCAGCGGCCAGCAGTGTCGTCGTACGGCTGCGGATCGGACGCACCCGGTCCTCCCTCCCGCGAGTCGGCCGGGAGCCCCCGCTCGGCGCTCCCCGGGCGTGATCAGTCTGCGGGAAACGCGAGGGCCGCGCCTCCCGGAGGAGGCGCGGCCCAGGTGGGTGCGCGCGGCGGCTGGCCCGTACGGGTGAACCCGGTGCGGGGTCAGGCGCCCATGATGTGCACGCCGCCGTCGACGTGCACGATCTCGCCGGTGGTCTTCGGGAACCAGTCCGAGAGCAGGGCGACGACGCCGCGGCCGGCCGGCTCCGCGTCGTTCATGTCCCACGCCAGCGGGGAGCGGTGGTTCCACACGTCGGCCAGGTCGGAGAAGCCCGGGATGGACTTCGCGGCCATGGAGCCGAGCGGGCCGGCGGAGACCAGGTTGCAGCGGATGTTCTCCTTGCCCAGGTCGCGGGCGAGGTAGCGGCTGGTGGCCTCCAGCGCGGCCTTGGCCGGACCCATCCAGTCGTACTGCGGCCAGGCGTACTGCGCGTCGAAGGTGAGGCCGACGACGGCCGCGCCCTCCGCCGGGAACAGCGGCTTGCAGGCCATGGTCAGCGCCTTCAGGGAGAACGCCGAAACGTGCATCGCGGTGGACACCGACTCGAACGGCGTGTTCAGGAAGTTGCCGCCGAGGGCGTCCTGCGGGGCGAAGCCGATCGAGTGGACGACGCCGTCGAGGCCGCCGAGCTCGTCGCGGACGACCTGCTCCAGGCGGCCCAGGTGCTCGTCGTTGGTGACGTCGAGCTCGATGACCTTGACGGGCTTGGGGAGCTTCTTGGCGATGCGCTCGGTCAGGGTGGGCCGGGGGAAAGCGGTGAGGATGACCTCGGCGCCCTGCTCCTGGGCCAGCTTGGCGACGTGGAAGGCGATGGAGGACTCCATCAGCACACCAGTGACCAGGATGCGCTTGCCGTCGAGAATTCCGCTCATGGTGATCAGTGACCCATGCCCAATCCGCCGTCAACGGGAATGACGGCTCCAGTGATGTACGACGCGTCGTCCGACGCGAGGAAGCGCACGGCCGAGGCGATCTCCTCGGGCTGCGCGTAGCGGCCGAGCGGCACCTGGGAGACGATGCCGGCGCGCTGCTCGTCGGTGAGCACCTTCGTCATGTCGGTGTCGACGAAGCCGGGGGCGACGACGTTGAAGGTGATGTTGCGGGAACCCAGCTCGCGGGCGAGGGAGCGGGCGAAGCCGACGAGGCCGGCCTTGGAAGCGGCGTAGTTCGCCTGGCCCGCCGAGCCGTACAGGCCGACGACGGACGAGATGAGGACGACGCGGCCCTTCTTGGCGCGCAGCATGCCGCGGTTGGCGCGCTTGACCACGCGGAAGGTGCCGGTGAGGTTCGTGTCGAGGACGGACGTGAAGTCGTCCTCGGACATGCGCATCAGCAGCTGGTCCTTGGTGATGCCGGCGTTGGCCACCAGCACCTCGACCGCGCCGTGCTTGCCCTCGATCTCCTTGTAGGCCTGCTCCACCTGCTCGGCATCGGTGATGTCGCACCGGACGGGCAGCACGCCCAGGTCGACGAGCTCCTGCGGGGGCTCCCCCGAGCGGTACGTGATCGCGACCTTGTCGCCCGCGTCGGCGAAGGCGCGGGCGATGGCGAGGCCGATGCCCCGGTTTCCTCCGGTGACGAGAACCGAGCGGCTCAACGGATCACCCTTTCCCTAGCTGTCTGGACAGCGAAAACCTATCGGTCCAGTCGTGTGTACGCAGAATCGGTCCTCGACAGGGCCTGAAGTCGACGGCTGTCGAGTCCCTACAGAAAGGTGTAGGCATTCCGGGCGCCGGCGCGACATGATCGGGGCGACCGGTCCCGACCACAGGGAGACATCCGTGCCTCATTCCATCGACGCGGCGTTCACCGCGCTGCCGCTGCGGGCGCTCGCCGACGCGGCGCTCGCGCGGGCGCGCGCTCTGGGCGCCGAGCATGCCGACTTCCGGCTCGAGCGGGTCCGCAGCGCCTCGTGGCGCCTGCGGGACGCCAAGCCCGCGGGCTCCTCGGACACCACCGACCTCGGCTTCGCCGTCCGGGTGGTGCACGGGGGCAGCTGGGGGTTCGCCTCGGGCGTCGACCTGACCATGGACGGTGCTGCGCGGGTCGCCTCGCAGGCGGTGGCCATGGCGCAGCTGTCGGCGAAGGTGATCAAGGCGGCCGGCTCGGACGAGCGGGTGGAGCTGGCGGACGAGCCGGTGCACGCGGACCGGACGTGGGTCTCGGCGTACGAGATCGACCCGTTCACGGTGCCGGACGAGGAGAAGGCCGCCCTGCTGGCGGACTGGAGCAACCGGCTGCTGGCGGCGGACGGCGTGGCGCACGTGGACGCCTCGCTGCTGGCCGTGCACGAGAACAAGTTCTACGCGGACACCGCGGGCACCGTCACGACCCAGCAGCGGGTACGGATCCACCCGCAGCTGACGGCGGTGGCCGTGGACGAGCGGACCGGCGAGTTCGACTCGATGCGCACGATCGCGCCCCCGGCGGGCCGCGGCTGGGAGTACCTGCGGGGCACCGGCTGGGACTGGGACTCCGAGCTGGAGCGGATCCCGGGGCTGCTGGCGGAGAAGATGCGGGCGCCGAGCGTCGAGGCCGGCCGGTACGACCTGGTGGTCGACCCGTCGAACCTGTGGCTGACGATCCACGAGTCGATCGGGCACGCCACCGAGCTGGACCGGGCGCTGGGCTACGAGGCGGCGTACGCCGGCACCTCGTTCGCGACGTTCGACCAGCTCGGCACCCTGAAGTACGGCTCCCCGATCATGAACGTGACCGGTGACCGCACCGCGGAGCACGGCCTGGCCACGGTCGGGTACGACGACGAGGGCGTCGAGGCGCAGAGCTGGGACCTCGTCAAGGACGGCACCCTGGTCGGCTACCAGCTGGACCGGCGCATCGCGAAGCTGACCGGCCTCGGCCGCTCGAACGGCTGCGCGTACGCGGACTCCCCCGGGCACGTGCCGGTGCAGCGGATGGCGAACGTCTCGCTGCAGCCGGACCCGGGCGGGCTGTCGACGGAGGACCTGATCGGCGGGGTCGAGCGGGGCATCTACGTGGTCGGCGACCGCTCCTGGTCGATCGACATGCAGCGGTACAACTTCCAGTTCACCGGCCAGCGGTTCTTCCGGATCGAGAACGGGCGGCTGGCGGGCCAGCTGCGGGACGTGGCCTACCAGGCGACGACCACCGACTTCTGGGGCTCCATGGAGGCCGTCGGCGGCCCGCAGACGTACGTCCTGGGCGGCGCCTTCAACTGCGGCAAGGCCCAGCCGGGCCAGGTCGCTGCCGTCTCGCACGGCTGCCCGTCCGCGCTGTTCCGCGGCGTCAACATCTTGAACACCACCCAGGAGGCCGGCCGATGACCCGGAGCACGAAGCCGCACGAGATCGTCGAGCGGGCGCTGGAGCTGTCCACGGCCGACGGCTGCGTGGTGATCGCGGACGAGGAGTCGACGGCGAACCTGCGCTGGGCGGGCAACGCGCTGACGACGAACGGCGTCACCCGCGGCCGCACCCTCACGGTGATCGCCACCGTGGACGGCAAGGAGGGCACCGCCTCCGGCGTGGTCTCCCGCTCCGCCGTCACGGCCGAGGACCTCGAGCCGCTGGTGCGGGCCGCCGAGGCGGCGGCGCGCGGCGCGGGGCCGGCTGAGGACGCGCAGCCGCTGGTGACGGGGGTCCCGTCGTCCCCGGACTTCACCGACGGGCCGGCCGAGACCTCCTCGGCGGTGTTCGCGGACTTCGCCCCGGCGCTGGGCGAGGCCTTCGCCCGGGCCCGCGAGGGCGGTCGCGAACTGTACGGGTTCGCCAACCACGAGCTGGTCTCCACGTACGTCGGCACCTCGACGGGGCTCCGGCTCCGGCACGACCAGCCGAACGGGACGCTGGAGCTGAACGCGAAGTCGCCCGACCGGCAGCGGTCGGCCTGGGCCGGCCGGTCCACCCGTGACTTCAAGGACGTCGACCCCGGGGCGCTGGACGCGGAGCTGGCCCGCCGGCTGGGCTGGGCGGAGCGGCGCATCGAGCTGCCGGCCGGCCGCTACGAGACGCTGCTGCCCCCGACAGCCGTGGCGGACCTGCTGATCTACCAGATGTGGTCGGCGTCCGCGCGGGACGCGACCGAGGGCCGCACGGTGTTCTCCAAGCCCGGCGGCGGCACCCGGCTCGGCGAGCGGCTCTCGCCGCTGCCGCTGACGCTGCGCAGCGACCCGAACGAGCCCGGCCTCGAGGCGGCGCCGTTCGTCATCGCGCACAGCTCGGGCGACGACGCGTCGGTGTTCGACAACGGTCTGCCGGTGCCGCCGGTGGAGTGGGTGCGGGGCGGCGAGCTGGCCCACCTGACCACCACCCGGCACACCGCGGCGCTGACCGGGCTGCCCCCGGCCCCCGGCTTCGGCAACCTGGTCCTGGACGCGGGCGGGGAGAAGTCCCTGGACGAGATGGTGGCGGCCACCGGGCGGGGGCTGCTGCTCACGTGCCTGTGGTACATCCGCGAGGTCGACCCGGCGACGCTGCTGCTGACCGGCCTGACCCGGGACGGGGTGTACCTCGTCGAGAACGGCGAGGTCGTCGGCGAGGTGAACAACTTCCGGTTCAACGAGTCCCCGGTGGACCTGCTGTCCCGGGCCACCGAGGCCGGCCGTACCGAGAAGACCCTGCCGCGCGAGTGGAGCGACTGGTTCACCCGGGCCGCGATGCCCGCGCTGCGGATCCCCGATTTCAACATGAGCTCGGTCAGCAAGGGCGTGTGACCCCCATAGACTGAGATCCACGCGCCCCGGCGCGTGCCGCGGCCACCGCACCGGCCGCCTCTCCACCATTCGAAGGAGTCGAAAGACCGTGACGGACATCGTCGACGAACTGAAGTGGCGCGGGCTGTTCGCCCAGTCCACCGACGAGGACGCCCTGCGCAAGGCGCTCGCGGACGGTCCGGTCACCTTCTATTGCGGCTTCGACCCGACGGCCCCGTCGCTGCACGTGGGGCACCTGGTGCAGGTGCTCACCGTGCGCCGGCTCCAGCAGGCCGGCCACCGGCCGCTGGCGCTGGTCGGCGGGGCCACGGGGCAGATCGGTGACCCGCGCCCGACGGCCGAGCGGACCCTGAACGACCCGGAGACGGTCGCGAACTGGGTCAACCGGCTGCGCACCCAGATCGAGCCGTTCCTGTCCTTCGAGGGCGAGAACGCCGCGGTGATGGTGAACAACCTGGACTGGACGGCGGGCCTGTCCGCCATCGAGTTCCTGCGGGACATCGGCAAGCACTTCCGCGTCAACAAGATGCTGACCAAGGACTCCGTCGCCCGGCGGCTGGAGTCCCAGGAGGGCATCAGCTACACCGAGTTCAGCTACCAGCTGCTGCAGGGCATGGACTTCCTGGAGCTGTACCGGCGCCACGGCTGCACCCTGCAGCAGGGCGGGTCGGACCAGTGGGGCAACCTGGTGGCCGGCCTCGACCTGATCCACAAGCTGGAGCCGCACGCGCAGGTGCACGCGCTGGCCACGCCGCTGATGGTCAAGGCGGACGGCACGAAGTTCGGCAAGACCGAGAGCGGCGCCGTCTGGCTGGACCCGGAGCTGACCACGCCGTACGCGTTCTACCAGTTCTGGCTGAACGTGGACGACCGGGACGTCTCCACGTACCTGCGCATCCTGTCCTTCAAGAGCCGCGAGGAGCTGGAGGAGCTGGAGGCGCAGACCGCGGAGCGGCCGCAGGCGCGCGCCGCGCAGCGCGCGCTGGCCGAGGAGCTCACCACGCTGGTGCACGGTGCCGACCAGTGCGCCGCCGTGATCGCCGCCTCGAAGGCCCTCTTCGGGCAGGGCGACCTGGCGGAGCTGGACGAGGCCACGCTGGCCGCGGCCCTCTCGGAGCTGCCGCACGCCAAGGTCTCCGAACTCGTGGCGGTGCCGGACCTGCTCGCCGAGACCGGCCTCGTCGCGAGCAAGTCGGCCGGTCGCCGTACGGTCAAGGAGGGCGGGGCGTACGTGAACAACGTCAAGATCACCGCCGAGGACGCGGTCCCGGCCCGGGAGGAGCTGCTGCACGGGCGTTGGCTGGTGCTGCGTCGCGGCAAGAAGAACCTGGCCGCGGTGGAGCTCACCGGCTGACGGCGCCGACGGCTCCGGGGCCGCCCGGCAGCACACGGCGAAGGGGCCGGTCCGCACGGTGCGTGCGGACCGGCCCCTTCGCCGTGCCCACGGGCCTCGACGGGAGCCCGCGGGTACCGTTCCCCGTCACGTCGTCTGGCCGCGCTTGCCCCGGATCGCCATGTACATCATGTCGCCGAGCGCGACGACGGCGATCGCACACGCCAGCTGGAGCAGGTGGCGGGTCCAGTCGATGCCCCGGGTGTCCGCGACCCCGATCCAGCCGGCCACCGCGTTGCCGAGGATGGCGCCGGCCATGCCGAAGAGGGTCGTCAGCCACAGGGGCTGGTGCTGCTTGCCGGGCAGGACCGCCCGGGCGATGAGCCCGAGCACGAAGCCCACGATGATCGCCCACAACCAACTCATGTCGCCTCCTCATGCGGCATGCCGCGCGTACCGCGCAGATGCGCTCAAGTCTCGCCCTACCGGGCTAATGACGCATGTCGGACGCCTCTGTTCGGGGGAGGCCGTCCCGCCGGTCCGCCGGAGGCCCGACCCCCCGCCCTCGGCAGCACCCGGGACCGGGCGTACCGTGGAGGTCCGGCCCGGGCGAGGAGGCTGCCCGGCGGCACGATGGGGTGGTGGAACGGTGCGCAAGCGGAACGGTACCGAGGTGTTCCGGATCACCGGAGCCCGGCAGGGGCTGGCCGAGGACGTACGCGGCCGCCAGCGGCGCTACGTGATCTCGATGGGCATCCGCACGGTGTCGGTGATCCTCACCGTGCTGTTGTGGAACGTCGAGCGGTACGTGGCCGTGGTCACGCTCGTCGCGGGCGCGCTGCTGCCGTACGTCGCCGTGGTCATCGCCAACGCGGGCCGCGAGCGGGCGCCCTCCCTGCCCTCGCACTTCATCCCGGCGCCGGTGCGTCCGGCGCTGGACGCGGGAAACCTCAATAAAAGCTCAGATCAATCATGAAGTTCCGCTGCACCGCACCGGGTCCTGCGTGACATACTGCCTAGGCGCTCCGCATCCCCCGTCGGAGCGACGGACCGACGCCGGGCAGCTCCCCCCGTGGCTGCTCGGCGTCGTCATTTCGTCTTCTAGGGTTGAGGCGTGATCCTCCCCATCGGACCCGACGAGTCCCCCGCCACCCCGATCTGCTCCGCCAAGGGCTGCCGCGCCGCCGCGGTCTGGGTCCTGGCCTGGAACAACCCGAAGCTGCACACGCCCGAGCGCCGCAAGACGTGGCTGGCCTGCGAGGAGCACCGCGAGCACCTGTCCCAGTTCCTGGGGGTGCGCGGGTTCCTCAAGGACGTCGTGAAGTTCGAGGACTGGCAGGACCCGGAGGTCCCGTAGGTCCTGTAGGTCCCGTGGACCCTCGGGGGGCCCTCGGGCCCCGCGGGCCGTGGCCCGGAAGGCCCCGCAGGTCAGCCGCCGATGGCGGACATCGGGCGGTCGGGCTGGAGGAAGGACGGGTCGTCGAGGCCGGAGCCGGCCTTCTTCCCCCACATCGCCACCTTCCACAGGCGGGCGATCTCCTCGTCCGGGGCGCCCGAGCGCAGGGCCCCGCGCAGGTCGGACTCCTCGGTGGCGAACAGGCAGGTGCGCACCTGGCCGTCCGCGGTCAGCCGGGTCCGGTCGCAGGCCCGGCAGAACGGCCGGGTGACGGAGGCGATGACGCCGACGGTGGCCGGGCCGCCGTCGACGATCCAGCGCTCGGCGGGGGCGGAGCCGCGTTCGGCGGCACCCTCCTCGGTGAGGGTGAAGCGGGTGCGCAGCGAGGCGAGGATGTCCCCGGCGGTGATCATGCCGTCGCGCTTCCAGCCGTGCTGGGCGTCGAGCGGCATCTGCTCGATGAAGCGCAGTTCGTAGCCCTGCTCGACGGCCCAGGCCAGCAGGTCGGGGGCCTCGTCGTCGTTGAGTCCGGGCATGAGGACGGCGTTGACCTTGACCGGGGTCAGGCCCGCGTCACGGGCGGCGGCCATGCCGTCGACCACGTCGTGGTGGCGGTCGCGGCGGGTGAGCGTCTTGAAGACGTCCGGACGCAGGGTGTCGAGCGAGACGTTCACGCGGTCGAGGCCGGCCGCCTTGAGGGCGGCGGCGGTGCGCTTGAGGCCGATGCCGTTGGTGGTCAGCGACATCCGGGGGCGCGGCTCCAGGGCGGCGCACTGCTCCACGATGCCGACCAGGCCGGGCCGCAGCAGGGGCTCGCCGCCGGTGAAGCGGACCTCGGTGACGCCGAGGTGGGTGACGGCGATCCGGACCAGGCGGACGATCTCCTCGTCGGTCAGCAGGTCGGGCTTGGCCAGCCACTGCAGGCCCTCTTCGGGCATGCAGTACGTACAGCGCAGGTTGCACCGGTCGGTGAGCGAGACCCGCAGGTCGGTCGCCACCCGGCCGTAGGTGTCGATGAGCACTGTGGCCCCCTCCCGTGTCCGGATGTGTAGAGGTTCAACTACGTGTTCGAGCCTACGCGACGCGTGTTACGGACAGACGTGCCCAAAGGAACGAGACGCGGCGCGGCCGCGTCGTAGAGAAGTACGACGCGGCCACGCTGGGTGAACGCCGGGTGCCGGTGGGCAGCCGCCGGAGCCCCTACGGGCTCAGTGGGCCCCCGTACCGGTGAGCGAGCGCACCTCCAGCTCGGCGTACTTCTGCTGGTCGGCCGGCTCCTTGGACAGGACGGTGCCGAGCCAGCCGAGCAGGAAGCCGAGCGGGATGGAGACGATGCCGGGGTTCTCCAGGGGGAACCAGTAGAAGTCGGCGGTCTTGAACATCGACGTCTCCTTGCCGGAGACCACCGGCGAGAAGAGGACGAGGACCACCGAGGAGATCAGGCCGCCGTAGATGGACCAGAGCGCGCCCCGGGTGGTGAAGCGCTTCCAGAAGAGGCTGTACAGGATCGTCGGCAGGTTGGCCGAGGCGGCGACGGCGAAGGCGAGGGCGACCAGGCCGGCGACGTTGAGGTCCCGGGCCAGGGTGCCCAGGCCGATGGCGACGGCTCCGATGCCGACGGTGGCCCAGCGGGCGGCGCGTACCTCCTCCTGCTCGGTGGCGTTGCCCTTGCGAATGACGTTCACGTAGAGGTCGTGCGCGAACGACGAGGAGGAGGCGAGGGTGAGGCCCGCAACGACCGCGAGGATGGTGGCGAAGGCGACGGCCGAGATGACGGCCAGCAGGACCGCGCCGCCGGTGGAGCCGGCGCCGCCCCCGACGGCCTCGGCGAGCATGGGCGCGGCGGTGTTGCCGGCCTTGTTGGAGGCGATGACCGCGTCGCGGTCCAGCAGGGCGGCGGCGCCGAAGCCGAGGGCGATGGTCATCAGGTAGAAGGCGCCGATGATGCCGATGGCCCAGTTCACGGACTTGCGCGCGGCCTTGGCCGTGGGAACCGTGTAGAAGCGGATCAGGATGTGCGGCAGGCCCGCGGTGCCCAGGACCAGGGCGAGGCCGAGGGAGATGAAGTCGAGCTTGGTGGTGGCGTCCTTGCCGTACTTCAGACCCGGTTCGAGGAAGGAGCTGCCCTTGCCGCTGTTCTCGGCGGCCCGGCCGAGCAGCTCGGAGATGCTGAAGTCGAACTTGAGCATCACCAGGAAGGTGATGAGCAGGGCGCCGGCGATGAGCAGGACGGCCTTGACCATCTGCACCCAGGTGGTGCCCTTCATGCCTCCGATGGTCACGTAGACGATCATCAGTACGCCGACCAGGGCGACGATCGCGACCTTGCCGCCGTCGCTGGTGATGCCGAGCAGCAGCGAGACGAGGACGCCCGCGCCGGCCATCTGCGCGAGCAAATAGAAGATGGAGACGACGATGGTGGACGTGCCGGCGGCGGTGCGGACGGGGCGCTGGCGCATCCGGTAGGCGAGGACGTCGCCCATCGTGTAGCGGCCGGAGTTGCGCAGCGGCTCGGCCACCAGGAGGAGGGCCACGAGCCAGGCCACCAGGAACCCGATGGAGTACAGGAAGCCGTCGTAGCCGAAGAGGGCGATGGCCCCGGCGATGCCGAGGAACGAGGCGGCGGACATGTAGTCGCCGGAGATGGCCAGGCCGTTCTGGAAGCCGGTGAACTGGCGGCCGCCGGCGTAGAAGTCGGCGGCGCCGCGGGTCTGGCGGCCGGCCCAGATCGTGATGATCAGGGTGGCGACGACGAAGAGGGCGAAGAGCGTGATGATCAGGGGGCGGTGCTCGGTGGCGGCCCCGGCCGCGAGCGGGACGGCCGGGGTGTGTGCGATGCCGCTCATGCGCCTTCCTCCATACCGGACTTGATGGACTCGGCCTGCGGGTCGAGGACGGCGGCGGCGTGCCGGGAGTACCACCAGGCGATCAGGAACGTGGTGGCGAACTGGGCGAGCCCGAGCACGAGGGCGACGTTGATGTTGCCGAGGAGCTTGATGCCCATGAACCCGCCGGCGTAGTTCGACAGCAGCACGTAGACCAGGTACCAGGCGATGAACGCCACGGTGAGCGGGAAGGCGAACGAGCGGTAGGAGCGGCGCAGCTCGCCGAACTCCGGGCTCTGCTGCACGGCGGCGAACTCCTCGGCCGAGGGCCCGGGCCGGCGCGTGCCCGCGCTGCCGGGGGGCGGGGGTGCTTCGGTGCTCACGGGGTCTCCTTGCGGGGCGGGTGCGATGGGAGCGGACAAAACGACCTCCGTGGGGGGAAGGTGTGACACGTTCCCCCTGTCAAGGGCACGGGCGGCAGGACTGGACGGTTCAACACCCGATTTTTCTTTCGGAATTCATTGCTCAAGCGGGAAGATCGGCGCTAGCTTCACTCGTCATGTACCCGTCCAGCGCAACCTGCGCGGACGGCTTTTTCACGGATGATGTGGAGAACCCATGGCTCATCTGGGATCCGGACGCCGACGCCTGCTGGCCGTGCCGATCGGTCTGGCGCTCACTGCTTCGCTCGGCGTCCTCCCCGCGATGACGGCCTCGGCGGCCACGCTCGACGGAGTGGCCGCGACCGCCTCGGACTACACCGGTCCGAAGCTGTCGTACGTGGTCAACCTGGAGCGCACCGGTCCGGGTACGGCCAAGCAGGTGACGAAGGCGATCGAGGCGGTGGGCGGCACGGTCGTGCACGCCTATGAGCAGATCGGCGTCATCGTCGCCCACTCCCAGAACCCCGACTTCGCGAAGCAGATACGCGCCGCGAAGGGCGTGACCTCGGCCGGTGCCACCCGCACCGCCCCGCTGTCGCCCGTCCAGACCACGGAGGAGGGCAGCACCCAGGTCCTCACCGCGGACGAGGCCGCCAAGGCCGCCGCCGAGGCCGCTCCCGGTCAGGAGCCGCTGGAGCCCAACCAGTGGGACCTGCGGAAGATCAAGGCCGACGAGGCGCACGCGATCAACCTTGGCAGCTCCAAGGTGACCGTCGGCGTCATCGACACGGGTGTCGACGACACCCACCCCGATCTGGCCCCGAACTTCTCCAAGGAGCAGTCGGCCAACTGTGTCGGCGGCGTCGCGGACCAGACGGACGGCGCCTGGCGCCCGTACGCCGACGGCAGCGACCACGGCACGCACGTGGCGGGCACCATCGCGGCGGCCCGCAACGGCGTCGGCATCAGCGGTGTCGCGCCCGGCGTGAAGGTCGCGGGCATCAAGGTCAGCGAGCCGGGCACCAGCCTCTTCTTCACGGAGGCCGTGGTCTGCGGCTTCGTGTTCGCCGCCGAGCACAACATCCAGGTGACGAACAACAGCTACTACGTCGACCCGTGGTACTTCAACTGCAAGGACGACGACGACCAGAAGGCCCTCGTCGAGGCCATCGGGCGCGCCACCAAGTACGCCGAGCGCAAGGGCACGCTCAACGTGGCCTCGGCCGGCAACTCGAACTGGGACCTGGCCGGCGAGTCCATCGTCGACACCACGAGCCCCGACGACGCGACCCCGGTGACGCGCACCATCGACCCGCGCAAGTGCCTCGACCTGCCGACGCAGCTGCCGGGCGTCGTGTCGGTGTCGGCCACGGGTGACCAGGGCCTGCGCTCGTACTACTCGAGCTACGGCCTGGGCGTCATCGACGTCGCCGGCCCCGGCGGCGACAAGTGGCAGGTGCCGGACACCCCGGACAAGAACGGGCGCGTCCTGTCGACCCTGCCGGGCGGCGGCTACGGCTACAAGCAGGGCACCTCGATGGCCGGCCCGCACGTGGCGGGTGTCGCGGCGCTCATCAAGAGCAAGCACCCGAACTTCACCCCGGCCCAGGTGCAGGCCGCGCTGAAGGCCGAGGCGGACGAGATGGCCTGCCCCGACAAGGTCTACGACGCCACCGGCGCGCTGGTCGACGCCACCGCGACGTGCAAGTCGTACGGCACCCAGACGGGCTACTACGGCGCGGGCCTGATCAACGCCCTGCGCGCCGTGAAGTGGTAGCGGCGGCCTGATCCGCGGTACGTGACACGCGGCGAGAGGGGCCGGGCGGAATCGTTTCGCCCGGCCCCTCTCGCCGTACGGCCCGTCAGGGCCTGGTGCCCCTCAAGGCCTGATGCCCGTCAAGGCCTGATGCCCGTCAAGGCTGATCCCGTCAGGGCTTGATGAGCACCTTCAGGGCGGAGCGGTCGTCCATCGCGCGGTAGCCGTCGGGGACCTCGTCCAGGGTGACGGCGCGGTCGAAGACCGGGGACGGGTCGATGGTGCCGTCGAGGACGTCCGCGAGCAGCTCGGGCAGGTACGCCCGGACCGGGGCGACACCGCCGCGCAGGGTGATGTTCCGGTCGAACATGACGCCGAGGTCCAGGCCGGTGCCGCTGCCGTGCGGCACGCCCACGTAACCGATGGCGCCGCCGTCGCGGGTGATGTTCACGGCGGTGCGCATGGACTGCTCGGTGCCGACGGCCTCGATGACCGCGTGCGCGCCCTGGCCGCCGGTGAGCTCGCGCACGGCGGCCTCGGCGGCCTCCCCGCGCTCGGCGACCACGTCGGTGGCGCCGAAGCGCTTGGCGATGTCGGTACGGGCGCTGTGCCGGCCCAGCGCGATGATGCGGTCGGCGCCCAGCCGCTTGGCCGCCAGGACGCCGCACAGGCCCACCGCACCGTCGCCCACCACGGCGACGGTGGAGCCCTCGCGCACGCCCGCGCCGAGGGCGGCGTGGTGGCCGGTGCCCATGACGTCGGAGAGCGCGAGCAGCGCGGTCAGCAGGTGGTCGTCGGAGGCGGCCGCGGCGGGCAGCTTCACCAGCGTGCCGTCGGCGTGCGGGACGCGGACGGCCTCGCCCTGACCCCCGTCGAAGCCCACGGAGCCCCAGAAGCCGCCGTGCACGCAGGAGGTGTGCAGGCCCTCGCGGCAGTAGTCGCAGGTGCCGTCGGACCACATGAAGGGGGCCACGACCAGGTCTCCGGCGCGGAAGCCGGACACCTCGGAGCCGGTCTCCTCGACGATGCCGAGGAACTCGTGTCCGATGCGCTGCCCGGGCTCGCGCTTGGCCTCGCCGCGGTAGGCCCACAGGTCGCTGCCGCAGATGCAGGCGCGCAGCACGCGGACGACGGCGTCCTGCGGCTGCTTGACGGCGGCGTCGGGCACCTCCTCCACGCGGATGTCGTGCGGGGCGTGGATGACGGTGGCGCGCATGTTCGGCGTTCCTTGCCTTCGGTACCGGCCCGCCGGATCCGGATCGCGGCCCGCGCGGGTATGACGTCCCTACCGTACGCCCGGGTGGTCGGCGGGGCCTGGGCGGAGGGGGTCGTTCCGCGGCGGGTGCGGGGACCTCGGGGACCCCCCCTACGCGGGGCGCAGGGTGCGCACGCCGGGCCGCAGGCCGCCCGCGGCCAGCAGGTACTGGGCCGCGAGGTACGTGAGCATGATCCAGAAGTCGGGCCGGGGCAGTTGGGGCCACTCGGCCACGCCCGTGGCGATCAGGGTGTCGGAGAGCAGGAACAGCGCCCCGCCGATGCCCGCGACCGGGCCCAGGACGCCGGAGCGGAAGGCCATGGCGGTCAGCAGCAGGCTGTAGCCCGCCACCGGGATGCGCAGCTCCGCGGGCAGGTCGGACCAGAGCAGGCTGACGGTCGTGACCAGGGCGAGGGCGTACGCCGCGCCGAGCAGCGGGTGGGCCCGGGCGCGACCGAAGAGCACGAGGTAGCAGACGTGCCCGAGGGCGAAGGAGCCCATGCCGACGAGGAAGGCCGGGTCGGCGTCGAAGAGCAGCGCCAGGTCACCGCCCCACCCGAAGGCGAGCGCGGCCACCAGCAGCCAGGGACCGCGCCGGGTCAGGACGTGGCCCACGAGCAGCGGCATCAGCAGCGGCTTGGCGAGCACGTGCCCGGGGTGCCAGCCGGCGAGCAGGGCGCCGAGGTCGAGGACGGACGCGGCACCGAAGGCGACCAGCAGTCCGCGGGCCACCGCGTCGCGGTACCCGGCGACCTTGGGCGCGGCCCAGGAGGGCACGCGCAGCCCTGCGGCGGTGCCGCCGACCGGCTCGGGCGTCGGGGCGGTGCGGGCGCTCATGCGGGGGACTCCGTGGGGGTCGAGGGGGTGGGGACGGGGGTGGGAGCGAGGGGGGCGGGGGCGGTTGCGGCGGTGTCGGGGGCCGGGACCGGGGCCGGGGCCGGGGCCGGGGCCGGCTGCCAGCCCGGGCCCTTGAAGACCCGGCCGGCCCGCTCGCGCCAGCTCGTGGCGGCCCGTACGTCGCGGGCGATGGCGGCGTACTCGTGGGTGGCCACGCGCAGGGGGTTGTGGGTGGTGATGTTCTTCGTGAGGCCGAAGAGCGGCCGCTCGGTCTCGGCCGTGAACGAGCCGAACATCCGGTCCCAGACGATCAGGATCCCGCCGTAGTTGCGGTCCAGGTAGCCGCCCTGCGAGGCGTGGTGCACGCGGTGGTGGGAGGGGGTGTTGAAGACGTACTCGACGGGGCGCGGCAGCCTGTCGATCCGCTCGGTGTGGATCCAGAACTGGTACAGGAGGTTCACCGAGTAGCAGAAGGCCAGCGCCGCCGGGTGCACGCCGAGCGCGATCACGGGCAGGTAGAAGGGCCACGAGGTGGCGCCGGTCCAGGGCTGGCGCAGCGCGGTCGAGAGGTTGAACCTGCGGCTGCTGTGGTGCACCACGTGCGAGGCCCACAGGATGCGGACGACGTGGTGGCTGCGGTGCTGCCAGTAGTAGCAGAAGTCCTGCGCGAGCAGCATGAGCGCGAGGGTCCACCACAGGAACGGCACCCGCAGCGGGGTCAGTTCGTACACCACCGTGTAGAGCGCGACGAACGGGATCTTCGAGAAGAAGTCGAAGAAGAGGCTGCCCAGCCCCATGGTCAGGCTGGTGGCCGTGTCCTTCGCCTCGTACCCGGCGGCGTCCTCGTCCGGATGGATCCGGTAGCTCACCGCTTCCAGGATCGTGAGCAGCACGAAGGCGGGTATGGACCACAGCACGACGTCGGGCAGGTTCGGCATGCCCGCACGATAGAGGCGGCGGGGCGGCACGGCTAGGGGGTGTTACCGATCGGTATCCGGCGGGGTTACCGGGGGTTCGCGCGATAGGGTCCGAGCACGCTCCGAGGAGGGGGTCCGGGGGATGACGGGCATCGAGACGGCCGTCTTACGCACGGCGGGCGCGGTGGGCGGCTGGCTCTACCGCTCGCGGCTGGGGCAGGTGCCGGGAGCCGGTCTGGCGGACCGGCCGGTCCGGCCGGGGCGGCACTGGCAGCGCCCGGCCCAACTCGGGGAGGCGGAGCTGCGCCGGCTGGCCGAAGGCCTCGCCGAACGCCTCGGCCCGGCCACGGCCCGGCTGCCGCAACACGAGCGGCTCGCGGCCCTCGCCGCAGTCGCCGACGCCTTCGCGGGGCTCGGCCCGCTGGACGCGGACACGGTCCTCGCGGCGGACTTCGACCCGGCGGAGCTGGCGGCGCGGGTGCGGGTGCCGCCGGGAGCGGGGCTGAGCGCGGCGGCGGAGGCGCTGTGCTGGGAGCTGATCCGGGCGGCGTGCGCACACGCGGCCGACTACCTGACGACGCTCCCCTCGTTCGGCGCCCGCGCGGACGTCGAACTGGTGCGGCGTGCGGGCGAGTTGCAGCGTACGGTCGACCGCCTCGCGGACCGCGCCGACGGAGCCGCGCTCGCCTTCGAGGAACGGTACGCCGCCTACGTCGCCCAGTCGTACGGCCGTCTCCAGCTCTTCGGCCTGACCCTGGGCTCGGGCCGCCGCGAGTGGCCGCTGGACCTGGCGTACATCAGCCTGGCGGTCAGCGCGGAGCAGCACCACCTGCAGCCGGGCGAACCCGGCCCGCACCCCACCACCGTCAAGGCGGAGCGGGCCCTGGGGGCCGCGGACCGGGTGCTGCTGCGCGGCCCGGCGGGCTCCGGCAAGAGCACGCTGCTCCAGTGGCTCGCCGTACACGCTGCCCGGCGGGAGGACGGGCCGTGGCGCATGTGCGTGCCGTTCGTACTGCGGCTGCGCTCGTTCACGACGGCCGACGCCCTGCCGCTGCCGGAGGACTTCCTCAAGGCCGGCGGGGTGCCGCTGGCGGCCCCGCCGGGCTGGGTCGAGGAGCTGATGCTCGGCGGGCGGGCGTTGGTCCTGGTCGACGGCGTGGACGAGGTCCCGCAGCGGCTGCGCGGCCGTACGGAGACCTGGCTGCGCTCGCTGGTCTCCGCCTTCCCGAAGGCGCGGTACGTGGTGACGACCCGGCCGTCGGCGGTGCCGGAGGACTGGCTCGCGGGACAGGGCTTCGTACCTCACGCGCTGCTGCCGATGGAGCGGGAGGACGTGGGGGCGTTCATCGCGCACTGGCACACGGCGGCGCGTGCGGAGGCCGGCGCCGGCGGCGAGGACCTGGACGCGTACGAGGCTTCGCTGCGGGAGGCGGTCTCGGCCCGCCGGGACCTGGGCCGGCTGGCGACCAACCCGCTGATGTGCGCCCTGCTGTGCGCGCTGAACCGGGACCGCCGCATGCACCTTCCGCGCGCCCGGAAGGAGCTGTACGACGCGGCGCTCGACATGCTGCTGGTGCGCCGGGACACCGAGCGGGAGATCGGCGGGGTCGAAGGGGTCTACCTCACCCGGGACGAGCAGATCCTGCTGCTCCAGCGGTTCGCGTACTGGCTGATCCGCAACGGGCAGGTGGAGGCGGGCCGGGACGAGGCGGTCGAGCTTGTGGCGCAGTGGCTGGACGCGATGCCGCAGGTGCGGGAACAGGGGGACGCGGAGCGGGTGTTCGCGCACCTGCTGATCCGCAGCGGGCTGCTGCGCGAGCCGGTGAAGGGTTCGGTGGACTTCGTCCACCGAACCTTCCAGGACTACCTGGGCGCGAAGGCGGCGGTGGAGTCGCGCGACTTCGGCGTCCTGGTGCGCAACGCGCACGACGATACGTGGGACGACGTCGTCCGCATGGCCGTCGGCCACGCCCGTCCCGACGAGCGGGCCCGCGTCTTGCGGGGCCTGCTGAAACGCGCCGACAGGGTCAAGGGCGCGCGCAGCCGCCTGGTCCTGCTGGCGGCGGCGAGCCTGGAACACGCCCCGGAGCTGGACCCGTCCCTGCGGGGGGAGATCCAGTCCCGGACGGCGGAGCTCCTGCCGCCGAGGACTCCCGGCCAGGCGGAAGAACTCGCCAAGGCGGGCGAACTCGTCCTCGAGCTGCTTCCGGACCTGTCGAGCCTCGGTGAAGCGGAGGCCGCGGCGACGGTGCGCACGGCCGCATTGTTGGGAGGCGACCGTGCGCTGGAGGTCATCGCCGCCTTCCGACGCGACGACCGGTACGAAGTAGGCCATGAGATCGCCGAATCATGGGGTCGCTTCCCTACGGGGCGGTTCGCGGATGCCGTACTGACCGACGCCCCGATGCGCGCCGCGCATCTCCACATCCGCTCGCCCGAACAGCTCGACGCGTGGAGCAGGTTGCCCCACATCCGCCGCGTCCACCTCACCTGGGAGCAGGGCGTGCCACCCGAGATCGCGCGGCACCGGGACCTGGAGTGGCTGGTGTTGCAGCACAACAAGGGGCTGCGGGACCTCTCCGCCTTGGCCGGTCACCCGACCCTGCGCCACCTGGGGGTGTTCGACTGCCCCCGGCTGACCGACATCGGTGCGGTCGCGGACATGGCCACGGACAGCCTGGCCTTCGGATACATGCCGGAAGGGGTCTCGTTGGCGCCCCTGGCCGGGGCCCCCGGGCTGCGGTCCCTGGTCATCGGCTTCGAGCCGATGGAAGGCCACATCGGGGACGTTCCGGCAGACGAAGGGCTCACCAAGCTGGTCCTGTGGCAGGGAGCACGTCGCATGTCCCTGCGCGGGTTGGAGCGCTGGCCGCTCCTGGAGTCCTTGACCGTGTCGGGTGACGACCAGTACCGGCAGCTCGTGTCGGAGGAGCTCGGGGCCCCGCTCCGGTCGCTGCAGATCCGCTTCGCCGAACCGGTGGACGCGGTGCACCTGGTCGCCTTCGACACGGTGAGCGAGCTGATGCTGCTCCGCTGCACTCTCGGCAGCCTGGCACCTCTGCGGGGAATGCCGCGGCTGAGCCGACTCCGCCTGGCGGAGTGTGCCGGCGTCGTCGACCTGTCCCCCCTCGCGGGATCGGACCGCCTGCGGATCGAGATCGACCGGCGTACCACGTGTGTCGGCACCGACCGGATCCCTCCCGAGCGGCTCACCTACTTCTAGGACCGCCGGGGCGGCTCCTGTCGACCGGAGCCGCGCCGGCGGGCCCCGTTCACCAGACCCGGACCGAGCCCCCTCGGGCGAAGGCCGGGCTGGTGGCGTCGGGCGGCACCTGGGTCAGGGGGGCGGCGATCTCCGCGACCGTCGGGCCGTGCTTCGCGGCCAGGGCGTCGAGGAGCGGCAGGTCGAAGCCGTAGACGCGGGCCGCGTTGCCGCCGGCCATGGCGGCCACCTCCGCGCGCGGGAGGCCGGCGTACGCGATGCGCAGGCCCTCGCGGGAGTACGGGGTGGTGCCCTCGTCGTGGGGGTAGTCGCTGCCCCACATGATCTTGTCGAGGCCGATGCGCCCGCGCAGCGGGACCTCGTGGGGACGCATGAAGCTCGCGCCCACGAAGCAGTTGTCCCGCCAGACCTCGCTCGGCCCCCTGCCCATCGAGTCGGCCAGCCCGGCGCCGAACTTGGACTCGGCGGTGGCCGCCCGCGTCGCGGCGCTGACCAGTCGGCCGTGGTAGTAGTCCAGCATGTCGAGCACGCCCGGGATCCACCCCGAGCCCTGCTCGGTCAGCACCAGTTTCAGGCTCGGGTGGCGGCGGAAGGCCCCGCCGAAGATCAGGTGCCACAGGGCCCGGTGCGAGAACCAGGTGGTCTCGACCATGAAGACCGCGCGGGCGGCCGGTTCGGGTCCCAGCGGCGGGGAGGCGGAGCCGCCGTGGTGGTTGACCGGTACGTCCAGCTCGGCGCAGACCGCCCAGATCGGGTCGTAGGCCTCGGAGTACAGCTCGGGGACCGCCGAACCGGGCGGGACGCCGGGCAGCAGGATGCCGCCGGTCAGGCCCGCCTCGCGGGTGCGGCGGATCTCCGCCACCGCCGCGTCGACGTCGTTGAGGAGGATCTGGACGACGCCCGCCCGTCGGCCCGGCGCCTGCCCGCAGAAGTCGGCGAGCCACCGGTTGTGGGCCTGCAGCCCGGCCCAGCGCTGCTCGTACTCGGCACGGGTGGGCGGCTGCGCCATCAGGGAGGCGTTGGGGAAGAACGGCGGGATGGTGTTCGGGAAGACCACCTCGGCGACGATCCCGTCGGCCTCCAGCTCGGCGAGCCGGCGGTCGGAGTTCCAGTTGCGGTCGGCGGTGTCGGCGAGGAGGTCCTCGTACGGGTTGACGTACGTGGCGGCCCAGGCGTCGAAGTCGTCGTGGTGCCGCTTCTCCAGGTACGGCCTGTAGTCGAGCAGGTCGGCGCCCGCGTGGCAGTCCGCCGAGATGACCGTGTACCGGTCGTGCTCCGGGTCCGCGGGGTTCACCCGTCCACCCCCAGGTGCGGGAAGTCGTGCCCGGTCAGCCAGTGCCGGCCGGCCTCGCGCGAGCGCGCCCATGAGGCCTCGACGGCCGCCTGGTCGGGGGACTGGCCGAGTTCTGCCGGGGTCGGGCCGATCCGGCGGGCGATCGGGGCCAGCGCGTCGGTGTCGAAGCCGAAGGCCTCGGCCGCGGCCAGCCCCAGCATCCGGCGGCTCTCCGCGACGGGGATGTCGTGGAAGGTGTTGCGCAGCCACTGCCGGGTGTGGGGCCACGTGCCCTCGGGGTGCGGGAAGTCGGAGCCCCACAGGATGTTGTCGACGCCGATCTCGTAGCGCTGGGCGAGCTCGCGCCGCTTGGTGTTGGTGGCGCAGACGAACACCTGGCGGTCGAGGTACTCGCTCGGCGGCCGCTTGAGTTCCGCGAAGGGCGAGAGCTTCTTGCCGCCGTGCGCGCCGAGGTAGAGCCGGTCCATGAACCACAGCTGGTTGGGCAGCCACCAGCAGCCGGACTCCGCGACGCCGAACCTCAGCCCGGGGTGACGCTCGAAGGCGCCCGACCAGAGCAGGAACCACAGGGGCCGGGCCGGCCACCAGGTGACCTCGGAGACGTAGATGCCCAGGTGGTCGCCGTACTCGTGGCGGGGCGCGGCCCCGGAGTGGGTGACGACCGGCATCGCGGTCTCGGCGGCGGCCGCCCACACCGGGTCGTAGCGGCGGTCGTGGTACGGCTCCTTGTCGACCCACATGGAGGGGATCATCAGGGCGCC
Source organism: Streptomyces sp. NRRL S-87 (assembly GCF_000719335.1). Taxonomy (GTDB): domain Bacteria; phylum Actinomycetota; class Actinomycetes; order Streptomycetales; family Streptomycetaceae; genus Streptomyces. The sequence goes on from NZ_JOGB01000033.1 coordinate 45,418, forward strand.
GAGTCCGGACTCCTTGGCCCGGTGGATCTCGGCGACGACCGCGTCCGGCTCCGCCGTGATCGGCAGCAGGGCCACGCCGCTATGCCGCTCGGGGTTCTCGGAGACGAACTCGGCCAGCCAGCGGTTGTGGGCCTGGGCACCGGCCATGCCGAGCTCGGGGTCCTGGTCGCCGGAGAGGCCGAGACCGACGCCGAAGGGGGCGGCGGTCTGGCTGTCGACGGCGTCCGCGTCGGGGAAGACCACCTCGGCGGCGACCCCGTCGCCGTCGAGCTCCTTCAGGCGCTGGGCGGTGTCCCAGCCGCCCCGCAGGCCCTCCTCGTTGTCGTGGAACCACTTGGCGGCGAAGGCCTCGTTGCGGATGCCGAGCCGGGTGGCCTCCTCGCGGCGGGCGTCGCGCTCGCCGAGGAACTCGTCGAAGGCGCGGTGGAAGCGGGAGTCGAGGTAGGGGCGGTACCGCTCGGTGGGCAGGCCCGCGTGGCAGTCGGAGGAGATGATCAGGTACGGGTCGTCGTACCCGCCGGACGGGCTGTTCTGCGCGGCTTCTTCTGTCACGTCGGGCCCCTCAGTCGAGGATGAAGCTTTCCAGGTAGGCGGGGTTGGCGCGGTCGAGCATCGACTGCGACCGGGCGCGGATCTGACGGTCGCTGTGCTCGCTGGCCGGCAGCATCCAGAAGCGGTCGGCGCGGATGCCGTCGACGACGTGCTCGGCGACCTCCTCGACCGGGGTGAAGTCCACCTCGTGCCCGGCCGCCCGCATGGCGGCCTCGTACTGGTCGAGGGTGCGGTACGGGCTCTTGCGCGGGCGCTGCTTGGCGTACCGCTCGGGGCGGTTGCGGTGGGACTCCCACAGGCCGGTGCGCAGCATGTGCGGGCCGGGGAAGAGGACGGAGGCGCCGACGGCGGCGCCCTCGGCCTTGAGGTGGGCGTAGAGGGACTCGGTCATGGTGACCACGGCGGCCTTGGTGACGGCGTAGACGGAGGCGGTCGGCAGGGGTGCGATGCCGCCGTCGCCGGAGGAGGTGTTGACGACGTGGCCGGGCGCGCCGCCCGCGATCATGCGGGGGACGAAGGCCTGGATGCCGTGGAAGACGCCCCAGACGTTGACCGAGAAGGCCCATTTCCAGTCGTTGGGCTCGTGCTCCCACATCCGGCCCTCGGCGCCGGAGCCGACGCCGGCGTTGTTGCACAGCACGTGGACCGCGCCGAAGGCCCCGTACGCGGCGTCGGCGAGGGCGAGGACGGACTCACGGTCGCTGACGTCGACGGTACGGGCGAGCACCTCGGCGCCCTCCGCCGCCAGCTCGTCGGCGGCCTTGCGCAGGGCCGCCTCCTCCACGTCGCCGAGGACAACCCGGAGGCCCTCGGCGGCGAAGCGGCGGGCCATGGCGAGTCCGATGCCGCTCGCGGCCCCGGTGACGACGGCGGTCTGGCCGGCTTCGAGGCGCATCACGCACTCCCCTCGGGCGGGCCGTCGAAGGCCTGCTGCGGGTCGTCGTAGCGCTGGTGGAGGTAGGGCAGGAGCGCCCGGGCGCTCACCCGTTCGACCACCCGGCCCTGCTGGTCGGTGGTCTTCTCACCGATGGTGATCTCCACGATGCGCCGTACGGGCAGGTCGGCGACCGGGTCGTACATGGACTCGCGCAGGACGACGTCCCCGGTGATCCCCTCCAGCCGGCGCACCTTCTCGTTGCGCGTGCAGTGCACGAGCACCGGGTCCCCGTCGAAGCCCGAACCGTCAACGGCCGGAAGGAACTTGAAGTAGAAGTCGGTCTTGCGGGTCGGCTCGGGCAGCGGCAGCGCGCCGCTGACGGCGCCGCGCACCTCGACGAACGCGATGCCGTGCCGGGCGAGGGCGGCCCGGACGACCAGCCCGTCGCGCTCGACGGTGACCTCGCCGAGCTTCTTGGGTTCGCCGAACACCTCACGGCCCCCGGTCAGCGCCCGCTCGTGGGTCATCGGCATGACCAGGGGGTACCAGCCCTCGACCGCGTCGTGGCGGGCGGCCACCGCCACGGATCCGGCGCCCAGCGGGTAGCCGGGGAGGTCGACCTTGCTGATGTTGGCCCGGACCAGGGGGCGGTCGCCGGGCTTGAGGGGCGGCGGGAGGACCGCCGCCACCACGTCGGGGTCGGTCTCCCAGACGGCCACGACGCCCGTGGACCAGATGTCGGGGAGGTTCGAGCTCTTCCTGCGCGATGCGGCGACCTCCGCCTCGGTGCGCGCTCCGTACCGTACGCGTGCCATGGGTGTGCCACCCTTCGTCGACGGCTTCCGAACGGCTTCTGTAACACAGTTACACCGAGCCCGATGAAGGGTAAAGAGGGCCGCACGGAGCAAAACTGACGATGCGTCGGACATCCCTGACACGGAGGAGGACGTCGATGGCGAAGAGGGCGCTCACCCGCGAGACGGTGCTGGCGGCCGCGGCCGCGCTGGTCAGGCAGCACGGGCCGGACGCCCTCACCATGCGCAAGCTCGCCGCCGAACTGGGCACGGCGGTCACCTCGATCTACTGGCACGTGGGCAACCGCGAGCAGCTGCTCGACGCACTCGTCGAGCGGACCGTACGGGACATGGCGGCCATCCGGCCGGCCGGCCGCACCCCCGCCGAGCGCGTGGTCTCGGTGGCCCGCAGCATGCGCCGGGAGCTGCGCGAACGCCCGCACCTGATCGCGATGGTGCACGAGCGCGGGCTGACCGACCGGATGTTCCTGCCCGCCCAGCAGGCGCTGGTGCGCGAGGTGCGGGCGGCGGGACTGCGCGGGGCGCGGGCCGCGGACGCCGTACGGGCCGTCCAGTTCCAGGTCGTGGGCTTCGTCCTGGTGGAGCGCAACCGCGAGCGCTCCCCCGTCCAGTCCCCCGGCGAGGGCGAACTGTGGGACCCGGCGGAGACGGGCGCGGCGGTGCCCGGGGACCCGGCCCTGCGCCGCGCGCTGGCGCGGCCCGCGGACCCGGAACGGCTCTTCCTGGTCTCCGTGAAGGCCCTGGCGCAGGCGCTGCTCGCGCCGGAGTGACGCCCCACGGCAGGACGGCCCACCGCGACGCCCCACGGCCGCGCCGCCCACGGCCGCGACGCGCCACGGCAACGGCGCGGCGGCGACTCCCCGCGTTCCGGCCCGGGCGCGGGCGGCCTGAATCCGACCCCGGTGGGACCGTCACTGTCGGCGGGGGCCCGTATCCTCTGTGACCATGCTCGAGGACCGTACGACCGCAGAGACGACGTGGCCGACCGCGTACCCCCAGGGGTACGCGGTCGTCGACGTGGAGACCACCGGGCTCGCGCGCGACGACCGGATAGTCTCCGCCGCCGTCTACCGGCTGGACGCCCAGGGGAACGTCGAGGACCACTGGTACACGCTGGTCAACCCCGAGCGCGACCCCGGTCCGGTGTGGATCCACGGGCTGACCAGCGACGTCCTCGAGGGTGCTCCCCTGTTCGCGGAGGTCGCCGAGGAGTTCGCCGAGCGGCTGGCCGACCGCGTGCTGGTGGCGCACAACGCTATGTTCGACTGGCAGATGATCGCCCGCGAGTACGCGCGCGCCGAGCGCACCGCGCCGGTCCGTCAGCGGCTGTGCACCATCGCCCTGTCGAAGGAGCTGCGGCTGCCGCTGCCCAACCACAAGCTGGAGTCGCTGGCCGCCCACTTCGGCGTCGTGCAGCAGCGCGCCCACCACGCGCTGGACGACGCCCGGGTGCTCGCCGAGGCCTTCCGTCCGTCGCTGCACGCCGCCGCGCGGGACAACGTACGGCTGCCGCTGCTGGAGTGCCGACCGCTGACCGAGTGGTCGGACGGCCCGGCCCGGCCGCGGATCGGGTACCAGGCCTCCTACCGGTCCGTCAGCTGGCGGCCGGCGCGTCGCCGACCGCCGTGCCCCTACCCCAATCCGGGGCGTTACGAGGACGGCGCCCCGCTCAAGCAGGGCATGCGCGTGGCGTTCTCGGGGGACACCTCGGTGGAGCGGGAGCTGCTGGAGGACCGGGCCGTCGAGGCGGGGCTGCACGTCGCCACGAGTGTGTCGCGGCTCACGAGCCTGCTGGTGACGAACGACCCGGACTCGGCCACGTCCAAGGTGGCCAAGGCGCGCTCGTTCGGGACCCCGGTGGTGGACGAGGCGGCCTTCACGCAGCTGCTGCGGGACGTGGCTCCGGCAGACGGGTGACCGTGGGGCGACTCGCCCGGGTCCCGCTCGCCCGGCCCCGCCCGCTGGTCCCACCCTGTGGCCCATGGCACGTTGCGAGGTCTGCGGAAACGACTACGGCATGTCCTTCGAGGTGCACGCGCAGGGCGCGGTGCACGTCTTCGACTGCTTCTCCTGCGCCATCCACCGCATGGCGCCCATCTGCGAGCACTGCCGGGTCCAGATCATCGGACAGGGCGTCGAGGTGGAGGGGCAGTGGTTCTGCGGAGCGCACTGCGCCCGCGCCGAGGGGTAGGTGGGGATCGTCGACAGCGTCCGGTAACCACCATCTCGGCACATAAAGGACATTGAGGACTCCGACGGGCGTTCCTCCCCCACTGCCCCGGCGGGCGTGGACGGGGCCCGCTCGTCGGGGTCCGGCACGCGCGGGGTACCGTCGGAGCGTGTACCGCTTCTTGCTGACCCGGCAGTGGGTGTGCTTCACCCTCTTCGCCCTCCTCCTCATCCCCGTGATGATCAAGCTGGGCTTCTGGCAGTTCCACCGCCACGAGAACCGGGTCGCGCAGAACGAGCTCATCGCCCGGAGCCTGGCCGCGAGACCGGTGCCGGTCACCGAGCTCACCTCCCCCGGGCACACGGTGCCGCGCTCCGACTACTGGCGCACGGTCACGGCCACGGGCACCTACGACAGCGCGCACGAGGTCGTCGTGCGCCGCCGCACCTCCACCGACGAGCAGGTCGGCGTGCACGTGCTCACCCCGCTGGTCCTCCGGGACGGCCGGGTGGTGATGGTCAACCGCGGCTGGGTGCCGGCCGCCGACGACCAGCGGGCCTACCCGGCGGTGCCGCCGGCGCCCAAGGGCGAGGTGACGGTCACCGGGCGCCTCAAGGCCGACGAGACCACGGGCGCCTCCGGCATCAAGGACCTCAAGGGCCTGCCCCCGCGCCAGGTGATGCTCATCAACAGCGCGCAGCAGGCTGCCCTGCAGCACCGGACGGTGCTCGGCGGGTACGTCGAGCTGACCGCGCCCGTCCCCCCGGACAACAGCCCCGAGCCGATCGCCGAGCCCGACCACGACTCCATCGGCCCGCACATGGCGTACGCGGTGCAGTGGTGGCTGTTCACGGCGGGTGTGCCGGCGGGGTGGGTGGTCATGGTCCGGCGGGAGAGGCGTGATCGCGAGGCGGCGGCCGCTGCCGGCGCCGGGGCGTCGGCGGATCCTGCCGGTCCTTCCGATCCCGAGGATCCTGCGGAACCGGCCGAGGCGGGGACTGCTTCCGCCTGAGTCGGGTCGGGTCGGGTCGGGTCGGGTCGGGCTAGGTTCGGGTTGGGTTCGGTTCGGGTTGAGTTCGGGTTCTGGTTCTGCCTGTGGTTCGGCAGGATAGGGACATGGATCTTGGACTGAAGGACCGTGTGTACGTCGTCACCGGGGCCAGCCGTGGCCTCGGCTTCGCCTCCGCCCGCGAACTCGTGGCGGACGGCGCGAAGGTGGTCGTGAGCGGCCGGGACGAGAAGACGGTGGCGGCCGCGGCCGCCGAACTGGGGCCGAACGCCGTCGGGATCGCCGCGGACAACTCCGACCCCGAGGCCGCGCACCGGCTGATCACCGCCGCGCGCGAGCGGTTCGGGCGCTTCGACGGCGTGCTGGTCAGTGTCGGCGGCCCGCCCTTCGGATTCGGCACCGACAACACCGACGAGCAGTGGAGCTCCGCGTTCGAGGCGGTCTTCCTGGGCGCGGTCCGGTTCGCCCGGACGGCGGCGGCGGAGCTGGGCGAGGGCGGGGTCATCGGCTTCGTGCTCTCGGGCTCGGTGTACGAGCCGATCCCGGGTCTGACCATCTCCAACGGGCTGCGCCCCGGGCTCGCCGGTTTCGCCAAGTCGCTGGCCTCCGACCTGGGGCCGCAGGGCATCCGCGTGGTGGGGCTGCTGCCGGCGCGGATCGACACCGACCGCGTGCGGGGGCTGGACGAGATGTCCGGGGACGCGGAGGCGACCCGGGCCGCGAACGAGTCCCAGATCCCGTTGCGCCGGTACGGCACGCCGGAGGAGTTCGGCAAGGCGGCGGCGTTCCTGCTGTCGCCGGCGGCCTCGTACCTGACCGGTGTGATGCTGCCGGTGGACGGGGGCGCGCGGCGGGGCTTCTGAGCCGGTGTCGGGGTGGGCTCGCTCCGGGCCCCCGTGGTGTGCGGGTCCCCTCGGCGCTTGACCCGGTCGGGCCCGCAGGCCTCCCCCGGCTACTGCTGCGAGGTACTCCAGCGGCAGGCCCACCCCGAGGGCTGCGGGGCGGAGCGGACGGGTCAGGTGACCCGGCGCGCGTGGTGGTCGGTGGCGTGCAGGCGGGCCTCCGCGCGGAGTTCGGTCAGGCCGGCCGAGTCGCGGGCGTGGGTGAGGGCCTGGTCGGCGAGTGCGTCGAGGGCGTCGGCGGGGACGGCGTACGGGGCGAGCAGCAGGCGGACCCGGGCGGTGGGCGCCTGGCGCCGACCGTGCAGGGTGACCTGCGAGCGGGCGACGCCGTCCTGGGCCGCGAGCTCCGCGCTCAGCGCGGCCTCCAGGGCCCGGCCGCGCAGCAGGGCGAAGGCCCCGTCGCCGGTGTCGACCAGCACCGTCTCCAGCCGGGACCGGCGCAGCTGGGCGAGCAGCCACCACAGGGCGAGCAGGACGCAGAGCGCCAGCACCGCCAGCACCACGGGCCACCACCAGCCCTCGGCGCGCCAGTGCTGCCGCTCGTCGACGCTCAGCAGGACGTCGTCGCGGCCCGAGAACGGCCACAGTCCGAGGAGTCCGACGACGCCCAGGGCCAGGAGCACCAGGCCGACGAGCCCGAGCAGGACCCGGTTGACCCGTCCGAGGCGGTTCACCGCACGCGCCCCCCTTCCTTCGTGGGGCGGGTGACCTTGACGTGGACCTGCATCTCGCGCGCGAGTCCGAGCTCGTCGAGCCCCACCGCCAGTACGTGGTCGAGGTCCGCCCGTACCTCCTCCAGCGGGCGGAAGTGCGAGGTCGCCCGGACCGTCACCCGGGTCCGGCTCACCGCCGCCCGGGCGGACTGGATGCCGGACACCTCCATGGCGCGGTCGCGCAGGACGAGCGCGGCCGCCTTGCGGGTGAGCCCGGCCCGGACGCCGGGAGCGACGGCGCGCATGGGGAGCAGGCCGCGCAGGCCGGGGGTGGCGGCCAGGGCGAGCAGCAGGACCCCCAGGGCCACGGCGGTGACGGCCGCGGCCGTCACCACGGGCTCGTCCAGGGTGTGCCGCGCGAGCGCGTCGGCGAGGGAGCGGCGCCATTCCATGCCCGGGCGGTGGGCCCGTACGGCGGCGACGTCGTAGAGGAACAGGACGGCCGCGCCGAGCAGGACGAACGCCGTCAGGGCCGCCGGCACGCGCCGGGCCGACCAGAACCGCCGGGCCGTTCCGTGGCGCGGGGCCCGGGCGACGGGCGCGGACGCGGGCTCCTTGTGGAGGTCGGGGGGGCGGGAGGTCATCGCAGCCGGCTCCGGGGCGAGGGCTGGGTGTGGGTGGAGTGCAGCCGTTCGACGTCGATGTCGACCTCGGGCACGGTCATACCGGCCAGCTCCTCGACGCGTGCGGCGACGGTGCGCCGGACGGCGGCGCACTCGGCGCCGAGGTCCGAGGGGTAGTCGAGCTCCAGGCTGATGCGGACCCTGGCGATGTCGTGGTGCACGGTGACGGTCGCGTGCGGGGGCGCCACGTCGCGCGGCGCCCGGGGCAGCGCCTCGCCCGCGGCCCGGGCGGCGATCTTGGCGACGACGCGGTCGGCGATCCGGGTCGAGCCGCGTTCGGCGGGTGGTACGGCGGCAGCCCGGGAGGGGCGCGGGGGCCGGGGGCCGGGCGCGGCGGGGGGCCGCGGGGCGTCACCGGCGGCGCGGGGCCCGGTCCCGTCGGGGACCGGCCGGGGGGTGGGTCCGTCCGGGTCGGGCGTGGTCACGGGCGGTCACCTGAGCCGGTCGTCGCGGCCGCGCGGGCGGAGGAAGTCGCCGAGTTCCACGTCCCCGTCGAGGAAGCGGCCCGCCACGAAGCCGACGGCGCCGAGTGCCGCCACGAGAAGGAAGGCACCGAAGCCGCCGAAGTACCCGGCGAACCCCAACGCCATGCCGGCCAACAGGCCGACCACGGCCATGCTCATCGAGAGCTCCTCTCGGCGGGTGCGGCTACTGGAGCCGGCTACTGGCGGGCGAGTCCGGTTCCTCGTCGTAGTCGTCCGGCAGCTTGACGTCGGTGACGGCGATGTTCACCTCGACGACCTCCAGGCCGGTCATGCGCTCGACCGCCGAGACGACGTTCTCACGGACGCTCCGGGCGACGGTCCGGATCGACACGCCGTAGTCGACGACGAGCTCCAGGTCGAGAGCCGTCTGGACCTCGCCGACCTCGGCCTTCACACCGCGGGAGACGGACTTCGCGGAGCCGCCGGGGACCCGGTCGCGGACGGCTCCGAACGTGCGGGACAGGCCGCTGCCCAGGGCGTGCACGCCGGGGACCTCGCGGGCGGCCAGGCCGGCGATCTTCTCGACCACGTCGTCGGCAACGGTGGTGCGGCCGCGGTCGGCGGGGTCGGGGAGGGGGCTGCGGGAGTGGGTGCCGCGGGCGGCGGACGGGCCGGGTGCGCCGAAGTCGCTGGAGCTGTCGTCGGTCATGCCGGGTCCCTTCGGGATGGTCGGGCTCCCCCCACCGTAAGCGGGGTCGGCAGGGACCGCCCGCCCTGCGGGGCTGTTCCCCTGCCCGCCCGGTCCCGAAACGGGGGAAGGGCCTCCGGACGCCTTCCGGGCGCGACCGTGACGCCGACGGGCCCCCGGTCGCCGTGGCGACCGGGGGCCCGTCGGGATGGTGCGGGTCAGTCGGAGAGGCCGGCGAGGTCGCGCAGCCGGCGGGCCTGGGCGGCCCGCTCGGCGGCGCGCTGGTCCTCGTACGAGCGGGCGACGGCGCCCCGCAGCAGGGTCTTCGTCTCGATCACCGCGTCGCGCGGGGCGGCGAGCAGCGCGGCGGTGAGGTCCTTGACCGCGTCGGCGAGCTCGGCGCCGGGCACGACGAGGTTGGCCAGGCCGATCCGCTCGGCTTCCTCCGCCTGGACGAAGCGGCCGGTGGCGCAGATCTCCAGGGCGCGGGCGTAGCCGACGGCGGAGACCAGCGGGTGCGTGCCCGTGAGGTCCGGGACGAGGCCCAGGCTGGTCTCGCGCATGGCGAACTGCACGTCATCGGCGACGACGCGCAGATCGCAGGCGAGGGCCAGCTGGAAGCCCGCGCCGACGGCATGCCCCTGTACGGCGGCGATGGAGATGATGTCGTTGCGCCGCCACCAGGTGAACGCCTCCTGGTACTCGGCGATCGTCGCGTCGAGGCGCTCGTCCGAGCCCCGGGCCAGGTCGAGGAAGGACGGCTCTCCCTCGAAGCCCTCGGGCGTGAACCCCTGCCGGTCGAGCCCGGCCGAGAAGGACTTGCCCTCACCGTTCAGGACGACGACCCGCACCGTGCCCGGCAACGACCGCCCGGCCTCCGCCAACGCCCGCCAGAGCGCGGGGGATTGAGCGTTTCGCTTGGCCGGATTGGTCAGTGTCACCGTGGCGACCGTGTCTTCGACGGTGAGTCGTACGCCGTCCTTTTCGAGCAGAGCCATCATCGCCTCCGGAGGCAGTCAGCATGCAGCTAAGTGACTGCACAGTAACCACCCAGTCGACCTCACGGCCGACCGGGGGTCACCGAAGGATCCGACGGCAGGTGGGACGATCCGCGGCAGCGCGCGGCCTTGGGTCAGGTCGTGGCCACCTTCTTGCCGCGCGTCGCGCCACCGCGACCTCGCAGCGTGACTCCGGACTCGCTGAGCATCCGGTGCACGAACCCGTAGGAGCGACCGGTTTCCTCGGCCAGCGCCCGGATGCTCGCACCGGAGTCGTACTTCTTCTTCAGGTCTGCCGCGAGCTTGTCGCGCGCGGCGCCGGTCACCCGGCTGCCCTTCTTCAGAGTCTCGGCCACCCGTGCCTCCTCATGGGAAGTGCGCTCTGGACTTCTCATGATCACCCCTCCCCGCCTTCCTGGCCACCCATTCGACAAGGTCCGTCGGGGGGCTTTTTCCCGGAGTGCTGCGGCCGTCACGAGCGGAATTACATAGTCCGGATCTTTGCGGGCCCTGACCAGGAGATTCTTTTCTCCGGCGGAAAAGGAAGTGAGACGGCCAGCACGCAGAGGTACCAGTCCGTCTCACTCAGATGATGGATCACGCATGGGCCGAATGATCCAGAAGCCTCCGGATCATTCGCCCCGAACGGGCCGGGCGGCCCGGGCGGGCCGCCGGGGCGGCTCAGGCGAGCGCGACCAGGTCCTTGTAGTCAGGGCCCCACAGGTCCTCGATGCCGTCCGGGAGCAGGATGATCCGCTCCGGTTCCAGCGCGTCGACCGCGCCCTCGTCGTGCGTGACGAGGATGACCGCGCCCTTGTACGTGCGCAGGGCGCCCAGGATCTCCTCGCGGCTGGCCGGGTCGAGGTTGTTCGTCGGCTCGTCGAGCAGCAGCACGTTCGCCGAGGAGACCACCAGCGTGGCCAGGGCCAGCCGGGTCTTCTCGCCACCGGAGAGCACCCCGGCCGGCTTGTCGACGTCGTCCCCGGAGAACAGGAACGAGCCGAGCACCTTGCGGACCTCGACCAGGTCGAGGTCGGGGGCGGCGGAGCGCATGTTCTCCAGGACGCTGCGGTCCGGGTCGAGGGTCTCGTGCTCCTGGGCGTAGTAGCCGAGCTTGAGGCCGTGGCCCGGGGTGACCCCGCCGGTGTCGGGCTGCTCGACACCCGCGAGCAGGCGCAGCAGGGTGGTCTTGCCGGCGCCGTTGAGGCCGAGGATGACCACGCGGGAGCCCTTGTCGATGGCCAGGTCGACGTCCGTGAAGATCTCCAGCGAGCCGTACGACTTCGACAGGCCCTCCGCGGTGAGCGGGGTCTTGCCGCAGGCCGCGGGCTCGGGGAAGCGCAGCTTGGCGACCTTGTCGGAGACGCGCACGGCGTCCAGGCCGGCCAGCAGGCGGTCGGCGCGCTTGGCCATGTTCTGGGCGGCCACGGTCTTGGTGGCCTTGGCGCGCATCTTGTCGGCCTGGGCGTTGAGGGCGGCGGCCTTCTTCTCGGCGTTCTGGCGCTCGCGCTTGCGGCGCTTCTCGTCGGCCTCGCGCTGCTGCTGGTAGAGCTTCCAGCCCATGTTGTAGACGTCGATCACCGAGCGGTTGGCGTCGAGGTAGAAGACCTTGTTGACGACCGTCTCGACCAGGTCGACGTCGTGGGAGATCACGATGAAGCCGCCGCGGTACGTCTTGAGGTAGTCGCGCAGCCAGATGATCGAGTCGGCGTCGAGGTGGTTGGTCGGCTCGTCGAGGAGCAGGGTGTCGGCGTCCGAGAAGAGGATCCGGGCCAGCTCGACGCGGCGCCGCTGACCGCCGGAGAGGGTGTGCAGGGGCTGGCCGAGCACGCGGTCGGGCAGGCCGAGGGCGGCCGAGATGGTGGCGGCCTCGGACTCGGCCGCGTAGCCGCCCTTGGTGAGGAACTCGGTCTCCTGGCGCTCGTACTGGCGCAGGGCCTTCTCGCGGGTGGCACCGGCGCCGTTGGCGATGCGGTCCTCGTTGGCGCGCATCTTCTTGATGAGGACGTCCAGGCCGCGGGCGGACAGGATCCGGTCGCGGGCGAGGACGTCGAGGTCGCCGGTGCGCGGGTCCTGCGGCAGGTAGCCGACCTCGCCCGAGCGGGCGATGCTGCCGCCGGCGGGCTGACCCTCGCCGGCCAGGCACTTGGTGAGGGTGGTCTTGCCCGCTCCGTTGCGGCCGACGAGGCCGATGCGGTCGCCCTTGGCGACGCGGAACGAGGCGTTCTCGATGAGGATGCGGGCGCCGGCGCGCAGCTCGATGCCGGTGGCGGTGATCACGGAAATGCTCCAGGGCGGTTCGGACGGCGGAAGGGGGGCGGTGATGCGTGCTTCGCGTGCTTCGACGCCGCTAATCCGCGAGGAGATTTGCCATGGGTGTAAGTCTAACGGGGGTACGCAACCAGATTTCGGCGCTGTGAGTGGGTTCACTGCGTTCCGCCCCTGCGGTCACGGCCGCGCGGCGCTCCCCGCGGCGGGCCGGCGGTCGCCCGGGCGCTCGTTGGCCAGGGGGCGGCGGGTGGGGCTGACCCGGCCGAGGGCGTCGATCGCCACGATGCCCTCCTGCCAGGGCAGGTCGGCGTCGGTGCAGGGCCGGGGTACCAGCAGCACGCCGCCGACGCGGAGCGGCCCGTCGGGCCGGAAGGCGCAGTCGGCGGGGGCGGGGAACGTCCAGCGCAGGTCGCCGTCGGCGGTGCGGTACGCCGAGATGCGGGCGGGGGTCACCACGGCGAGCATGCGCGTCCCCGGGTCGAGGGCCCACGGGGCGCCGGCGGCCGCGTCGGGCATGGCCCGGTGCCAGCGCACGGCGCCGGTCCGGCGGTCGGTGTCGGTGATCAGCCCGTCGTCCCAGAGGGCGACCGCGTGGCCGGGCACGGCCAGCAGGTCGGCGGGCCTGCGGCCGGCGCGGCGGTAGGTCCACAGCGGCGCGCCGGTGGCGGCGACGCGGGCGACGACGGCCGCGCCGTCGGTCCGTACCGCGGGCTCGGCGACGGGCCGGACCGGGCCGGGGTGGACGGTGAGCCGGTCCCCGTACGGGGTTCCGCCGACGCCGTGGACGGTGCCGGCGAGCGGGGCGGCGGCGGCCGCGGCGAGCAGCGCCGGGACGGCTGCGCGGGCGGCCCGGCGGACGGCGTTGCGGTGCACGGGCGCCGAGCCTAGTGGGGCGGTCCGGGGCGCGCCGGGGGGCGGCGGGCCCGGGTCGCCCGTTCGGCCCCGGCCGCCGCGGCTCGCCCGTTCGGCCCCGGCCGCCGCGGCTCGCCCGTTCGGCCCTCGCCCAGCGCCGGGCCGGCGCCGCCGTAACAGGATGAGGGGGTCGGTAGCCGGAGCGAGGCGGTGCGGCCATGCAGTTCGACGACGATGCCGACCTGGACACGTCCGAGGTCCAGGACGTGCGCGGCAGCCGCATCCCGGGCGGCCGCGCCACGATCGGCGGCGGCCTCGTGGGCCTGGTCGCGCTCCTGCTCGCGCTGTTCTTCGGGGTGGGTCCGGAGCAGTTGGGGATCTCCTCGGGGGACACCGAGCCGCAGACGACCGCGTCGTCGGTCTCGCAGGTGCAGCAGGCGTGCCGGACCGGCCGGGACGCGAACGCGCGCGAGGACTGCCGGCTGGTGGCGGTCGTCAACAGCACGCAGGACTTCTGGCGGCAGGAGTTCGCCCGCAGGGGTGGTGCGTACACGCCCGCCTCGACGGTGTTCTTCTCCCAGCGGGTGCCCACGGCGTGCGGGACGGCGACCTCGGCGGTGGGGCCGTTCTACTGCCCGGGCGATCGGAAGGTGTACCTGGACCTGGGGTTCTTCGAGGAGCTGCGGACCACGTTCGGCGCCTCGGGCGGGCCGTTCGCGCAGGCGTACGTGGTGGCGCACGAGTACGGGCACCACGTGCAGAACCTGATGGGGACGCTGGCCCGCGCCCAGGACGGCGGGACCGGCGCGAACAGCACCGCGGTGAAGGTGGAGCTGCAGGCCGACTGCTACGCGGGGGTGTGGGCGCACCACGCGACGCGCACCCCGGACGAGTCCACGGGACGGCCGCTGATCACGAAGCTGACGGACGAGGACATCCAGGAGGGGCTGGACGCGGCGGCGGCGGTGGGCGACGACCGGATCCAGGAGCGGTTCCAGGGGCGGGTGTCGCCGGAGTCGTGGACGCACGGGTCGGCCGAGCAGCGCCGGCGGTGGTTCTACCAGGGCTACCGCACGGGCGACATGGCGCAGTGCAACACCTTCCGCTGAGCGGTCCGGTCGCCTCCCGGGGACTGTCACACCCTCCTGCCAGACTGTGCCGTGGGTCACTCTCACGAGAGGAAGTGGTCGACATGGCAGGCAGTCCGACCGTCTGTCCGACGCTGTTGTACACCGACGCGAAGGCGGCCCTCCGGCTGCTGACGGAAGCCTTCGGCTTCACCCGGGTCGCGGTGTACGAGTCCGACGACGGCACCGTGATGCACGCGGAGCTGGCGTACGGGACCGGCGTCGTGATGCTGGGCAGCAAGGGGCGGGGCGGGGTCTTCGACACGGCGATGGGGGACGCGGGTCCCGCGGGCGTGTACGTGGTGGTGGAGGACGTCGACGCGCACCACAAGCGGGCCGTGGAGCACGGGGTCGAGATCCTGATGGAGCCCACCGACCAGGACTACGGCTCGCGGGACTACACGGCCCGCGACGGCGAGGGCAACATCTGGAGCTTCGGCACGTACGCCCCGGCGGTCTGACCCGGGCGGGGGTCGGGGCGGCGACCCCCGCACCCCGTCAGGCGCCGCCGGTGTGGACCTGGAAGGCGGCCCGGCGCACGGCCTTGGCCAGGGCCGGGTCGGGGTGCGCGGCGGCCAGGGCGACGAGTACCTGCACGGTGCGCGGGTGCCCGACCGCGCGCACCTCGTCGAGCAGGTGGGGCACGGTGGTACGGACCGCCGAGTCGAGGTGGCGCACGAGGAGTTCGTTCTCGCCGTGGTCGGCGACGGCCGCGGCCGTGTCCACCCACAGCCAGGTCGACTCCTCGCGGGTGAGCACCTCCTGGACGTCCTCGGGGTCGGCACCGTCGTGCTCGGCGAGCCAGAGCAGCGCGTACGGGCGCAGGGTGGGGTCGGCGGCCGCGGCGCGGACGTCCGGTTCGGCAGGGGCGCCGACCACGCGCAGCGCCTCGAAGGCGAGGCCGCGCAGCAGGGCGTCCTCGCCGCGGGCGGCCTGGAGCAGCTCGGCGATGGCGCTGCCGACGGGCCGGGCGGCGAGCCAGGCGCGGTACTCGGCGCGCGCCGCGCCGGGGGTGAGGCGGGCGCAGCCGAGGAGCATGTTGGCGGCGGGCTGCTCGATGTTCCCGCCGGCGGGGCTCTGGGCGGCGACGCAGATCTGCTCCAGCTTGACCCACACCGCCCAGCTGCCGAGCGGGGTGAGGGTGGCGCGCTTGGGGCCGAGGGTGAGGGCGTCGACCGCGGCCAGGGCGCCGAGCGCCCAGCGCAGCAGCCGGGCGAGGGCGGCCGGGTCGGGGGCGCCCGCGGTGTCGGCCGCGTCCTCGGGGCTCTCGTACGGGACCTCGCAGCGCTCGTCGCGCAGCTCGGCCACGCGCTGGCCGAGGAGGTCGAGCAGGGCGGGCACCGTCACCGGCCCGGCGGAGAGCTGGAGCAGCGACAGCAGTTGCGGCATGGCCTCGACGACCTCGGCCACGACCTCGGGGGCGAGGTCGGCGGGCGCGGGGTGGATGAGGGACCAGGCGTCGAAGAGGGCGACCCAGCCGCGCAGCACGGCGGAGTCGTCGCTGTCCCAGGCGCGCAGCCGCCAGCCGGGACGGGCACTGGTGCCGTGCATCTCGACGAGACCGGCGAGCCGGGCGCGGTCCCAGGCGGCACGGATCTGGCCCGGGGTCAGGCGCAGGTCCGCGGCGGCCCGTTCGGCGGTGGCGGCGGGCAGGGTGCCGGGGCGGCCGTCGTCGGACGCGTCGCCGGGGTGCGCGGCGGCCCAGCGGGTGAGCCGCACCTCGTCGGCGAGTGACGCTCTGGCCCGGTTGGCGAGTTCGGCGGGGGCCGGGGTGCCGACGGGCGGGCGGGGTGCCGGTCGGGTCCGCCGGTTCGTCACCGCCTCGCGGGCGGCGGCCACGGACGGCGGGGAGACGAGTCGGAGTCGGGAGTCGCGCGCCAGCTGCTCATCAGGCTTTCGGGACGTCACGGAGAGCAGTCTCGCCCTTCATCGGCCGAAAGCCCAAACGGAACCGGCCGTTGCCATGGGCGTGTTCACGTCATCGTGACAAGTGCGGGGCAGGTGGGGCCTGGTGAGAGCCGCGTCACAGGGGGGAGTCCGCCGGGGGCGTGGTCACACGAGGGGGGTGAGGAAGCGGCGCAGGGCCTCCTCGTAGGCGGCGGGGGACGCGTTCCACATGGCCGCGTGCGGGGCCTCCTGGATGCTGTACAGCGTGACGAGGTCCGGTCGGCGGTCGGCGAGCCGGCGGGTCAGGCCCCAGGGGGCGAGGCTGTCGCCGGGGCCGTGGAAGACCAGGACCGGCACCTGCAGCCCGTCGGGGTCGGCGGCCTCCGGCAGCCGGTCGCCGCGCAGCCCGGTCCGGCCCTGGGCGGCCCGGACGGCGAGCGGCACCAGGGGTCCCGGCGTGCCGCGGGCGGCGGCCAGGGCGCGCAGGGTGACGTGCCAGTCGAGTACCGGGGAATCGAGGACGAGGCCGACGATGCGGTCGCGCAGCGCGGAACGCGAGGCGGCGTGCAGCGCCATGGAAGCGCCGGTGGACCAGCCGTAGAGGACGACCCGCTCGGCGCCGAAGCGCACGGCGTAGCGGATGGCGGCGTCCAGGTCGCGCCACTCGGACTCGCCGAGGTGCCCCAGGCCGTCCGGGGAGGCGGGGGCGCCGAGGTCGTTGCGGTAGGCGAGGTCGAGGACGGGCACGCGCTGGCCGTGCAGGAAGGGGATCAGGTTCATGGGGTGCTCGCGGGTGGTGCCCAGCCCGTGCACCGTGATGACCCAGGTGCGGCGGGGGCCGGGCACGAACCACGCGGGCAGCGCGCCCAGCTCTCCGGGTACGTCGACGTCGGCGTACCCGAGCCCGAGGGCGCTGCCCGGGTCGCCGCGGTGCAGCGAGGGGGTGAAGCGCACGCGGGTGCCGGGGACCAGCTCGCCGTGGGTGACCCGGTCGAGGCGGCGCACGACGGTGTCGGGGTCGTGCGCGACGCCGTCGAGGACCGGGCCGACCACCGCGTGGACGCCGGGGGCGTCCAGCCCGTACGTGCCGGGGCGCAGCGCGGCCAGGCTGCGGGTGAGCGCGACGCGCCCGTCCACGGCGGAGTGGACGCTGAGCGGGACGGGGTCCGGCAGGGGCCGGCCGGGGGCGGGCCTGAGCACGGCGTCGCCGGCGTAGCGGCCGGCGACGACCGCCGCCGCGCCGGCGCCGACGAGGGCGGTGACGGCAGCTGCCGTCGCTGTCACGGTGCGCACCGCTCCAGTCTCGGAGGCGGGGGGCCCGACGGCCAGCGGAGGGGCGTCCGGGGAGTGATGTGGATCTCATCGCCGGGGGCCTCGGCGACTCTCCGTAACGGGGAGACTTGTCTTGTTCACCTACCCCTGACATGCATTTTTACGGACATGAGCGGCAGAATCCGGACAAGACGGGGCGGTATCCGGCCCTCCGGTACACCGGTCCGCCCGACTCAGTTCATCTTCCGTTCACTCAGATTGCCTACGGTCGCCTAGCCACTGACCTCAAACAGAAGCCTGGGTAAATGGAGCACATAACGCTTCTCCTCGGGATCGTGATCGTTACCGCTCTCGTGTTCGACTTCACGAACGGTTTCCACGACACCGCCAACGCGATGGCGACCACCATCTCGACTGGCGCTCTCAAGCCCAAGACGGCGGTGGCCATGTCCGCCGTGCTCAACCTCGTCGGCGCGTTCATGTCCGTTGAGGTCGCCAAGACGATCTCCAAGGGCCTGGTCAACGAGGACGGCATCCAGCCCGAAGTGATCTTCGCCGCGCTCGTCGGCGCGATCCTCTGGAACCTCGTGACGTGGCTGGTGGGCCTCCCCTCCAGCTCCTCGCACGCCCTCATGGGCGGTCTCGTCGGTGCCGCCGTCGCCTCCGCCGGCCTCGGCGCCGTCAACGGCAGCACCCTGGTCACCAAGGTCCTCATCCCGGCCGTCGCCGCCCCGCTCGTCGCGGGCGTGGCCTCGATGGTCGCGACCCGCGCCACGTACAAGTTCGGCAGCAAGGTCGACCAGAAGACCTCCGCCAAGGGCTACCGGGCCGGCCAGATCGCCTCCGCGGGCCTGGTCTCCCTGGCCCACGGCACCAACGACGCCCAGAAGACGATGGGCATCATCACCCTGGCCCTGGTCGCCGGTGGCGCCATCGCGCCCGGCTCCAACCCGCCGGTCTGGGTCATCGTCTCCGCCGGCATGGCGATCGCGCTCGGCACCTACCTCGGCGGCTGGCGCATCATCCGCACCATGGGCTCGGGCCTGACCGACCTCCAGCCGCAGCAGGGCTTCGCCGCCCAGACCTCGGCCGCGAGCGTCATCCTGTCCTCGGCCAACCTCGGCTTCTCGCTCTCCACCACCCACGCGTGCTCCGGTGCCGTCATGGGCGCCGGCCTCGGCCGCAAGGGCGGCGTGGTCCGCTGGTCCACCGCGACCCGCATGTTCATCGCCTGGGGCCTGACCCTGCCGGCCGCCGCCCTCGTCGGCGCGGGTGCCGAGTGGGTCATGCGCATCGGCACGGTGGGCGTCGTCGCCGTCACCGTCTTCCTGATCGGCTCCTGCCTGGCCATCTGGCTGATCTCGCGCCGCCAGGTCGTCGACCACCACAACGTCAACGACCTCGACGCCGAGGAGCCGGGCGTGGTCACCACGGCCATCGCGGCCGTCACCCCGCCGCCGGCCGGCACCACGGCCGCCGTCACGGACGAGGACCTCAAGGCCACCATCCCGGCCCCCGCCCAGCCCGAGGCCCCCCAGGCCCCGGCCGCGGTCTGACCGGCCGCAGCAACCCAGAGGACTAGAGGACTTTCGGTATGGACATCGACTGGGCAGCTCTCGGCTCCGTCTTCGGCGTCAGCCTCGGCGCGACCGTCGCCCTGGTGACCCTGTTCACCCTCGGCATCGTCGGCCTCTCGAAGCACGAGGCCGCGGTCGAGCAGGGCGGCGCGGCTCACCTCGCCCGCACGGGTGCCTTCGCCGCCTTCGCCGCCTGCGCGGCGGCCGTGGCGTACGGGATCTACCTCATCGTCACCTGACGGAGCCGACAGGCATCGTCACCTGATCGACCCGACAGCGTGCTCCCCCGCAGGTTCTCCCGCGGGGGAGTTTTCGCATGCCCGGGCATCCGCCGGGGCACCCGCCCGGGCTCCCGGGGACGGCCCGCGGTCCGCGCCGGGCCGGGGCTTCCGCGCGCCCCGGCGTGCACCTCGCCGCAGGTCAACGGCGAGTTGACGGGCTATCGCGGTGCGTGGTGGACTGCCCGAGCCATCACGGCGGCAGGAGAGGAAGTCCGGTGCGAATCCGGCGCGGTCCCGCCACTGTCACCGGGGAGTTCGTGCGGCCCGACCGTACGCGCGGCCCGGGAGCCAGGAACTCTCACCGCCGGTTACGTCGAACCAGGGCGCGGACCCTGAGTGAGGACATACCTGCCATGCGTGCCGATCGCGTGTTCGCGTACGGCGCGGCGGTGGGCCTGATCGGCGACCGGATCCTGGGCGATCCGCGCCGCGGGCATCCCGTCGCAGCTTTCGGACGGGCCGCGGCCGCCGTGGAGCGCGCCCTGTGGCGCGACCACCGGGGCCTCGGAGCCGTGCACACCCTCGTCTGCGCCGGCGGCGCCGCCGCGCTCGGCGTGCTCGCCGCCCGCGCCGTGCGCTCCCGCCCGGCCCCCGCCCGGATCGCCCTGACCGCCGCCGCCACCTGGGCCGTCGTGGGCGGCACCTCCCTGGCCCGCGAGGCCCGCGCCATCGGCGGGGCACTGGCCGCCGGGGACGCCGACGTCGCCCGGGAGCGCCTCCCCCACCTGTGCGGTCGCGACCCGCAGCACCTGGACGAGCAGGAGATCGCCCGGGCCGTCGTGGAGTCGGTCGCCGAGAACACCTCCGACGCCGTGGTCGGCGCCCTGGTCTGGGGCGCCCTGGCCGGCGTACCCGGGCTGGTCGCCTTCCGGGCCGTGAACACCCTGGACGCGATGGTCGGCCACAGGTCCCCCCGCTACCTCCGCTACGGCTGGGCCTCGGCCCGCCTCGACGACCTCGCGGGCTGGCCCGGCGCCCGCCTGACGGCCGCCGCGGCCGTGCTGGCGGGCCCGGACCGTCGGGGGGCGGTCCGGGCCTGGCGGCAGGACGCCGCCAGGCATCCGAGCCCCAACGCCGGACCCGTGGAGTCCGCCTTCGCCGGCGCGCTGGGCGTCCGCATGGGCGGCACCCTGTCCTACGCCGGCCGGACCGAGCACCGCGCCGTGCTCAACGGCGACGCCCGCCCGGTGGCCGTGCCCGACATCGAGCGGGCCGTCCGGCTGTCCCGGCAGGTCACCTGGATCGCGCTGGGCGCCTGCGTGGCGGCCCGGGCGCTGGCCGCGCGGAGCCCGGTACCCCGGGCCGGCGGACGCCGGGCCCCCCGGCGCCCGACCCCGGGACCCCGGTCCCTCGTACGTACGGTCACGACACGGAAGGCGGCGCGCGGATGAGCGGCGGCGCACGGGCCGGCGGCGGACTGCTGGTCGCCGGCACCACCTCGGACGCCGGGAAGAGCGTGGTCACGGCGGGCATCTGCCGCTGGCTGGCCCGCAAGGGCGTCAAGGTCGCGCCCTTCAAGGCGCAGAACATGTCCCTGAACTCCTTCGTCACCCGCGAGGGCGCCGAGATCGGCCGCGCCCAGGCCATGCAGGCCCAGGCGGCCCGCGTCGAGCCCACCGCGCTGATGAACCCGGTGCTCCTCAAGCCGGGCGGCGACCGCAGCAGCCAGGTCGTGCTGCTGGGCAAGCCGGTGGGCGAGATGAGCGCCCGCGGCTACCACGGCGGCCGCCAGGAGCAGCTGCTCGGCGTGGTGACGGACTGCCTGGCCCGGCTTCGGGGCATGTACGACGCCGTGATCTGCGAAGGGGCCGGCAGTCCGGCCGAGATCAACCTGCGGCGCACCGACATCGTCAACATGGGCATCGCGCGCGCCGCCCGCTTCCCCGTCGTCGTGGTCGGCGACATCGACAGGGGCGGGGTCTTCGCCTCGTTCTTCGGCACCACCGCCCTGCTGAGCGCGGCCGACCAGGAGCTGGTGGCCGGCTACCTGGTCAACAAGTTCCGCGGCGACGTCTCCCTGCTGGAGCCGGGGCTGGAGATGCTGCGCGGACTCACCGGCCGGTCGACGTACGGCGTCCTGCCCTTCCAGCACGGTCTGGGCATCGACGAGGAGGACGGCCTGCGGGTCTCGCTGCGCGGCGCGGTGCGCGAGTCGGTGGTGGCCCCGCCGGTGGGCGAGGACGTGCTGCGGGTCGCTGTGTGCGCGGTGCCGCTGATGTCGAACTTCACCGACGTCGACGCGCTGGCCGCCGAGCCGGGCGTGGTCGTGCGGTTCGTGGACCGGCCGGAGGAGCTGGCGGACGCCGATCTGGCCGTCGTACCGGGCACCCGCGGCACGGTGAAGGCCCTGGCCTGGCTGCGCGAGCGCGGGCTGGCCGACGCCCTGGTGCGGCGGGCCGCCGAGGGGCGGCCGGTGCTGGGCATCTGCGGCGGGTTCCAGGCGCTGGGCGAGCACATCGAGGACGAGGTCGAGTCGAAGGCCGGCTCGGTCGACGGTCTCGGGCTGCTGCCCGTACGGATCCGCTTCGAGCGGGAGAAGACCCTGGCCCGGCCCTCCGGCACGGCCCTCGGCGAACCGGTCGAGGGGTACGAGATCCACCACGGCGTCGCGGACGTGCGCGGCGGCGAGCCCTTCCTGGACGGCTGCCGGGTGGGCTCGGTGTGGGGCACCCACTGGCACGGCTCGCTGGAGTCCGACGGCTTCCGGCGGGCGTTCCTGCGCGAGGTCGCCGCCGCCGCGGGCCGCCGGTTCGTACCGGCGCCGGACACGTCCTTCGGGACGCTGCGCGAGGAGCAGCTGGACCTGCTGGGCGACCTGATCGAGGAACACGCCGACACCGCCGCGCTGCTGCGGCTCATCGAGGCCGGCGCTCCGGCCGGCCTCCCGTTCATCGCTCCGGGGGCGCCCGCATGACCGTCCAGACCACGCAGTACCCCTTCACGGCCGTCGTCGGGATGGACGACCTGCGGCTCGCCCTGCTGCTGAACGCGGTGAGCCCGGCGGTGGGCGGCGTGCTCGTCCGCGGCGAGAAGGGCACGGCCAAGTCCACCGCGGTGCGCGCCCTGTCGGCCCTGCTGCCGCCGGTGCCGGTGGTCGCGGGCTGCCGGTTCAGCTGTGATCCCGGGCAGCCCGACCCGGGCTGCCCGGACGGGCCGCACGAGGACGACGCGGCCGCAGCGGTCACCGACCGGGCGGCGCGGATGGTGGAGCTGCCCGTCGGCGCCTCCGAGGACCGGCTGGTGGGCGCGCTGGACATCGAACGGGCGCTGGCCGAGGGCGTGAAGGCCTTCGAGCCGGGCCTGCTGGCCGACGCGCACCGCGGGATCCTGTACGTCGACGAGGTCAACCTCCTGCACGACCACCTGATCGACCTCCTGCTGGACGCGGCCGCGATGGGCGCGTCGTACGTGGAGCGCGAGGGCGTGTCGGTGCGGCACGCGGCCCGGTTCCTGCTCGTGGGCACCATGAACCCCGAGGAGGGCGAGCTGCGGCCGCAGCTGCTGGACCGGTTCGGGCTGACCGTCGAGGTCGCGGCCTCGCGCGAGCCCCGGCAGCGGGTCGAGGTGGTCCGGCGCCGGCTCGCGTACGACGCCGACCCCGCGGCCTTCGCGGCCCGCTGGTCGGGGGCGGAGGCCGAGCTGCGCGACCGGGTGGTCGCGGCCCGTGCGCTGGTGCCCTCGGTGGCACTGGGTGACGGCGTGCTGCTGCAGATCGCGGCCGTGTGCGCCGGCTTCGAGGTGGACGGTATGCGCGCCGACATCGTGATGGCCCGCACCGCCGTGGCCCTGGCCGCGTGGGCCGGTCGGACGGCGGTGCGCAAGGAGGACGTCCGGCAGGCGGCGCTGCTGGCCCTGCCGCACCGGCGGCGGCGCAACCCCTTCGACGCACCGGGTCTGGACGAGGAGAAGCTCGACCGGATCCTGGACGGCTTCCCGGACGACGAGCCGGAACCGGAGCCCGATCCGGAGCCGCAGGGGCCGGGTGACGGCTCCGACGGGCCCGACGGCGGGGACGGCCCGGACGGACCCGACGACGGCGGCGTGCCGCCACAGGGCCCGGGCCCCGCGGACGACCGCGCCGCCGAGCCGCCCGCGGCCGAGCCCGGCCCCGAGTCCGCGCCCCAGCCCGGCCCCGAGTCCGAGCCCGAGTCCGAGCCCGCCGCGGCCCCCGCGGCCGAGGTGCCGGAGCAGGCGGCCGTACGGGCCGGGGAGCCCTTCCGCGCCCGCACGCTGAGCGTGCCCGGCCTGGGCGAGGGCGCGGCGGGCCGGCGCTCGCGGGCCCGTACGGCGCACGGCCGCACCACCGCCGCGCAGCGTCCGCGCGGCCACCTGACGAAGCTGCACCTGGCCGCCACGGTGCAGGCCGCCGCCCCGCACCAGCGGGCCCGCGGCCGGTCCGGCCCCGGGCTGGTGGTGCGCCGGGACGACCTGCGCCAGGCCGTGCGCGAGGGCCGGGAGGGCAACCTCGTGCTGTTCGTCGTGGACGCCTCGGGCTCGATGGCCGCGCGGCAGCGCATGAGCGCCGTCAAGGGGGCCGTCCTCTCGCTGCTGCTGGACGCCTACCAGCGGCGGGACAAGGTCGGCCTGATCACCTTCCGGGGCAGCTCAGCCGACCTGGCCCTGCCGCCCACCTCCTCCGTGGACGCGGCCGCGGCCCGGCTGGAGAAGCTGCCCACCGGCGGGCGCACCCCGCTCGCCGCCGGGCTCCTCAAGGCGCACGAGGTGCTGCGCGTCGAACGGCTGCGGGACCCCTCGCGGCGGCCCCTGCTGGTGGTCGTCACCGACGGGCGGGCCACCGCGGGACCGGACGCGCTGGCGACGGCCGCGCGCGCGGCCCGGCTCCTCGCGGGCGGCGGCACCGCCTCCGTGGTCGTGGACTGCGAGTCCGGTCCGGTGCGGCTGGGCCTGGCCGAGCGACTCGCCGTCGACCTCGGCGGGCCGGCCGTGACCCTCGACGGGCTGCGGGCCGACTCGATCGCGGGCCTCGTGAAGGACGTACGCACCACCACCGACCACTACAGCACCAGGAAGGCCGCGTAATGCCCCAGGGACAGCCGACCGTCATCCCCGACGACGGTCTGACGACACGTCAGCGCCGCAACCGTCCGCTCGTGTTCGTGCACACCGGCCCCGGCAAGGGCAAGTCGACGGCCGCCTTCGGCCTGGCGCTGCGCGCCTGGAACCAGGGCTGGCCGATCGGGGTGTTCCAGTTCGTCAAGTCGGCCAAGTGGAAGGTGGGCGAGGAGAACGCGCTCAAGGCCCTCGGCGAGACGGGCAAGGGCGGCTCCGTCGTCTGGCACAAGATGGGCGAGGGCTGGTCCTGGGTGCAGCGCGACGCCCAGCTCGACAACGAGCAGGCCGCGCGCGAGGGCTGGGAGCAGGTCAAGCGCGACCTGGCCGCCGAGACCCACCGGCTGTACGTGCTGGACGAGTTCGCCTACCCGCTGCACTGGGGGTGGATCGACACCGACGAGGTCATCGAGGTGCTCCGCAACCGTCCCGGGCAGCAGCACGTGGTCATCACGGGCCGCAACGCGCCCGAGAAGCTGGTGGAGTTCGCGGACCTGGTCACCGAGATGACCAAGGTCAAGCACCCCATGGACACGGGCCAGAAGGGCCAGAAGGGCATCGAGTGGTGAACGTCCCGCGGCTGGTCGTCGCCGCGCCCTCGTCCGGCAGCGGGAAGACCACGGTCACGACGGGCCTGATGGCCGCGTTCACCGAGCGCGGCCTGCGGGTCTCCCCGCACAAGACCGGGCCCGACTACATCGACCCGGGCTACCACGCGCTGGCCACGGGCCGGCCGGGGCGCAACCTGGACGCGTTCATGTGCGGCCCGGACCTGGTGGCCCCGCTGTTCGCGCACGGTGCCTCCGGCTGCGACCTGGCCCTGGTCGAGGGCGTGATGGGCCTGTACGACGGGGCCGCCGGGCAGGGCGAGCTGGCCTCCACGGCGCAGGTGGCGAAGCTGCTGCGGGCGCCGGTGGTGCTGGTGGTCGACGCCTCGTCGCAGTCCCGGTCGGTGGCGGCGCTGGTGCACGGCTTCGCCTCGTTCGACCCCCAGGTGCGGCTCGGCGGCGTGATCCTCAACAAGGTCGGCTCGGACCGGCACGAGGCGATGCTGCGGGAGGCGCTGGAGGAGGCGGGCGCGACCGTGCTCGGCGTGCTGCGCCGGGCGCCGCAGGTCGCCGCGCCCTCGCGGCACCTCGGGCTGGTCCCGGTCGCCGAGCGGCGGGCCGACGCGACGGACTCCGTACGGGCCCTGGCCGAGCAGGTCCGGGCGGGCTGCGACCTCGACGCCCTCCTGGCGCTGGCGCGGTCCGCGCCGCCGCTGGCGTGCGAGGCGTGGTCGCCCGCGGCGGACCCGCGCGCGGGCACCGGGGCCCTCGCGGAGCCCGCGGCGCCCGGCTCGGGCCCCGTCGTCGCGGTGGCCGGCGGCCCCGCGTTCACGTTCTCGTACGCGGAGCACACCGAGCTGCTGTCGGCGGCCGGCGCGCAGGTGGTCACCTTCGACCCGCTGCACGACGAGGCCCTCCCCGACGGCACCAGCGGGCTGGTGATCGGCGGCGGCTTCCCCGAGGTCTACGCCCCCGAACTGGCCGCCAACGAACCGCTGCGCAAGGCCGTGGCCGAGCTCGCGGCGAGCGGCGCCCCGGTGGCCGCCGAGTGCGCGGGCCTGCTGTACCTGGCCCGCTCCCTCGACGGGAAGCCCATGTGCGGAGTGCTGGAGGCCGACGCCCGCATGTCGGAGCGCCTCACCCTCGGCTACCGCGAGGCGGTGGCGCTCGCGGACAACGCGCTCGCCGCCGCCGGCACCCGGCTGCGCGGGCACGAGTTCCACCGCACGGTGATCGAGCCGGGTGCGGGCGCGTCGGGTACGGACACCGGTCCGGCGTGGGGGTTCACGCACCCCGAGCGGCGCCTGGAGGGCTTCGTGCGGGGCGGTGTGCACGCCAGCTACCTGCACACGCACTGGGCGGCCGAGCCCTCGGTCGCCCACCGCCTGGTCGCGGCGGCGGCCCGGGCGGCGGCCCCGACCGCGGGTACCCCGCCGGGGGCGGCGGCCCCGGCATGACCCGGCCCTGCTCACTCCGCGATGCCGACCACGACCCAGATGCCCACCACTCCCCCGACCGTGCACAGCAGTGTGGACAGCGCGGGGTGCTCGTGGTGGGCCTCGGGAAGGATCTCGGCGGCGGCGAGGTAGAGCAGGGCCCCGCCGAAGAATCCCAGGTACGCCCCCAGGGGTTCCTCCGGAAGCGTGAACAGCGTGGTGGACAGGGCGCCGAGTACGGGGGCCGCCGCGTCCGCGAACAGCATGAGCAGCGCCTTGCGGCGGTCGTTGCCGTACATGCTCGTGAGCGTGTACGTGTTGAAGCCGTCGGCGAAGTCGTGGGTGATCACCGCCAGGGCCACGGCCACGCCCATGCCGCCGCCGACCTGGAAGGCCGCACCGAGCGCGATCCCGTCCATGAGGCTGTGGCCGACCATCGCCGCGGCGGCCGCGAGGCCCACCTGCGGCACCCTGGCGGTCCCGTCGGGGCGCAGCCGGTCGTGGGAGTGCCCGACGTCCTCCTCCCCGCCGTGGAGGTGCCCGGCGTGGTGGTGCCCGCCCTCTCCCCCCGCCCCGTGCGCGGCCTGCCGTACCGCCAGCAGCCGTTCCCCCACGTGGGCGACGAGGAACCCCGCCACGAACAGCAGCAGCGCGATCGGCACCCCGAAGACCTCCCGGCCGGCCGCCCCCAGGGCCTCCGGCAGCAGGTCGAGGCCGACCACGCCGAGCATCAGCCCGCCCGCCAGGCCCAGCACGAGGTGGCGCCGGTCGGTGACGCGCTGCGCCGTCCACCCGCCGGCCAGCGTCATGAAGAACGCGCCCAGAGCCACGATGACCGCCATAGGGCCCTGCTTACCGACTGCGGGTGGTTCGCGCACCTGCGCGCGGCCGAGTGGCGAGGCACACCGTTGACCGCCGGGTTGACATCCGGGAATCATCGCTGCACCCGATCCCCCCACAGTTCGAGAGGACCCTCGATTTGATCGGCTTGATATCCCGGGCGCCCGACGCCCGGGTCGTTGTCGGTGTCGGTGCCCGCAGGGGCGTGTCCGTGGACGAGGTCTGCGGAGTGGTCGAGGACGCGCTGCGCGGCGTCGGGCTGACGCCCGCCGCGGTGGCCGCGCTGGCCACGGTCGAGGGGAAGGCCGGGGAGGCGGGCATCGTCGGCGCGGCCGCCCGCTACGGCGTACCGCTGGTGGCCTACGACGCCCGGACCCTCGCCGAGGTGCCGGTGCCGCACCCCTCGGACGACGTGCTGGCGGCCGTGGGCACGTCCTCGGTCGCGGAGGCCGCCGCGCTCGCCGCGGGCGGCCGGCTGCTCGTACCCAAGCAGCGGTCGGCGCAGGCCACCTGCGCGGTCGCCACCGCCGGCGACCGGCTGGCCGGGCCGTCCGGTCCGGACCTGCGCCACCACGGGGACGCCGAGGTGCGCGGCATCGCGGGGCTGGTGGACCTGGCCGTGAACGTACGGGCGGACACGCCGCCCGCGTGGCTCAAGCACGAGATCGCCACCTCCCTGGACGCCCTGGCGGCCTACCCCGACGGGCGCGCGGCACGGGCCGCGGTCGCCGAGCGGCACGGCCTGCCGGTGGAGCGGGTGCTGCTGACGGCGGGCGCGGCGGAGGCGTTCGTGCTGCTGGCGCGGGCCCTGCCGGTGCGGCGGCCGGTGGTGGTGCACCCGCAGTTCACCGAGCCGGAGGCGGCGCTCCTGGACGCGGGCCACCGGGTGGAGCGGGTGCTGCTGCGCGAGGAGGACGGCTTCCGGCTGGATCCGGCGGCGGTCCCCGAGGAGGCGGACCTGGTGGTGGTCGGCAACCCGACCAACCCCACGTCCGTGCTGCACCCGGCAGAGACCCTGGTGCGACTGGCCCGGCCGGGCCGGCTCCTGGTGGTGGACGAGGCGTTCATGGACGCCGTCCCGGGCGAGCGCGAGGCGCTGGCGGGCCGTACCGACGTACCGGGGCTGGTCGTGCTGCGCAGCCTGACCAAGACCTGGGGGCTGGCGGGGCTGCGGATCGGCTACGTGCTGGCCGACCCCGAGACCGTGGCCCTGCTGGAGCGCGCGCAGCCGCTGTGGCCGGTGTCGACGCCGGCGCTGGTGGCGGCCGAGGCCTGCGTCTCGGAGCGGGCGCTGGCGGAGGCGGAGGAGGCCGCCCGGCAGATCGCGCGGGACCGGGACCACCTGCTGGCGGGGCTGGCGGAGTTCGAGGAGATCCGGGCGGTCCGGCCGGCCGAGGGCCCGTTCGTGCTGATCCGGGTGGACCGGGCGGACGAGGTACGGGACCGGCTGCGCACGCTGGGCTTCGCGGCCCGGCGGGGGGACACGTTCCCGGGGCTCGGCCCCGACTGGCTGCGCCTGGCGGTGCGCGACCGGGCCACGACGGGCCGGTTCCTGCAGGCCCTGGACAAGGCGCTGACCCTGACGACGCGGTAGACCGCACGCTGTGCCGAAGGGTGAGGGCGCCCTGTACCGACGCCCTCACCCTCGACGTCCCCCGGGGGCGTCTTGCGGATCGAGCCGGGCTCGCGTGGCCGGCACCGCGCCCTGATCCGGCCTGATCCGCAAGACACCCCCCGGACCTCCGGCCCCCCGCCGGCGGTCCCGCCCCCTCGGGCCGGTCAGGCCCCGCTGTCGCGGCCCCGGCCGCCGCGGCCCAGCACCAGCGCCCCCGCGCCGACGCCGACCAGCAGCAGCGCGCCGCCGGCCACGTACGGGGTGGCCGAACTGCCGCCGGTCTCGGCCAGGTTGCCTCCGGTGGTGCCGCCGGACTGCGGCTTCACGTCGGGCTTCGTGGTGTGCCCGGGCGGCGTGGGCACCGAGGTGGCGGGCAGCGTGGCCGACGGGGTCGGACCGCCTGCGGGCGTGGCGCAGGTGGCCTCGGCGAGCACGACCTCGCCGTCGACCTCGGCCACGTTCAGCTTCAGCGGGTTCACGGAGACCTTCAGCCTCAGCGCCGTCGCGGCCGCGGTCCGCGAGGTGGTCTCCCTGCTCGACAGGTCCAGCCGCACCTCGCCGACGGCGGGGACCTCGACCTTGGTGGTGCCGCCCGCGGAGAGCGTGACGCGCTTGCCGAGCACGGTGACCGCGCCGAGCACGTTCGACTCGGCCACGGGACGCCGACCGGCCTCGCACAGGGCGCGCGCGGTGACCTTCTCGACCTGGATGAGCGAGAGCAGCGGCAGACCCGGGACGTGGATCTTCGCGTTGACCAGCTTCACCGCGCCCTCGGCACGGCGCCGGTCGGCGGTGGCCGTGGCACTGGCGACGTCCGCCCGCAGCACGCTGACGGGCTTGCCCTGCTCGACCCCGTCCAGCGTCACGGTCAGCGCGGTCTTGTCGGCACTGGCCGGGGCCTGGACCTCGTTGAGGGTGGCCTTCAGCGGCACGTGCACGGTCTTGTTGAGCAGCCCGACGTCGAGTCCGGTGCGCAGCACGACGGCGCTCGCCTTTCCGCCCCCTCCGGTGGCGTGCGCGGGGCCGGCGCTGAGGAGCGCGGTGGGACCCGCGGCGAGGGCCGCGGCGGCCAGCGCGGCCGAGGAACGGCGTACGGGCGTACGGAAGGTGTTGCTGTTCAAGGTGGTGGAACCCCCAACGAGTTATGGAGCCGCGGGCGGCGCCAATGGGGGACACCGCGCGCGCCGACGGCCTCGACCCGAGGAATCCTTACGCACTGAGAGTGAACGAGCGGCAACCTGGCGTGAGTTCACTCCAAAGAGGGGTTTCCGCCTACGCATTCGAATCAGGCGACACGGTGCCCCCGCACAACCCACCCGTGGCACCCCCACCCCCACGTACGCCGCCCGCACGAGCCATACCAACGACACCGACCAGCAAGGGGTAACGCCCACGTCAACGCCCCCGCCCCGAGCGAACGGACCCGCAACTCCCCGTCGTTACGGCGACGGTCGCCCCCTCCCTCAAACCCGGCCACCACATCCTTGGCGGTGCCTGGTGGGTCCCGTGGTGTGTGGGGGAGGCGCTTGA
>NZ_JOGB01000034.1 GCF_000719335.1 Streptomyces sp. NRRL S-87
TGGGGGCACCTCCCAGCGGTAGCTGGGGGAGGCCTGCAGGCCATACCGGGTCAAGAGGCGAGGGGACCCACACACCACGGGACGGCCCCACGAAGCGAGCCCACCCCGCCCCCGCCGCGCCCCACCACCCGGCTCCGCCGCGACACCTGGGACCGGACCGCACCCGCCGAGGCTACGGTGCCGCGGCCTGGGCGATGGTGGGGAAGAGGTCCTGGAAGGGAGCCACGGAGTCGCTGGCGGCGTCCCGCCCGAAGGGGGCGTCGAAGCTCCAGACCAGGAACAGCAGGAACACGATCAGGGCACTGAACAGGCCCGCCAGCAGCAGCTCACGCCCCGAGCGGCGGATCTGCAGCGCGAAGATCAGGCCGATCGTCACCACCCCGCCGACCAGCAGTCCGAACCACACCACCCCGGGGAGCGTCGAGCCCGCGCTCTGGGTGCGGGCGTGCCGGGCGTCGTCTGCGGTGGAGATCTGGTCCAGCAGCGGCTGGTAGGCCTGCGCCTGGAGTTCGGTGCTCGGCGACTGGTGGGTGACGTCGGTACGCAGCCGGTCCAGCAGGGCAGCGCCCTTCTCGGTGGGGTCCTGGTCCTCGGCCAGGCGCGGCCAGTCGACGTTCACGGTGTGGGAGACGTAGGCGTCCACTTCTCCGCGGATCCGGTCGCGGACGGCCGCCGGGTAGACGTCGACGCGCTGGGTGACCTCGTACAGGGCCTGCGCTTCGCGGCGCACGTTGTCCTCGGCGGCCCCGCGGGCCTCCCACACGCCGGCGATGGCCAGGCCGAGGACGATCGCGTAGACCACCCCGACCATCATCGTCATGTACTCGATGACGTCGGGGGTCTCGTTGGTGTCCTCGTCGTCGGCCGCTCTGCGGTGGCGCAGGACGGTGAAGGCGAGGACGACGGCGCAGACGAGCGCCATGGCGATGGCCAGGACCAGCCATTCGGACACGGGGTGGCTCCAGAGGTGGGATGGGGGTCGGGTCGGACGGGGTCGGACGGGGTCAGCGCGTGGAGCGGCTCCGCCCGCGGGGCCGCAGCGCGGCCGCCGCGAGGACGGCCGGGGTGGTCACGACGACCATGAGCATGACGGTGGACATCCCCTGCGGGCCGCGCCGCTGCAGTACCACCGAGCGGTACGGGCGCACGTGGAAGGCCGCCGGCCGGAGCGCCGGGGCCTCGGCCCTCGGGGGCGCCACCGCCGGGGTCACCGGCACGGGCGCTTCGGCAGGGTCCTGCGGAGCGGACGGCGCCGGGTACGGCACGGGATCCGCCGGCAGCGGGGCCCCGGGTACGGGCCTGTCCGCGGGCGGCGGCGTCACGGGAGCGGGCCGTTGCGCGGGCGGTGGGGGGAGGGGCACGGCCGGCTCCGGCGGCACGCTCGGCCGCGGCGGGAGCGGGGTGGCCACCGGCCCCGGCGCCGGTCGGGCGGGATCCGGGACCGGGACCGGCTCCGGGTCCGGCTCGGGCCTGGGCGCCGGCGGGACGGGGTCCGGGGCGGGATGGCAGTCGCGGTCGCGGCGCGCTCCTCCGCCACCCGAACCTCCGCCACCCGACTCGTCACGGCCCGAACTGCCGCCACCCGAACCGCCACGGCCCGAACTGCCGCCACCCGAACCGCCATGGTCCGGACCGCCGCGCTCCGTCCCCCCGCCGTGTGGCCGCTCGCGCTCCGTCCCCCCGCCGTGCGGCTCCGTACCGTCGTGGTCCATCCGGACGACCGCGTCGTCCGTGGCGCCGTACCGGCCGGCGTCCGGCGGACCGGTCGCCGCGTGCGCGGGCACCGGAGCGAGGGCGACGATCAGCCCCACCCCGGCGAGGTACTGCCTAGCGGTCACCGCGTCTCCTCCCCGTACGGTCGCGCACCTGGTGGTGGCTCCGGGAGGAGAAACGATCACGGTGCCGGATCGACACGCGCCGGGGCCCGCCCGTTGACGCGTCCGGCTGACGGGACCGGGCGGCAGGGTCCGGCTGACGGGACCGGGCGGCAGGGCCGGGCGCCCGCCGGGGCCCTCACCCGGTCGGTCGTGCCCCGGACGCCGCTCCCGGCCCGCCGTCCAAGACTGGGAGGACCGCACCGAGTGACGGAGTGCCGGTGGATCGGACGGACCTCCAGGGGCGTCCACGACGGGGGGCCGAGTACAGGAGTCGACGACGGAGCCGACACCGCTGCCGCTGCTGCTGCGGACCGGACGGTTCAGTCGGCGGTCTGCCGACACGACGGAGGAGGAGAGCCCCATGAACAGCGGCCCCCGCACCACCGCCCGGCCGGGCAGCCCCGCGGCCGAGCCCGCCGTCCTGCACCAGGCGGCGGCCCTGTGCCTGACGTACCCCGACGAGGCGTTCCAGGAGCGGCTGCCGCTGCTGCGGGCCGCCGCGCCCGCCCTGCACGGCTACCTCGACTTCGCCGAGTCCGTGCCGCCCGACGAACTCGCGGCGCACTACGTGCGGGTGTTCGACTTCAAGAACAAGCACAGCCTGTACCTGAGCTGGTGGACCGACGGCGACACCCGGCGGCGCGGCGAGTCGCTCCTCCGCTTCAAGGAGGCCTACCGGCGGCACGGGCTGGAGTTCAGCGACGAGGAACTGCCGGACTTCCTGCCCGCCGTGCTGGAGTTCACCGCCCAGACCGGGGACGTGACGCTGCTGCGCGAGCACCGGGCCGGTCTCGAACTGCTGCGGCTGGCCCTGGCGGAGAGCGGCACCCCGTACGGGCACGTGGTCGCGGCCGTCTGCGCCTCCCTGTCGACGGGTCAGGGCTGCTGAACGTCGCCTCGCCGATGTTCCACCAGGCTGCCGGGCTGCCGGGCGACCGGGCGACCGGCCGGCCGGGCGACAGCCAGCGGTCAGCGGTCAGCGGGCCGTGGCGCGCCGGTAGAGCTCGGCGGCGTACGTGCCGAGCACGGTGCTCGTGGACTGGTCGTCGGTGTCCCCTCCGGTGAGCACGCCGACGATCTTCCCGTCCGCGGCGATCCAGGCCGAGCCGCTGGTGCCGACGGGGAAGTCCGCGCAGTCGAAGCGCTGGACCGTGTCGCTCTCCTTGACGGAGACGGCCGTGCAGGTGCGGGGGACGTTGCGGTCGGTGGGGTAGCCGGTCACGGTCACCTCCTCGGCCGTGCGGCCGGAGGTGTCGAGCGGCGCGCCGCCGGTGACGTCCTCGACGCGGCGGCCCCGGGCGTCCGGCTCCAGCCGCGCGAAGGCGAGGTCGTAGTCGTCGTCCTCGCCGTCGGTCCACCGGCGGTCCTCGAAGACCTCCGCGACGCGCCACGTGCCGTACGGGGCCTTGCCGTCGGCGTAGCCGGGCGCGAACACCGTGGTCTCACCCTCGGGGGCGCCGGGCGTCAGGCAGTGGCCGGCCGTGACGATCAGGTCCCGGCCGGGGCTGCGCACCACGGTGGCCGAGCAGAAGTGCCCGCCGGCCAGGTCGTCCTTGAACAGGGCCCCGGTGAACACCGCGCGGGCGTCGGTCGGCCCCTTCGTCGGTATCGGGGTGCCGACGGTGGGGAGGGTGGCCGCCCCGAAGGGCCGCGGCGCGGCCTGCGGAGCGGTCGGTACGGCCCGCGACGCGGTCGGTGCGGGTACGGCGGCGCCCGCTCCGGACCCGGCCCGGACCGGCCGGTCACCGGGCCCGGAGACCGCCTCCTGCGGCGGGACCACCAGGGTCATCGCGGCCGAGACCGCGACCGCCGCCGCCGCGCACAGCACTCCGGTCACCACGTTCCGCCGGTCCACCACGACCACCCCTCCCGGACCGCCCCCGCGCCCCGCGCCCCGCACTCCTCAGTCCCCGCGCCGCGAAAATACCCGATGACGGTGGGATTCGGACACCCGTACGGCCGGTCGGCGGGGCGGGGCGGGGCCGGGCGGGGCGCCAGCGGATGCCGGAGGCACACCGGCGGATGCCTGCACGGGCGGGGCGGGCGCCGGGGGACGCCGGAGGCGCACGGGCGGATGCCGGAGGGCGCGGTGCTACTCGTACGTCCGGCGGTACACCCGGGCCGCCGCCTCGCTCTCCGCGGCGGGCGGGGACAGCTCGTCCTCGACGAACAGCTCGGCATCGTCCCTGAGCTCCTCCTCCCACGCCTCGGCGAGCTCCTCCTGCCGCTCGCGCGGCTCCTTCTCGACGACCTCCCGGTGGGCCGGGCTCAGGGCGTGCAGGAACCGCTCGACGATGCCGTTGGTCATCCGCTCCTCCTCGATCGGGCTGGTAGGGGCCCGGTGCGAGCGAGCCCGCCCCCAGCCTGATCGCCCGCCCCCGCGCCGCCCCGTGCGCCACGACGCGGCGGACCCCGAACGGCCGTACCCGGTACGCCCGGACTCACTCGGGGTAGAGGGCCGCGACCTCCACCGCGTACGCCTTCTCGATCGCCCGCCGCTTGAGCTTCAGCGAGGGCGTCAGCAACCCGTCCTGCTCGGTGAACTGTTCGGCCAGCACCCGGAAGGTCCGGATCCCCTCGGCGCGCGAGACGAGCGTGTTCGCCGCCACCACCGCCCGGCGCACCTCCGCCGTCAGCTCCGGGTCCTGCACCAGCTGCGCCGGGCCCAGCGCGGGCCGCCCCCGCATGGCCAGCCAGTGCGCCACGCCCTCGGGGTCGAGGGTGAGGAGGGCCGCCACGTACGGCCGGTCGTTGCCGAGCACGATGCACTGCGCGACGAGCGGGTGGCAGCGCACCCGCTCCTCCAGCGCGCCCGGCGAGACCGACTTGCCGCCCGAGGTCACCAGGATCTCCTTCTTCCGCCCGGTGATCGTCAGGTACCCGTCCCCGTCCAGTCGCCCCAGGTCCCCGGTCGCCAGCCAGCCCTCCCGCAGCACCTCGCCCGTGGCGCGCGGGTCGTTGAGGTACCCCGCGAAGACGTGCCGCCCGTGCAGCCACACCTCGCCGTCCTCGGCGATGTGCACCGTGGTGCCGGGGATCGGCGGGCCGACCGTGCCGTACTTCGTCGCCCCGGGCGGGTTGGCGGTGGCCGCCGCGCACGACTCGGTCAGTCCGTACCCCTCGAAGACCGTGACGCCCGCCCCGTCGAAGAACAGCCCCAGCCGCCGCGACATGGCCGAGCCCCCGGACATCGCGTGCCGCACCCGGCCGCCCATGGCCTCGCGCACCTTCGCGTACACGAGCTTCTCGAACACCTGGTGCTGCACCCGCAGCGCCGCTGACGGCCCCGGGCCCTGCCCGAGGCTGCGCTGCTCGCGGGCCTCGGCGTACCGTACGGCCGTCTCCACCGCCCGCTCGAACGGGCCGCCCCGCCCCTCGGCCTCCGCCCGGCGCCGCGCGGCCGCGAACACCTTCTCGAAGACGTACGGCACGGCGAGGAAGAACGTCGGCCGGAACGACGCCAGGTCGGGCAGCAGCCGCTCGGCCGACAGCACCGGCTGGTGGCCCAGCTTCACCCGCGCCCGGATCGCCGCCACCTCCACCATCCGGCCGAAGACGTGGGCCAGCGGCAGGAACAGCAGCGTGGACGGCTCGTCGTCCGGCTTGGCGCGGAACACCGGCTCCCAGCGGGCCACCATGGTGTCCGTCTCGTACATGAAGTTCGCGTGGGTCAGCACGCAGCCCTTGGGACGGCCGGTGGTGCCGGAGGTGTAGATCACCGTCGCCACCGCGTCCGGGGTCACCGCCCGCCGGTGCCGGTGCACCACCTCGTCCGCCACGGGGGCGCCCGCCGCGACCAGTTCGGCCACCGCGCCCGCGTCCAGCTGCCAGAGCCGGGCCAGCTGCGGCAGCCGGTCGACGACGGAGCCGACCGTCATGGCCTGGTCCTCGTTCTCCACCACGCAGGCGCTCACCCCGGCGTCGTAGAGCGTCCAGTACACCTGCTCGGCCGAGGAGGTGGGGTAGACGGGGACCGGCTGCGCACCGACGGCCCAGAGGGCGAAGTCGAAGAGCGTCCACTCGTACCGGGTCCGCGCCATGATGGCGACCCGGTCGCCGAAGCGGATCCCCTGCGCGAGCAGGCCCTTGGCGAGCGCCAGCACCTCGTCGCGGAAGCCAGCGGAGGTGACGTCCTGCCAGCCCCCGTCCGGGACCCGGCGGCCGAGCACCACCCGGTCGGGGTCGTCGAGGGCGTGGTCGAAGACGACGTCGGCCAACCCGCCCACCGGCGGGGCCGTGACCACGGGTGGGACGGTGTACTCGCGCAAGGCACCCCTCCTCTCCGCACAGGGCCGCGACGGTACCCCACGCGGCACCGCGCAGGGGACCCGCGGCGCAAGATCCGTCGTATCCGCTGAGAACCCATCACCACTGGTCAGCGCCCCGCCCCCGGCACCGCCAAACCTCCACGGGATCTGTACCGCGCTCGCACGTCCGGACGTCGCCGCAGGCAGGAGGGCATGTGGGACGGCCCCTCAGCCGGTGAACCCCACGCGTCACGACCCGAGGCGGCCCGGACCGAGCCGGTCCGCGCCCGAGAGGATCGCCGCGGCCAGTGCCTCGGCGGCCGCGCCGCCCGCCCCGCCACCGCGGCCCGCGAGGAGGACGAACTCCACCTCGCCCAGCTCCGGAAGCCCCGCCCGCTCCGCGGACACCCGCACCAGCCCCGGCGGGATCAGCCCACGCGTGTGGGCCATCACGCCCAAGCCGGCACGGGCCGCCGCGACCAGACCGCTCAGGCTGCCGCTCGTACAGGCGATCCGCCAGGGCCGGCCGGCGCGCTCCAGGACCTCCAGCGCGCGGGCCCGGGTGATGGCCGGCGGCGGGAAGACGATCAGCGGCACCGGGCGCTCGGGGTCCATCCGCAGCCCGTCCGCCCCGATCCACACCATCCGGTCCCGCCACACCAGCCGTCCGCGCTCGTCGCCACCCGACCCGGACGCCCCGGCCCCGAGCACCCGGTCCGCGGCCGGCCCTGCCACGGTCGCGCGGGCCCCGGCCGCCCCGCGGGCCCCGGCCGCCCCGCCCGCCCCGTCCGCCCCGCCCGGCGGGGTGCGGCGCTTGGCCAGCACCAGGTCCAGCCGGCCCTCGTCCAACCGCTCGTGCAGGGTCCCGGACAGCTCGACGGTGAGCTCCAGGTCCACCTCCGGGTGCTCCTGCCGGAAGGCCACGAGGATCTCCGGCAGCCGGGTCAGCACGAAGTCCTCCGAGGCACCGAAGCGCAGCCGGCCGCGCAGCCGCGTGCCGGTGAAGAAGGCCGTGGCCCGCTCGTGGGCCTCCAGGATGGTGCGGGCGAAGCCGAGCAGGGCCTCGCCGTCCTCGGTCACCTCGACGGTGTGTGTGTCCCGGCTGAACAGCTGGCGCCCGGTGGCCTCCTCCAGCCGGCGCACGTGCTGGCTGACCGTCGACTGGCGCAGCCCGAGCCGGCGGGCGGCCTGCGTGAAGCTGAGCGTCTGCGCGACCGTGAGGAACGTGCGCAGCTGGACCGGGTCGTACAGGGTGCCTGCCACGGTCCGACCGTACCCCCGGCCCCGGGCGGGCGTTCTCAGCAAGCGTTATCACGATCCGCGATGACGTCGCGTTATCACGATCTGCGATTACAGTGAGTGCAGTGTGCGGGTTTCCCGATGGCCGGTTCCCGGGGGACGATGGCCGGGTCCCCGTACCGCAGGAGAAGCGCCCATGCCCCGCCCACGGATGTTCCGGATACCCGCCCGGCTGCCGCTGGACCCGTACGTCCTGGCCCTCCTCGGCACCGTGGGGCTGGCCGCGCTGCTGCCCGCGCGCGGGAGCGCGGCCGCCGCCGCGGACGGCGCCGCCACCGGCGCGGTCGCCCTGCTGTTCTTCCTCTACGGCGCCCGGCTCTCGACCCGCGAAGCGCTCGACGGCCTGCGGCACTGGCGGCTGCACCTCACCGTGCTGCTGTGCACCTTCGCCGTCTTCCCGCTGCTGGGCCTGGCCGCCCGCGGCCTGGTGCCGCACGTGCTGACACCCCCGCTCTACGGCGGCCTGCTCTTCCTCTGCCTGGTCCCGTCCACGATCCAGTCCTCGATCGCCTTCACCTCGATCGCCCGCGGCAACGTGCCCGCAGCGATCTGCGCCGGCTCCTTCTCCAGCCTGGCCGGGATCGTGCTGACGCCGCTCCTGGCGGGGCTGCTGCTCGGCTCGGACGGCGGCGGGTTCTCGTTCGACGCCCTGGTGAAGATCGTCGTACAGCTGCTGCTGCCCTTCCTGGCCGGGCAGGTCCTGCGCCGCTGGGTCTCCGGGTTCCTGGTGCGGCACAGGAAGGTCCTCGGCTACGTCGACCGGGGCTCGATCCTGCTCGTCGTCTACGCCGCCTTCAGCGCCGGCATGTCGGCCGGTGTCTGGCATCAGGTCAGCCCGGCCCGGCTGGGTGCGCTGCTGCTCGTCGAGGCCGTGCTGCTGGCCGTGGCGCTGACGCTGACCTGGTACGGGGCCGGCCGCCTCGGCTTCGGCCGGGAGGACCGGATCGCGATCCAGTTCGCCGGTTCGAAGAAGAGCCTGGCGGCCGGACTGCCCATGGCGAGCGTGCTGTTCGGGGCGCACGCGAGCCTGGCGGTGCTCCCGCTGATGCTGTTCCACCAGATGCAGCTGATGGTCTGCGCGGTCATCGCCCGGCGTCGGGCCGCCGACCCGCCGGGCGGCGGGCTCCCGCGCGGGGGTGTGGCGGAGATCTCGGCGCCCCTCCGGCAGGGGGGCACCGCGGGCCGATAACGTGCGGTGGTGACCCGGATACGATCCGCCGCGCCCGCCGTCGGCCCCACCACCCCGGCCTCAGTACAGCCGTCCCTCACCGGCTTCCGCCCCGCCGCCGGCGCGCGCCCCTGCACGCTCGTGGTGTGCCGCGGCTGCTGCTGCGGCGACCCGAACAAGAACCCCGGGGCCGACCACGAGGGCCAGTTGGCCCGGCTGCGGGCGGCCGCGGCGGAGTCGGGGGGCACGCTGGCCGTCCGTACGAGCGACTGCCTGGGGCCCTGCGAGCGGGCCAACGTGATCGTGGTCCAGCCCTCGGCCGAGGCCCGGCGCACGGGCGCCCGGGCCGCGTGGGTCGGCTGGGCCCTGGACGGGGACGCCACCGAGGACGTGCTGGCCTGGGCGGCCGCGGGCGGCCCCGGCATCGCCCCGGTACCGGCGACGGTGGAGCTCAGCCTGTTCCCGGCGCCGGCCGAGGGCGGGGAGACGCGGGAAAGGGCGAAAGCGAAGTCGAAGGGGCGCGGGGCGCGCCGGCGCCGATAGGGCCCGATACTGCGGAGAGGCCGGTCAGGGGGGCGTCCCGTGGTGCGTGGGTCCCCTCCGCGCTTGACCCGAGCTTCGGCGAGAGGTCCCGGCGGCCCAGCGCGGGCCCCGTCGGTAGGAAGCCGCATCCGAGCGGGCGCTGCGACCGGCGCCGCTACGGCGCCGGGACGACTGCCAGGCCCTCGGGGGAAAGCGGGCCCACGGGGGTGAGCCGGTGCTCGCCGGCGTAGACGTTCATCGAGGTGCCGCGCAGGAAGCCCACCAGGGTCAGGCCCGACTCCACGGCGAGGTCCACGGCCAGCGAGGACGGCGCCGAGACGGCCGCGAGCACCGGGATGCCGGCCATCACGGCCTTCTGCGCGAGTTCGAACGACGCCCGGCCCGACACCAGCAGGACCGCGCCGGTCAGCGGGAGCCGGCCGTCCTGGAGCGCCCGGCCGACGATCTTGTCGACGGCGTTGTGCCGGCCCACGTCCTCCCGCAGGTCGAGGAGCTCGCCCTCCGCGGAGAACAGCCCCGCCGCGTGCAGGGCCCCGGTCCGGTCGAAGACGCGCTGCGCCGCGCGCAGCCGGTCGGGCAGCTCGGTCAGTACCTGCGGGGAGACCCGGACCGGGTCGGCGGCGGTGCCCGGGAAGCGGGTCGCGGTCCGTACCGCGTCCAGGCTCGCCTTGCCGCACAGGCCGCAGGAGGACGTGGTGTACACGTTCCGCTCCAGGCCCGAGTCCGGCACCGGGACGTCCGGGGCCAGCCGGACGTCCACCACGTTGTAGGTGTTGCTGCCGTCCTCCGTCGCCCCGGCGCAGTAGACGATCGACCGCACGTCCTCCGCGCGGGCGATGACGCCCTCGCTGACGAGGAAGCCGGCAGCCAGGGCGAAGTCGTCGCCGGGGGTGCGCATGGTGATCGCCAGCGGCTTGCCGTTCAGGCGTATCTCCAGCGGTTCCTCGGCGACCAGCGTGTCCGGCCGCACCGAGGCGACCCCGTCCCGGATCCTGACGACCCGACGTCGCTCGGTGACCCGTCCCATGGCGATCAGCCCACTCCCTCGGCACGCGCGGCGCCCTCCGGCGCCCTTGCCCCCACATTGTCCTGCACGGAACCGTGGTCGTCGGCGGCCCCCTACCTGGGGATCTTGTGGAAGGTCCACAACACCTCGGCCGATTCCTGTCGGATCACGTGCCCTCATACCCATCGGTAGCAGGCAAAGCTGGGAAATTCCTGCACATCCAAAGGGGGATCCCGCCCATGACCGGTTCACGCGTCGTCGCCCTGGGCCACTACCAGCCCGCCAAGACCCTGACCAACGGTGAGCTCGCCGCCATGGTCGACACCAGCGACGAGTGGATCAGCACGCGGGTCGGGATCCGGACCCGGCGTGTAGCGGGCCCCGACGAGCCGGTGGACCTGCTGGCCGCGGAGGCCGCCGCCAAGGCACTGGCCCAGGCGGGCGCCACCGCCGCCGACGTCGACCTGGTCCTGGTGGCCACCTCCACCGCCGTCGACCGCTCCCCCAACATGGCCGCGCGGGTCGCCGCGCGCCTCGGGATGGGCTCCCCCGCGGTCATGGACATCAACGTCGTGTGCTCCGGGTTCACCCACGCCCTGGCCACCGCGGACCATGCGATCCGGGCCGGCTCGGCCACCCGGGCGCTGGTCATCGGCGCCGACAAGATGACCGAGGTGACGGACTGGACCGACCGGACCACGTGCGTGCTGGTCGGCGACGGCGCGGGCGCCGCGGTGGTCGAGGCCGTGCCGGAGGGCTCGGAGGCGGGCATCGGCCCGGTGCTGTGGGGTTCGGTCCCGGAGATGGGCCACGCGGTCCGCATCGAGGGAACCCCGCCGGTCTTCGCCCAGGAGGGCCAGTCCGTCTACCGGTGGGCGACCACCCAGCTGCCGCCGATCGCGCGGAAGGTGTGCGAGCGGGCGGGCGTGACGCCCGAGGAGCTCGCGGCCGTCGTCCTGCACCAGGCGAACCTGCGGATCATCGAGCCCGTGGCCCAGCGGATCGGCGCCGTGAACGCCGTCGTCGCGCGGGACGTGACCGAGTCCGGCAACACCTCCGCCGCCAGCATCCCGATGGCCCTGTCGAAGCTCGTCGAGCGCGGAGAGGTGGAGTCGGGCGCTCCGGTGCTGCTCTTCGGGTTCGGCGGCAACCTCTCGTACGCGGGCCAGGTCATCCGCTGTCCGTAGCCGGAGTCCCCCTCCGGTAGTAGACCTGCGGTCGTACCCACATTGGTCCCTCGGGGTGACGCCCCGGAGGGGTTCCGGGCCCGACCATGGAGGGGTCCGCTCACGCCGTCCCGGTCCCGGAGGCCCCTCCCCATGAACCGCAGGTCCGTCGCCCTGACCACCGCCACCGTCGTCATCGGCGTGGGCTTCGGCGCCGCCGTCGCCGTCCCGGCGGCGGCCGACTGGTACCAGCACCGGAGCCCGGCGGCCGTGTCCGCCGCGTACGCCGCGCCGTCGCCCGGGTCCGACGCCGGTTCCGCCTCGGTGTCCGGTACCGTCGCCGCCACCGCGGACGGCAAGGGAGCCGCCCGGGCCGCGAAGGCCGCCGAGCGGCACTCGGCGGACACGGGCGCCTTCGGGTACGTCGTGCGCAGCACCGGCGGAGACCGGATCCTCCGGGTCGCGCTCCCGCACCACGCGGCGCGCGCCTCGTGCCACCCGTCGGCCCACTCGGTCCCGTGGCTCCGGGCCCACCAGGGCGACCCCGGCACCGCCCGCGCCGGGGCCCGTACCCCGGGCCACTGCGGCCCGCACGCTGCGCACCCGGGTGGCGACGCCTCGTACACCCAGGGCCGCGGGGGCCACCGCTGACCGGGCGCGCGGCCCGCGCAGGGGGCTGACCTCCGGATATGCGGGTGAAGAGCACTCCGAACCCCTGGTATTGTTTTCCATGTCGCCGCGGGGAACCGGGGCGGTCACCTAGTCCGGGTGGCGGAATGGCAGACGCGCTAGCTTGAGGTGCTAGTGCCCTTTATCGGGCGTGGGGGTTCAAGTCCCCCCTCGGACACCAGCGAGAAGACCCCCTGCTTCGGCAGGGGGTCTTCTGCGTTCGCCCCCGACCCCCGACCGGGCCCTCCCGGGGTGGGGGCGGTAACGAGACCGTCCGCGCGAAGGGAGCCGGCGCACCGTGGCAGACCTCAAGGTCACCTACGACGAGACCGCGAACGCGGCGTACGTCTACTTCACCGAGCCGCAGGCCCGCGTGCGGTCCGCGCACATGTACCCCTGCGACCCGGCGGGCGTCGACGGCATGATCAACCTCGACTTTGACGAGCGGGGCCGACTCGTCGGCATCGAGGTCCTGGACGCCCGCTCGAAGCTGCCCGA
Source organism: Streptomyces sp. NRRL S-87 (assembly GCF_000719335.1). Taxonomy (GTDB): domain Bacteria; phylum Actinomycetota; class Actinomycetes; order Streptomycetales; family Streptomycetaceae; genus Streptomyces. The sequence continues at coordinate 12,474 of NZ_JOGB01000034.1, forward strand.
GTACCTGCTCCGCTCCGCGGACCGCCTGGACGCCGGGGACTCCTGACCCGCGAGGCCCGAACCGGACCCACCGGACCGCGACAGGGGGCAACGGCACCGCCCGGGCCTCCGCCAGTCCGGGTCCGCCATAATTGACGGACCATCAGTTATTGACGGTTCATCAGGTCGCATCCAGAATGCGGGGAATCCGACCGGAGGGACCCCATTCATGCTGCGCACCTCGCGACCGTCGCGACCGCTCCGCGCTCTCGCCGCGTCCGCGGCGGCCCTCGTGCTCGCCTTCGGCTCCGCCGCCTGCAACTCCGCGTCCAACGGGTCCTCGGGGGCGGACGGCAGGGAGGGCGGTGCCGTGCGCGGGGTGACCGCCGACGCGATCCGGGTGGGCGGGATCGTGTCGATGACCACCGCCAGCGGCTACAGCAAGAAGGACACGGACCTCGGCGCCCGGGCCCGCTACCTGCGGGCCAACGCCGAGGGCGGGGTGGCCGGCCGGAAGATCGAGTACCTCGGGGCGCAGGACGACGGCCAGGACCCGGCCCGGAACATGGCGGCGGCCCGCATGGCCGTCCAGCAGGACGGGGTGTTCGCGGTGGCGCCGATGAGCTCGGTGACCTTCGCCGGCGCCGAGTTCCTGGAGCGGTCGAAGGTGCCGACGTTCGGCTGGGGCACCACCCCGGCCTTCTGCGGACCGAAGTACGTCTACGGGTTCAACGGCTGCCTCGTCCCGACCCCGGGCGGCACCCTCAACCAGACCTGGCCGGAGGGCATCGCCAAGGTGCTGGGCGGTGCGGCCGGCAAGTCGGTGGCGATCATCGCCAACGACAGCGACGCCGGCAAGTTCGGCGTCCGCACCTTCGGCCTGGGCTTCGCGAAGGCCGGGTTCAAGGTCGCGTACGCCAAGCCGTCGGTGCCCGCCGCCTCGGTGCCGACGGACTGGTCGGCGTACGTGAAGGACATCCTGCGCGGTGACGGCGGCGGGGCGCCGGACGCGGTGGTCTCGGTGATGCAGACGCCGAACAACATCGGGCTCTTCACCGCCCTCAAGCGGGCCGGCTACCAGGGCGTCCTCACGGACCCGACGGACTACGACCCCGGTCTCCTGGCCAAGGACGCGACGCGGCAGGCCCTGGACGGGACGTACGTGCTCCTGCAGTTCATGCCCTTCGAACAGGACGACCCGAAGATGACGCGGTTCAAGGCCGACATCAAGAGGGCGGCGGGCGGGAAGGACGTCCCGCTGAACATGCACATGCTGACCGGCTACATGTCGGCGGACCTGTTCCTCGCCATCGCGGCCAAGGCCGGCAAGGACCTCACCCCCGAGAGCTTCCAGGCCGCCGCGGCCGGCTTCGCCGACACCGGGACGCTGGTCGGCGACCGGGCCGAGCCCAGGGGGCAGAAGGAGAGCTTCGGCTGCGGGGCGCTGGTGCAGCTGAAGGGCGGCTCGTACCGGGTCGCGGTGCCCTTCACCTGCTACCCGCCGGTCCCCTTCCGGTAAGGGGGCGGGCCGGTCGATGGCGGACCTGCTGGGTTTCGTACTGAGCGGACTGGTCTCGGGCGCGCTGTACGCCCTGCTGGCCACGGGGCTGGTGCTGTCGTACTCCGCGTCGGGCCTGTTCAACTTCGCGCACGGGGCGACCGCGTTCCTCTGCGCCCTGGCCTTCTACGAGCTGCACTCGGGGCTCGGCTGGCCGGCCGTGCCCGTCGCGCTGCTGGTGGTGGCCGGCTTCGCGCCGGGCCTCGGGTGGGCGTTGGACCGGCTGATGTTCCGCAAGCTCGCGCGGGTCGGCCCCACGGCGCAGATCACGGCCACGATCGGCCTGCTGGTCGCGCTGCCGGCCGCCGGGCTGTGGGTCGTGGAGCTGCTCACGGACGCGGGCGTGCCGGGCGTACTGCCCGCGGAGAACCAGTTCGGGCTGCCGGGGATCGGGCCGAGTCCGGCCCGGTCCTGGCAGCCGGTGGCGGGCGTGGGCGTGGACTCCGACCAGCTCATCACGTGGGTGGCCACGGCCGCGGCGGCCGCCGGGCTGTGGGTGCTGCTGCGGCACACCCGGCTCGGGCTGCGGCTGCGGGCGGCGGTGGACGACCGCGGACTGACGGAGCTGCGCGGGATCAGCGCGGACCGGCTGTCGTCGGTGGCCTGGATGCTGGCCTCGGGCCTGGCGGGGCTGGCCGGGGTGCTGGCCGGACCCCTGCTGGGGCTGTCCGCCCACGACTACACCCTGTTCCTGTTCGTGTCGGCGACGGCCGCGGTGCTGGGGCGGTTCGCCTCGGTGCCGGTGGCCTTCGCGGCGGGGCTGGGGCTGGGCGTCGTACAGAACCTGGTCGCCGGGTACGCGTCCTTCGCCGAGCGGGTGACGGGGTTCCGCACGGCGGTGCCCTTCCTCATCCTGTTCGCGGGCCTGCTGGTGCTGGCGCGGCGGCAGCGGACGGCGGGGGTGGCCGTGGCGGACGCGCCGCCCGCCGACCACCTGGCCGGGGCCTCCTGGAGGCGGCGCTGGGGCGCCTGGTCGGTGGCGGGGCTGCTGGCCGGCCTGGCCCTGTACACGGTCACCACCCCCTTCTGGAGCGGCCTGCTCGCCCAGGGACTGGCCCTCGGCCTGGTCTTCATGTCGATCACGGTGGTCACCGGTCTCGGGGCGATGGTCTCGCTCGCGCAGGCCGCGTTCGTGACGGGCGCGGCGCTGGTGGCCGGCCTGCTGATGGGCCACGGCTGGCCGTTCGTCCTGGCGCTGCTCGCCGGTACGGGCGCGGCGGCCCTGCTCGGCGCGCTCGTGGCACTGCCCGCCCTGCGCCTGGGCGGCGGGCGTTCGCTCGCGCTCGCGACCCTGGCCCTGGCCTTCCTGGCCGACCAGGTGCTCTTCCAGCTCGGGTGGCTGCGCAACGGCGACGCCGGCTGGGCGCTGCCGCGCCCCGTGGTCGGACCCGTGGACCTGGGCGACGACCGGGCCTTCGGGGTGACGGTGCTGGTCCTCGTGGCGCTGGCCTGCTGGGGCCTGACCGCCCTCCGGGACTCGTCGTGGGGGCGGGCCGTGCTGGCGGTCCGCTCGGCCCCGGCGGCCGCGATGGCCTCGGGCGTCTCGGTGGTGCGCACGCAGCTGCTGCTGTTCGCGGTCTCGGCGGGGTTGGCGGGTTTCGGGGGCGTGCTGTACGCCTCGTACAACACCCGGGTCACGGCCACGGACTTCACGGCGATGACGGGACTGGTGTGGCTGGCCGTCGTGGTCGCCGCCGGGGTGCGTCGACCGCAGTACGCGGTGGTGGCGGGCCTGGTGTACGCCCTGGCACCGCACGTCCTGTCGGAGTGGGTGACCTCCTCGGCCCATCTCCCGGTGATCCTCTTCGGCCTGGCCGGCCTGGCCCTGGCCAACGACCCCGACGGCTACGTCGCGGCCGTCCCCCTCCGCCTGGCCGCCCGCCGCCGCCGACGCCTGGACGCGGCGGAGGCCGTCGGGCCGGAGGAGGGCGGGGGCACGGCGGCGGAGGGTGTCGGTGCAGCAGGGGTCGTCGGGGCGGCCACGGCCACGGCGACGGTGCCGATGGCGCGGCCGGCTACCGCCCCGCCCGGCCCGCCGGCCCCGGCCGCGGCCGACGTCCGAAACGCCCCGGACGAACCGGACCCGCCGGCGAACCCGAACGCCCGGCACTCCCCGCACTCCCCCCACTCCCCGCACTCCCCGTACGCGCTGGAACTGCGCGGCGTATGGGCCGGCTACGACGGCGGATCCGTGCTCCGCGGGGTGGACCTCGGCGTGCGCGCAGGGGAGATCCTCGCGGTCCTCGGGCCCAACGGGGCCGGAAAGAGCACCGCCTGCCGGCTGGCCGCCGGCGCGCTCGCCGCCGCGCGCGGCACCGTGCACCTCGGCGGGCGCGACGTCACCCGGCACGGGGCGGTGCGCAGGGCCCGTGCCGGGGTCCTGCTGGCCCCCGAAGGCCGGGGGGTCTTCCCCGCCCTGAGCGTCGAGGACAACCTCGCGCTCCACCTCGGCCACCCCGACGAGCGCGCATGCGTGTACGAGCGGTTCCCGCGGCTTGCCGCCCGGCGACGCACCCCCGCGGGCGCCCTGTCCGGCGGCGAACAACAGCTGCTCGCCCTCGCCCCGCTGCTCCAGCGCCCGCCACGGGTCCTGGTCGCGGACGAGCCCTCGCTCGGCCTGGCGCCGCGCGTGGTGAACGAGGTGTACGCCCTCCTCGGCGAGCTCCGCGCGACCGGCACCGCGCTGCTGCTCGTCGAGGAGAAGGCCGCCGAGATCCTTGGTGTGGCCGACACCGTCGCCTACCTCGCCGACGGTCGCGTCCAGTGGTGCGGGCCCCGCGCCGAGGTGGAGGCCGACCTGCTGACCGAGGCCTACCTGGGGGTGAGGGCATGAGCACCGGGGACGCGGGCCGCGCGCGCACGCCGTACGTGCTCGAGGCCGACGGCATCGGTGTGCGCTTCGGCGGGGTACGGGCCCTCGACGGGGTGTCGCTCGGGCTGCGCGGCGGCGAGGTCTGCGGCCTGATCGGGCCCAACGGGGCCGGCAAGACGACCCTGTTCGACGTCCTGTCCGGGATCCGCCGCCCCGACGCGGGAACGGTGCGCCTCGACGGCACCGACGTCACCCGCCGCTCCCCGGTCTGGCGCGCCCGCCACGGCATGCGCCGCACGTTCCAGCGCCAGCAGCTCTTCGGCCAACTGACGGTCGCCGACAACCTCCTCGTCGCCCAGGAGTGGCGCGGTGGCCGCGGCCGGCCCCTGGCGCGCGGGCGCCGGGCCCGGGCCGCCGCGGTGCTGGCCGACTGCGGGATCGCCGCGCTCGGCCGGGCGTACGCGGCCGCGCTGCCGGTCGGTCAGGCCCGGATGGCGGAACTGGCGCGCGCCGTGGCCGACCCGCCCCGGGTCCTGTTGCTGGACGAGCCGGCCTCGGGGATGTCCGCGCCGGAACGGGAACGGCTGGCGACCGTGGTGCGACGGCTGGCGGACGAGGGCTGCGCGGTGCTGCTGGTGGAGCACAACGTGGCCTTCGTGATGGAACTCTGCACCCGGGTCGTGGTGCTCGACCTGGGCACGGTGCTCGCCGAGGGCACCCCGGCACGGGTGCGGGCCGACCCCGCGGTGCGGGAGGCGTACCTCGGGACGTAGGCGCATGCGGGGACGCCGACCGCGCGGGAGTCGCCGTCCCGTGGTGTGTGGGAAGCGCCGAGGGGACCCACACACCACGGGACGGCCCCGAAGCGAGCCCGCCCACCTCACTCACCCCAGAATCACCCCCCTGCCCCCACCCGCACGCCGCCGTTCGGGCGCACCCGCGCCGCGGCGGGAATAGCCCCCCGGGCCGGCCGGTTGTCGCTGGTCGTACCCACCCCCGACCCGAGGGAACGACCCGTCGTGAACCAGGCTCCGCACCAGGTCCCCACCATCCGGCTCAACAACGGCATCCACATGCCCCAGCTCGGCTTCGGCGTCTGGCAGGTGCCGGACGCCGAAGCGGCGCAGGCCGTCGGGACCGCCCTGGAGGCCGGCTACCGCAGCGTCGACACCGCCGCCGTCTACGGCAACGAGGCCGGCACCGGCAAGGGCATCGCCGCGTCGGGCCTGCCGCGTGAGGACGTCTTCGTCACCACCAAGCTGTGGAACGGCCCGGGCGAGCGCTGGGGCCGCGACAACGTGCTGCGCGAGTTCGACGCCTCGCTCGCCAAGCTCGGTCTCGACTACGTCGACCTGTACCTGATCCACTGGCCGCGCCCGATGCGGGACGACTACCTGGCCATCTGGAAGGCGTTCGAGGAGATCGCGGCGAGCGGACGCGCACGGGCCGTCGGCGTGTCCAACTTCCTGCCGGCGCAGCTGGAACGGCTGCGCGCCGAGAGCGCGCTGGTTCCGGCGGTGAACCAGGTCGAGCTGCACCCGCTGTTCGCGCAGGCGGAGCTGCGTGCCCTGCACGCGGAGCTGGGCATCGCCACGATGGCCTGGTCCCCGCTGGGCCAGGGCAAGGACCTGCTGACCCGCCCGGCGGTGCTCGCCGTCGCGGAGAAGCACGGCCGCAGCGCGGCGCAGGTGGTGCTGCGCTGGCACGTGCAGACCGGCAACATCGCGATCCCGAAGTCCGTCACGCCCTCGCGCATCCGCGAGAACCTCGACGTCTTCGGCTTCGAGCTCGACGCGTCGGACATGGCGGCGCTGGACGCGCTGGAGTCGGGCCGCCGGATCGGTCCCGACCCGGCGGAGTTCGACGTCTGAAGGAGGGCGGACGGTCCGCGTCCCCTCTCCCACCGCCTCCGGTCGAAGGCCCGCGCGGCCTACCGCCGCCTGCGGGACTCCGTACGGACCCCGGGGCAACGCCCCCTGACCCTGCGCCGCAGCCCCCACCCGGACCCCCGGACCCCCGGACCCCCGACCCGGCACTCCTGAGCGCGAGGCGGCGGGGGCGGCCGGGGGACGCCCCCGTCAGCTCGCGCCGTGCACCGGCGCGAGGGCGTGCACGCGCTCGGCGAGGGCGAAGTCGCGGTCCGTCAGTGCGTCGCCGGCCGCGTGGGTGTTCACGGAGAGGTGGACGGTGTTGTAGCCGAGGGTGAGGTCGGAGTGGTGGTCCAGCTCGTCCTGCACCGCCGCGATGCCCACGACCAGCGCGGCGGCGGCGAAGTGCGACGGGGCCCGGAAGGTGCGGGCGAGCCGGTCGTCCTCCACGGCCCACCCCGGCAGCTCGCGCAGCCGGTCCTCGATGTCCTTCTGCGACAGCGGCTCCAGTGCCATGGTCCCTCTCCTCCGCCAACGGCCGTGCCCGGCATGACATGTGACGTCCAGTTCCCGTTCTGCCCCAATCTTTCACAGCACACCACGCGCTGACACGTTCCCGCCATTGTGCGGCCGGGTCCGTGTCGGGCCGGGCGCCGCTCTTCCGCATGGCGTGGGCGGTCCCTATGCTCCTCCGCCGGACGCAACCTGTTACCGGCGGTAGCTCGGGGGTCTGGATGAGTTCACGACGTACGTTCCTGGCGGGCGCGACGGTGGCGACGGCCGCAGCGGCCACGGCCGCCGCGGCCGGCCCCGCGACCGCCCGTGCGGCGACCGGCGTGCCCGCCGCGCACGGCGCGCCCGCCGCACACGGAGCACCCGCCCCGGCCGTCCCGTCCCCCGGGACCGCCGCGGCTCCCGCCCGGGTCGCCGTGCTCGGCGGCGGGGTCGCCGGCCTGACGGCTGCCCACGAGCTGGCCGAACGGGGCTTCGCCGTCACCGTCTACGAGCGCCGGGCGCTGGGCGGCAAGGCCCGCAGCATGGACGTCCCCGGCAGCGCCCGCGGCGGGCGGCGCCCGCTGCCGGCCGAGCACGGGTTCCGCTTCGTCCCCGGCATCTACCACAACCTGCCGGACACGATGCGCCGCATCCCGTTCGCGGGTAACCCGAACGGCGTGTGGGACAACCTCGTCACTCCCCCGGAGATGATGTTCGCCCGGGCGGGCGGCCGCGAGGACCTGCGCGCACCCATCCCCTGGTCGGCCGAGCCCGCGCCGCTCACCCCGGAGGAGGTGGGGCGGGCGCTCACCGGCATGCTGCAGACCTTCGTCCGGCTGCCGGCCCACGAGGTGGCGTACTTCGTCAACCGGGTCACGGTGTTCCTGACCAGCTGCGACGAGCGGCGCAGGGACGAGTGGGAGCACACGCCCTGGTGGGAGTTCGTACGGGCCGAGCGGATGTCCTCCGAGTACCGGCGCATCCTCGCCGTCGGCATCACCCGCAACATCGTCGCCACGAAGGCGGAGGAGGCCTCCACCCGCACCGTGGGCGTCCTCGGCGAGGCATTCGTGTTCAACGCCCTGGGCAGGGGCGCCGACGGACCGCCGGACCGGATCCTCGACGGCCCGACGAACGAGGCCTGGCTCGACCCGTGGACCGCCCATCTGCGGTCCCTCGGCGTGGAGTTCCGCATCGGCTGGACCGTACGCGACCTGGTCTGCACCGACGGGCGGATCAGCCACGCCGTGGTCGAGGACCCCGACGGCACGCCCGTACGCATCACGGCCGACCACTACGTGAGCGCCCTGCCGGTCGAACACGCCCGCCGCACCTGGGGCCCCGCCCTGCGGGCGGCCGACCCGATGCTGGCCCGCTGCGACCTGCTGCGCACCGACTGGATGACCGGCATCCAGTTCTACCTCACGCGCACCGCTCCGCTGGTCCACGGCCATCTCAACTGCATCGACTCCCCGTGGTCGCTGACGGCCATCCAGCAGGCCGAGCACTGGCATCGGCGGCGGCCCGGCCGCGGCTTCGCGGAGGTCTACGGCGACGGCACGGTGGTGGACTGCCTGTCCGTCGACGTGTCCGAGTGGGACAACCCCGGGATCCTGTACGGGAAGACGGCGAAGGAGTGCACCCGCGAGGAGATCGCCCGCGAGGTATGGGCCCAGCTCAAGGCCTCGCTCAACGACTCGGGGGCGGTCCGGCTGCGCGACGGCGACCTGCACTCGTGGTTCCTGGACCCGGGGGTCACGGGGACCGGCACGCCGCATCCGGCCAACGAGGACGAACTGCTCATCCACCCCGTCGGCACCCTGCACAACCGGCCCACCGCCGCGACCGCCGTCCCCAACCTCTACCTCTGCGGGGACTACGTGGCCGTGGACATCGACCTGGCCACGATGGAGGGTGCCAACGCCGCCGCCCGGGCCGCCGTCAACGCCCTCCTGGACCGGGCGGGTTCGACGTCGGAGCGGTGCACGGTGACGCCGATGTACCGGCCGCCGGAGCTGGAGCCCTTCCGGCGGCACGACCGGCTCCGCCACCGTCTCGGCCTGCGGAACGCGTTCGACCTGGGCTGACGCACGTCGACTAGGGTCACGGCCATGACGACTGCGACGTCGGCCGGGACACCGGTACCGGACAGGGGAGTTGGCGCGTCCACGAGGGGCCTTCCGGACCCGGGGGCCGGCGTGGGCCCGCTGCTGCGCGCCTGGCGGCAGCGGCGCCGGGTCAGCCAGCTGGAGCTGGCCCTGCGCGCCGACTCCTCGGCCCGCCACATCAGCTTCATCGAGACGGGCCGCTCCCGCCCCAGCGAGGAGATGGTCCTGCGGCTCGCCGAACACCTGGAGGTGCCGGTACGGGAGCGCAACGCCCTGCTCCTGGCCGCCGGTTACGCCCCGCAGTACACCGAGACCCCGCTCGCGGACCCCTCGATGGGCGCGCTGCGGGAAGGCCTCGAACGCCTGCTGACCGGGTACGAGCCGTACCCGGCCCTGGTCGTCGACGCGACGTACAACGTGATCGCGGCGAACCGCGGGGTCGCGATGATGCTGGACGGGCTGCCCGAGCACCTGCTCGCCGGGCCCCTGAACGCGATGCGTATCACCCTGCACCCCGAGGGGCTGGCCCCGCGGATCCACAACCTGCGGGAGTGGCGCGGCCACCTGCTGGCGCAGATGGAGCGGCAGATCGCGCTGGCCCGGTCGGAGCCGCTGCGCGCGCTGTACGCCGAGGTGTCCGCGTACCCGCTGCCCGACCGGCACCCCGAGGACCCGGGCGAGGACCCGGAGCCGGTCCCGTACTTCGCCCTGCCGCTGCGCATCGAACTCGGCGGCCGGATCCTGTCCTTCGTCTCGTCCATCTCGACCTTCAACACGCCGATGGACGTGACCGTCGCCGAGCTGGCCATCGAGACGATGCTCCCGGCCGACCCGGCGACGGTGAAGTTCCTGCGCTCACTGGGTCCGTGAGCGCAGCGCCAGCTGCTGGAGCACGGCGAAGCCGAGGACGGTGACGGCCTGGAGCGGGATCCACACCGCGCCGGCGGCGGTGGGCGTGAACCACACCACGAGGGCGACGACGCTCAGCGCGGCCCAGGCGAGGTTGGCCTCGATGACGAAGCGGACGCCGAGGGCGGGGGGCTCGCGGCGCGCCGCGAGCGCGCCGACCCCGAGGGCGTAGGCGGTCAGGAAGAGGCCGAGCTCCAGCACCAGACCCTCCCCCACGCCCAGCAGCCGCCCGATCGGCCCCGAGAGGGCGGCGTACGCGAGCCCGTTCGCCCCGGTGACGACGGCGTCGAGTCCGAGGAAGCGCCGGAGCATGCCGCTCGGCTCGGCGGTCCGGGCGATGCTGCTGATGAGGGTCGCGGACATGACGGATCAGCCCCTTCGAGGTCGTGGGTGCGGGATGCGTGGACCGGGCCCGGAGCCGAGTGCGCGGCTCCGGAACCCGATGCCCCCACTCTGCCGCCGCCCCCGACCCACCGCGATTACCTGCCAGGTAATCCGACCCCTCCTCCGGCCTCCGTCGTGCGCCCCCTCGTTAGCAGAGCCAGGGCGGTCGCTGGGGTTCGCCTACGTTCGCTGGCTGTTGCCTCGTGTGGCTCCCCGCGCCGGCAGAAGGCACCACTGTGAGTGCGGGATCGCCGCCCCCGACTCGGGAGCAGGGGCCGCGCATCGGCAGGCTGTCTGCTGCTTCTCGTTGCGGAGGGAGTGGCGAACCCTTCCCCTGACCTCTGACGATGCACCACCTGGGCGGGAGTTGCTGAGGAGCGGCGGTTATCGGCGGGCAGAGGTGCCCCTGGGCCGCCCTCAGACGGCCCAGCCAAGCGCTGATCTCAAGGAAGGGCAGCGTTCCCGCTCGCCCTGTCTGATCGCCCCAACGCCCGGCCCGATAGTACGAGGTGGAGGATTCAATCGGGGTTCAATGATTTGCGCGCCCTGGCATAGGTCACGTCGGCAACATCGAACCCCAGATTTCGGGCTGCATGCAGCAATTCTGGATCACCCGGATCGATCTCATTGATCACGGGATCTCGCCTCAGCTTGCCGCGAAAAAGATCCTTAATCACGTCGGCAGTTCTGTTTGACACGCCGAACAGGGGCGCCCATATAGCCCAACAAGCAATCCGGCCATGACGCGAAGTGTAATAGACGCCAGAGGGCGTTTCGACGTTCCCCAAGGTTTCATGCAATAGCGAGTCAGCTACAAAACACGTGAGTCGACGATTAGGTTGCATCAGGAGAGCACAATCCACATCCCTTGCCTCTATTCCCAAGAACTCCGAAATTCGACGACGGAGTGCCCCGATTGTATCCGGGTGACATATATCCACGTACCACCCGGACTCGATATCGAGCTCCACGATCCACTTACGCTCAAACCAGGATTGCGGGATTTTAGGCTTCGTGGATGGGCCGACTGTTTGTTCGCTCCAACGATCTTCTGACGCGTGGAACATCCCTCCAGTTATGGACGCCAGGGTGTGCGCGAGATCTTCGTTACTGCGTTCGGCGTAGGAGAGTGCCTCGTGATACGCCCCCCACTTGTCTTCAGCTGCGTATATCGTGGCAGCGAAAGACGAATCGAAGCGGCTCCATTTAAGTGTGGGTTCGCCCTCTCGTAGTGGAGGATTCAGAGGTCCGAACTCTCCACTCACTTTCCAGACCGGCGCGACAGGGGGCCTCCTGACGATCAGCCCAGTTTGATGGCACTTGAATGCACCTTCGGCTATCTCTTCAAGGTGCTCAGAGGCTCCATGCCCCTCCGAGGAATGCATCTGCAGCCTCCTCGAAATCCTTAACTCGCCCATCCCTGAGCGCAACGACGGGCGCCGTACTCAGCAATTTATTGCTTCCGGTAAACCAGAGCCGCGCCTCATCGTCCGACGTTTTATGAACCATCCTCCCCCAAACCGAATGCGCACTTCGCAAACGCTCCTGAACATCAGAGGGAGGCTCTGCGCCGTCTGAGTTTTCCCACTCACTTGGCTCGCGCACGTCTTTCGCACTAGACAGGACGGCGACGAGCGAGTTTCCCAGCCATTGGTTCAATTGGCGGGTAATGTCATGAATACTCAGGGTCGCCCCGTCCATGGAAACAGACTGTGTGGGCATTCTTCACTCCCTGCGACCGACCTTCGGACTTGGTCTAACAGCTAAATTAGCGGTCTTACGTCTTCAATGCATGCCGAGCACGCGGACCCGGAGCGACCATCGACGGCCCCGTTCGGGGGTCTCGCAGGACTGCTCAGCCCCGTCCACGACCTCGCACACTGCCTGCGCTGGTCACACTGGCGACGCCAGCACCAAGGCCGCGCACGGCTGTGTCATCACCGCAGGCAAGCCGTCGCCCGGCCGTTAAAATCAAGACCTACGCTTGGAGGACCACTGGCTCGTCAGACCACCGCGCCATCGTCGAGCGGCTTCCGGCCGGTACTCACGCGGGTGAGGAGCTGTCTTGATGAGATACAGGAGACTCCAGGCCACGCCGAAGCATTCGTCGTCGCTGAAGCAGTCCGCCAGGGCTTGAGCCTCCTTATTGGTCACGGGTCGCTCAATGCGATCCAACAGAGCTCCCGCGCGGTCAACAGCATCCTCAAGAACCTCGTCCGGCTCGCCGTCCTCGGACGGGAGTTTGCCCAGGGCAATGAAGTCAGCAACCCCCCGCGCGTTGCTCAACGACGCCGGCCTCCCGGCTCCCCACACCTGGACGACGCGGGAACTTCGAACGAGCTTCGTCTCCCTCCTCGCTGACCACGGAACACCGATCGAAGTCATCGCGAGGGTCGTGGGGCACAGCGGCACCCAGACGACTGAGACGGTGTACCGCAAACAGATCCGCCCGGTGATTACGGAAGGGGCCGAAGCAATGGACGAGATTTTCAGCCGGGCAGCGTGTAGTTCTCGCCCGGTCGCTCCCTCTATGGCTTCCCTGCCTGAGGGAACGAGATCTGTCATGGGCTTCACCTCGGAGGACGCGGTGCTCAAAGGCGTTGGCGTAGCGGCATTACCTGCCAGGTAATGGCCCGCTCTCCGTGACTACGCCGGCTCCAGCACGACGGCCGGCAGGGTGCCGTCCACGATCAGGGCCTTCGGCAGAGAGAGGCCGAGGAACTGCTCGACGACGCCCAGCGCAGTGTGGTGGACCTCCCTGCGGTCCAGCCCGGGGTCGGGCAGGTCGGCGGCGGTGAACAGGTCCTGGAGGCGGAGGGCTGTCGCAGCGTCCCCCGCGACCCCCTGGTAGCCCCACGAAGCATCCAGGTGCAGGTTGCACGCGCTCATGAGACGGCCGTCGTGGGCGTACTCGAACTGCGGGGGCACCGGCTTGCCGTTCTCCTCCTCGTACTCGAGCAGGCAGGCATGCACACCGCCGCGTGAGACAGGCTCCAGAGAGCCGAACTCGCCTTGCCAGCCTCCGTACGCGACCGCGTACGCCCAGTCTCCCGCACGGCCGAGACGCAGGCCGATGCCGTCGTAGAGGTCTCCGAAGGTGTCGTCCAGGAGCTCCTCGAGCGAGCTGCCGGTGTGCTCCCCGACGGCCACGGCGACGTATCGCATGTCGTCCACGTTCTCCGCGAGGCGATCGGCGAGTTCTTCCGGAGTGAGACCGCGGGCCAGTACCACGTGGTAGCCGCCGAAGGTGATGGACCGGGGCGCAGCAAGCCAGGTTGTTCCGTCTGTCATGGCGGCCATCTTCGCCCAGCTCTCTGACAACGGGGGGCGGGGCCGTGCGGCCCTTCCGCCACGGCGCGTCGGCGGCTCTTCTGCCGCTCCACGCTCGTCCGGCACGACCGGTGAAGACCGGCCGGATCGGAAGAGGTTCGTAGGTCCGGGAGCTTTTCAGGCGTGCTGAACCGCCCTGTGTCCGCAGAAGTCCCGCCCGCGGTCGGGGTCGTCGCCGAGCTAAGGGCTGTCCCGCAACTACTGACCGAGGTGGTCGCCTCTGACCGATGCGATCAGGTCTGGTTCGCCCAGGTGGGCGCGGTTGATCCGCCCGCGGCCTCGGACGATGCCTTCTGCAGCGAGTCGATTCCGAAGCCGACGGGGTGCGAGGGCGTCGTTGAAGCTCTCGATGAGGCCTCGGCCCGTATCGGCAAACTCGTAGCGGACCGCGTACGTGTGGCCCGTGTGCTGCCATTCGCAGCGGACCAGCGGGCGCACAAGGATGGCCTCGAACCAAGCAGCCGTCCGTTCGGCCAGCTCTGCTGGGTTTCCGACGGCTGTGAAGGTGAACTCAGTTGCCTCCTCCGGCAGTGAGAAGAGCTGGTTGTGGAGCTTGTCTGCGTGGACGACGGTCCCGTTGAAGTGGGCGCCCACGGTCAGGATTCCCTGGTTGCGCTGCGGATCGACGATGTCCAACCAGTGCCCTTAGACGGTGTCTCACGTGGCGATCTCGTCCCCTGCGGGGCTGAGGGCGGGCGGAGCCGTCAGGACGGCCAGCTGAGCCGGCCGTGCATGACGGTCGGGAGAGACGTGGGCATCTCGTCGGTGACCCAGGCGAACTCCAGGGCCGCGAGCGTGGCTCCCCGGTCCGCCCATACGAGGATCTCGCCGACGTAGGCGCCGGACGGGTCATGAACGTGCGCGTCCACGGGAACGAGCTCGGTCGGCAGTGCTGCATGCTCGCACGGTTCCCGGACCTGCAGATCGATGCTCACGGAGTCGGGCCCCCAGACAGCGGTTACCTCGGTGCGGTCCAGCTGACTCCGCAGTTGCGACGCGCCATCGAACTCCGCCGACAGGATGTGTTCAAGTACTGCGCGCTCGTCGGCGTTCAGCGGTCGCGGGTTGATGGAAAGAGGAGCCATGCGCCCATTCTGAGGTGGAGGGGCAACGAGCCCAAAGCCCCACCGGCCGTCGCCGGGGTGCCCAGCAGCGGCATCATGATCGTTCATGGGTGGGGATCTGTCGCAGCGGCTCGTGCGCAGCAAACTGCACGTTCTGACCGACGCGTCTTAGTCGGCGCTGCCGCGTTCAACCTTTTCGGGAGGTAAGCGGGGAATTCCTGGCAGGCGGACCGCGAGTTGCCGGGAGGGAATCCCGGGGTGAATGTGAACGGAGGGGCGGCGTCGAGCGGAAATCTGGAGCGCGTGATGGCGAAGATCAAGTTCGAGAGCGTGTTCGCGCCGGCCATGGAGGGCCACGGTCAGCGATCGATCATCCTCCGTGTGGACGACGAGGAGGTCTGGGAGGGGCACATCGGCCAGGGAGAATTCGCCGACATCAACGTGACATTGCCGATCCAGACGCTGTTCGTCGAGTTGGGGACCAGGAGATTCGACGAACACGGAAATCCCGACGGCTTCCTCAACTACAAGCACCTCGTCGAGATCCCACATCCCGCGGAGGAGGACGTCTGGAAGGTCACGCTCTTCGACGACAACATGACCCGGGCCCTCTTCCGGAGCCGTATCGAGGGCCTCGGAGGAAAATTCGAACTCGAAGTCTCCTTCCACGGCTGACCGGGACGACGCGCGACGCCCCGGGCGGTGGCCCGGGGCGTCGTGGTGGCCTTCGCGGCGGCGGAGGGTCGGGCGAGAGGGTCAGGCGAGGGTCAGGCGAGGTCGATGCCGAGCTGGGTGGCGGCGGCCTGGACGGTCTGCTCCAGGAGGACGGCGATGGTCATCGGGCCGACGCCGCCGGGGACCGGGGTGATCAGGGAGGCGACGGCGGCCGCGGAGTCGAAGTGGACGTCGCCCACGTTGCCCTCGTTGTAGCCGGCGTCCAGGACGACGGCGCCCGGCTTGATGTCCTCGCCCCGGATGAGTTCGGCCTTGCCGACGGCAGCGACCAGGACGTCAGCCTGGCGGACGATCGACGGCAGGTCGGCGGTGCGGGAGTGGCAGTAGGTGACGGTGGCGTCCTTGGCCAGCAGCAGCATGCCGGCCGGCTTGCCCAGGATGGCGCTGCGGCCGACGACGACCGCGTGCTTGCCGCGCAGGTCCACGTCGTACTCCTCCAGCAGGCGCATGATGCCGCCGGGGGTGCAGGACACGAAGCCGGGCTCGCCGAAGCTCATGGCGGCGAAGGAGTGCATGGTGACGCCGTCGACGTCCTTGGACGGGGCGATGGCCTCGAAGGCGGCGCGCTCGTCGATGTGCGCCGGGACGGGGTGCTGGAGCAGGATGCCGTGCACCTCGGGGTCCTCGGACAGGGCGGTGATGGCCGCGACCAGCTCCTCGGTGGTGGTCTCGGCCGGCAGCGGCACGTGGCGGGACGTGATGCCGGCCTTGGCGCAGCGGTTCCGCTTCATCTTCACGTACGTGACGGAGGCCGGGTCGTCGCCGACGAGGACGGTGGCCAGGCAGGGCGCGGTGCCGGTGGCCTCGGTGATCTTCCGGGCGTGTTCGGCGGTCCGCTCGGCGATGCGGCGGGCGACGGCGGTGCCGTCCATGAGGCGGGCAGTCTGGGCAGTCGTCACGGGGTCTCCTGAACGTCGCTGCGGTCGCGGCTAGCGGTACGCGGTAAACGGTTCGCGGTGTCGCCCAGGCGTGCGGCTGCGACGTACGAGGGCCCGTACGGCTCCCCGGTACGCGGGCCGCTCCCCGGTGGTGATCCACCCGAACGCCAGTCACGGCCCGCCGACCACTGTAGTCGAACCGGTAATCGGGTGGCAGCCCGGCCCCGACCGCTGGGATGATCGCGACATGACGCCCACTTTCGACAAACTGGTCGCCGAAGCCGAATCCGTCTCCGTCGAGGGCTGGGACTTCTCCTGGCTCGACGGCCGCGCCAGCGAGCAGCGGCCGTCCTGGGGGTACCAGCGGATGCTCGGCGAGCGGCTGGCCCGGGCGAGCGCCGCCCTCGACATCCAGACCGGCGGCGGCGAGGTGCTCGCCGGGGCCGGGCCGCTGCCGCCCCTCATGGTCGCCACCGAGTCCTGGCCGCCGAACGTCGCGAAGGCGACCCGGCTGCTGCACCCGCTCGGTGCCGCGGTGGTCGTGGACCCGGACGAGCCGCCGCTGCCCTTCGGGGACGAGGCGTTCGACCTGGTCAGCAGCCGGCATCCGGTGACGATCTGGTGGTCGGAGATCGCGCGGGTGCTGCGCCCCGGCGGCACGTACTTCTCGCAGCAGGTCGGGCCGGCGAGCGTCTTCGAGCTGGTCGAGTACTTCCTCGGCGCGCAGCCGGAGGAGGTGCGGCGCGCGCGGCACCCGGACGACGCGGTCCGGGACGCGGAGGCCGCGGGCCTGGAGGTCGTGGACCTGCGCGCGGAGCGGCTGCGCACCGAGTTCGGGGACATCGGGGCGGTGATCTACTTCCTGCGGAAGGTGATCTGGATGGTGCCGGGCTTCACGGTCGCCCGGTACAAGGACCGACTGCGGGAGCTCCACGACAAGATCGAGGACGAGGGTCCGTTCGTCGCGCACACCGCCCGCTTCCTGATCGAGGCCCGCCGCCCCTGATCGACGCCCGCCGACCGCGACCCACACCCGCCGTCGACGCCCGCCGCCCCCCGTCGACGCCCGCCGCGCCTGGTCGACGGCGCCGCGCGGCCCCACCCACGGCGGACTACTGACGCGCGCACGCCAATCCGGCCACCCCCCGGGAATGACGCTCCGGTCCGTCGCGTTGACGCTCCCGAGGGGACACATCGGGCGGTAAGGGGGCGGATGCTGCGGGGGGCGGAACGGTTGTCTCCCGGGAGCGTGGCGCAGGTCACTCAATTCCGTGCGTAACGAATCGACTCGGGCCGCCGATGAACCGACAGGTGTCCTCGTGCGGCCCAGTTGGACCGACCCGGTGGAAGCCGGATTGGTCCCGCGTCCTGCTGTCGCGCGATGATGTCCCGCCCGTCCTTAATCTGTTCGCAACGAGAGGCTCCTTGTGTCGCTCAGCCCGTCCCGTACGTTCCCGCCGGAGATCGCCGAATCCGAGGCCCTCGTCGCGCTCGTCGAGCGCGGCCGCGAGCAGGGTCACATCAACGGTGACGACGTGCGCATGGCCTTCGAGGCCGGCCGCATCCCGGTGGACCAGTGGAAGCGGGTCCTGCGCAGCCTGAACCAGGTCCTGGACGAGGAGGGGGTGGCCCTGCACGTCAGCGCCGCGCCCGCCGCCAAGACCGCCGCCAAGAAGCCGCGCAAGGCCGCGGCCGCCACGACCCGCAGCGTGGCCAAGAAGACCACTCCGACCGCCGCGCCGCGCCCCATCGGCGTGCGCAGCGCCAAGGCCACCGCGGCCGCCGCCGCGGCCGCCGCTGCCGCCCCCGCGGCGGCGATATCCGCTCAGCCGCAGGCCCCGGCCGCCGAGGGCACCGCCGTGGCCGACCCGGCCGCCGAGCCGAAGAAGCGCACCGTCAAGAAGGCCGCCGCCAAGAAGACGGTGGCCGCCAAGAAGACCGCCGCGAAGAAGACCACGGCCAAGGACGCCGACCCGGCTGCCGAGGAGATCAACCTCGAGGGCGAGGACTGGGCCGCGGAGATCACCGGCGGCGCCGCCGAGGAGCCCGAGGAGGACGAGTCGAAGGCGGGCGGCGCCGGCTTCGTGCTGTCCGACGAGGACGACGACGACGCCCCGGCGCAGACCGTCATGGTGGCCGGCGCCACCGCCGACCCGGTCAAGGACTACCTGAAGCTGATCGGAAAGGTGCCGCTGCTCAACGCCGAGCAGGAGGTCGAGCTGGCCAAGCGCATCGAGGCCGGCCTCTTCTCCGAGTTCATCCTGGACGAGGACGAGGCGAACGAGCTCGAGCGCGGCTACAAGCGCGAGCTGGAGATCCTCGTCGAGGACGGCAAGCGCGCGAAGAACCACCTGCTGGAGGCCAACCTCCGCCTCGTGGTCTCGCTCGCCAAGCGCTACACCGGCCGCGGCATGCTCTTCCTGGACCTGATCCAGTCCGCATCCCCGTGCACATGGTCGAGATCATCAACAAGCTCGCCCGCGTGCAGCGCCAGATGCTCCAGGACCTGGGCCGCGAGCCCACCCCGGAGGAGCTGGGCAAGGAGCTCGACATGACCCCCGAGAAGGTCATCGAGGTCCAGAAGTACGGGCGCGAGCCGATCTCCCTGCACACCCCGCTGGGTGAGGAGGGCGACAGCGAGTTCGGTGACCTCATCGAGGACTCCGAGGCGGTCGTGCCGGCCGACGCGGTCTCCTTCACCTTCCTCCAGGAGCAGCTGCAGTCGATCCTCGGCACGCTCTCCGAGCGCGAGGCCGGTGTCGTGTCCATGCGGTACGGCCTGAACGACGGCCAGCCGAAGACGCTGGACGAGATCGGCCGCGTGTACGGGGTCACCCGCGAGCGGATCCGGCAGATCGAGTCCAAGACCATGTCGAAGCTGCGCCACCCGTCCCGCTCCCAGGTGCTGCGCGACTACCTCGACTAGTCGCACCGCGCCCGGTCCCGGCGACCCGGCGGCACGTACCGGAGGCCCGGCCCCCTCGCGAGGGGGCCGGGCCTCCGGCCGTCGCGCCGTGAGCGGCAGCGACGCCCCCTGCGGGATCAGGAAGGCCGGGTCCCGGCCGCTGCCCGGTTACCGCCAGGCGGGCCCGGGTACGGTCGCCCCGGCGGGCTCCCGTACCGCCTCCTCCACGGCCTCCCGCTCGGGCTCCCCCACCGCGGCCCCGCGTACGGCCTCCCGCTCGGGCTCCCCCACCACGGCCTCCCGTTCGGTCTCCGGTACGCGATCGCCCGCGGCCCGGTCGCGGCGGGCGGCCATCCAGGCGTACACGGCCACACCGGCGAAGAGGAACAGCACGCCCTGGTACACGGCCGCGTACCCGGAACCCGCCACCAGCCAGACCGAGAAGGCGAAGGCCCCGCCGGCCAGGGCGGTGTCGCGGACCAGTCGGCCGCGCCGGACCCGCTCGCGCTGCCCGGAGACGAGGAAGTAGAGCTGGGCGGCGCTGGAGAGCAGGTACGGCACGGTGGCGGTGAAGGTGGTGACCAGCACCAGCGTCTCGAAGACCCCGCCCGCCCCGAACGCGTAGTTGTACACGGTCAGGGACGAGGCGAGCACGGTGGTGACGAGCACGCCCGCCACCGGCACGCCGCGCCGCTTGACGGTGAACACCCGCGGGAACAGGCCGTCGTGGGCGGCCGCGTACGGGGTCTGGGCGCTCAGCAGCGTCCACCCGTTGAGCGCGCCGGTCATGGACACGAGGGCCGCGACGGCGACGGCCGTGCCGCCCCAGGTGCCGCCGAACATGGCGTCCACGGCGGCCGAGAACGGCGCCTGGGAGGCGACGAGTTCGTCGTGCGCGACCAGGCCGAACACGGCGAGGGTGCCCAGCAGGTAGACCAGTGCGGCACCGAGGGTGCCGAGCACCGTGGCGCGGCCGACGTTGCGGCGGGGGTCGCGGACCTCGCCGGCGCTCACGGCGGCGGACTCCACGCCCAGGTAGCTGAAGAGCAGGATCGCCGCGGAGGCCGAGACGGCGCCGAGGGTGCTGTGGCCCTCGGTGCGGAACGGTCCGAGGTGGGCGGGGTCGAAGAAGAACAGCCCGCCGACCGCGACCAGCAGCAGGGGCACGAACTTCAGCACGGTGGCGACGAGCTGGACCGCGCCCACGTACCGGGTGCCGGCCAGGTTGGCCAGCGCCGGCAGCCACTGCACCAGCAGCGCGGCCGCGCACATGGTCAGCGGGCTGCCGCCGACCGGGAGGAGCACGTCGAGGTAGCCGACGGCGGCCACGGCCAGGGCCGCGTTCGACACCCAGGTGGTGATCCAGTAGCTCCAGGCGGCGAGGAAGCCGGCGAAGTCGCCGAACGCGGCGCGCGCGTACACGTACGGGCCGCCGGTCTGCGGATGCCGCTCGGCCAGCCGGCCGAAGACCAGGGCGAGGGCGATGGCGCCGGCGGTCAGCACGCCGAAGGCGACGAGGCTGACGGTGCCGAACGGCGCCACGCTCGCGGGGAGCAGGAAGATCCCGCCACCGATGATGTTGCCCATGACCAGGGCGGTGGCGACCGGAAGACCGAATCGCCGGGTGTGGGGGCTCGTGGCCCGCTCGGACGTCTCATGCGCAGGGGTGGGCGTCATGGGGTGGTACAGGCCTTACGTCGTGCTCCGTTGCGAAAACCCGACCATGGTCCGGTACTCCGCAGGAGCCGCAAAATCACCGTGTTTCGTCCGGTACGGCGGCACCACCGGGCGGAATTGTTGCGTCCGCGGCGCCTTCCGGCCGGGGATCCTGCGGGGCCGCCTGCTCCAGGGGGACCTGCGGCCCGGCCGCCTCGCGCAGCCACCGCCGCAGCACCCGGTGCACCCGCTCGGCCCCGGCCGGCTCGCCGGGGGCGGACAGCTCGACGGGCCACATCAGGAAGGGACGGCCCTGTTCGCCGCCCAGGCCGCCGTGCGAGCCGATCTGCTCCTCGAAGGCGTGCACCTCGCCGGTGTCCGGCCGGTACGCGGAATTGACCATGACGTCCGCGACGTGCGGGAACGCGTCGGCACGCCGGACCGCCTCGGCCGCGCCCGGGCCGAACGCGGCGAGCAGTGCCTCGGCGGCTCCCGGCTCGTCCAGCCGGGCCTCGGCCCCGCCGGCCGCGAGCAGCACGGACCCGCCCGCGCCGTCCCGGACGAGCAGGAAGCCGATGCCCGGATGGTCGGCGAGGGTGCGCAGCAGGGCCGGGTGGCGGCGTTGGATGCGCTGTCGGGTCAGCCGCCCGGGCACGTCCGGGAAGGAGATCAGCCCGAGGTTGCCCGAGGCCAGCACGACCGGACCGGCGCCGGCCGCCCCCTCCCCTCCGCCCGCCTCCTCCGGATGCCCGTCCTCGTCGGGCCGGTGCAGGGCGGCCCGTACGGCGGCCCGGGCCTCGGCCCCGCTGCGCGAGCGCCGGGCCCCGCGGGGTACGGGCAGCCCGCAGCCGGCCCGGACCAGGTCCTCCAGCGTGAGCCCGTACCGGCTGCGGAAGGGCTCCCCCGGGCTCTGGCCGTGGTCGGAGAGCACCACGAACCGGTAGGGGCGCGGGGCGTGCTCGGCGACCCTCGCGAGCAGGGCGACGGCCCGGTCCAGCCGTCGCAGGACCCGCTCGGCGTCCCGGCTGTGCGGGCCCGAGTGGTGGGCGACCTCGTCGTAGGCGACGAGGTCGGCGTACACGGCGGCGCGCCCCGCGAGCAGGTCGCCGATCACCGCCGCCACCACCACGTCGCGCTCGACCACGGTGGCGAAGGCGCGGACGAAGGGGTACGCCCCGCCCCGGGACACCCTGGGCCGGTCCCCGCGCAGCCGGGCGCGCACGGACTGCCCGATCTCCCGGCCGACCTCGGCGACCAGGGAGAGGGCGGTGCGGACCGCGTTCGCGGGGTCTGAGAAGTACGCGAAGTAGCCGGCGCGGGACCGGTTGGCGCGACCGCGCCGGGCGGCCACCGACAGCACCAGGGCCAGCTGGTCCGCCCCGCCGCTGAAGAGGTTGCCGCGGCTCGCCCCGTGGACGGTGAGCAGCCCCCCGTCGCGGGTGCGGGCGATGGCCCGGCGCTGCAGCTCTGCCGCGCTGGTGGGCCGGTTGCAGACCATGACCTCGCCGGTGTCCTTCTCGTACCAGCGGAAGGCGGGCACGTCGAAGGTCGAGCCGTGCAGGATGCCCAGCTGGCTGGCGCCGGTCTGGCTGGACCAGTCGGTGCGCCAGGGGGTCACCCGGTGGGTGCCCTCGTCGAGCCAGCGGGCCAGGGTGGGCAGCACGCCGCGCTCGACCGCCCGGCGCAGCACCTCGTGCCCGACGCCGTCGAGCTGCAGGAAGACCGTGCCCGGCGCGGACGCCGTCGGCCCCGCCGGACCGTCGCGGTGCCGCCGCCGGCGCCGGGCGGCCAACCGGTAGAGGCGGCGCCGGTAGGCGTCGTCGTCCCGGACCGCGAGGGCGGTGGAGGTGGCGGAGGCGACCGCGGACATGACGGCGGCCACGACCACGGCGGTCCGCGGATCGGCCTCGCCGCGCCCGTCGGGAACGAGATCGAGGGCGAGCAGCAGCAGGGAGCCGTTGAGGAAGAAGACCAGCAGGCCGAGGACGAGCGCGGGCACCAGCAGCAGGGCCCGTACGAGCACCGGCCAGACGAGGGCGCCCAGCAGACCGAAGGCGCCGGCTCCCCAGGCGGCGGTGAGGGCGATGCGGGTGATGCTGTCGCCGTCGTCGGACTGGAGCCGGAAGTCGGGCAGCAGGCCGGCGAGGACGAGCATGGTCAGGGTCGACACCGCCCACACGGCGGTCACCCGCAGCAGGGTCCCGCCCGCGGTCCGCCAACGCGAGTGCCTCCGCCGCATCCCGCACCCCCGCTCGCCGCCACCGCTCCCCGTCAGCGTCGCACGAAGCGGTCAGAAGCGGGAGTTCCGGACGGATCGGAGCGAAGCCCCCTCGGCTCCTCGGCTCCTCGGCTCCTCAGCTCCCGTCGTACCCCGCCGTGGGCATCGACAGCCGCCGGTGCACCTCGGCCTTCATCGCCGAGGTGTACGTCGGCTCGGCCTGCCCGACGGTCTCCAGCCGCACCCCGCGCCGCGCGCACTCGGCGGTGAACTCGTCGACCGACCGCAGCGCCCGCTCCAGGACGCGCCGGTTGGCCGCGACGAAGAGGTCGACCTGCCCGGCCTCGACGTCGGACCAGAGCCCGCAGTGGTCCGGGCGCAGACCGTAGAAGAAGAGCTGGCGGGTGACGACGTACCCCTGGTCGGCGGCCCAGCGGGCGCACATGGCGTGCTGACCGCGGGTGTCGACCACGAACGGGTCGGCGTCGAGCTGTTCGAGCGGGGCCAGGCTGGCGATCGCGGCCACGCGCACCTCATCCATGGCGCCGAACCATACTCTGATCGAGGGCATCCGAGGAGGGGGCGGTACGCGGCGAAATGCGCCCCAAACCCCAAGCCGAACCCACCCCGACCCGGTGTCGAACCCGTACCGACCCGGTGTCGAACCCGTACCGAGCCCGAATCGGACCCGTACCGCACCAGGAGACGAACCCGTACCGCACCACGAGCACGAAGCCCCAGTGAAGCCCCGCCGCCCCCGTGCCCCACCCGGCATCGGAACGCCCGGTGGTGGACGCACTCCGGGCCCCCCGCATACTGACGTGCCATGAGCACGTACACCTCTCCTCCGCCCGCCCCCGCCGAGCGCGTGCCGGACATCTCCGTGATCATCGCGGTCTACAACGCGATGCCCTACCTGACCGAGTGTCTGGAGTCCGTGGCGGGCCAGTCCCTGGGACTGGAGCGGATCGAGGTGATCGCCGTCGACGACGGGTCGACCGACGGCAGCGGCGCCGAGCTGGACCGCTGGGCGGCCCGGCACCCGCAGTTCCGGGTGGTGCACCAGCCCAATTCGGGCGGTCCCAGCGTGCCGCGCAACCGGGCGCTGGACCTGGCCCGCGGCCGGTACGTGTACGTGGTCGACGCCGACGACTACATCGGCCCGGAGACCCTCGAGCGGCTCCTGCGGATGGCCGACATGCAGGGCAGCGACGTGGTGCTCGGCAAGCTGGTGGGGCTGGGCCGGGCCGTGTCCGACAAGGCGCACCGGCACGCCGAGCAGGTAGACCTGTACACCTCCGAGGTGTACCGGGCCCTGCACAGCGCCAAGCTCATCCGCCGCCAGATCCTGGAGCGCGACCGCATCCGCTACCCGGAGGACCTCTGGTTCGGCGAGGACCAGCTGTTCGTCACGGCCGCCTTCCTGGCGGCCGGGCGGATATCCGTGGTCGGCGACTACGACTGCTACTACCTGCGGCGTCGCGAGGACGGGCAGAACATCACCTCCCGGGGCCGCACCGCCCACGAGACGGTGGAGCACATCGAGCGCGTGATGCGGATGGTCGCCGAGCGGGTCACGGACCCGGTCGGGCGCCGGCGCATGCTCGGCCGCCACTTCCGGGCGCTGCTCTCCAAGGCGCTGCGGCCGGCGGCCTGGGCGCGTCGCGACTACCCGGAGTTCGCCGCCGAGGTCTACCGGCGCGGCCGGGCGCTGTGCGAGGCGTACTGGACGCCGGACATGACGGGCGAGCTCACGCAGATCGACGCGATCCGGATGTACTGCTTCCTGGGCGGGGCCGTGGAGGCCTTCGAGCAGCTGGCGGTGTACGACCCGGCGAAGAACCCGCCGGAGCAGCTGTCCGAGGGGGGCCGGCTGTACCGGCTGTTCCCGTACTTCCGCGATCCGGCGGTGGGGCTCCCGGACGAGCTGTACGACGTCACGGACACCGTCCGGGCCCATCACCACCTCCAGGCGATGGCCTGGAAGGACGGCCTGGTCCGGCTCACCGGGCACGCGTACCTGGAGTCGGCGGCCCCCGACGGCGTGACGGCCGGCGAGCTGCTGCTGCGCGAGCGGGCGACGGGCCGCGAGCTGTCCGTGCCGGCGGCCGCGCGGCCGACCCCGGAGCTGGCGCAGGAGGGCGCCCAGCGCGGGGTGGACCTGACGCGGGCGGGCTTCCGGGCGGACCTGGACCTGAGCCGGGTGGACGGCGGCGGACCGCTGCAGCCCGGGGTGTGGGACGCCTTCCTGACCGTCCGGGCCGCGACCGGGCTGGAGCGGACCGTGCGGCTGGGCCGCGCGCACGGGCCGGAGCTGGACAAGACCGCGCGGCGCTCGCGGGTGCTCGCGCGGGACGAGGCGGCGGGGACGGAACTGGCGGTCTCCCCGTTCTTCACGGCCAAGTTCGACAACCTGAGCTTCGAGGTGGTGCGCCGGTTCGCGCCGCCGGGCGAGTGAGGGCGCGCGGACGACGGCACCTCCCGCCGCCCACCGGGTGAGGACGGTCCCGACCGGGCCGGTCGGCCTACCCTCGTAGGGGGCGGGCCGTCGCGGTCGAGGAGGGGTGCGCGTGCCGGTGCGGATCACGTGGTGGGGTCATGCCACCTGTACGGTCGAGGAGTCCGGCGTACGCGTGCTCACCGACCCGCTGTTCGCCGGCCGCCTCGCGCACCTGCGGCGGCGGCGCGGGGCGCTGCCGCCCCCGGAGGCGGCGGCGGCCGACGTGGCCGTCGTCTCGCACCTGCACGCCGACCACCTCCACCTGCCGTCGCTGGCGCGGCTGGCCCCCGGTACGCCGGTCCTCGTGCCGCGGGGCGCGCCCCGCGCGGTGCCGGGGCTGGCGCGGCTGGGGCACCTCGCCCTGGCCGAGCTCGGGCCGGGGGACGCGGTGCGGGTCGCGGGGTTGCGGATCCGGGCGGTCAGCGCCCTGCACGACGGGCGCCGGCTGCCGTACGGTCCGCGGCTGGCGCCGGCGCTCGGCTACGTGGTGGAGGGCGAGGACCGCACGTACTTCGCCGGGGACACCGGGCTGTTCGCGTCGATGTCCGCGGAGGTCGGCCCGGTGGACGTGGCGCTGCTGCCGGTCGGCGGCTGGGGCCCGTTCCTGGGGCCCGGACACCTGGACGCGCGGCGGGCGGCCCGGGCGCTGGCCTCGCTGGCCGCGCCGCGCCGGGCGGTACCGGTGCACTACGGCACGTACTGGCCGATCGGCCTGGACGCGGTGCGGCCGCACGAGTTCCACGCGCCGGGTGAGGAGTTCGTGCGCCATGCCGCCGAGCTGGCCCCGGAGGTGTCGGTGGCGGTGCTCGCGCACGGCGAGAGCGTGGTGGCGTGATGGTGCCCGCGGGGGCCGGCGCGCTGCTCGTCGGAGGTCCGGTGCCCGGCGGGCTCGTGGTGCTGGGTGCGGCGGCGGGGACGGTGCCGGACGAGTCGACCCAGCAGGTGGTGGGCTACCCGGCGCTGTTCGTGCTGGTGGCGCTGGGGGCGCTGGTGCCGGTGATCCCCACCGGGGCGCTGGTGAGTTCGGCGGCGGTGGTGGCCTTCCACCACCGGACCCTTCCGGTGGGGCTGCTCCTGGTGTTCGCGGTGGCCGCCTTCGGGGCCTTCGTGGGCGACGTGGCGCTGTACTGGCTGGGGCAGCGCGGGGTGCGCTCGCGGACCGGCTCGCGCCGGCTGTCGGCGCTGCGCGAGCGGGTGGCCCCGGAGCGGCTGGAAGCGGCGCAGCGGCAGCTGACCGAGCACGGGGTGGCGGTGCTGGTGCTGTCCCGGTTGGTCCCGGCGGGCCGCATCCCGGTGATGGCGGCCTGCCTGCTGGCCGGGATGCCGCTGCGCACGTTCGCCCGCGCCGACGCCCTGGCCTGCCTGGCCTGGGCGGCGACGTACCAGCTCATCGGCATCCTGGGCGGCTCCCTCTTCGCAGAGCCGTGGAAGGGCGTGGCACTGGCGGTGGGGCTCACGGTGCTGCTGAGCGCGGGTCCGACGGCCTGGCGGCGGCTACGTCGCCGTCCGTCCTGAAGGCAGCTCCTCGCTCCCCGAGCGGGCAGCCACCACCACCTCCTCGACGCGGGTCCGTTCAGCCGGTGGTGTCGCCGTCGCGCTGCAGCACGGACAGATCCTGAAGAGCCTCGTCCAGCGGGTCGAGGTATTCGGGACGGCTGGCGGCGAGCTCCCGATAGGTGTGGATGCTCAGCTTGACCGCGGCCACGGCTTCCTCCGGCCGCCCCGCCCGGGCGAGTAGACGTCCGAGGTCCTTCAGGCTCTCCGCGAAGTGGGGAAGATAGGTGGCGGGCTTGGCCGTCGACAGCTCCCGGCTGAGTTCCACGGCCTGGGCCAGCGCCGCCTGCCCTTCTTCGTACTGCCCCAGCTCCCCGAGACTCCGGCCGAGGTCGTGCAGACTCCGCGCCAGTCCGGGCCGGTACGTGGCGGCCTCGGTCACGGACAGCTTCCGGTAGATCGCCACGGCCTCAGCGAGCGCCACCTGCCCTTCGTCGTGCCGACCCAGCTCCCCCAGACTGCGGCCGAGGTGGTGGAGGCTCTCCGCAAGGCGGGGTTCGTAGGTGGCGGGCTTGGTGGTCGACAGCTCTCGGCAGACCGAGGACTGTTCGCGCAGCGCATCGATCAGCGGGTCGAGGAAGACGTCCGGCGCGTCCGCGGCGCATTCCGCCCAGACGGTCACGGCCTCGGAGATGACGGCCAGTGCCGCTTCCTTCCGCCCGAGCCGCGTGGCCTCGGCCGCCAGTGCTCCGAGCGCCCGGGCAAGCCCGGGGCGATGCGATTCGGGCTCCTCGCGAGCGAGCTGCCGCCAGGCGATGACGTCTTCGACAGCGGCGTCGAAGACGCCGGACGGCTGGTCGGGATCGGTCAGTCGGGCGGGCCCCGGCTGTGGTGCGCGCCCGATCGCCGCGCGTCCGAGGCGGCTGGGATCTCCCGAGTAGACCGCGGCCCGCGCGCGGGACAGGACCGGATCGTCGGCAGCGATCGGGGTGAAGTCCGAGGACACGTCCGGCCCGACCTGGCTGACGAGGGCGTCGAGCACCGACCCGGTGATGGCGAGGACGAGTTCTCGGCTGCGGCCCTTCGAGTCGAGTCCTTGCTGGACGCGCCTGCGGACGGTCGCCGTCCCGAGCATGCGAACGGCCTCGTCCACCGCGTCACCGCGTCGGTCGCCGCTACCTCCCGCGGCGTGCTCCGCTGCGATGGCCACTCCCAGGCAGACGTGCGCACGCCCGGATCGACTGCTGTTGAGGGTGGCGAGCGCATCCGACAGGCCCAGGACGATCCGCCCCGCGGACTCGGCGGTGGTGGTCGAGGGGGTCAGACCGCCCAGGAAGTCAGGGCCGGCACCCTCCGTGCCCTGGGCCACCGTGGCGTCGACACCGGCGACGCCCAGGACGTCTTCGAGCATCTGGCGGACCCGGAGTTCCGCGTCGAATACATGGTCTTGGGGAGGTTGCCGGCCAGACCCCCGCAGACCCGACCCCGGGCCTGCCACCCGTACGTCGACGGCGAGGCACAGCCGGTCACGGTCGGCAGGGCTCTCCAGCCCGCCGAGGACCACCGTCCGGGAGGTCGGCACCGGCAGGTCCCCGGGTACGGGTTCCACCCGGGGCGGTGTGCCGAGGTGCCGCGTGACGATCTGTACGAAGTCCGGGTCCCGGAGGAGCACGCTGACGGGGAGCACCTCCAGCTGGGCGACCTCCCTGAACGTGGAAGCGGCGACCAGGCCCAGGAGGAGGTCCCCGGCCGCCACGGGTGCTCCCGCCAGGCCCGCCCACTGCTCCCTGCGCTTGCTCCGGGACCGCTCACGCGCTGCCGTCGAGCTGACGAAGGCGTACCGCTCCCGGGCCGCGTCGCCCGCCGGCCGCACACTGCCGGCCACCCAGGTGCGGGCATCGCTCCGCCCGGGGAACCCGAGGACACTGCACGGCACGGGGAGGGGGGTGCTCCTGACGATCCTGCCCCACCTGAGTGGGGTGAGAGACCCGAAGCCGGCGGCTTCACCGACGTCCTCGTCGGCCAGCAGGAGCGCGGCCGGGTGCCGGGCGTCAGGGTGCACCCACAGCGTGCTGCAGCGGATCCGTCCGTCCCCACCCGTGAGGGCGACGGACACCGGTGAGCCGCCGGCCACGAGATGTGCCGGGACGAGGACGAGGCGCCGTGTCAGGAGGAAACCGGTACCCACCGTCGTCTGCTGTCCCGCCGATGCGGTGACCATCACCACGCGGTCGGCCGACAGCTCCGCCGGGTGGGAGGGGGATTGCTGTTCCTGCGTGACCGGGCTCACCGGATGCGGTACGACTCCGCTGGTCTCCGGCGGTTCGGTGGGGGCAGCGGCGCCGGCAGCGGCTTCGGCGAATGCCAGCGCCTCGGAGCCGACGGTCCGGTCACCGGCGTCGCTGGACGTGATCTCGGTGGCCGGGAAGTGGCCCGTCGGCCCTTGGTGCAGGGTGAGGTAGTCCCAGACGCTGCGCCTGACGAGTTCGTGGACGGCGGAGATCTCCTCGCGCAGCTGCGAGCCGACGAGGGCCTCGCGGACACCGGGCAGGAACTGGAACTCCAACCGGGTGGGGTCGATCTTCCCGGGACCGGTGTGCCACGGTTGGAACAGACCGCCCAGTACCACCTCCGCCAGGTGGGCGTTCTTCGAGTGGGGGATCATCGCCCGTCGCACCAGGGTCATGACCGGCAGGGTGAGGGGTACCGCCGACAGGTAGCCGGCCAGTTCCTGGGCCGTGGGTGACGCACCTTCCCTGAAGCGCGCCAGTACGTGCCGGGGGTCGGCGGACGCAGCTTGCCCGGGCTGATCACCCGTGGCGTCAGCCCGGACCCCTGAACCGCTGACCGTGCCCGGCTCCGCGCGCCCATCGAGCCTCAGACACGACATCCGGGTCCACCTGCTGTTGCCCACGAGCAGATGCGCCAGGCAGGAGAGCGATTCGGGGACCGCTTCCACCACGGGTACGGCGGTGATCCGGGCGAGTCGGAGTCCGCCATGGCGCCGGTATCGCCGTCGGCTGACCGGCGCCAGCTGCCAGGAGACGTTGGGGGCAGCGGCAGTTGGCGCACGCACCAGGAGCGGCGCCGGTCGTGCCGCCCCGCGTGTCCACAGCCGTTCCGGCAGGACGTTCAGGACCGCGACCGAGTTGTGGACGCTCCAGTGGCGGAGGACGTCCTCCACAGCTGAGGTACCCCAGCCGGCTCCGACGGTGTCGCTCACCACGAGGATCACGCGGCGGCCCGAGGGGTCGGAGATCTCGTGCGGGCTGCGGGGTCGTCCATCCGCGGTGTGGGACACCACGGGTGGGCCGTCGGAATCGGTACCGCGCAGGAACCACACCCTGACGTCGCGGAAGACCCCCGTCTGCGAGATGACTCGGCACAGTTCGTCCACCAGGTCCTGCCAGAGGAGCATCGACTGGTGGGTGTCCACGACAAGGGCGAGGTCGAGCCAGTGGCCCCGTTCCGGTCGCAGCACCGGGATCAACATGTGCTCTTCGATGCTGCGGACAACGGTCAGTTCCTCGTCCAGTTCGGTGAGGTTACCGCCGACCCTGCGGCGACCCACCGGCCGCAGGGCCCTCATCATGGCGAGCACGTCGTCCAACGCCACCGCGCGGCCGACTTCGACCAGGTTGCCCCGCCTGCCGCCCTCAGGTGCTCCTTCATCGGACGCCGCGAACAACTGCGTGCGGGTGCGTGGGCCGAGTGCGGGTTCCCGGGCCGGCGCCCCGACAGGCGGAGGCTTCCGCTCGGGCGCCTCCGCGTCCATCGCGTCCACCCCGTCTCCTGGTGTCGCCTCGGAGGACCGAGGGGTCGTCGTGACGCGCGCACTCAGCCACAGGATGTCGGCCAGTTCCTCCGTGCCGACGTCGACCCCCGAGTCGACGATGGCCTGCAGCAGTTCCTCGATCACTGCGAGCGCCTCATCACGTTGAAGGTCCGGTCAGTCGCTGCATGACGGTCGCCACGAACTGATCGCGGTCGGCCGCATGCGACCAGGCATTGCTCATCCGGAGCTGAATCGCGTTGAGGAGCTGATCGGTGGCGAGGTCGCCCGCCGAGCCGCGGTCGAGGAACGCTTCGATCAGCTGCTGGTACTCGTCGCCCGGCACGGACGTCAGGGCGAGCCGCTGCCGGATGATCTGCTCCAGTTTCGCCTTGTCCGGCTGTTCGAGGTGCAGCCTGATGCAGCGGCGCAGGAACGGCGGCGGGAAGTCCCGCTCGCCATTGCTGGTGAGGACCACCACGGGGAACGCCAGGCAGCTGACCCGACCACGGTCGATGAGCACGTCGTGCTCCGGACCGTCCTCGGTGGCGAGACGGACCCGGGGCTGCCGGGCGGCGAGCCGTGCCAGTTCGGTGATCTCGAAGCTGCCTTCCTCGAAGACCGTGAGGAGGTCACCGGGTAGGTCGATGTCGCTCTTGTCGATCTCGTCCACGAGTAGGACCCGAGGCCTGAGCTGCGGAAGCAACGCCGTGCCGAGCGGGCCGAGCCGCAGGTAGTGGGCGATGGAGGGAGTGGGGACAAGGGCGGGGCGGTGGCTGCGGTACCGTCCGCGCGCGCCGCCGGTGGGGAGCCTCTGGAACAGATTGGCGTCCTGGAGTCGACTGATCGCGTCGTAGTGGTAGAGCCCGTCGCGGAGCGTGGTGCGGCTGGTGATCGGCCAGTGCAGCACCGGCCCCAGAGCCAGATCGGCCGCGATGCTGTGGGCCAGTGTCGATTTCCCGACTCCGGGCTTGCCCGTGACCAGAAGCGGCCGACGCAGGTACAGGGCGGTGTTGACCGCGTTCTTCTCGGCCTCGCCCGGCACGTAGCCCGCACCGCGGCTCTGGCTTTTCGACCAGGCGGGGCTCTGCGTGCCCGGAGGCTGGTACGACGGGTCAGGGGTGCCGGTGAACTCGCGCCACGGGGGAGGCTTGATCGCGGTCAGTCGGCCGAGTTTCTCCTCGGGGCTCCCTTTCCCGCAGTAGATCCACCAATCCTTCACTGCATTCCCCGTTCTGCTCGTTCCCGTTGTCCGTGCACCGTCGGCGGTGAAGGGCATCAGGACAATGACTGCGACCCGGGCCTGCAATCCGGGTCGTCCCACAACAAGGCCAGCGGGTGCCGCCAGCTCGGCTGCTCCTCAATGGGTGGGGCCGTGCTGCGCATCCTCTTCAGCGTCTCCGGCAGGCGCCCCACGTCGACTTCGCATTCCTCCGTCAGCGCTTGGGTCAACCCCCCGTCCGCCCCGCCTGGAGCCGGTGGCCCGCCGCGGCGCCAGACCGCGATGGGAACGCCCGCGTCCAGCACACCGTCCAGGGCGTCCATGAGCCGTGGGTCGGAGACTTCGGCCAGCACGCAGACCGGAGGATCGTCTCCTTGCAGCGTGTAGCCCAGATCTTCCGTGACGTCGGCGTCGGTCAGTGCGCGAACGGCTTCCGGATGCCGTCCGCCCTGAGCCATGAACCATCGCCACTTCTGGATCCACGCCCCATGGCTCACCCCCATTCGCTCCGCGGGGCAGCGGACGACGACCTCGTAGAGGCGGCCCAGTTCGCGGCGCTTGCCCATCCGGCCGATCGGCAGTTTCCAGCTCTCGAAATCCGTGTCGATCAATTCGAGGGGCACGTCGAACTCGATGCGGTCCACCCCGCGAAACGGTGGGCGCCCCGGAGCTCCGCCGGGGATGCCGTCACCCCCGGAGAGGGCGACCAGCTGGTCGGCGAGCCCGAGGCGTACGGCGTCGAGGTCCAGCGGACTCTCCGGCTCCCAGAGGTTCGTGAACCCGCCCGAGTGGAGCCACATAGTCACCCGGTATCCCCCTTCGAGCGCACCGGCTTCCTCCAGCCGCACGTGCAGTCCCGTATGACCAGTGGTGGCAGGTGGCGGTGGGAAGGCTCCTACGCCGAGGCGCTCGCCGGTACTCGCGACCCATGCCTCGAGCTCTGCGGCCCAGGTCGGATCGGCCTGCCTCGCGCCGTCCGCCAGGTGTCGTACGAACGGCACGGCCAGGGGCAGGTCCGTCCGCCGGCCCTGACGCTCGTCGAGGTCCCTGACGATCTCCGTCAGGCCGGCCGCGGGCAGGAAGGGGGTCGGGACGTCGCAGCCGGCGGTCTCGAAGGCGTAGCGGTAGGCGTCATAGGCACGGTCCGGCAGTGTGCGCCCGGAGAACAGCTCCCCCAACCCGTCCCAAGCGGCCTGGTCGATCCGGGGAGCGCGCGGGATACCGAACCGGTCGTCGACGAGGATCGACGATCCGTCCCAGTCACGGTCGCGGACGAAGGTGGGCATCTGCCAGCCGAGGTTCTGTTCCTCCAGCTCCCGGAAGCGGTCCTGCATCGCCCTCGCGATCTCGACGAGCCCCTGCACACCCTCGTCGAGGGTCTTGGCGCCGAGTTGCTGCAGCAGCACGTCGGTGAACTGACCGGCGCCGCGCTCTGCCTGGTTCTTGGCCTCCTCGCCTTCCCGGGACGCGTACAGGGTGAACTGGTTGCGTCCCGGAACAGCGCCTCCCATGCCCGGTTCCGCGGTGCCGATGCCCCGAGGGGCCTCGACCCTGCAGGCGTCGACCAGCGCCGCCTGAAGGCGGAACCGCGTGGGCCGCACGTTGTCGGACTTCCACCACCTGAGTGCCGACTCCAGATTGAGGTGCACCAGGTGCTCTCCGGTCGCGTCGGCGTACGGCAGCAGCATCTGGCGGTGGGCGTCGAGGAAGCCGTGCCCCGCCCAGAAGATCCACAGCAGGTCTCCGTCACAGCTGTGGAGGTCCTGGTACAGCGCCTTCTCGATGTTCTCCCGGACCGCCGGCCGGTGGGTGGCCTCGAGCGCGGCCAACGGCGGTGCCGCTCCCCAGTCGACCGGCGTGGACGCGAGCGGCGACAGGAACAGCCGTACGTTCGCCGGCGGGACGCCCGCCGGCCCGGTGAGCCATCCGGCGAACCGCAGTGCGTCGCGCGCCGCACCCGGCAGGTCCCACCTGTGGCTGACCTCGTACTCCTCGATCCCCACCACCAGGGCGAACGCCCGGTCAGGGGACACGGGCGAGGAATCCGCGCCGGGCATGGTCACGCGTGCCCCTCCAACGCGGCGACGATCCGGTCGTACACCGAATCCAGCTTCCAGTAGGCGCTGTGGCACAAAGGGAACGGCTGACGGCTGCTCACCTCGTGGTCGGTGACGCGGACGTCAGCGGGGAAGATCGGCTGCGCCTGGTACGCAAGGAGGTCCTGCCGGTCGAAGATGTTCAGCCACGGTGGGAAGCCGATGGGCAGCCCCTCGCCCGGCGCCAGGCTCGTGAGCGCCCCCAGCTCGTGGAGGAACGGTGCCTGGGAACCGACGGTGACGAGGAGCTCGATCCCGGGCAGCGGGGCCTGCTCGGCGGCTGCCAGCGCCAGCACGTCCACCAGCGCGATTCCCCCCAAGCTGTGCCCGATGACCACGGTCGGCCCGGGCGCTGCTGCGACCGCCTGGCGCACGTACTCCCGCAGCGGGCCACCTCGGGCCTGGTAGCGCAGGATGTCGCCCACCGCGGGTGTGGCGCCCGTGGTGATCGGGCCGCGCCAGTGGTTCAGTGCGGGTTGCGTCGTCACGCGCAGGGCGAGCGTGCCGAGCACTGCTCCGACCTTGCCCAGGACTCCGCGACCGGTGCCGCCGAGCCGCTCGATGAGCATGTTCACGAGCTTGTCCCGCTCGGAGCCGGTGCAGAAGGCACTCTCGCCGGCCGAGGCCAGGGCCGAGGCGACCACGGCCCGGGCGGTGGCCGCCGTGACCTCGCCGCTCGCCTCGGCGTCCTCGGCACGCGCGCACGCCTTCGCGAACTCCTCGGATCCGGCCACCGCGGACAGCGCTGCCGCGTAGTGCTCCCGCAGGCCGGTGGCCGACAGCAAGGCGGCCAGAGGATCTGCGGCGGGCATCTCCGGAGGGAGCTCGGCCAGCCGGTCGGCGACCTCCCGGCCGGGGGCACGCACTCCGGGAGACCGGTACTGTTCGCCGCCGGCGATCTCCGCCAGCACCCGCAACTCGCACCAGGGGTCGGTGAGCAGCAGTTGCCACTCGGCGGTCTGCTGATCCGGAGGAGCGGCCCCGGCCGGTGCGCCGCGCGTCTGGTGGTACCCGGGGATCGATCGTCCGTCCGCGCCCAGGGTGGCGCCATGTATGTCGCCCCAGTAGCAGGGCGGGATGTCGGCGTCTGGGCAGCGGCTGCGCAGCGATTCGCTCACTTGCTTGAACAGGGTGTCGAAGCGCTCGCGCCGCACGCCGGTCCCGTGGACAAAGAGGATCCGCACCAGACCCCACCCTTCCGAGAGCCCGTCAGGGAGGATGATAGGCAAGATGTGAGCGATATCAGCGTTTATCCAGATATCGCCTTACTGCGTCGGCCCCCCACCCCTCCGACAAGCCCCGCGACCCCCCGATGGCCAGGTCCCACAGGTCCTCGCGCGCCAGGCCGGCCCGTGCCCAGGCCTGCCGGACGCGGAGGAGCGGTTCGAGGACGGGTTCGGCGGAGAGGACGAAGGTGGCCCAGTGCATCGGGGCCATCCGGCGGGCGCCGAGGTCGAGGTGGGCCCGCACCGCCTCCTCGGGGTCGGCGTGCACGTCGCTGAGCCACCAGCGCGGGGCGTAGGCGCCGATCGGCAGCAGGGCCAGGTCGATGCCGGGGAAGCGGCGGCCGATCTCGGCGAACCAGTGGCCGTACCCGGTGTCGCCGGCGAAGTACACCGTGCCCCGGGTCGCGAGGTCCGTGAGGACCCAGCCGCCCCACAGGGTGCGGCAGGTGTCGAACAGGGTGCGCTTGGACCAGTGGTGGGCCGGTACGAAGTCGAAGCGGACCCCGCCCAGCACCGCCCCCTCCCACCAGTCCAGCTCGGTGACCAGGGTGAAGCCCCGGCGCCGGCACCAGCGGGCGAGTCCCGCCGGCACGAACAGCGGGGTGTCGCGGGGCAGCCGGCGCAGGGTGGGCGCGTCGAGGTGGTCGTAGTGGTTGTGGCTGATGACCACGGCGTCCACCCGCGGCAGGTCTTCCCAGCGCACGCCGACGGGGGTCATCCGGGCGGGGGTGCCGAGGATGCGGCGGGACCAGACGGGGTCGGTCAGGACGGTCAGGCCCCCGACGCGGAGGATCCAACTGGCGTGGCCCGCCCACGTGACGGAGAGGGTCCCGGGGGCTGCGGCCGGCAGCGGCTCGGGGGCGAACGGCAGGTCGGGGATCCCCCGCAGCCCCTCGGCGGTGGGGCGGAAGGCGCCCTCGCGGGCCAGCCGGGCGAAGGCCCGTACGCCCGGCAGCGGCGCGGTGAGGCGGTCGGCGAAGGTCCGTGGCCAGGTGCGGGGTTCGCCGAGGGGGCGGACTTCAGGTGTGGTGGCGACGGCCTGCTCCGGGCGCCGGCCGCGGGCCGTGCGCACGGTCTGTTCCGTCTGTTCCGTCATCGGGGCGACTCCATTCACGGGCGTTCGCGGGCGGTTTCGCGGGCGGTTTCGTGGCCGGTACCGGCCGGAGCGGACCTCAGCTCAGTTCGTCGATCACCGACCCGAAGCGGCTCAGCGACCGGCGGACGTGCGGCAGTTCGAGGGGGTCGGGGGCGTCGAGGGCGGCCAGCCGCTCGGCCTCGGTGGCGCCCAGCAGGGGTCCGGTGGCCAACCGGACGCGGGGGGCGCCGAGATCGTCCGCGAAGCGGTGGCCGCCGGGGGCGGGCGCACCCAGCCGGTCCGCGAGGTACTCCTCCAGTTCCATGGCGTCGCCGATGCCGTGCCGGGCGAGGCCGGCGCGCAGTGGGGTCAGGTCCGCGTACAGGTGGCGGCCGGCCCGGGGCGGTCGGGCGAGGGCGCCGGCGGTGAGCAGGGTGTGGTGCAGGGCTGCCGCGATCCGGCCGTGCAGGGCCGCGGCGGTGCGTACCCGGGTGGTGATCGTCTCGGGTTCGGCGAGGGCGTGGGCGGCGGCCGCTGCGACGGGGGCTGCGAGCAGGGCGCCGGTGGCGGCGAGGATGTCGAGGGTGCGGGCGTGCAGCCGGTGGCCGGGGGCGGTGTCGGGGAAGCGGGCGACGGCCGCCGGCCAGGCCGGCGGCAGCAGCGCGCCGGCCAGGTCGACCAGGACGGTGACCTGCTCGGGGGCCATCTCGGCGGGGCTGACGAGGACGGTCTCGCGGGGGCGGTGGAGGGTGTCGCGCCAGGTTTCGTCGCTGACGATGGACAGGCCGGCGTCGACGGCTGCCTCGCAGGCCTGGCTGAGGATGCCGGGCGGGGCGACGGTGGCGGTGGGGTCGTCGACCACGGAGAGCAGGAGCAGTCGTGGGTCGCCGCCCTCGGCGCGGACCCGGGTGACGGTCTCGAGCAGCGCGTAGGGGTCGGGGACGCCGCCGCA
Source organism: Streptomyces sp. NRRL S-87 (assembly GCF_000719335.1). Classification (GTDB taxonomy): domain Bacteria; phylum Actinomycetota; class Actinomycetes; order Streptomycetales; family Streptomycetaceae; genus Streptomyces. The sequence continues at coordinate 49,710 of NZ_JOGB01000034.1, forward strand.
CTCGGCGGGGGTGGGGACGTGGTAGGCCCGACGTCCCAACAGGCGGACCTGAGGAGTCCACCAGGCGGGACAGGGCCGGGGCATGAGCACGTCCCCGCCGTACGCCCCGAGCAGCGCGACGAGCAGTGCCGGCGCGCCGGGGGCGGCCGCGATCCGGTCGGGGACCCCGGCACGGCCGGGCGGGGCGTCGAAGAGGCCGCGGCGCTGCCAGTACCCGCGCGCGGCCTCCCGTACGGTCCGTCCACCGCCCGGTGGCTCCGGGGCAGCCCGGTCCGCGGCGGCGGCGAGTACGGCGGCCAGCTCGGCCGGCACCGGGAGGCCGGGGTCGGGGGCGGGTGGCCCGTAGCGGACGGGACCCCGGCCTTCAGGCACCGTCCGCTGCATCTGCCCCACCGCCCCTTCCGCTTGCCGTCGCCCTCGCCTCGCCTCGCCTCGCCACCACCGCATCCCACGCCCCTTTATACGGAGGTTTGCCAGATTTCGCCCCTTTATCCGGGTATCGGAGTCCGCACACGGGCCGGCACGCGGACACCGCCACTCCCCCCAGCCGCAACGGTCCCCCGACCTCAGCCCTTGCGCCCGACCATGGCCAGCAGCCGGGTCTGGGCGTCGGCGCCCGCCGGTATCTCCAGCGGCTCGGCGTACGCGCCGCTCGCGGCGAGCCCGTCGGCGTACGGCGCGATCTCCTTCAACGCGAACTCGACCAGCTCCGCCGGTATCCGGTCGTCCGCACCGATGCCGCGGGCCAGATCCCAGGCGTGCACCACGGTGTCGGCGGCGAGCTCCGAGCAGTACGCGGCCGCCTTGGCGTCCCCGTACGACAGCTTCACGGTCCGCTCCAGCGCGCCGGGCGCGCCGAAGGCGGCGACCGCCCCGGCGGCTCCGCGGTCCCACGCGTCGGCGGGGTCGTCACCGAGCAGGTCCCCGTCCAGTGCGCCGCCGACCTCGGCGACCGTCAGACCCTCGGTGACCAGCGGGGGAACCCACAACTGCTCGCCGACGACGTGGTTGACCAGGTCGCGCACGGTCCACTCGGTACAGGGGGTGGGACCGTCCCACTGTTCGGGGCCCACCGCGTGCACGAGGCCGCCGAAGTACTCGAGCGCCTGCGCGTGCTGGGCCAGCAGCGTGTCTGCCATTTCTGCCACGTCCTCACCCGTCCTCACCCGTCCGAACCTGTCCCTACCCGGCGCCACCTCCCCCTCCCCGGTCCCACCCGTCCCCGGGGGTCCCACGCCTGGCCCACCCCCGCTGCCCACTGTCCTCGCCCCCCGATCACCCTGCCACCCATCACCCCAACGCCCTTGCCCCCCTTGCCTGGTGTCCATATATCGAAACGCCTATCTCACGATCCGACATGATCGCGTACGGTGAGGAGCGTCCGAGGGAACCACCACAGCGAGGGAGTTGCCGCCATGGGCCACAGCAGCGGCGCGAGCCACAGCAGCAGCGCGCACGACGACCACGAGCAGGACCACCAGCAGGACCACGAGCAGGACCGGGAGGGGCAGGACGGCCGGGACCGGGAGACCGCGGTCTACACCCACGGCCACCACGAGTCGGTCCTGCGCTCGCACCGCTGGCGCACCGCCGCCAACTCGGCCGCCTACCTGGTCGGCGAGCTGCGCCCGGGCCTGGACGTCCTGGACGTGGGCTGCGGGCCGGGCACGATCACCGCGGACCTGGCGGAGCTGGTCGCACCCGGGCGCGTGGTCGCGGTGGACGCCGCGCAGGACGTGGTCGAGCAGGCCCGGGCCCACGTACGGGAACGCGGTCTGGAGAACGTGGAGTTCGCGGTGGCGGACGTGCACGCGCTGGACTTCCCCGACGACTCGTTCGACGCGGTGCACGCGCACCAGGTGCTGCAGCACGTGGGCGATCCCGTGCGGGCGCTGGCGGAGATGCGGCGGGTGTGCCGACCGGGCGGGCTGGTCGCGGCCCGGGACGCCGACTACGCGGCGATGACGTGGTTCCCGGCAGTGCCGGCCCTGGACGCCTGGCAGCGGCTGTACGACCGGGTGGCGCGCGCGAACGGCGGCGAGCCCGACGCCGGGCGGCGCCTGCTGTCATGGGCCCGGGCCGCCGGCTTCGCGGACGCGGACATCACCTCGACGGCCACGGCCTGGTGCTTCGCCACGCCCGAGGAGCGGACGTGGTGGTCCGAGCTGTGGGCGGACCGTACGACCGCCTCCTCGTACGCGGCCGTGGCGGTCGCCAGCGGGCACGCCACGCAGCAGCACCTGGCGGAGATCGCCGCCGGCTGGCGGACCTGGGGCGCCGCGCCGGACGCCTGGTTCTCGGTGCTGAACGGGGAGATCCTCTGCCGGGTCTGAGCACCCGAGGAGCCCGTCAGGGCTGCTGGAGCCGGCGGGCGGCCTCGCGCTGGCGGCGCGTGGCCCCCTTCAGGAAGCGGAGTACGACCTCCAGCTCGTCGGTGTCGAACTCCTCGTAGAGCTCGGCCACTTCGCGGCCCCAGTCCTCGTACAGCGGGGCCACCTCGGCGAACTTCGCGGGGTTGACCTCGACCAGCACCCGGCGGCGGTCCGTCGGGTGCTTCAGCCTGCGCACGAACCCCTTGGCCTCCAGCCGGTCGACGAGGCCGGTCACCGAGGCGGGGGCGAGCCCGGAGCGCTCGGCGAGTTCCTTGGCGGTGAGCGGACCGAGGCGTTCGAGCAGGTCGAGGGTCTTGGTCTCGGTGGCGCCGAGGCCCATCCGGGCCGCGCCCGCCGTGTGGAAGGCGACGGAGGCGGCACTGGAGTCGCGACCCGCCATGTTCAGTTCGGCGATCACCCGCACCCGGCGGGCGTCGGACCCACCGGAGCCACCGGGCTCACCGGGCTCACCGGGCTCACCGGGCTCACCGGAGCCACCGGACTCGCTGTCGCTGCTCGTCATGGACGAAGCCTAGCAATTCATTTCGTTCGGACGAACGAAGGACTTGCGGCGAAGCCTCCTCGGATGCAAATCTTTCGTTAGACCGAACGAAATAAACCTCGGCCTTCTCCTCCTTCTCCTCCTCCTTCGGAGCGCAGCCATGACCGCGACCACCCCGCTCGACGCCGCGCCCGCCGCGGCCCTCCACCCCCGCCGCTGGGCGGCCGCCGTCGTGATGACGGTGGCCGCGCTGATGGACCTCCTCGACGTCACCATCGTCAACGTCGCCGTCCCCTCGATCGGGCGCGACCTCGGTGCCTCCGAGACCGCCCTGCAGTGGACCGTCTCGGCGTACCTGCTGGGCTTCGCCGCCGTACTGATCGTGTCCGGCCACCTCGGCGACCGCTACGGCCGCCGGACCCTGTTCCTGGCCGGCACCGCGGGGTTCGGCCTGGCCAGCCTCGGGTGCGGGACCGCCCAGTCGCCCGGGCAGCTGATCGCGGCGCGGGCGGTGCAGGGCGTGATGGCGGCGGTGCTGATGCCGCAGGTGCTGGGCTCGTTCCGGACGATGTTCCACGGCAAGGAGCGCGGGACGGTGTTCGGGATGTACGGGGCGGTGGCCGGCTTCGCCTCCGCCGTGGGGCTGCTGCTGGGCGGGCTGCTGACGGACGCGGACCTGTTCGGCTGGGGGTGGCGCTCGGTGTTCCTGGTCAACGTGCCGGTGGCGCTGGCCACCCTGTTCGCCGCCCTGGTGCTCGTACCCGCGACCCGGGAGCGGGGCGCCGGGCGGCCGGACGTGCTGGGCAGCCTGGTGCTCGCGGGTGGCCTGGTCGCCGTCGTGCTGCCGCTGGTGCAGGGGCACGCCAACGGCTGGCCGCTGTGGGGCTGGGTCTGCCTGGGCGCCGGTACGGCGGCGGTCGCCGGCCTGGGCGCACTGGAGGCACGCCGGCGGGGCACGGCCACGGTGCCGCTGCTGCCGGCCCGGGCGTTCCGCCTGGGGGCCTTCTCCTTCGGGGTCGGAGTCCAACTGCTGTTCTCCGTGGGCCTGCAGGGCTTCTTCCTGGCCTTCGCGATCTGGTTGCAGGGGGGCCAGGGCTACACGCCGCTGCAGGCCGGTGTGCTGACCGTGGCGTTCTCCGTGGGCGGCTTCCTGACCGCGCCCGCCGCGGACGGGCTCGCGGTCCGCTTCGGGCGGCGGGTGCTGGCCGCGGGCGCGCTCATGATGGCCGGCGGCTTCGCCTGGGTGTGGCACGCGGTGCACTGGGCACCGGCCGCGCACGCCGGCGCATGGCCGCTGGTGCCGGGGCTGGTGCTGGCCGGCGCCGGTCTGGGGTTCCTGGTCGTGCCGCTGGTGAACGTGGTCCTCTCGGCCGTACCGGCCGAGATCGCGGGCGGGGCCTCGGGCATCTTCGCGACGGCCCAGCAGTTCGGCGGGGCGCTCGGGGCGGCCGTGATCGGCACCGTGTTCTTCTCCGGGCTCGGCTCCGGCGGCGCGACGCACGCCCTGTCCGCCGCGATGCCGTACGTCGTCGGGGCCTTCGTCCTCTGCGCGGCGCTGTCCACCGCCCTCCCGAAGCGAGCCGTCGCGCCCGACGCGTGACGACCCGCCCCGCCGGGCGCCCACCGCTCAGCGCAGGACGGCCGCCAGCAGGTCGGCGCCCAGCGCCGTCACCTCGGGCGCGTTGAGCGCGTAGCGCACGTACCGGCCGTGCCGGCGGGCCGTGAGCAGGCCCGCGCGGCGCAGGACGGCGAGGTGGCGGGAGACCTCCGGGGGCGAGAGCTCCCAGGCGTGGGCCAGCTCACCGGTGGTCTGGGGACTGCGGGCCAGGGTGCGCAGCAGCCGCAGCCGCACCGGGTGCGCCAGCGCCTCGAGCCGGAGCGCGACCGTCTCCAGCGGCACCGGGGCCGCCGGTGCCGCTTCGGCCACGGGGTACTGCACGACGGGCTGCCATCCGGGTGCGTGGACCGCCACCAGGTGCGGGCGGCCGAAGACGCTGGGGATGAACGTGACACCCGTGCCGCGGGCGGAGGTCGCCTTGTCCTGCAGCTTGTCCACGACGACGCAGTCGCCGTCCGGCGTCAGGCCGACCGCTCCGGAGACCGAGGCGAGCGCCGCCCCGAGCCCCTGACGCTTCAGCAGGTCGTTCTTCACCCGCAGGTCGGCGGCGAGTTGCCCGGCGACGTCCCTCCACGCGTCGTCGAAGAACGCCGCCGCGCACTCCTCGAGGGTGCGGCGCACCCGGGCCCGTACGGCGGCCGGGTCCGCGAGCAGCCGCTCCGCGAAGGCCTCCTGGCGGGCGCCGCGGGCCTGCGCGACGTCGAGGGCCCGTTCGCGGGCGGCGGCGTCGGTGAGCGGCGAGCGGGCGCCGAAGTGGACCCGGCTGCTGCCGCAGGTGGTGACCAGCGCGGCGGTCACGTACGTCTCGTCGTCGATCCGGTCCACGTCGTCCAACTCCTCGGCGAGGGTGGGCCGGGGCCGGGCCGGGATCAGGAAGTCGGCCTGCGAGGAGCGCCAGAGGAACTCCGCCTCCCGCAGCCGCTCGGCGAGCTCGGGCCGCAGTCCGGTCCGGACGTCCGCGGCCCAGCGGGCGTGCTCCGGGTGGTGCCCGGGTTCGGCCAGCACGTGCAGCATCGCGGTCAGCTCCGCCAGCGCGGAGGCGGCGAACCGCACGCCCTCGGGCGGCAGGCCGCGGATGTCGATCCTCAGGCTCATCCCGCCATCATCACCCGCACGGCCATCCGGCCATCCGGCCATCATCACCCGCCCCGCCGGCCGGCGGCGGCGCCGGTTGACGGAGTTCGTCAACCGGCGTGCCCGGCCCGGCGGTCGGCCGCAGGTTCGACGCCATGGAGACCACGACCACCACGATCCGGGCCCGCGCCCTCGCCCTCGTCCGGGCTTCCGGAGGCCCCCGCTACGCCGTCGCGCTGGCCGTGGACGCCCTCGGCACCGGCCTGCTGCGGCCCTTCCTGCTGCTCTACGGCGTGACGGTGCTCGGGCTGTCCGCACCGGCCACCGGAGCGGCCATGACGGGCGGTATCGTCGCCGGGCTGGCGTGCATGCCCGCGGTGGGCCGCTGGCTGGACCGGGGCGCGCGCAGCACGGTCGTGGCGGCGGCGATGCTGGTGCGGGTGCTGGGTGTGGCGGTGCTGCTGGCCACCCCCGCGGGGTGCGTCTGGCCGTTCGCGGCGGCGGCGCTCTTCCTCGGCATCGGCAACCAGGCCTGGCCGGCCGCCCACGCGGCCCTCGTCGCCACCGTCACCCACGGCCGGGACCGCGATGCCGCGCTCGCCGCCGGCCGGGCCCTGCGCAACGCCGCCCTGGGCGTGGGCGCACTGCTGGCCACCGCCTGCCTGGCGGGCGGCACGACCGCGCTGCGGGCGCTGGCGGCCGTCACGGGGCTCGCCTACCTCACCGCCGCGGCGCTGGCGGGTTCGGTCCGCCTCCGTGCCCGGCCGGCCGCGGGCCCGGCCGCGGGCGGTGACGACGGGCGGCCGCCCCGGATGGGCGCGCTGCTGGCCGCGAACGTCGTCTACGTCTTCTGCCTCAACGTCCCCGAGGTCGCCCTCCCGCTGGTCCTGGTGACGCAGCTGCACGCCTCCCCGGTCTGGTCGGCGGCGGTCTTCGTGGCCAACACCGTGCTGGTGGTCACCCTGCAGGTCCCGGTCACCGTGCTCATGTCCCGCTTTCCCCGGCGGACCACGCTGGCCCTGGCCGGCGGGCTGCTCGCCGCGTCCTACCTCGGCTTCCTGGCGGCCACGTCGCCGGGGCCCGGCCGGGGCGCCCCGGCCGTCGCCGCGGTGTCCGTGGTCTGCACGCTCGGCGAGATCGTCTACGCGGGCAGCGCCACCGCGCTGGTCACGGCCCTCGCCCCGGCCCGGGTCCTGGGCCGGGCAGTGGCCCGCTTCGAGCTGTCCTCGGGGTTCGGCCTCGCCGTCTCCCCCGCCGTCATCACCACCCTGGCCCCGTACGGCCCGGCCGCCCTCTGGGGCACACTCGCCGCCACGACCCTGGTGTCCGCCGCAGCCGTCGCACCGCGCCCGTCCGACGCGGCCGACCCGCCGGCCGCGACGCCGGAGGTCCCGTAAGCGGGCCGGTTCCGGCGCGGCGGAGAGCTTGCCTACGGCGGAGAGCCCGCGTACGGCGTGCGGATGGCCGAGACCGCCCGCTGCGCCGGGTGCGGGGGTACGACGGGCGCCCCCGTCGCCTCACGCCCCCCTGCCGCCTCACGGCCGCATGCGGAAGTCGTACTCCGGTGGCACCGGGTCGGCGGACAGCAGGGCCCACTGGTCGGAGAGGCACTCGTCGCCCTCCCGCAGGTCGGCCACCTCGAACCCCTCGTCGAACACGGCGCGGGCCGCGTCGATCCGGCCCTCCGCCAGCAGCAGCCGCGATTCCAGCAGCCGGAACCGGCCGCGCGCCCGGACCTCTGCCGGCAGTCGCGACCACACGGCCCGGGCCGGAACCGGGCGGCCCGCCGCGAGCTGGGCCGCGAGGGCCTCGCGGCCCAGGGCGGCCAGGGCGGCGACCCACGCCGGGCCGCCCCGGCTCTCCTCGCACAGGTCCGCGAAGGCCTCCTCGTACCGCTCCGCCGCCCTCTCCGCCTGCCCGGCCAGCTCGTCCGCGACCGCGAGGCAGCGCAGCAACGGCCAGCGCGAGGGCGCCAGTTCGAGCCCGCGCTCCCAGCTGCGCACCGCCTGAGCCACGTCGCCCGCGTGCCACTGCGCCACGCCCAGGTGGTACTCGGTCAGGGGGTCGGCCGGAGCGGTCTCCAGCATGTCCCGCCAGTGCGGGGCCACCAGGCTGGGTCCCGGCGGCACCACTCGGCGCGGTACCGGGAAGACCCCGGTACGCAGCAACTCCAGCCAGGGCGACTGCTGGTCGTCCAGCCCCGCCTCCTCGAAGGGGGTGCCGGGCAGCTTCAGCCCGGCGCGCAGCACCTCCAGCGCGCCCCAGCCGGACCCCACCACGAGACGCTCCTCCGGCTCCCGGTCGGCGTACGGGCGCCAGGCCGCGTACGCGGCGTCGACGTCGGCCCGCGGCAAGGCGGCCGCGAGCCGTCCGGCCACCTCCGCGCGGGCCGCCCCCCAGTCCGCGCCGTGCACCGCCGCCGGGTCGGCCGCCAGCGGCCCGTACGCCTCCAGCCAGCTGAACTCCCCGCCCGCCTCCAGCCGGACGTGTTCGAGCTGGGTACGCGCGAGGCCGGCCTGGATCTCGGCGTAGCCGGGGGTCCCCGGCTCGGTGAGCCACTCCTGCCAGCGCCGGCCGCCGCTCCCGGAGCCCCAGACGAACAGCTTGCGGCCGCGCAGCGCCCCGGTGGAGGTCTGCACGAGCCCGTGCCCGGCACCGTCGAGCGAGGCGATCCACGGCCGGTCCCCGCGCGGCAGCTCGTAGAAGTAGTCGGCGGGGTACGCGCCGCGCAGCGGGTACGTCCGGTCGGCGCCCTCCCACTCGGGCACCGGGACCCGGCGCAGGGTGCGCTCGTAGCCGAAGTGCCAGGCCTCGTCGGCGGGGGCGAGGACACGGGTCCCGGCGTCCTCGGGGACGGCGATGTTGGACCACCAGTAGACGGGGGCGGGCCGCTCGTGCGGGTTGCGGATCCGTACGCCGACGTAGAGGAAGGCGGAATCCTCCGGCAGCCACAGGTCCACCTGGAAGGGCAGGTCGCGCAGCCGCTCCCACTCCCACAGCCGCAGCATCACCCCGCCGTCCGGCGCGGGCACGAGGGCGGTGTGCAGCGTGGCGCAGGACAGGGTGGTGTGGCCGGTGGCGCCGATGTTCCACTCGATGCCACCGGAGAACCAGGCGCCGTTGAGGGCGAAGGCGGCGGGCTGGAACACCGGGTTCCGGTACAGCAGTTCGCGCTCGGAACCGTCCGCGGCCTTGGCGACCAGCGAGTGGACCCGGCCGCCGAGCTCCGGCAGCACGGTTGCGCGCAGCCGCCCGTTCTCGAGGACCACCGCCTCGAACTCCCGCTCCGACCGCCGCCGTTCGTACCCGTCCCGGATCCGCACCGGGAGCACCCCGCGCAGCGGCTCGTACCCGATCTGGCGCGCCATGTCGCGCGGCAGACCGGACCGCGCGCGCTCGTCGAGCACGTGCACCTCGTCGAGGCCGCGCAGGGCGGGCAGCGGGTTCTCCGGGCCGAGCGGGGCGGCGGGCAGGACGAGTACGGCACGTCGGACGGTCGTGGCCAAGGCAACCTCACCTTCGTGGGTGCGGGCCGCCGTGCGCTCCGGCGCGCCCCACGGTCATGGAACACGCCCTGACGGGTCCTCACCAGGGTCTCAGCGCCCCACGATTGGGCAAAACCGTCGCCGGTGTGAGCCGGTGGTCCGGACGCCCCTCCCCCGCCTCCCTCAAGCGCGTCGCGTCGCGCGCATCTCCTGCGTGAGCGCCCACCGCTCGTGGTCGCGCCAGGCGCCGTCGATGCGCAGGAAGTCCGGTGAGAAGCCCTCCCGCCGGAAGCCGCGGCCGCGCACGAGGGCGAGGGAGGCGGCGTTGTCGGGCTGGATGTTGGCCTCGAGGCGGTGCAGGCCGAGCGGCCCGAACGCATGGTCGACGACCAGCTCCATGGCCTCGGCGAAGAGCCCCCGGCCGGCCGCGTGCGCGAAGGCGCCGTAGCCGAGCGCCCCGCTCTGGAACCCGCCCCGCACGATGTTGTTGATGTTGATGAAGCCGGCGACGGGCCCGAGGGCCGAGCCGTCCGCCGCCGCCTCGCACACCAGGAACCCGGCCCGCGTGTCGTCGGCGATCATCCGCTTCGCGTACTCCTCGTACGCCTCGGCCGTATCCGGCGGGAACAGCCACGGACGGTGCAGCTCACGGCTCTCGCGGACCCGCGCGGTGAACTCGGCGCCGTCCTCCAGCCGGTAGCGGCGCAGCACCGCCCGCGTGCCCCGGGCGATCAAGAGATCGGACATGGGGCCAGGCTAACCGGCCCGCAGCGGTCACTTCCGCAACCGCAGCACCGGGATGTCGTCCCGCTCGAACCCGAACACCTGCGCGTACAGGGACAGTTCCGCCTCCAGCGCCCGGACCATGGTCTCGGCCCGCCGGAACCCGTGCCCCTCGCCCTCGAAGGCCAGGTACGCGTGCGGCGGCACCTGCCGCTCCTCGCGGCCCTCCGGGCCCTCCAGGCCCTCGACCCTCGCCAGGAACCTCTCGGCCTGCGACGGCGGGCAGACGGCGTCGTCAAGACCCTGGAGCAGCAGGAACGGGACCGAGATCCGGTACGCCCGTCCCAGCGGCGAGCGCTGGCGGCAGCGCGCCGCCAGGGTCTGCGGCGGCCCGGCGAGGCCGGTCAGGTACTGGGACTCCAGGTCGTGGGTCTCCTCCCCGATGCCGACCAGGTCCAGCACCGGGTACTTGATCGTCCCGCAGGCGTAGACGTCGGTGCCTGCCAGGGAGGCGGCCGTGGTCCAGCCCCCGGCGCTCCCGCCGCGGACCGCGAGCCGGTCCGGGTCGGCCGTGCCCTCGGCGGCCAGGGCCCGCGCCACCGCGGCGCAGTCCTCCACGTCGACGACGCCCCACTGCTCGCGCAGCCGCTCGCGGTAGGCCCGCCCGTACCCGGTGGAGCCGCCGTAGTTGACCTCGGCCACGCCGATGCCCCGGGAGGTGAAGTACGCGATGTGCAGGTCCAGCACCGGTTCCACGTGGGCCGTGGGGCCGCCGTGCGCCCACACCACGTACGGCGGCAGCTCGTCGGCCGGCGCGGCGCGCACCGGGTTGTGCGGCGGATAGACGTGGGCGTGGATCTCGCGGTTGTCCGGGCCGTAGAACGTTCGGCTCTGCGGCTCGGGGTAATAGGCCGGGTCGACGGGGTCGGTGGCAGCGGCACCGATCACCCGGGCCCGCCCGGTGACGGTGTCGAGCTCGACCACCTCGTACCCGCTGCGCGGGCTGGCGGCCACCCCGACGACCCGGGAGCCGTGCACGGCGAGGGTCGGGGCCCAGTTGGTCCAGGGCCCGGCCGCGTCGACGAGGTCGCCGGTCTCCGGGTCGAGGACGCCCAGCACCGAGGAGCCCTGCCCGTGCAGGACGGCGACCAGTCCGCCGGCCAGCGGCGCCAGCCAGCGCAGCCCGGTCTTCCACAGCGGCCCGCCGAACTCCTCCTCCCGGGGGCACAGGTTGACCGCCTTGCCGCCGCTGCCCGCCGGGACGCCGGGCCCGGTGCCGGTGGCGGGCTCGAGCCGGTACGGGTTCCACCAGCCGCCCCGGTCGCTGACCGCGAGCAGGCTGCCGTCGGCCGCCCACTCGACCTGCGCCACCGACTCCTCGGGCCCTCCCAGCACGGTGTGCGGCCGGCCGAACTCCCCCTCGGGGGTGATGTCGGCGACCTTGAGCTCGGTGCCGTCCCAGGGCATCCGCGGGTGGTCCCACACCAGCCAGGCCGCCCGTCTTCCGTCCGGCGACAGCCGCGGGCCGGTGGTGAACCGGTGCCGGTCGTCGGTCAGCTCGCGGATCGCCGAGCGGTCCTCGGCCGCCGATCCGTCCAGCGGTACGGCCGCCAGCACGCGCCGCACGTCGGTGGGGCCGGGCCCGGTGAACTCCTCCAGTACGCACCACACCTCGCCGCGCTCCGGGCACAGGACCGGATCGGCCCAGCGCAGCCCGCCGCCGACCGGGGAGAGCGGGGTCAGCGGGCGGGGCCCGGCACCCCGGGGGCTGCCGGGGCTGCCGGAGGTGCCGGGAGTGCCGGAGGTGCCCGCCGCCGAGGCGCCGGGGGCGTCGGGGGCGTCGGGGGCGTCGGGGGCGCCAGGGGCATCGGGCTCGTACGCGTACAGTCGCTGGTCGGCGAACTCGGTGAAGACGAGCAGCGGTCCGCCGGCCGGGCGGGGGACGGCGGCCCACGGCGTGCCGCCGTACTCGACGACCCGGCTGCGGACGTTCCACGGCTGCGGGAGCACCGACTCCTCCCGCGCCGCGCCGAAGGCGTCTGCGCGCCGCCGCACCAGGGTGCGGCGGCCGCCCTCGGACGGCCGCGGAGCGGTCCACCAGACCTCCTCGCCGACCGTTCCGACGTACTCGGGGCGGCCGTCGAGGGAGGCGGCGAGGGCGGCGTCGATCGGCGAGGGCCAGCTGCCGTACGGCCCGGTGGGCACCATGTCTGTCGTCTCTCTTCCGGTCTGCGCCGACGGGCGTGGGGGGCGGACGGCGGGGCGCGGCGGTGGCGGCGCTACAGCGCGCGCAGCGCGTGGTCGAGGACCCGGACGCCGAAGTGCAGGGCGTCCACGGGCACGCGTTCGTCCACGCCGTGGAAGAGCGACCAGTAGTCGAAGCCGGGCGGCAGACGCAGCGGGGAGAACCCGTAGCCGGTGATGCCCAGTCGGGAGAACTGCTTGGCGTCGGTGCCGCCCGCCATGCAGAAGGGCACGACGTGCCCGTCCGGGTCGAAGTGCTCGACGGCCGCGCGCAGGACGGCGTACGTCGACGAGTCGACCGGGGCTTCGAGGGCCACCTCGCGGTGGTGGAAGTCCCAGTCCACGTCGGGTCCGGTGAGCCGGTCGAGGGTGGCGCGGAACTCGTCCTCGCCGCCGGGCACCATGCGCCCGTCGACGTACGCGGTCGCGTGGCCCGGGATGACGTTCAGCTTGTACCCGGCCTCCAGCATGGTCGGGTTGGCGCTGTTGCGCACGGTCGCGCCGACCAGCAGGGCGGCCTCCGGCGGCAGCTTGCCGATGAGCCGGTCGACGTCCTCGGCGCCGAAGCCGGGGGCGTTCGGGTCGGCGTCGATGCCGTACACGGCGGCGAGCTCGGCCAGGGCGGCGCGGACGGTGGCGGTGAGGCGCACCGGCCACTGGTGCTCGCCGATCCGGGAGACGGCTCCGGCCAGGCGGCTGACGGCGTTGGCCCGGTTGGGCTTGGAGCCGTGGCCGGCGGTGCCGTGGGCGGTCAGCTTGAGCCAGCCGGTGCCGCGTTCGCCGGCGGCGATCGGATAGAGGGCCGTGCCGGGTCCGGCGTGCACGGTGAAGGCGCCGGACTCGCTCAGGCCCTCCGTACATCCCTCGAAGAGGCCGGGGTGGTGGTCGGCGAGGAAGCCGGAGCCGTCGACGGCGCTGTCCTCCTCGTCCGCGGTGTACGCGATCACGATGTCGCGCCGGGGCCGGATCCCGGCCCGCGACCAGGCCCGTACGACCGCCAGCACCATCGCGTCCATGTTCTTCATGTCGACGGCGCCGCGGCCCCACACCACCCCGTCGCGGACCTCGCCGGAGAACGGGTGCACGCGCCAGTCCGCGGCCTCGGCGGGCACCACGTCGAGGTGGCCGTGGACCAGCAGCGCGGGGGCGCTCGGGTCGGTGCCCTCGATGCGCGCCACGACGTTGGTGCGGCCCGGGGTGCGCTCCAGCAGGACGGGCTCCAGGCCGGTGTCGGCGAGGCGTTCGGCCACGTACTCGGCGGCCGGGCGCTCGCGGCAGTCGCCGCCGCCCCGGTTGGTGGTGTCGAGGCGGATCAGGTCGGAGGTGTACTCGACCACTTCGTCCAGCGCCCGGCCGTCCACCGGGGAGGCGGGGTCGGGGCCGGCGGCGGGCGCGGAGCGGGCGGCGGACCGTTGTGCAGCGTTCATGTCACCCATATTGCTCCTCCACGGCGGCCGAGACGATCGTCGTGACCGCCTTGAACGTGCGGATCGCCTCGAACATCGTGGCGCTCGCATAGCGCACGCGCCGCTCGCCGGCGGACTCGACGCCCGGCACCACGGTCGCGGCGGCCGACAGGTGCGCCGCGTCGAACTCGACCTCGACGGCGAACGGGCCGCGGGCGACGGGCTCGTGGCGCACGGCGAGGGCCGCGGCCTCCTTGGCCGCGGCCCGGATGTCGGCAGCGGTCCGGGCCGGCGGCCGGCACACGGCGGCGTACCGGGAGACGTGGTCCTTGACGGCGACGGTACGGGCGCCGGGCGCGTAGCCGAGGGCGTCGGCGCAGGTGAGGTCGTCGCCCGTGACGAGGACGACCGGGACGCCGTACTCGGCGACGACGTGCGCGTTCAGGTGGCCCTCGCTGGCCGGGGTGCCGTTCAGCCAGACTCCGGTGATGGAGTTGGCGAGGTAGGTGTGGGCGAGGACGCCCTCGGCGCCCGCGCCGGTGTGGTAGCCGACGAAGGCGATGCCGTCGACGTCGCCGTGCTGGACGCCCTCCACCATGGAGAGCGACTTGTGGCGCCCGGTGAGCATCTCGACCCGCTCGTCGAGCCGTTCCAGGAGCAGGTTGCGCATGGTCCAGTGCGCCTCGTTGACCAGCACCTCGTCCGCGCCGCCGTCGAAGAAGCCCAGGGCGGCCGCGTTCACGTCGGAGGTGAACAGGGCCCGGCAGCGCTCCCACTGGGGGGTGCCGGGCAGTACGTCGGCGGGCCAGGTGACCCCCGTGGCGCCTTCCATGTCGGCGGAGATGAGGATCTTCATCGGGCCCCCGGGTGCGGTCGGTACGGCTGCCGGTACGCGCCGCCGACGCGCGGCGGCCTACCGCTCGCGCACGGCGGAGGTCCAGCCTATCCAGGGGATATGCCGCCGCACAGGGCACGGCGCGCGGCGGCCCGCACCGGAGTGCGGACCGCCCTCACCCGATCCGGTGACCGGCCGCCGCGTCAACGTGGCGGCTCAGGACTCCACTTCGGTGGCGAGGCGGTCGAGGACGGAGTCGTAGATGCGGGACAGGCCCTTGGGGGCGAAGGTGCGCTCGAAGAAGCCGCCGATGCCGCCGGCGCCGTTCCAGGTGGTGGTCACCACGGCGCGGGACTTGCCCTCGCCGGCCGGGGTGACGGTCCAGGTGGTGACCATCGAGGAGTTGCGGTCCTTCTCGACCAGCTGGCCGTCGGTCGGCTCGGTCACCTCCAGCAGGCAGTCGCGCACGCGCTTGCTGGTGGCCTGGAGCTTCCAGTGGACCAGGGTGCCCTCGCCGTCGCCGCCCTCGCGCACCTCGTACTCGCTGAAGTGCTCGGGGAGCAGCTTGGCGCGGGTGCCGGTGTAGTCGGCCAGCGCGTCGAAGACGGTCTCCGCGTCGGCCCCGATGATCCGCTCCGTGGTCGCCTCGACCTGCGCCATACCTGTTCCTCCAGCAACTGTTGTGAACGTTCCAATCGGCCGGCCAAGCCAACCACCTCCAGGGGGGCCGGCCAAATCGGCCCCGACCCGCCTCCGGCCGGCGGTCGCCCGGGCGCCGCCGGTGGAGCCGGGCGGGTGCCGGGGAGTAGCAGGCCGCGGGCCCCGACCCGACCCGGCGGGGGCCACCCCGCACGATCATGGGAACAGATGTTCTATTCTCGGCCGCGAGCTACCGAGGGAGGCGTCATGCGCTGGGACCATCTCGCGGACGGGAACGACGAGGTCGGCGGGCCCGCGGGCACGGGCGGTACGAGCACGGGCGGTACGGCCACGGGCGGGGCCGGGGCGGGCGGGACCGGCACGGGCGGGACCGGCACGGGCCCCGGCCGCCCCGGAGCGCTGTTCGGGATCCCCGACGTGGTCACGCGGACGTTCGACACGCCCGAGTTCCGCGGCATCACGTTCCACGAGGTCCGGGCCCGCAGCATCCTCAACCGCGTCCCCGGCGCCTCCCGCATGCCGTTCGAGTGGACCGTCAACCCGTACCGGGGCTGCAGCCACGCGTGCGTGTACTGCTTCGCCCGCAAGACGCACGGCTACCTCGACCTCGACACCGGCATCGGCTTCGACTCGCAGATCGTCGTCAAGACCAACGCGCCCGAGCTGCTGCGCCGTGAGCTCGGCTCGGCGCGCTGGACCGGCGCCCACGTGGCCATGGGCACGAACGTCGACTGCTACCAGAGGGCCGAGGGCCGCTACCGGCTGATGCCCGGCATCATCGAGGCCCTGCGCGACCGCGCGAACCCCTTCTCGATCCTCACCAAGGGCACCCTGATCCTGCGCGACCTGCCCCTCCTGCGCGAGGCCGCCGCCGTCACCGACGTCGGCGTCTCGGTCTCCGTCGGGTTCACCGACCGGGCCCTGTGGCGGACCGTGGAGCCCGGCACCCCGTCGCCGCAGAGCCGGCTGGACGCCGTACGGACCCTGACGGACCACGGCATCGGGGTCGGTGTGCTGATGGCGCCGGTGATCCCGTTCCTCGGCGACTCCCCCGAGCAGCTGCGCCGCACCGTGCGGGCGATCGCCGGATCGGGGGCGGAGTCGGTGACACCGCTCGTACTCCATCTGCGGCCGGGGGCCCGCGAGTGGTTCATGTCCTGGCTGGCCGCCCACCATCCGGAGCTGGTCCGCCGGTACGAACAGCTGTACGCGGCCGGGGCCTACGCGCCCACCTGGTACCAGCGCCGCATCACCCGCCAAGTCCACGAGCTGGCAGCCGAATTCGGGATCGGGCCGGCCCGGCGGGGCGCCGCGCGCCGGATCGTGCCCGCCGCGCCGCCGTCGGCCGCCCCCGAGCCCGCGGCGACCCAGCTGACGCTCCTGTGATCTCCATACGCATGTCCTGGGGCCTCATCACATCGGGCCAATAGTCCGCACAATCACGCCTTCCCATCGGATTTTCCGGGACGATTCCGCCCAGAGTCACTGGCTGGGAGGCCCTTGGATGAAGAAGCGCGCAGCAGTCCTGTTGGCGGTCGCCACCGCCCTGACGGCAACGGCGACGGTGGCCGTCCCGGCCACGTCCGCCGCGACGGCCCCGTCGGTCGCCCGTACGGCGGGTGCGGCGGACACGGACACGGCGGGTACGGCGGGCACGGGCACCGGCCGCGGGGCCCGGGCGACCGCGCTGACGTGGAAGGGCTGCGCCACCGCACGCTATCCCGGACTCCAGTGCGCCTCCCTCGCCGTCCCGCTCGACCACGCGCACCCCGAGGGCCGCACGATCACCCTCGCCCTGACCCGGGTCCCGCACACCGCCCGCACCTCGCAGGGCCCGCTGCTCGTCAACCCGGGCGGCCCGGGCGGCAGCGGCCGCGGCCTGGCCGGTTTCGTGGCCGCGGCGCTGCCGAAGGAGGTGGCGGCGCAGTACGACGTGATCGGATTCGACCCGCGCGGCGTGGGCAAGAGCGAGCCCGCCCTCAACTGCGGCCGGGGCCACTTCGATCCCGTCCGTCCCGACCCGGTGCCGCTGACCGAGGCCGTCGAGCGGGCCAACCTCGACCGGGTCGCGGCCTTCGCGCGCGAGTGCCAGGCCGCGTACGCGGACGTGCTCCCGTACATCGGAACCCTGAGCGCGGCCGAGGACATGGACCTGGTGCGCCGGGCGCTGGGCGCGGAGCGGATCTCGTACTTCGGCTACTCGTACGGCACGTACCTGGGCGCGGTGTACGCCAAGCTGCACCCGGACCGGGTCCGGCGGCTGGTGCTCGACTCGGTCGTGAACCCGGGCGGGGTCTGGTACGAGGACAACATCGACCAGGACGTCGCGTTCGACGCCCGGCACAAGGCGTTCCTGGCGTGGGTGGCCAAGTACGACGACCGGTACGGGCTGGGCTCCGACCCGGGGGCGGTGGAGACGGCCTGGTACCGGATGCGCCGGGAGGTGCGGGACGCGCCGGCCGGCGGCAAGGTGGGCCCGGCGGAGCTGGAGGACACGTTCCTGCCCGGCGGGTACTTCAACGGCTACTGGCCGGCGCTGGCCGAGGCCTTCGCCGCGTACGTCCGGGACCGGGACGAGAAGCCGCTGGTGACGGCGTACGAGAAGTTCGGCGCGGTGGACCCGGCGGCGGGCAACAGCTACAGCGTCTACAGCGCGGTGCAGTGCCGGGACTCGGCCTGGCCGCGGGACTGGAACCGGTGGCGCGGGGACATGTGGCGCACCCACGCCAAGGCGCCGTTCATGACGTGGAACAACGCCTGGTACAACGCGCCGTGCGCGTTCTGGGGCACGCCCTCGCTGGAACTGCCCGACGTCACGAACACCGCCCTTCCCCCGGCCCTGCTCTTCCAGGCCACGGAGGACGCGGCGACGCCGTACGCGGGGGCGGTGGAGATGCGGGCCCGGCTGGCGGGCGCCGCCCTGGTGGTCGAGGAGGGCGGTGGCAACCACGGCATCTCGCTGAGCGGCAACGCGTGCCTCGACGCCCACCTGGTGGCGTACCTGAAGGACGGCACGCTCCCGCGGACCGCGCGCCGCTCCCGGTTCGCCCCGGACGCGGCCTGCGCCGCCCAGCCGGAGCCGAAGCCGGCCGCCACCCGCGCCCTCCCCCCGTCCTCCGGCGGCGCGGCCCTGCACGGTCTCCTGGGCTTCCGGGGCTGACCCGCCCGGGGCCGGCACCCCCGTCCCCCCGATGCCCCGATCCCCGATGCCCCGATCCCCGATGCCCCGGGCCGGCACCCCGCCCCGGGGCATCCGGATTCCTCCCCCCGGACGATCGCCGGTGTGATGGGATGACGATCATGAGCACCCCTCACACGGCACCGCACATCACCCGCGTCCCCGCCCCGGACGGCATGGCGGCCAGCCCGGCCTACAGCCACGTCGTCTGGGGCACGGGCCGGTTCGTGGCGGTCTCCGGGCAGTGCGCGTTCGACGAGCAGGGCGCGGTCGTCGGCGCCGGCGACGCGCTCGCCCAGGCCCGCCAGGTCTTCGCGAACCTCCGCCGCTGCCTGGCCGCCGCCGGCGCCGACTTCTCCGACGTCGTCAAACTCACCTACTACGTCACGGACGTCGCCCACCTCGCCGCCGCCCGCACCGCCCGCGCCGAGGCCCTCCCGCCCGAGGCCCTCCCCGCCTCCTCCGCCGTCCAGGTAACAGCCCTGGTCCACCCCGACCTCCTCCTGGAGATCGAGGCCTTCGCGATCGTCGGGGACGCGAAAGCCTGACGGAAGACCAGGCGGGACCCTCAGGAAGGACCCCTCGGCCCCGTGTGCGATTCTGCGTCGCACACACCGCCCGCGCCGCACGCAGCCCGTGCGCGCGGGCGGTTCCCATGACCGATCCGGGGGGATCCTCGTGCCGCACCCCGCGCGCGCCCGCGCGCTCAGCACACCACCGGCCGCACTCGTGCTGGCCCTGTCCGTCCTGCTGGCCCTGCTGCTGCCGACGGGGCGGGCGTGGTCGGCCGCGGTCCCCGACGACTGCCTGCCCGTCACCCTCGGCGTGCACGAGGGAACCTTCACCGAGGCGGACCGCCAGGACTGTCTGGTCCTGCCCCTCCCGACGGGTGCCCGGCTGGCCGTTCTCCTGCCCTTCCGCCAACCCGCACCCGGCGCGGAGGTCGTGGTCGTCAACGCGGCCGGCGGCGAACTCTGCGACGCGTACACGCTCTCCAACGGAATCTGCCGGCTGGCGGGCAGCGCCCCCTTCCGCGCGCTCGTCAGGCCCAGGACCCAGGACGCCACAGGGGCCTACCGCCTCGCCGTCCACCGCGCGGACGAAGGGGACTGCCCCGTGCTCCCCGCCGGTGACTTCACCTCCCGGAGTCCGGCGGCCCGCTTCGCCACCGGAGCCGGCATCTTCAGCCACTGCTTCAGCATCCCGGCCGACGACCACACCCGTACGGAACACATCCAGCTGCGGGGGCTGTCCGGCAACGAGAACGCCGAGTTCGACGTCCTGGGCCCGGACGACCGCGTGACGTGCACGGCGGGCGGCAACCTGCCCTCGGGGACCGGCTGCTACCTGAAGCCGGGGGCCCGCCACACCGTCCTCGTCCGCGGAAGCGACGCCGCGGCGTCGTACAGCCTCACCCGCCGCGACGTGACGGCCACCGCCAAGGGCTGCACGTCGACGCCGGCCACCTCGGTGGGCGGCCCGTCCCGGGGCGGGACGCTCGCGCAGCCGGGGCTCTACAAGTGCCGCCAGGTCAGCACGACGGACGCGCGGGACGTCGTGCACCTCAACGTCCGCGACCCGCTCGGTACGGCCGGCATGTTCGTGGTCGGCGCGGACGGCACGTACCTGTCGTGCCCTCGGACGGCCGCCTGCGCGGTGACGGGCTCCACCCGCTACCAGGTACTGGTCTTCGTGCCGTACTGGCTGGCCGGGGCGAAGACCTACCGCTTCGACGCCCAGCGCCTGGCCACGGCGGCGGGACCGGCGCCCGAATGCCGCGAGGTGAACGTCGCCTACGGCTACGGGCCCCTCTCCGGCACGCTGGACGAGCAGCACACGAGCGTGTGCCGGGCCATGCCCACGCGGAGCGCCGACGGCTTCGACCTGGACGTCAGCGAAGACGCCCAGGGCATCCGGACGGCGGCTCCCTCCCTCTACGGCCAGGACCTGAAGGACCGCTGCGTGCACGCGGGCGACGGCCCGTTCCACTGCTACGCCGGAAACGGGTTCCCGGACGAGCCGGGGACGAGCTTCCTCGTGCTCGGCCTGCCGGACGGGGCCTCGTCGTCCGCGTTCCGGGCGGAGCTCACGTGCCGCCCGCTCGCGCCCTGCGGCCCGGACGAGTTCGGCATCACCGACATCCTGTCCGACCGCGGCGTGACCGGCACCAAGGCCGTCGTCACCGTCAAGGGCTCCGCCCTGCACGAGGACGACACGGTCCGCCTCTCCCGCAACGGCAGGGAGATCCGCTCCACCACGGTCTCCGTCTCCGCCGACCGGAAGACGCTCACGGCGGTGCTGGACCTCCGCGGCCTCGGCACCGGGGTGTGGGGCAGGAGCTACGAGCACCGCGGCACGGAATACCTGATGGGCGTGTACACCGTCGCCCCCTCCCCGCTGAAGAACACCGTGCAGCCCGTGATCAGCGGGACCCCGAAGGTCGGTGCCGTGCTCAAGGCGTCGCACGGGACGTGGACGCCGCGGCCGGACGCGTACGCGTACCAGTGGAAGGCGGACGGGGTGGCGGTCGCCGGGGCGACCTCGGCGAGCTTCACCGTGCCGGCCTCGCTGGCGGGCAGGAGGTTGACCGTCACCGTGCGGGCGTCCAGCGCGAAGTACGGAAGCCGGTCGGCCACCTCCGACGCGGTCGGGCCGGTCCGCCGGAACTAGGCGGGGCCGCCGACACGGGCATCCCCACCCCGCTCCCCCGCCCCCGCCCGGCTTCCGTCCGGGCGGGGGCGGGCCGCGTCACGGGAGGGAGCGCAGGGCGGTGGTGGCGGCGGTGGCCAGGCGGGGGTGGGCCTGGGCGGCGGTGAGGGAGGGGCGGGCGCGGGGGTCGGCGAGGGTGCCGAGGCCCTCCACGCAGGCGAGGGCCACCCGCCAGTACGGGTCGTTCGGGGCGAGCAGCCGGTCCAGGGTGGCGATCAGGGCCGGGGCCGACTCCGGGGCGCGCAGCCGGGCCAGCAGCCGGACCGCGGCCGCCGCGTAGGCGGTGCGCAGCGGGTTGGTGGCCAGCGCGGCCGCGGCCCGGGCGGTGCGGGGGTCGCCGAGCCGGTCCAGGGCGTGGGCGGCCGAGACGCAGCGCGCGGCGTCGCGGTGGTTGAGCAGCAGCACGAGCGTCTCGAACGCCCGTCGGTCCCCCGCGCAGCCGAGCCGGAACGCGGCCACCTCACGCGCCCACAGGGGCCGTTCGTGCGCGGTGAGGACCTCGGCCAGTTCGTCCGGGGGTGCGGTGAGCAGGGGTTCGCACGCCGGTCCCGCCTCGGCCCGTATGCGGTCCGTGAGCGCCTGTAGCTCTTCGTCCACCGTGTCCATGGGAGCAGGGTAGGGCCCGGGGTCACGCCCCGCGGCGCAGATCACAAGGGCCGCCCTATTGGCACGCGAGCTACTCGCGAGTTAACGTCTCTTCAAGCACCCCGAACGGGGTGCGCCCACTCGAGGCGGCCTGGTGACGCAGCCGCCCTGGGTGTGATCGGTTCGGCCGGTCCGGGGTCCGCCCCGCGACCGCCGGTTTCGTACGGCAGGGCTCCGGGACAGAGCCGCTGCCGTCCCCCCGCGCCGAGACGGCACGGGCTTCCTCCCGCACGTCAGGTCTCGTACCTGACACGGGTTCACACCCGGCGTGCCCCTCGTGCCGCCGGACGCACCGCAGCTCCACCTCCGCAACTCCGCTACGCCGCACCGACGTGCGTGCCGTGCGCCGTACCCGCCGTACGGACGCCCGCAGCCCGTCACCGACGTACCCGCGGCCGCGCCCCGCGCGCCCCGGGCAGCAGCACGGCTCCGCAGCGGGGCCCCGCAAGCCGGCGTCCCGCCGTCCGCGCATCCGTCCCCCAGTCGTCACTTCCTCTCCCACTGGAGTCCCGCGATGGACCGTCAGTCCACTCCGCCCAGTCAGCCCTCCTCCGCCCCGCAGACCATCGCCGTCGTCGGCCTCGGCACGATGGGCACCGGCATCGCCGAGGTGCTCACCCGCGCCGGCCGCGAGGTCATCGGCATCGACATCAGCGACGCGGCCGCCCGCGCCGCCGTCACCGCGCTGGAGGCGTCCACGGCCCGCGCGGTGTCCCGCGAGCGCCTGACCGAGCAGGAGCGGGCCGACGTGCTCGCCCGCTTCCGCACCTTCGGTGACCTGCAGGCCGCCGCCCACGCGGACCTGGTGATCGAGGTCGTGCCCGAGGACTACGAGCTCAAGCGGCAGGTCTTCGCCGCCCTCGACGCGATCGTGCGCCCCGACACCATCCTGGCCACCGGCACCAACGCGCTGTCCGTGACCCGGCTGGCCGCCGAGTCGCTGCGCCCCGAGCGGGTCCTGGGCCTGCACTTCTTCAACCCCGCGCCGGCCATGAAGCTGGTCGAGGTCGCCTCCTCCGTGCTGACCGCCCCGCCGGTCGTCGAGGCGGTCACCGCGCTGGCTCGGGAGCTGGGCAAGGAGCCGGTCTCGGTCGGCGACCGCCCGGGCTTCGTCGCCGACGGGCTGCTGTTCGGCTACCTGAACCAGGCCGCCGCCATGTACGAGTCGAAGTACGCCTCCCGCGAGGACATCGACGCGGCCATGCGGCTGGGCTGCGGCCTGCCGATGGGCCCGCTCGCGCTGCTCGACCTGATCGGCATCGACACCGCCCGCACCGTCCTGGAGGCCATGTACGCCGCCTCCGGCGACCGGCTGCACGCCCCGGCCCCGGTCCTGGGCCACCTCACCGAGGCGGGGCTGACCGGCCGCAAGGCGGGCCGCGGCTTCTACTCGTACGAGGCCCCGGGCAGCGCCACCGTGGTCCGCGACGCCCAGACCCCGCTGGACGACGCCCGGCTGGGCGAGGGCCGCCCGGTGTCCTCGGTCGGCGTGGCCGGCTCGGGCACCATGGCCAGCGGCATCGCCCAGGTCTTCGCGCAGGCCGGCTTCGACGTCGTCCTCGCCGCCCGAAGCCAGGAGAAGGCGGACGCGGCCAAGGCCGCGATCGGCAAGTCCCTGGACCGCATGGTGACCCGCGGCCGGATGTCCGCCGAGGTCCGCGAGGGGACGCTGGCCCGGATCACCCCGGCCGACTCGCTGGAGGCGTTCGCCGAGGTCGACCTGGCCGTCGAGGCGGTGGCCGAGGACCTCGCGGTCAAGCAGCAGCTGTTCGCGTCGCTGGACAAGATCTGCAAGCCGGGCGCGGTGCTGGCCACCACCACCTCCTCGCTGCCGGTGATCGCCTGCGCCCGCGCCACCTCGCGCCCGCAGGACGTGATCGGCATGCACTTCTTCAACCCGGCGCCGGCGATGAAGCTCGTCGAGGTGGTCCGCACGGTCCTGACGGCCGACGACGTGCACGCCACCGTCCGCGAGGTGTGCGCGCGGATCCGCAAGCACGCCGTGGACTGCGGGGACCGGGCCGGGTTCATCGTGAACGCGCTGCTGTTCCCGTACCTGAACAACGCGATCAAGATGGTCGAGGAGCACTACGCCACCCTCGACGACATCGACGCCGCCATGAAGCTCGGCGGCGGCTACCCGATGGGCCCGTTCGAGCTGCTCGACGTGGTCGGCCTGGACGTCTCGCTCGCCATCGAGAAGGTCCTGCACAAGGAGTTCCGCGACCCCGGCCTGGCTCCCTCGCCGCTGCTGGAGCACCTCGTGGCGGCGGGCTGCCTGGGCCGCAAGACCGGCCGCGGCTTCCGTGAGTACGCCCGGAAGTAGCGGGCCGGACGCGTGGGGAGGACTCCTCGGGCCCTCAGGGCGGGCCGTACCCTCCGGGAGTCCTCCCCCGCTTCCACCCCCTCGGGCGCCCTCCCGGGCGCGCATGCAGTACGTTCGCCTTATGTCCCAGCCCGCCAAGACCTCACGAAACGCCGCCGCCGAGCCCGCGGAGACCACCGCAGGCGCGCGCGCGGCCGCCCAGCGCCTGAAGATGCGCCGCGAGCTCGCCGCCGCCGCCATGGAGCTGTTCGCGTCGAAGGGGTACGAGGCGACGACGGTCGACGAGATCGCCGCGACCGCGGGAGTGGCCCGCCGGACCTTCTTCCGGCACTTCCGTTCCAAGGAAGAGGCGATCTTCCCCGACCACGACGACACCCTGATCCGCGCCGAGGCGGTGCTGAACGCGGCGCCGGCGCACGAGCACCCGCTGGACACCGTGTGCCGGGGGATCAAGGAAGTCATGAAGATGTACGCCGCCTCCCCGGCGGTGTCGGTGGAGCGCTACCGGCTCACCCGCGAGGTACCCACCCTGCGGGAGCGCGAGATCGCGTCGGTGGCCCGCTACGAGCGGCTCTTCACCCGCTACCTGCTCGCGCACTTCGACGAGCACGACCACCACGACGGGAACGACGACCCGCTGTTGGCGGAGGTCGCCGCCTCGGCCGTCGTGACGGCCCACAACCACGTGCTGCGGCGCTGGCTGCGGGCCGGCGGGGAGGGGGACGTGGAGGCGCAGCTGGACCACGCCTTCGCGATCGTACGGAAGACCTTCGGCACCGGCATCGGGGCCGGCCGGACCCTGGACGGGGGCGCGGTCTCCGTCGCGCCGGCCGCCTCGGCCACCGCCCAGGGCGAGGTGCTGGTGACCGTGGCGCGCACGGACGCGCCGCTGGACGAGGTCATGCGCACCATCGAGGAAGCGCTGAAGAACAAGTGAAGACCGCTTAGGGCGCGTCCGCAGGACGCTCCTGCGGCGCACGGATGTGACGGCCGTCTCCCGGGTCCCGGGGGGCGGCCGTTTCGTATGTCCAGGTTGCCCCTACTCGCGGGTAACTCTGATCGATCATCGCTCATCTGCGCAGGTCAATCGGCAATTGAGAGAAATTTTTGGCACGCAGTGCCTTGCCGAGTGACACGGGGTGCCATACGTTGAAGTCATCCGGACGTCCCCGCGGCACGGCGAACACCATCGCCCCGGCCGCGCCCCGGATGCCTGCGTCACCAGGCTCTCCGCGCCCACCACGGCGCCCCCGCTCCACCGCACCGCCGAACCGACGGCACACCTCCACCGGACCACCCTCAGCGTTTCCCTCGACGCATCCTCGCCGGAGGCACCACCGTGAAGGACATCCTGGACGCGATCCAGTCGCAGGCCGCGACGGCCGAGGACATCGCAGCCCTTCCGCTCCCCGACTCGTACCGCGCGATCACCGTGCACAAGGACGAGGCGGACATGTTCGACGGGCTCACGACCCGCGAGAAGGACCCGCGCAAGTCCCTGCACCTCGACGACGTCCCGCTCCCCGAGCTGGGCCCGGGCGAGGCCCTGGTGGCCGTCATGGCCTCCTCGGTCAACTACAACTCCGTGTGGACCTCGATCTTCGAGCCGGTGTCCACGTTCAACTTCCTGGAGCGCTACGGCCGCCTGTCGGAGCTCACCAAGCGCCACGACCTGCCGTACCACATCATCGGTTCCGACCTCGCGGGCGTCGTCCTGCGCACCGGCCCGGGCGTCAACTCCTGGAAGCCCGGTGACGAGGTCGTCGCGCACTGCCTCTCCGTCGAGCTGGAGTCCTCGGACGGCCACAACGACACGATGCTCGACCCCGAGCAGCGGATCTGGGGCTTCGAGACGAACTTCGGCGGCCTGGCGGAGATCGCACTGGTCAAGTCCAACCAGCTCATGCCCAAGCCGAACCACCTGAGCTGGGAGGAGGCCGCCGCCCCCGGTCTGGTCAACTCCACCGCCTACCGCCAGCTGGTCTCCCGCAACGGCGCCGGCATGAAGCAGGGCGACAACGTCCTGATCTGGGGCGCCAGCGGCGGCCTGGGCTCCTACGCCACCCAGTTCGCGCTGGCCGGCGGCGCCAACCCGATCTGCGTCGTCTCCTCCCCGGAGAAGGCCGAGATCTGCCACAGGATGGGCGCGGAGGCGGTCATCGACCGCAACGCCGAGGGCTACAAGTTCTGGAAGGACGAGCAGACCCAGGACCCGCGCGAGTGGAAGCGCTTCGGCTGGGAGGCCAACCGCCTCATCGCCAAGGGCAAGATCCACCCGACCCTCTCGAAGACCTACTCCCTCGAGGAGACCGGTCAGGCGGCGCACGACGTCCACCGCAACGTCCACCAGGGCAAGGTCGGCGTCCTGTGCCTCGCCCCCGAGGAGGGCCTGGGCGTGCGCGACCACGAGATGCGCGCCGAGCACCTCGACGCGATCAACCGCTTCCGCAACATCTGACCGCCCCCTGCTGAGACCCCAGCAGCCCACAACGGCCTTGAGGATCGCCTGAGATGACTGAGCGCCAGAAGGACCGGCCGTGGCTCATGCGGACGTACGCCGGCCACTCCACGGCCGAGGCGTCCAACGAGCTGTACCGCCGCAACCTCGCCAAGGGGCAGACCGGTCTGTCGGTCGCGTTCGACCTGCCGACCCAGACCGGCTACGACCCCGACCACATCCTCGCCCGCGGCGAGGTCGGCCGGGTCGGCGTACCGGTCTCCCACCTCGGTGACATGCGACGGCTGTTCCAGGACATCCCCCTGGAGCAGATGAACACCTCGATGACCATCAACGCCACCGCCATGTGGCTGCTGGCGCTCTACCAGGTGGTCGCCGAGGAGCAGGGCGCGGACATCGCCCAGCTCCAGGGCACCACGCAGAACGACATCGTCAAGGAGTACCTCTCCCGCGGGACGCACGTCTTCCCGCCGGGACCGAGCCTGCGCCTGACGACCGACATGATCGCGTACACGGTCAACAACATCCCGAAGTGGAACCCGATCAACATCTGCAGCTACCACCTGCAGGAGGCGGGGGCCACTCCGGTCCAGGAGATCAGCTACGCGATGTGCACCGCCATCGCGGTGCTGGACTCCGTGCGCGACTCGGGCCAGGTCCCCGACGAGCGCTTCGGCGAAGTGGTCGCCCGCATCTCGTTCTTCGTGAACGCGGGCGTCCGCTTCATCGAGGAGATGTGCAAGATGCGCGCCTTCGGCCGCATCTGGGACAAGATCACCCAGGAGCGGTACGGGATCGAGAACCCCAAGCAGCGCCGCTTCCGGTACGGCGTCCAGGTCAACTCCCTGGGCCTGACCGAGGCGCAGCCGGAGAACAACGTCCAGCGCATCGTCCTGGAGATGCTGGCCGTCACCCTCTCCAAGGACGCCCGGGCCCGCGCGGTGCAGCTGCCCGCCTGGAACGAGGCCCTGGGCCTGCCGCGCCCCTGGGACCAGCAGTGGTCCCTGCGCATCCAGCAGGTCCTGGCCCACGAGAGCGACCTGCTGGAGTACGAGGACATCTTCGCGGGCTCGCACGTGATCGAGGCCAAGGTCGAGTCCCTCGTGGCGGAGTGCCTGGCCGAGATCGACCGGATCCAGGAGATGGGCGGCGCGATGGCCGCCGTCGAGTCCGGCTACCTCAAGTCGCAGCTCGTCTCCTCGCACGCGGAGCGCCGCGCCCGGATCGAGGCCGGCGACGAGAAGATCGTCGGCGTGAACATCTTCGAGACGACCGAGCCGAACCCGCTCACCGCCGACCTGGACACCGCGATCATGACGGTGGACGGCCGGGTGGAGGACAAGGTCGTCGAGGACATCGCCCGCTGGCGCAACGAGCGCCAGGAGTCCTCGGAGCGGCAGGGCGGCGGCGACCCCTTCGTCTTCCCCACCACCCAGCAGGCCCTGGAGCGCCTGAAGGAGGCGGCGGCGGGCGACGAGAACCTGATGGAAGCCACCCTCGAGTGCGCCCGGGCGGGCGTCACCACCGGCGAGTGGGCGGGCGCGCTGCGCGAGGTCTTCGGCGAGTTCCGGGCCCCGACCGGTGTGTCCTCCGCCCCCGTGGCGGTGGCCGCGGAGCCGGGCACCCCGCTCGCGGAGGTCCGCGAGAAGGTCGCCCGTACGGCCGACGAGCTGGGCTCGGGCCGACTGCGCCTGCTGGTCGGCAAGCCGGGCCTGGACGGTCACTCCAACGGTGCCGAGCAGATCGCCGTGCGGGCCCGCGACGCCGGGTTCGAGGTGGTCTACCAGGGCATCCGGCTCACGCCCGAGCAGATCGTGACCGCGGCGCTGGCCGAGGACGTGCACTGCGTGGGCCTGTCGATCCTGTCCGGATCGCACGGGAAGCTGGTGCCGGACGTCCTGGAGCGGCTGCGCACGGCGGGGGCGCCGGACATCCCCGTCGTCGTCGGAGGCATCATTCCGAATGCCGACGCGGAGGAACTCCGCGCGGCCGGCGTGGCCGCCGTCTTCACCCCGAAGGACTTCGGTATCACGGAGATCATCGGCCGTATCGTCGACGAGATCCGCACAGCGAACAAGCTCAGCCCCCTCGAAATCTCGGAGGTCCCCGCATGACCACGCCCCTGCACCCGGTGAACCGGCTGCGCCCGCGCCGCTCCTGCCTCGCCGTGCCCGGGTCCAACCCGCGCTTCCTGGAGAAGGCCCAGGGGCTGCCGGCCGACCAGGTCTTCCTGGACCTCGAGGACGCGTGCGCTCCGCTGGCCAAGCCCGAGGCGCGGCACACCATCGTGAAGTTCCTCAACGAGGGCGACTGGACCGGCAAGACCCGGGTCGTGCGGGTGAACGACTGGACGACGCACTGGACGTACCGGGACGTGGTCACGGTCGTCGAGGGCGCGGGCCAGAACCTGGACTGCATCATGCTGCCGAAGGTGCAGAACGCGGAGCAGATCGTCGCGCTGGACCTGCTGCTGACGCAGATCGAGAAGACGATGGGCTTCGAGCTCGGCAAGATCGGCATCGAGGCGCAGATCGAGAACGCCCAGGGCCTCAACAACGTCAACGCGATCGCCCAGGCGTCCCCGCGCGTCGAGACGATCATCTTCGGCCCGGCCGACTTCATGGCCTCGATCAACATGAAGTCGCTGGTCGTGGGCGAGCAGCCGCCCGGCTACCCGGCGGACGCGTACCACTACATCCTGATGAGCATCCTGATGGCCGCCCGCGCGAACAACCTGCAGGCGATCGACGGCCCCTACCTGCAGATCAAGAACGTCGACGGCTACCGCGAGGTCGCCGGCCGCGCCGCCGCCCTCGGCTTCGACGGCAAGTGGGTGCTGCACCCGGGCCAGGTCGACGCGGCCAACGAGGTCTTCTCGCCCTCCCAGGAGGACTACGACCACGCCGAGCTGATCCTGGACGCGTACGACTACTACACGTCCGAGGCGGGCGGCAAGAAGGGCTCCGCGATGCTCGGCGACGAGATGATCGACGAGGCCAGCCGCAAGATGGCCCTGGTCATCTCCGGCAAGGGCCGGGCGGCCGGCATGCAGCGCACCAGCAAGTTCGAGATCCCGGAGGCCTGAGCGCCATGCAGTTCGGACGCACCTACGAAGAGTTCGAGGTCGGGGCGGTCTACAAGCACTGGCCCGGGAAGACGGTCACGGAGTACGACGACCACCTCTTCTGCCTGCTGACGATGAACCACCACCCGCTCCACATGGACGTGAACTACGCCGAGAACACCACGGACTTCGGCAAGAACGTGGTGGTGGGCAACTACATCTACTCGCTGCTGCTGGGCATGTCCGTGCCGGACGTCTCGGGCAAGGCCATCGCCAACCTGGAGATCGAGTCGCTGCGGCACGTGGCGCCGACCTTCCACGGCGACACCATCTACGGCGAGACCACGGTCCTCGACAAGACCCCGTCGAAGTCGAAGAGCGACCGCGGGATCGTCTACGTCGAGACCAAGGGCTACAAGCAGGACGGCACCCTCGTCTGCGTCTTCCGGCGCAAGGTGATGGTCCCGACCGAGACGTACATCAAGGAGCGCGGCGGCGAGCAGCCCGGCCGGCCCGAGCTGAAGGAACAGGGGAAGTAGCCATGGCACGACTCGCCCAGACCGCCGGGCTCACGGACGTCCAGCAGGAGATCCTCAAGACCGTCCGCGAGTTCGTCGACAAGGAGATCATCCCGGTCGCGACCGAGCTGGAGCACCGCGACGAGTACCCGCAGCAGATCGTGGACGGGCTCAAGGAGCTCGGCCTGTTCGGTCTGATGATCCCCGAGGAGTACGGCGGTCTCGGTGAGTCGCTGCTCACCTACGCGCTGTGCGTGGAGGAGATAGCCCGCGGCTGGATGTCCGTCTCGGGCATCATCAACACCCACTTCATCGTGGCGTACATGCTCAAGCAGCACGGCACGCAGGAGCAGAAGGACCACTTCCTGCCGCGGATGGCGCTGGGCGAGGTGCGCGGCGCGTTCTCGATGTCGGAGCCGGCCCTCGGCTCGGACGTGTCGGCGATCTCGTCGAAGGCGGTGCAGGACGGCGACGAGTACGTCCTGAACGGCCAGAAGATGTGGCTGACGAACGGCGGCACCTCGACCCTGGTCGCCGTGCTGTGCCGGAGTGACGAAGGACACCCCGAGGGCACGGCCCCCCACAAGTCGATGACGACCTTCCTCGTCGAGAAGGAGCCGGGCTTCGGAGAGGTCCGGCCGGGCCTGACGATCCCGGGCAAGATCGACAAGATGGGCTACAAGGGCGTCGACACGACCGAGCTCATCATGGACGGACTGCGCATTCCGGCCAATCGGGTCCTCGGCGGGGTCACCGGCCGAGGGTTTTACCAAATGATGGACGGCGTGGAGGTCGGCCGCGTCAACGTGGCGGCACGTGGCTGCGGTGTCGCTCAGCGTGCGTTCGAGCTGGGTGTCTCGTACGCCCAGCAGCGTCACACTTTCGGCAAGCCGATCGCCCAGCACCAGGCCATCCAGTTCAAGCTGGCCGAGATGGCTACCAAGGTCGAGGCCGCTCATGCCATGATGGTCAACGCAGCACGCAAAAAGGACTCCGGGGAACGAAACGACCTCGAAGCAGGGATGGCGAAGTACCTCGCCTCCGAATACTGCAAGGAGGTGGTGGAGGACGCCTTCCGCATCCACGGCGGATACGGCTTCTCCAAGGAGTACGAGATCGAGCGGCTCTACCGCGAGGCGCCGATGCTGCTCATCGGTGAAGGTACCGCCGAGATCCAGAAAATGATCATTGGGCGACGCCTGCTCGAGGAGTACCGACTCCAGGGCTGAATGTCCCTTTCGTTGCGGATGGTCCGCGAAAAGGGTCACACCCTGTCACCGGCTTCCGGCCATCGACTCGGCTTCTGGCTTGCCCAGTTGTTGCGCGCAACCGATAGCATTCCAGTAAAGCCGCCGTCCCGTCCCCCGTTTGCGGCGCGGCATCATCCGCTACGAAGGTCATCCATGCCCCACAGCCAAACCTCTGCACCTCGCGACAACAGCCGACTCGGCGTACGTATCGCTCGCGGAGCATCGCCGTGGCTCCTGCCGACCGTTGCCACCGCGGCCCTCAGCCTCTCCCGGGCCCGCAAGTCCGGACGCTGGGCCGCGGTGGCCGTGCCCACCACCGCGCTCGCGGCGGGCATGCTGTGGTTCTTCCGCGACCCCGAGCGCGAGATCGCCGAGGGCCGTGTCATCTCGCCCGCCGACGGCGTGGTGCAGAGCATCATGCCGTGGAAGGACGGCCGGACCCGGGTCGCGATCTTCATGAGCCCGCTGAACGTCCACGTCAACCGCGCGCCGCTGGCGGGCACGGTGACGTCCGTCGAGCACGTCCCCGGCGGTTTCGTCCCGGCGTTCAACAAGGAGAGCGAGAACAACGAGCGCGTCGTCTGGCACTTCGACACCGAGCTCGGCGACATCGAGATGGTGCAGATCGCCGGCGCCGTCGCCCGTCGCATCGTTCCGTACATCCCGCAGGGCACCAAGGTCGAGCAGGGCGAGCGCATCGGCCTGATCCGCTTCGGCTCGCGCGTCGACATCTACCTCCCCGAGGGCGTCGAGGTCGGGGTCGAGGTCGGGCAGGCCACTACGGCAGGGGTGACTCGAATTGACCGTGACTGATCCGGAGACCCCGGCGACCGGCTGGGTCCCCGAGGCCGCCGAGGAGGAGGCCGCCGAGGAGGAGATGCCGCTCTCGCTGCGCCTCTCGATAGCGGACACCCTCACCCTCGGCAACGCCACCTGCGGCTTCATGGCGGTGTACTTCACCACCACCGGCATCCTGATCCCGCACCTCACCGGCAGTGACGAGTCCGGCATGGCCCGTCACAGCGCGGCGACCGCGGTGATACTGATGCTGCTGGCCGCGATCTTCGACCTCTGCGACGGGCTCGTGGCGCGCAAGCTGCGCAGCTCGCCGATGGGTGCGGAGCTGGACAACCTCTCCGACCTGATCAGCTTCGGCCTGGCCCCCGCGTACTTCGTGCTCGTCTACGGCATGGTCGCCGACGACGCGCACCAGCGGGTGTCGGCCCTCGCGGCGATCGTGGTCCTCCTGGCGGTCGTGCTGCGACTGGCCAGATTCAGCTGCGTGACGATGAAGGACGGCATGTTCCAGGGCATGCCGAGCCCCTTCGGCGCGCTGACGGTCGTCTCGATCGTGCTGCTGGAGCTGCCGTTCGTGCCGACCCTGCTGGCGATCGTGGGCGTGGCCTGGCTGATGGTGAGCCGGGTCGAGTACCCCAAGCCGCGGGGCGTCCTCGCGGTGGCGATGCTCAGCTGGATCGTCGGCGCCATGGGCCTGCTGGCGGCGTGGGCCTTCGACGCCCCGGGCGGCCAGCTGCTGCTGCAGACCGGCTGCGCGCTCCAGATCGTGCTGGCCGCGACGATCCCGCTCTTCGCGACCACCCGCCGGGTCAACACCTTCCGGCACAACCGCCGCGAGAACCGCGAGGCCCGCGCCGCCCAGCCGACGCAGTAGCCTCCGCTCCGACACGGGAAGGGCCCCGGACACCGATCAGGTGTCCGGGGCCCTTCGCGTTGTGGGGGCCCGATCCGCCGGCGGCGGACCGGGTCAGTGGCGGATGCGGGTCCGGGTGCGGGTACCGGTACGGGGGCCGATACGGGTGCGCTTGTGGCGGGTGCGGCCGTAGGCGTACCCGCCGGCCACGAGCAGCGACAGCAGGCACCAGGCGGCGGCGACGATGCCGATCCACAACAGAGCGGTCATGGGCGGCTCCCGGGAGTGAGCGGCTGTACGCTAGTCGTACCCGCCCGGCCCACCGCGAAAGCCGCCCCGAGCGCTCCGCGCCGCCGAGTACGTCAGGATCTGACGCGCTGATCCTTTCAGGCGGCGCCACAGACCATGACGTCTCGCGCGGGTTCCGTCACATCGGGTGAATTCCTACAATTCGCTGCGCACGTACGTCAGCAGCAGCAGTTCCCGCAGCTCCGAGGCGGTCTCCGGCTCGTTCGGCGGGTACGCCTCCCGGGCCTCGGCCAGCAGAGCGGGCAGCGCCCCTTCGGCATCCCTCACCCGGGCGAGGAGCTCGTCGGCCACGCGCTCGCCGTTCCGTAGGCCGTAGAGCGCATCGAGCAGCAGGAGCATCCGCGGCGGGGTGGCGACGGCCACGATCCGGTCCCCCAGGTCCGCGCGCCGCGAGGGCACCAGCGCGCCGAACGCCTGCACGAACGCGGCGGCGCCGCCCGGCTCGCTCTTCGTCAGGTCGACGAGCGCGGTCAGGACCGCCGCGGCCAGGGCTTCGTGTCCCTGCTCGGACAGGCGCCGGGCGAGCCCGAACAGCCGGCGCGGCTGGAAGTCGCGGCGGGAGGCCTTGTGGACGGCGTGCACGGTCGCCCCCGCGTCGTCGACCAGGGCCAGGAGGGCAGCCAGGTCGGCGCCCTTCGCCGTCCGCACGGCCTCGGTGAGCAGTCCGGCGCCCCTGTGGCCGTCCTGGGCCGTGCTCCAGGCGGCGTGCAGCCGCGCCAGATCCTGCGGCGTCCCGGTCCGCATCAGGTGCGAGAGCAGCTCGCGGTCCAGCGCGGCCTCACGCCCGAGCGCGGGCAGGCGGCTCCCCAGCTCCGCCACCACGTCCAGGGAGCGGTACTCGCACACGAGGCCCACCATCCACTCCGCGCGGTGCCTGGCTCCCATCTCGACGAGCCATGCGAGGATCCGGACCAGTTCGTCCGCGGGCCGCTCCCATGCGGCCGCGTCCAGCGCCCGCGTCACCTCCCGCAGCTCACCGGCGACCAGGTGGGCGGACACGCGGTCCAGCATCACGGCGACGGGCAGGCCGGGCTCCTCTTCCGGACCGCCGCGTCCGGCGCGCAGGGCACCCAGCTCCTCCTCCAGTCCCAGGACCCGGTCTTCGAGGGCCCTGCACCGGGACTCCGCGTCCGCTCTCAGGGCGGTCAGGTCCGCGAGGTGGGCCCGCAGCCGGGCGAGCTCCGCTTCGAGGGCCTCGCGCGCACCGCGGTCCCGCTCGGCCGCGGCCCGCAGCTCCAGCTCACGGCGTCGGGCGGCCGTCTGGTCCCTCGCCCAGTCGGTGCGCTGCTGCTCCAGCTCGGTGTTCGCCGCCGCCAGCTCGGCCTCCAGCCGGTCCATCCGGTCGTGCAGGGCGTCCTGCTCCCGGCCGAGGCGGGCCACGGTCCTGCGGGCATGGGCGGCCTCCTGGCGGACCGTTTCGAGCTCGTGCAGGGCCGGGTCGGTGGCGCGCAGGGCCGCCAGGCGCTGGTCCCTGACGCGCGCCCTGGCCGCCTCCTGGAGGGGGGTGCCGAGCCTGGCCTCCACCTCGCGGATCAGGCGGTCGACGAAGTCCTCCGTGGCCACGCGCTGGCCGCGCAGGTAGCGGGAGACGACCGACGGGTCGAGGGTGACCCGTACCGCGTAGGCGCGCTGGGAGACGCCCAGGGTGTTGAAGAGGCCCGTCAACGTGTTGCCGAGCTCCGCAACCTCCGGGACCTCGCCCCGCTCCACGGCGGAGGAGTTCGCTGGTGGGCGGTCCACGTCCGGCATTCCTCGTCCCCCCGTGCCGTGCCACCGGAGTGGCAACCGTTGCGCGCTGTCGCACCGTATCCGGCCTTCCCCACTCTGGCGGTGTCAATCGGCCGATGGCGGAAGGGAACAGAGGGACCGTGAACTCTCCTTGGATGTCGGTGCTCTCCGGGGCCCGGTGGGCGGGCCGGGTGCTCGTCGTGGGACTCGTGCTCGTGCCCGTGGTGATCGTGACGGTGGCGTCGGTGCCGGCGCTGGTGGTGCTGCCGTTCTCGCGGCGGCGCAGTGCGCAGGCCGCCGGGATCGTACGGCAGCTCGTGGCCTGGACGCGGGCGCTGCTGGACGGGAGCCGCGAGCGGTAGGGCGTACGGCCCCGGGTACGGCGAAGGCCCCCTCCCTTTCCGGACGGGGGCCTTCGCCGTGCGTGCGTACGGCCGACTACAGGACGTCCGCGGCGATGTTGGCCGCGACCCGCTCCAGCAGCGGGCCCGCGTTGGCGATGCACTTCGCGGTGTCGGGCTCGATCTCCGTCAGCGGGTAGGCGCGGCGGATGCCGGCCGTCTGCAGGGCCTCCTGCGGCAGGGCGAGGCGGCCGCAGACCGCCACGACCGGCTTGCCGGCGGCCCGGGCGGCCGCGGCCACGCCGGCCGGGGCCTTGCCGTGCAGGGTCTGCTCGTCGAGGGAGCCCTCACCGGTGATGACCAGCGTGGCCCGCTCCAGGGCCGGGGCGAAGCCGAGCACCTCCAGCATCAGCTCGATGCCGGGCCGGAAGCTCGCACCGAGCAGCAGGGCGCCGTAGCCGATGCCGCCCGCACCGCCCGCGCCGGGGGACGCGGCGAGCTCGGCCGCCTGGGGGCCGAGGGCCTTCTCCAGCACCTGGGCGTAGTGGGCGAGGGCCGCGTCGAGGGCGGCCACGTCCTCCGGGGAGGCGCCCTTCTGGGGTCCGTACACCGCGGCGCAGCCCTTCGGGCCGGTGAGCGGGTTGTCCACGTCGCTGGCGAGGACGAAGTCCACCTCGGCGAAGCGGGCGTCCACGCCCGACAGGTCGGCCGAGGCGAGGTCCGCCAGGGCGCCGCCGCCCGGACCGACCGGTTCGCCGTCGGCGTCCAGGAACACCGCGCCGAGGGCGGCCAGCATGCCGGCGCCGCCGTCGGTGGTGGCGCTGCCGCCCACGCCGAAGACGATCGTGCGGGCGCCCGCGTCGAGCGCGGCCTTCAGCACCTCGCCCGAGCCGTACGTGGTGGCGGTCAGCGGGGCGAAGACGCCCGCCGGGAGCAGCTGGAGGCCCGAGGCCTCGGCCATCTCCACCACCGCGGTGCCGTCGCGCAGGGCGAAGGCAGCCGTGACCGGCTCGCCGAGGGGGCCGGTGACCCGTACCTCCCGGCGTTCGAAACCGGCCGCCACGGCGGCCGCGACCGTACCGTCGCCGCCGTCCGCGACGGGGAGGGTCTCGACCTCCACGCCGGGTACGGCCGTGCGAAGGCCGGCCGTGACCCGCTCGGCGACCTGAACGGCCGTGAGCGAGCCCTTGAATTTGTCCGCGGCGATGAGAACGCGCGCGGCCACAGTTACTGCCCCGTCCGTCACCTTGCTATCCCTTGCTATCGAACGTGCAGTCGCGCCACCCCGAGCCTATCCGGAGGATCCTCCTATGCCCATGGGTGGCCTGGGCCACACCCGGCGCGACACGCCCAAAAATGGTGATATCAACCCGCATAGCAGGGCGGAATGAGGGTG
Organism: Streptomyces sp. NRRL S-87; assembly: GCF_000719335.1. Classification (GTDB taxonomy): domain Bacteria; phylum Actinomycetota; class Actinomycetes; order Streptomycetales; family Streptomycetaceae; genus Streptomyces. The sequence goes on from NZ_JOGB01000034.1 coordinate 86,202, forward strand.
GAATCACTGCGCCGGACCCCCTCGGAGACGCCTCGCGGAGACCAAGGGGCGGACAGCCGCGACCGAACCGTGGTCGCGTCGGGGTGGCCGCGGTGCCGGAGGCGGCCCCCCGGGGCGGCCCGGGCGAAGGGGTCCCGGCAACGCGCGGCGGTCGTGCACCAGGAGTACACCTGAGGTGTGACGGACCTCGTGGAGCGGCCGGTGGCGGCAGGGGTGGCGGACCGCGTGCTGGGCGGCTGGCTCGGCCGGATCGCCGGCAACATGCTCGGCAAGCCCGTGGAGCGCGGGGACCACTGGACCCGGGCCCGGATCGACCGCTACCTGCGGCGGGCCGGCGCGCTGCCGCTGACGGACTACCTGCCACCGCCCTCAGCGCTCGACCCGCCGCCCGCCCCCGGCGAGTTCGAGCTGCGCCCGGAGTGGCCCGGCTGCGTCCGCGGGCGGATCCGGGGCAGCTGCCGCGACGACGACGTGGACTACGCCCTGCTCGGCCTGGACCTGCTGGAGCGGTACGGCGGGACGTTCACGACCGAGCAGGTCGGCGAGCTGTGGCTGCTGAGCCTGCCGTACCTGCGGACGTTCACCGCGGAGCGGGCGGCGTACCGCAACCTGGCGAACGGGCTGCGCCCGCCGCTCACCGCCACGTACGACAACCCGTACCAGGAGTGGATCGGCGCCCTGATCCGGGCGGACGTGTACGGGTGGACCTGCCCCGGCGATCCGCGCCGCGCCGCCTCGCTGGCCCGCCGGGACGCCGTGCTCTCGCACTCCGGGAACGGGGTGTACGGGGCCATGTGGGCGGCCGCGGTGATCGCGGCCGCGTTCACGGCGGACGGACCGGGCGAGGCGCTGGACGCGGGCCTCGCCCGGATCCCGGCGGGCAGCCGGCTGGCCCGCGTCGTGCGGCGGGTGGTAGCGCTGCACGCAGCCGGGCTGAGCTGGGAGGACACCCTGGCGGAAGCCGAGACGGAGACCGCCGGACTGGGCTGGATCCACGTCGTGCCGAACGCCGCCGTCCTGACGGCGGGCCTGCTCTACGGGGCGGGGGACTTCACCCGCACCATCGCCCTCACCGTGCGCGGGGGCCTGGACACCGACTCCAACGGCGCCACCGCGGGCTCGGTCGCCGGGGTGCTGTGCGGGGCGGCGGGGATCCCGGGCCAGTGGACGGACCCGCTCCAGGACACCGTCCGCAGCTCGGTCCAGGGCTTCGACGGGGCGTCGATCCGCGATCTGGCGGACCGGACGCTGCGGCTCGCGGGTGCGGTGTAGGACCCCAGGCCGGCCCGCCTCCCGCGGCGCGCCGGAGCGCCTAGGCTTTGCGGGGTGACCACGACTGACTACGCCGCGTACATCGCCTCCCTGCCCCGGGTGCTCGCCGGGGCCGCCGCGCTGTTCCGGGACGCCGAGGGCCGGGTGCTGCTCGTCGAGCCCAACTACCGCGAGGGCTGGGCGCTGCCCGGCGGCACCATCGAGTCCGACCGGGGCGAGTCGCCCCGGCAGGCCGCGCGCCGTGAGACCGCCGAGGAGATCGGGCTGGACCTGCCGCTCGGGCGGCTGCTGGCCGTGGACTGGGTGCTGGGGACGGCGCGGCCGCCGCTGGTGGCGTACGTGTTCGACGGCGGGGTGCTGGACCGCGATCAGCTGGCCGCGATCGAGCTCCAGGAGGAGGAGCTGATCTCGTGGCGGCTGGTGCCGCCGACGGAGCTGACCGCCTACCTGCCGGGCACGCTCGGGCTGCGCATCGAGGCGGCGTACGAGGTGGTGGAGAAGGGCGGCGGGACGGTGGAGCTGGAGGACGGCCGCCGACCGGGCGAAGGGGTCTGAGGGACTGGGGTCGGCCGGGACTGGCGGGCCGGAGTCGCCGGGACCGGCGGGCTGGGGTCGGCCGGGACTGGCGGGCCGGAGTCCGCCGGGCCGGGCGCCGGCGCGTCAGAAGAGGGTGTCGGAGTCGGCCGCCGTGCGGGGGTCGGCACCGGCCGCCGCGCCGCGCTCGAACGCGAGCAGCCGCTGCTTGCGGTCGAGGCCGCCGCCGTAGCCGGTCAAGCCCCCCGATGACCCGATCACCCGGTGGCAGGGCACGATGATGGTCACCGGGTTCTTGCCGTTGGCCAGGCCCACCGCGCGGGAGGCGCCCGGCTTGCCGAGGCGGGCGGCCAGGTCCCCGTACGACCGGGTCTGCCCGTAGGGGATCCGGGTGAGCTGCTCCCACACGCTGCGCTGGAAGTCCGTGCCCTCCAGGCGGAGCGGCAGGTCGAAGACGGTGCGCTCGCCCGCGAAGTACTCGTCCAGCTGGCGCGCGGCCTCGGCGAACGGCTCCTCCTCGGGCGCCACGCGGACGCCGAAGGTCTCCTCCGCCGGGCGGTGCCGCTGATCGCTCATGTACATGGCACTGAGGGTGCGGTCGGTCGCGACCATGGTGAGCGGGCCGTACGGGCTGTCGACGACGGTGTGCGTGCGGCCGGCTGGGGTGTTGGTGGTGGTGTCTGTGCGGCTCATGGTCCTCTGCTGGTCCTCTGCTCCAGGGTGTCACGGGGGCGCGGCGGGTGGCGGGGGTTCGGCACTTCAGGCCGGGAGACGGTTGACCGGGTGGTCGTCGGTGGCCCAGAGGTACTGGACCGCGTACGCACGCCACGGCCGCCAGCGCGCTGCCCGGGCGGTCAGCGCGGCCGGTGTGTGCGGCAACCCGAGGCCCCGGGCGGCCCGCCGCATGCCCAGGTCGGAGGGGAGGAAGGCGTCCGGGTCGCCGAGTGCGCGCATGGCGATCACCTCCACCGTCCAGGGCCCGAACCCGGGCAGCGCCGCCAGCTGCGCCCGGGCCCGCCCCCAGTCGCTGTCGACGCCGAGCGCCAGGGAACCGTCGGCGAGGGCGGAGACGAGCGTGGTGAGGGTGGTGCGGCGGCTGCGGGGCAGCGCGAGCCGCTCGGGGTCGAGGGCGGCGAGCGCGGCCGGGGCCGGGAAGAGGTGGGTGAGGCCGCCCTCCGGGTCCTCGACGGGCTCGCCGTGCGCCGCGACCAGGCGGGCCGCGTGGGTGCGGGCAGCGGCGGTGGACACCTGCTGTCCCAGGACGGCCCGGACCGCGAACTCGGCCGCGTCCACGGTGCGCGGCACCCGGCGCCCGGGCGCCTTGGCGACGAGGGGCGCGAGCAGCGGGTCGGCGGCCAGCAGCTCGTCGACCGCCTCGGGGTCGGCGTCCAGGTCCAGCAGCCAGCGGCAGCGGCTGATGGCGATGGTGAGGTCGCGCAGGTCGGTGAGGGTCAGCCGGCAGGCGATGTGGTCGGCGCGCGGGGAGAGGGAGGCGATCCCGGTGCCGAACGGCAGCCCGAGCGTGCGGCGGTACGCGCCGTCGCGCCACTCCTCGACGCCGGGCACGGCGGTGGCGGCGAGGTGCCCGAAGAGGTTGTCGGGGTTGAGCGGGGCGCGGTAGGGCAGCCGGAGCGCGATGGTGCCGGGGGCGGCCGAGGGGGTGGTGGGAGTGCCGGGCGGGCCGGGGGTGCTCGGGGTGCCGGCCGCGGCGAGGTGGGCGGTGCCGTCGAAGGCCGCGCCGGCGCGCCCCGGGCGGGCGGCCGTGCGGGCCGCGCGTTCGCGGAGCTCGCTCGGCGCGAGGGCGAACACCTCGCGGACCGTGCCGTTGAAGGTGCGGACCGAGGCGAAGCCGGCCGCGAAGGCCACGTCCGCCAAGGGCAGTGCGGTGGTCTCGATCAGCAGCCGGGCCGTCTGGGCCCGTTGCGCCCGGGCGAGCGCGAGCGGACCGGCGCCCAGCTCGGCGTTCAGCTGCCGCTCGATCTGGCGGGTGGAGTAGCCCAGGCGGCGGGCGAGACCGGGTACGCCCTCGCGGTCCACCACCCCGTCGCGGATCAGGCGCATGGCGCGGGCCACCGCGTCGGCGCGGGCGTTCCACTCCGGCGAGCCGGGGCTGGTGTCGGGTCGGCACCGCTTGCAGGCCCGGAAGCCGGCCTGCTGGCATGCCGCGGCACTCGGCAGGAAGGTCATGTTCTCGACCTTCGGCGGCACCCCCGGGCAGCTGGGCCGGCAGTAGATCCGGGTGGTCAGGACGGCGGTGAAGAACCAGCCGTCGAACCTCGGGTCCTTCGACTGCACGGCGCGCACGCAGCGCTCGGTGTCGGTGTGCATGCCGTCCAGCTTGCGGTACCGGGGGCCGCAGGGGCTGGCGGTTTTCCGACATGGAGGTCGGGGTCGGTACCGGTGCCCGCGGGTGCCGGCGCCCGGCGGTGCCGACGCCTGTCGCCTGCTGGGTCAGGTGTCGGACGGCCCGTCGGGGCGGGAGCGGTAGCCGGTCGTGACGGCGAGGGTGGCCAGGAGGAGGAGGCCCGCCGCCACGCGGAGGGCGAGGGCCATCGCGGAGTTGAACTCGGCCGGGTGGGAAGGGGCCTGGAGGGTTCCGTGGACGCGGGAGGCGAGCACCGTGCCCACCACCGCGACGCCCAGGGCGGCCCCGATCTCGCGGGCGGCCGTGTTCAGGCCCGAGCCGAGCCCGGCCTGGTGCGCCGGGAGTGCCGTGACCACCGACACAGTCAACGCGGGCGCGCAGAGGCCCGTCCCGATCGACAGGACCAGCAGGTAGCAGGCGTACACCGGGTACGGCGTGCCCGCGTCCGCGGTGGAGACCAGGAGCAGGCCGCCGGCGATGAGGAGGAGGCCGGCGGTCACGGGCGGGCGGGGACCGAACCGGTCCTGGAGCCGGGCGCCGAAGCGCGGGACGAGGGCCATGCCGATGGTCAGGGGGACGATCGCCAGGCCGGTGCGGGCGGGCGGGAAGCCCTTCACGTACTGCAGGTACTGCGCGTTCACGAAGAAGAGCGAGAAGAGGCCGAAGAACGCCGCCCCGATGCCGAGGGCGCCGGAGCGCAGCCGGGCCGAGCGGAACACCCGCGGGTCGAACAGCGGGTTCGCCGCGCGCAGCGCGTGGGCCGTGAACACACCGAGGAGCGCCGCGCCGGCGCCGAACGCGCCGAGCACCTGGAAGGAGGCCCAACCGGCGGTGGGCCCCTCGATGATGCCGTGGACGACCGCGACCAGCGCCGCGGTGAGCAGCGCGGCGCCCAGCGGGTCGACCGAGGCCTCGGGACGCCGGGGTACGGCCGGGATCAGCCGGGCGGTGGCGAGGGCGAGCGCGGCCGCGAGCGGGACGACCGCCCAGAACAGCGCCCGCCAGCTGAGGTACTCGGCGGCCAGCCCGCCGCCGACGTTGCCCGCGAGACCACCGAGGCCGGCGGAGAGCGTCCAGGTGGCGAGCGCCTGGCTGCGGCGCTCGGGCGGGGTGAGGTGGACCAGGACCGACATGGTGGCCGGCATGATCAGGGCCGCTCCGGCGCCGCACACGCCACGGCCCGCGATGAGCACGGCGGAGGTGCCGGCGACGGCACTCACCGCGGCCCCGGCGCCGAGCAGGGCCAGGCCCGCCAGCAGGGCGCCCTTGCGGCCGTACCGGTCGCCGAGGGCGCCGGCGGGGATGAGCAGCGCGGCGAAGACGATCACGTAGGCGTCGACGGCCCACAGCAGTTCCGTCGCGGTCGGATGCAGGGTGGAAGCGGAGAGCTGCGGGATGAGCAGGTTGACGGCGGCCACCATGCCCTGCGCGACGAGGACGCAGGCGCAGAGCGCGAGCAGGGCGGGCCGGGACAGGCCGCCGGCCGCCGGACCGGACGCCGGACCGGCCGGGGCGGTGTCCGCGGCGCGCGCGGAGCTGGTGGGGGCAGGACTGGGCACGGTTCTCCCTCGGGGGAACGGACATCGGGAAGGGGCGCGGGCGGCGGCGGGATTGCGTGCGCCGCGGGGCGGCACGCGCAAGTCGTTGCGCGCGCCGGGCCGTTGCGCCGGGATTTCGGGTGGGGCCGGCCCCCGCGAACCACCGTAGGCTCACCCCTGTCCTGCTTTCCAGTGCAACCTTTGCAAGGGAGACATGCGCGTGACGCATTCCAGGCTCGACCTGAACCTCCTCGTCGCCCTCGACGTGCTGCTGGAGGAGTCCAGCGTGTCCGGCGCGGCCGAGCGGCTGCACCTGTCCGAGCCCGCGATGAGCCGCACCCTGGGCCGGATCCGCAAGGCGCTGGGTGATCCGGTACTGGTCCGGGCGGGCCGCAGCATGGTGCCCACCCCGCGCGCCCTCGCCCTGCACGCGGAGGTCCGCGAGGTGGTGGAGCGGGCCCGGGCGGTGTTCGTGTCCGGCGGCGAGGTGGACCTGCGCGGGCTGGAGCGCACGTTCACCGTGCTCGGCCACGACGCACTGGCGGCCTCGTTCGGGGCGCGGCTCTTCGCGCGCACCCGGCGCGAGGCGCCGGGGGTACGGCTGCGCTTCCTCTCGGAGACGCACGTCGACGTGCCCGCGCTGCGCGAGGGCACCGCGGACCTCGAACTCGGCGTCATCGACGCCCGGTCGCCCGAGGTGCGGTCCGAAGCACTGCGCGAGGAGCGGATGCTGGGCGTGGTACGGGCCGGACACCCCCTGCTGCGCGGCCGGTTGACCCCGCGCCGACTGGCGGCGGCCGATCACCTCAACGTCTCCCGGCGGGGCCGCCTGACCGGACCGATGGACCGGGCGCTGGCCGAACTGGGTCTGTCCCGGCGGGTGGTGGGGACGGTGGGCTCGTTCCCGGCGTCACTGTTCGTGCTGCGCGACACCGATCTGGTCGGGCTGCTCACCGGGAGCGCCACGCCGCTCGCCGAGGCCCTGGGGCTCGTCGTGTTCGACGTACCGCTGGAACTGCCCCCCATGTACTTCGGGCTGGCCTGGCACCCCCGGCACGACGCCGACCCGGCGCACCGCTGGCTGCGCGGCTGTGCGCGGGAGCTGCTGACGGACGGGGGCCGGGGTGAGGGGGTGAAGGGGGGTGAGGGGTGAGGGGGGAGCGGCGGCTGCTCGGGCAGGGAGGGCGGGGCGGGAGCGGGCGCGCGGGCGGGGGTGGGGGGTGGCTTCGCGGGCCCGCCCCGACGCCGTCACGCCCCCGAGGCCCCGGACCACCACCAGAGCAGCCCTCAGTCGAACTCCTCCAACCCGTCCACCCCGTCCAACCCCTCCAGATCCACCATCGGCACAGCTGCCGGCAGCTCCGCCGCCGTCAACGGCAGCTCCGCCCAGATGACCTTCCCCCGCTCCGTGTAACGCGTGCCCCAGCGCTCCGCGAACTGGGCCACCAGGAACAACCCGCGCCCGCCCTCGTCCGTGGTGGCCGCGTACCGCAGGTGCGGGGAGGTGCTGCTGCTGTCGGACACCTCGCAGATCAGGGTGCGGTCGCGCAGGAGGCGGACCCGGACGGGCTGGCCGCCGTACCGGATGGCGTTGGTGACGAGCTCGCTGAGGATCAGCTCGGTGGTGAAGGCGATCTCGTCCAGGTCCCACGCGGAGAGCCGGGCCGCGGCCCGGGTACGCACCCGGGCCACCTCGGCCGGCTCGGGCAGCACGTCCCACTCGGCGACCCGGTCCGCCTCCAGCAGCCGGGTACGGGCGACCAACAGCGCGATGTCGTCGTCGCCCGGCTCCGGTGCGAGCAGGGCGTCCAGGACGTCGCCGCAGGTCTCCTCCGGCGTGCGGCTGGTCCGGGAGAGGGCGCCGCGCAGCAGGTCCAGGCCGGCGTCGAGGTCGCGGGTGCGGTTCTCCAGCAGGCCGTCGGTGAAGAGCACCAGCCGGCTGCCCTCGGGCAGGTGCAGCTCACCGGCCTCGAACGGCATGCCGCCCAGCCCCAGCGGCAGCCCGGCGGGCAGGTCGGGGAAGTCCACGGAGCCGTCGGGGTGCACCACGGCGGGGCCGGGGTGGCCGGCCCGGGCGAGCACGCACCGGCCGGAGGCCGGATCGTAGACGGCGTACAGGCAGGTGGCGCCGGTGATGGCCAGCGCACCGGGGGCGGGCGTCCCGGGTTCCGCCCCGTCCGGGTCGTCCTCGGCCCGCGCCCCGGCGCTCTCGTACTGGTCGATCCGGCCGACCAGGTCGTCCAGGTGCCCGAGCAGTTCCTCGGGCGGCAGGTCGAGGGTCGAGAAGTTGTGCACGGCCGTGCGCAGCCGGCCCATGGTCGCGGCCGCGTGCAGGCCGTGCCCGACCACGTCGCCCACCACCAGCGCCACCCGCGCCCCCGGCAGCGGGATGACGTCGAACCAGTCGCCGCCCACCCCCGCGAGGGCCGGCAGGTACCGGTACGCCACCTCCACCGCGGTCTGCTCGGGCAGGCCCCGGGGCAGCAGGCTGCGCTGCAGGGTGAGGGCCATGGTGTGCTCGCGGGTGTAGCGGCGGGCGTTGTCCACGGCGACGGCCGCCCGCGCGGCCAGCTCCTCGGCGAAGGACTGGTCCTCCTCCTCGAAGGGGCCGGAATCGCCGGCCCGCCAGAAGTTGGCCATGCCCAGGACCACGCCGCGGGCCTGCAGCGGCACCGAGATCAGGGAGTGGATGCCGTAGGCGAGGGTCTCCCGCGCCCCCGGCGGGTCCTGGAGCCGCCAGCCGTGGGCGGTGGTGAGGTCCGCCTCCAGCACCGCGCGGCCGCTCTCCAGGGCGGCGGCCATGGGCGTGGTCGGGACCACGAACCGGATCAGGTCGCCGACGGGCTGCAGCGGCTGGTCGTCGCGGACCCCGCCCATCGCGGCGCGCCGCATCTCGGTGTGGACCCCGGTGGGCTCCTCGCCGTGCAGCACCGGGTCGAGCAGTTCGACGGTGACGAAGTCGGCGAACCTCGGTACGGCCACCTCGGTGAGCTCCTCGGCCGTCCTGACGACGTCGAGGGTGGTGCCGATCCGCACCCCGGCCTCGTACAGCAGCTGGAGCCGGCCGCGGGCCACCTCGGCCCGGCCGGAGAGGGCCGCCAGCTCGGTGGTGTCGCGCAGGGTCATGACGGTGCCGGTGTGGCGGCCGTGGCTGCCGTCGGTGGTCGGCCGGACGTTGACCGCGAGCAGCCGGTCGCCGGCCAGGTGCACCTCGTCGGTGGCGGTGCGCCCGGAGGCGAGCAGCTCGGCGATGCCGGGGTCGAGGCCCATCTCGGTGACGTGCCGCTGCTCGGCGTCCTTGGGCACGTTCAGCAGCCGCCGGGCCTCGTCGTTGGCGAGCAGCAGCCGGCGGTCGGCGTCGACGATGAGGACGCCCTCGCGGACGGCGTGCAGGACGGCCTCGTGGTGCTCGTTCATACGGGTCATCTCGACCGGGCCGAGGCCGTGGGTCTGCCGGCGCAGCCGCCGGCTGACGAGCGCGGAGCCGACGATGGCCAGGCCCAGGGCGCCGGCCGCCGCGCCGAGCAGGACGGGCAGCTGGTCGCCGACCGCGTCGGAGACGTTGCGCACCTCGATGCCGGTGCCGACCAGTGCGATGACCTGGCCGCCCGTGTCCCGTACGGGAACCACGGCCCGGACGGCGTCGCTGGGCTTGCCCTCGAAGAGCTCGGTGAAGGGCTCCCCGTTCACCGCCCGGGACAGGTCGCCCTTGGCCCGCTGGCCGATCAGGTCGGGCTCGGAGTCGGTGTAGCGGACGCCGTCCTTGGTCATGACCGCGATGAAGTCGACGCCGGCTGCCTTCCGGGCCGCCTCGGCGCGGCCCTGGAGGACGGCGGTGGGGTCCCGGGACTCGAGGGCCGACTCGAGGCCGGGGGCGTTGGCGAAGGCCTCGGCGGCGGCCAGCGACCGGTGCCGGGCGTCGCGGAGGCCGTCGTAGCGGGCCTGGAGGACCAGGGCGAGCACGGCGGCGGCGATGAGCACCAGCGCGATCAGCGCCTCGAGCGCGAAGACCTGCCCGGAGACGCTGCCCAGCGTGCTGCGGGCCCGGGAGCCCTCGCCGGGCGCCGGACGGGGGCGCCGGTGCGGGGTGTGGCGGCCGGTCGGTCGACGGTCCGCGGGGCCGGTCACCGCTCGCCCCTCCCCGGGCCGGGGGACCCGGTCGGCAGGTGGCGGGCCCGGACGATGAGGAGGGCCACGTCGTCGGGGTCGCCGGGGCTGCGCAGGTCGCGCAGCAGCCGGTCGCAGGTGGCCTCGAGCGGGCGGTCCGGGTCGTCCAGCAGGTCGACCAGCGCCTGGAGCCGCTCGTCGATGGGGTCGTGCCGGGTCTCGACGAGGCCGTCGGTGTAGAGGACGAGCTGGTCACCGGTGCGGAAGGACACGGTGGTGGTCTCGAACGGGATGCCGCCGACGCCGAGCGGGGCTCCGGTGGGCAGTTCGATCAGCTCGGCGGGGCCTTCGGCGTGCACGAGTGCGGGTGGCATGTGGCCCGCGTTGGCGATCCGGCACAGCCCGCGGACGGGGTCGTGGACGACGTACAGGCAGGTGGCCAGGTAGTGCTCCAGGCCCTCGGTGATGCGGTCGAGGTGGCGCAGGACGTCGGCGGGTTCGAGGTCGAGGTCGGCGAAGGCCCGGGTGGCGGTGCGCAGCCGGCCCATGGTGGCCGCCGCGTCGAGGCCGCTGCCCATGACGTCGCCCACCACCAGGGCGGTCTTGTCGCCGGCCAGCGGGATGACGTCGTACCAGTCGCCGCCGACCTCGTTGGAGGCCTGGGCGGGCTGGTAGCGGGAGGCCAGTTCGAGCGCGGCCGGGTGCGAGGGGGCGGCCGGCAGCAGGCTGCGCTGGAGGGTGACGGCGGAGTTGCGCACGCTCTGGTACCAGCGGGCGTTGTCGATGCTGACGGCGGCCCGGGCGGCCAGCTCCCCGGCGAGCACGACGTCGTCGTCGTCGAAGGGCAGCGGGTTGCGGGCCCGGATGAGGCCGAGGGTGCCGAGCACCTCGCCGCGGGCGATCAGCGGGACCGCGAGGTACGAGTGGACGCCCGCCCGCGCCAGCAGGTCGGCGGCCTCGGCGTTGCGGGCGATCCGGGCCAGGTCGGCGGCCCCGGCGTGGGCGACGAGGACCGGGCGGCCGGTGTGCACGCAGCGGGTGACGATGCGGTCGGCCCCGTACATGGCGAGCTCGCCCTCGCGGTCGGGGGCGAACTCGGCCTCGGTGGGGTACGCCGCCTTGACCGCGAGGGCGCGGAACAGCTCGGGCCCGCTGTCCGGGCCGCCCAGGCGGCGCAGGGACAGCACGGAGTCCAGGACGTCGACGGTGGTGATGTCGGCGAGCTCGGGGACGGTGACGTCGGCGAGCTCGTGGGCGGTCCGGTCGACCTCCAGGGTGGTGCCGACCCGGGCGGAGGCGTCGGCGATCAGGGCCAGCCGCCGGCGGGCCCGGTCGGCCTCGAGGGCGGCACGGTGCCGTTCGGTGACGTCGACGACCGAGATCGCCACGCCCAGCACCCGCTCCTGGCGGCCCTCCAACCGGTAGAAGGACACCGACCAGGCGTGCTCGCTGCCCGGGTCGGCGGGGGTGCGGCCGACGGCGTACTGGTCGAGCAGCGGGCGGCCGGTCTCGAGGACCTGGCGCAGGGCGGCCTCGATGGTCTCGACGTCGAGGAAGGGCAGGGTCTCGCGGACGTGCCGGCCGAGGTGGTCGGCGGCCGGGATGCCGTTGATGCGCTCCAGGGCCGGGTTGACCAGGACGTACCGCAGCTCGGTGTCCATGAGGGCGAGGCCGATGGGCGACTGCGAGACGAGCTGCTCGGACAGGGCGAGGTCGGTCTCGACGCGGCGTACGGTCTGGTGGTCGGCCGCGATGCCGAGCGCGTAGACGTCGCCCATGCCGTCGAGCAGACGCATGTTGCGGAATTCGACCAGACGGGTGGTGCCGTCCTTGTGGCGGACGGGGAACGCGCCGGCCCAGCTGTCGCCCTGCTCCAGCACGGTGGCGAAGAGGCGCAGGACGAACGGGAAGTTCTCCTCGTGGACCAGCAGGCGGGCCGCGAACCGGCCGAGGGCCTCGCCGGGGGTGTAGCCGAAGAGGTCCTCGGCCTGCGGGCTCCAGAAGACGATGCGGCCGTCGGAGTCGAGGACCACGGCGGCGATGCCGAGGATGTCCAGCAGGCCGCTGGGGTGCTTCGCCTCGGTGCTGGGCCGCCGGTCGCCGCCGGGGCCGCCCTCGTCGGCCGCGGGTGCCCTGCCGGCCCGTGCGGAAACGCCGTCGGCCCGCACGGCACCGCTGTCGTCCGGCGCGGGACCGCCGGCTTCCGGCGCAGGACCGCTCGCGGCCTGCGCGGGACCGCTGTCCCGTGCGGTACCGCCGTCGGTCGGTACGCGGTCGTCCCGGCCGGCCGCTCCGCGGGAGGCTTCGCCCGTCACGAAATCACACTATCCGGGTCGTCCGCGCGCGGCGCTCCGCGAGCGTTCACAGGGAGCGGTGCTACAAAGGGTGGGTGACCGATTGGGTGACCGATCCCTTCCGCCTGTGCCGGGTCCTTCGGTGCGGTCACTGAGCGCGCGCCGCCGGTCGCGGGACGGTTCCCCCAGGGCGGCTCGCCAGCGCAGCGTGGCCGGACAGGTGTTCGTCCTGCAGGTGGCGGTCGTGGCCCTGCTCGCCGCGGGCGCCGTGCTGGCGCTCGTGCTCCAGGCGCGCCACGACAGCGACCGGGAGGCCCGCACCCGTTCGGTGGCGGTGGCCCAGACCTTCGCCCACTCCCTGGGGCTGCGCCCGGCGCTGCGCACCTCCGATCCGTCCAAGATCCTCCAGCCGCTGACCGAGGCCACCCGCAAGGTCGCCGGGGTGGACTTCATCGTGATCATGGACACCCACGGCATCCGCTACACCCATCCGCACCCCGACCTGATCGGCAAACGGTTCGTCGGCACCATCGAGCCGTCGCTGGACGGCAAGGTGTACACCGAGAGCGTCCAGGGGCCGCTGGGCCGGGAGATCCAGGCGACGGTGCCGGTCAAGGACGTGGACGGCAAGGTGGTGGCGCTGGTCTCCTCGGGCCTGACCGTCAAGAACGTCACCGGCGTCGCCGGCCGCCAGCTCCCCGTCATCCTCGGCGCTGCCGCGGCGGGCATGGGGCTGGCGACCGTCGGCACCGCCCTGATCAGCCGCCGGCTGAGCCGCCAGACGCACGGTCTGGGTCCCCTCGAGATGACGAAGATGTACGAGCACCACGACGCGGTGCTGCACTCCGTCCGCGAGGGCGTGCTGATCACCGACGGCGAGGGCACGCTGCTGCTGGCCAACGACGAGGCGAAGCGGCTCCTCGGGCTGCCGCCGGACCCCGAGGGGCGGCCCGTCGCCGAGCTCCCGGGCCTGTACGGGCCGCTGGCCGGACTGCTGCTGTCCGGCCGGGAGGCCACCGACGAGATGTACGAGGCGGGCGACCGGCTCCTCGTGATCAACCAGCGGGCCACCGTACGCGGCCCGGGCGGCCGGACCGACGGGGTGGCGGTCACGATCCGCGACTCGACCGAGATGCGGGTGCTGAGCACCCGCGCCGAGGCGGCCCGCCGCCGGCTGAAGCTCCTGTACGACGTGGGGCTCGGCGTCGGCACCACCCTGGACGTGGCGCAGACGGCCCAGGAGCTGGCCGACGTGGCCGTACCCCGCTTCTCGGACTTCGTGACCGTGGACCTCGCCGAGGCGGTGCTGCGCGGCGACGAGCCCGCCGCCACGATGCCGGAGATGCGCCGTACCGCCGTGGCCGGCATCCGCGACGACGCCCCGCTCTACGAGCGGGGGCGGCTGATCGGCTTCCTGCCCTCGACCCCGCAGGCGCGCGGGTTCAGCAGCGGACGGGCCGAGCTGATGCCGGACCTGGCGCAGGCCCCCGGCTGGTTCGCCCAGGACCCGCCGCGGGCCCAGGCGATCATCGACTACGGCATCCACTCCCTGATCACCGCGCCGCTCAAGGCCCGCGGGGCGGTGCTGGGCATCGTGAACTTCTGGCGTTCGGAGAAGCCCGAGCCCTTCGACGACGACGACCTGTCGCTGGCGGAGGAGCTGGTCGCCCGCGCCGGGGTGACCATCGACAACGCCCGCCGCTACACCCGCGAGCACGCCCTGGCCGTCACCCTCCAGCGCAGCCTGCTGCCCAGGGACCTGCCCGAGACGAGCGCCGTGGAGGTGGCGCACCACTACCTGCCGGCCCAGTCCGGGGTCGGCGGTGACTGGTTCGACGTGATCCCGCTGCCCGGCAGCCGGGTGGCGCTGGTCGTCGGTGACGTGGTCGGCCACGGCCTGCACGCGGCCGCGACCATGGGCCGGCTGCGCACGGCGGTGCACAACTTCTCGGCCCTGGACCTGCCCCCGGACGAGCTGCTGGCCCGGCTGGACGACCTGGTCCAGCGCATCGACCAGGTGGAGGAGCCCGGCGAGGGGGCCACCGATCCGGCCGCCGGACTCGACAGCCCGACCCGGGGCCTGGCCGGCGGCCTGACCGGGGCGACGTGCCTGTACGCCGTCTACGACCCGGTGTCGCGGCGGTGCGTGCTGTCCCGGGCGGGCCACCTGCCACCGGTGCTGGTGTACCCCGACGGCTCCGCGCACCTGCCGGACCTGCCGGCCGGCGCCCCGCTGGGGCTGGGCGGGTTCCCGTTCGAGACGGCGGAACTGGAGCTCCCCGAGGGCAGCCGGCTGGTGCTGTACACCGACGGCCTGGTCGAGGACCGGGCCCGCGACATCGACGAGGGGCTGGCGATGCTGTCGGCGGCCGCGGCGCACTCCGGTACGAGCCCGGACGAGACGTGCACGGCCGTGCTGGACGCGCTGCTGCCGGCCCGGCCGCGGGACGACGTGGCGGTCCTGGTGGCCCGCACCCGCACGCTGGGGGCGGACCGGGTCGCGGAGTGGGACGTGCCGCACGAGCCGAGCTCGGTGGGCGACATCCGGGCCAAGGCCGCGGCGAAGCTCGCGGAGTGGGGGCTGTCGGCCCTGGAGTTCGGCACCGAGCTGGTGCTGAGCGAACTCGTCACGAACGCGATCCGGCACGGCTCGGCGCCGGTCCGGGTCCGACTGCTCCGCGACCGGGTCCTGACCTGCGAGGTCTTCGACGGCAGCGGCACGTCCCCGCACCTGCGGTACGCGGCGTCGATGGACGAGGGCGGCCGCGGGCTGTTCCTCGTGGCGCAGCTGAGCCTGCGGTGGGGCGTCCGCTACACCGCCGACGGCAAGATCATCTGGTCGGAGCAGGCCCTTCCGGAGCCGGACGGCGAGGGGTGACGGCGGCACCGGGCCGAGGCCCCCGGCTCCGAGGAGTCGCGGGCCTCATGCACCGGGGACCCGGTCTCGGGGGTCCGGCGTCGGGGCCTCAGGCGTGGGGGGCGGGGTAGATGCGCGACTGCTTGACGCTGCCGAAGGCGAAGCTGGACTCGATCGAGGCGATGCCGGGAATGGCGTGGATGCGGTGCCGGACCAGGGCCTCGTACGCCTCCAGGCTCTCGATCACGACGCGCAGCAGGTAGTCGCTGCTGCCGGCCATCAGGTAGCAGTCCTGGATGTGCTCGATGCGGGCGACGTGCTCCTCGAAGACGCGGACCGTGTCCCCCGTATGCCTTTCCAGCCGTATCCGGACGAAGACCGTGATGGGCAGGCCGAAGGCGGACTGGTCGACCATGGCCGTGTAGCCACGTATCAGGCCCGCCTCCTCCAGCCGCCGGACGCGGCGCAGGCAGGGCGACGGGGAGAGCCGGACCCGGTCGGCCAGCTCCTGGTTGGAGAGCCGGCCGTCGGCCTGCAGCTCGCGGATGATCTGCAGATCGATGGCGTCCATGACCACTCCTGAGCGCTTCGCACCGTTCTCCGGGCATTCCTTGGCAGATTCTGCCCTCAAGCTACGTCTGGGAGGCAGAACTGGCAATCGGCTGCTCCGATGATCGGTCTAGCGTTGCGGTGTGGCCGGATCCGGCCCCTTGAGGCGGGAGGAGCCACCCCTTGGTCAGCGTCAGCAGCGTGGCGGGCGCGTCGCGTGACGGCGCCGGTCCGGCGGTCGTCGACGGTCCGGCGGTCACCGACGGCCCGGCGGTCACCGACGGCCCGGTGGTCACCGACGGCCCGGCGACGGCGGTGGTGGACGGTCCGGCGGCGGTCGCGGGCGGTCCGGCGGTACCGGACGCCGACCCGGCGGGGGTCGCCCCCGCCGGGCGTCGCGGTCGCCTCTCCCCCCAGGCTCAGGGCGTCGCCGCGCTGGCCCTGACCGTGCTGATCTGGGCCGCCTTCGCGCTCAGCGCCCGGGCCCTGAGCACCTCGTCCCTGAAGCCGGCCGACGCGGCGCTGCTGCGCTTCGGCGTCCCGCTCGTCGTCCTGGCCCATGCCCTGTGGCGGCGGCGCCGGCAGTTCGCCGCGGTCCGCCCGGCGGCCGCCGCCAAGATCGTGTGCGGCGCCGGCGTGCCCTTCTTCCTGGCCGCGATGTACGGCGGCTCCCTGACCTCGGCGGCCTTCGTCGGCGCCATCGTGCCCGGCATGGTCCCGCTGTTCGTGTCCGCGCTGATGGTCGCCGCCGGCCGGGGCCTGCCCCGGGGCGGCCAGGCGGTCGGCCTGGGCCTGATCGCGCTCGGCGTGGTCGCCCTGGTGTGGCGGTACGTCCTCCCCCTGAACGGCCACGTGCTGGCCGGCTCCGGCATCCTGCTGGTGGCCAGCGGCCTGTGGGCCCTGTACACGGTGGGGCTCAAGGAGGTCACCCTCGACCCCGTCGGGTCGATCGGGCTGCTGTGCCTGCCCTCGCTCGCCGTGATGGCGCTGCTGGTGCTGACGGGCGTGCTGCCCACGGGCCTGGCGACCGCCGCCGGCTCCGACATCGCGCTGTTCCTGGTGGTCCAGGGGCTCGGGGTGGGCCTGTGCGCGGGCCTGCTGTACGCCTTCGCCATCCGGCGCCTGGGCGCGGAGCGCAGCTCCGTCGGCGGCAGTCTCAGCCCGGTGCTGGTGGTACTGCTCGCCGTGCCGCTGCTGGGCGAGTCGCCGACCGCCGCCGTGCTGGCCGGTGTACCGATGATCGCCGCGGGGGTGGCCCTGGCCAACCGCCGCCCCCGCCCCGCCACCGCCTGACCGCCGGCAACCCGCCCCGCGACCCCCAGGCGGCGGCCCCCGCCCCGCTCCCGTTCCCGTCCCCGCTCCCCCGAGGTTGCCGCAGATGCTCGAGCTTCTCCTCCCGCCGCCCGTCGACCCGCTGTGGGACCTGACCGAGGCCTACGGCCTCGACCCGCGGCCCGAGCGGCTCAACCTGGTGCTCGGCGTGTACCGCGACCAGACGGGCGACACCCCGGTCATGGCGGCCGTGCGGGAGGCCGAGCTGCGCCTGGCGGAGCGGTCCGCCTCGAAGGAGTACCGCGGGCTCTCCGGGAACCTCGCCTTCAACCGCGCGATGCTCTCGCTGGTCCTGGGCTCCGGCCCGGCGGCCGAGCGCGCGGTGGCCGTCCAGACCGTGGCCGGCAGCGGCGCCCTGCGGCTGCTGGCGGACCTGGTCTGCCGGACCCGCCCGGGCACCACGGTGTGGATCAGCGACCCGGCGTACGTCAACCACCGGCCGATCCTCGAGGCCGCCGGGCTCACCGTGCGCACGTACGGCTGGGTGGACGCGCGGGGCCGGGCCGACACCGCCGCGATGCTGCGGGACCTGGCCCGGGCGCGCCGCGACGACGTCGTCCTGCTCCAGGGCTGCTGCCACAACCCCACCGGCGCGGACCCGTCCGCGGAGGCCTGGGCCGCGCTGGCCGAGCTGGCGGGCCGCAACGGCTGGGTGCCGTTCGTCGACCTCGCGTACCACGGGCTCGGCGACGGGCTGGAGGCGGACCTGGCGGCGACCAGGCTGCTGGCGGACCGGGTGCCGGAGCTGCTCATCGCGATCAGCTGCTCCAAGAACTTCGGCCTCTACAACGACCGCACCGGCTGCGCGATCGTCGTCGGCGGCTCCCGGCAGTCGGCCCGGCACGCCGAGGCCGCGCTGCAGAACGCGGCGCGCACCCTGTACTCGATGCCGCCCGAGCACGGCGCGGCCGTCGTGACGGCCGTCCTGGAGGACCCGGGTCTGCGCGCGCTCTGGCTGGCCGAACTGGACGGCATGCGGGGGCGGATCGAGTCCAACCGGACCGAACTGGCGGCCCGGCTCACGGCGTTGGGTCACACCGAGGAGGCCGCGACCCTGGCGCAGCAGAAGGGCATGTTCTCGATGCTGCCCCTCACGCCCCGCCAGATGGTGCGGCTGCGCGACGAGTTCGCCATCTACGGCACGACCACGGGGCGCATCAACATCGCCGGCCTGCCGACGGACCGGGTCGACTGCGTGGCCCGGGGCATAGCGGGCGTCCTGACCTGAGGCGCCCGGGCACGGTGGTCGACCGCGTTCAGCCGTCGCGGGCGGCCCGCCAGGCCCGTACCTCCGCCTCCACGTCGAACTCGGTCAGGCGCAGGGGCGGGCCCGGCGGCGGCCGGCGAAGGGCCGCGCGGATCTTCTCGTTGACCTCCGCCAGGACCTCCCGCACCCGCCGCTCGGTCCGGGCCGCGCGCGCCGCCTCGCGCGCGTCCTCCGCCTCCTTGCGCAGGGCCAGCGCGGGCGGGAGCACGCCGAAGCCCTCGCGGTGCATCTTCTCCCTGATCCACCACATCTCGTCGTACGGGGCCTCCAGCGAGGCGAGCGGCTTGCCGTATCCCGGGAGGTCCTCGAAGGCGCCCTTCTCGGCCGCCTCGCGGATCTGCCGCTCCACCCAGGTCTCGAAGCCGACGCCCGGCGGCTTGCGCTCGGTCACGGTGCCTCCTCGCTCCGTCCCACGGATCCAACGTACCTCGCCGCCGGCCGGTGCCGCGGAGCCCGGGCGGGCGGGCGTTCTGGGACGCTGGGGCCATGCACGCGCAGCAGTTCACCAGCGCCGGCTCCGTCCCGGCCGCCGTCCCGAGGGAGCTGGCCGCCTGTTGGGCGGACGTCCTCAACGCCGGGGGCGCCGTGGTCGCCCACAGCCTGCCGATGCCTCCCGTCACCGCCGCCCAGGTGGCCCCCACCGTGGCGGAGCTGGTCGCGGGGCTGGGCCCCGAGCGGTGTCGGCTGCTGGTGGCGCGCCGTGCCGGGGAGCTCGCGGGCTGGCTGGTCGTACGCCGGGATCCGCACCCGCTGGTGGCCCACTGCGGGGTGGTCAACCACGTCCAGACCCATCCGCGGTTCCGCGGCCTGGGTGTCGGCGCAGGCCTCATGACGCGCGCCGCCGAGCTGGCCCGTACCGAGATGGGGCTCGAACGGCTCCAGCTGAGCGCACGGTCCGGGTGCGGGTTGGAGGGGTTCTACCGCCGGCTGGGCTGGGTGGAGGTCGGGCGCTGGCCGGGGGCGCTGCGGGTGGCACCCGGGGACGACCGCGACGACGTCCTGATGAGCCTGGTCCTCTGACCCGTCCCGGCCCGCTTCCCACCCCCCCTCCCACCCCCGTACGCGCGAACGGCCCCACCCGCCACGCGGGTTACGGCGGCCCGCGCCCGTCCGCCCCCCGTGCACCCGTGCCCCCTGGAGGTACCGCACGAAGCGAGCGATGATGGCCGGAGCCGTACGGATGATCGCGGATCACGGGGCCGCTGCCCGGGGTCCGCACCGGTGGCCCGCACCCGCGGTCCGCGCCCGCCGTCGGCCCGCATCGTCGGTACTCCGTCGAGAGGGGACGGCCTGCATGAGCGACGCCCCGCTGTACCTGGAGCCCCGGCTCACCCCGGTCCCGGCGGCCCTGCTGCGCTCCGGGGCGTTCCTGCACTCCCTCGTCGAGGCCCTGGGGTCACCGCTCAACGTCGTGCTGCCGGGGGAGATCGGGCGGAACGCCGCCGCCTTCGGCGCCGTGCTGCGCCGCCACCGGCTGACGGGCCGGATCTTCCTCGCCCACAAGACCACCGGCTCCAGCAGCCTGCTGCGCCACCTCGCGGCGACGGAGAGCGCACCGGACGCCGGACCGGACACCGACCCCGCCCCCGGACCAGGAACGGGACCGGGACCGGGACCGGGACCGGCACCGGGGCCCGGCTCCCCGCCCGGGTCCCGCCGCGGCGCCGGCCCGGCGACCGCCGCCACCGGTCTGGACGCCGCCTCGCTGGAGGAGCTGCAGCACGCCCTCGGCGCCGGCTTCACCCCCGACCGGATCGTGGCGACCGGCCCGAAGGACCCCGCGTTCCTCTGGCTCGCCGCCCGCTCCGGCGTGACGCTGGGCGCCGACGGGCCCGGTGAGCTGGAGCGCGCGGCCCGCCTGGTGCGCAGGTACGGACTCCCCCGCCTGCGCGTCCTGGTGCGGCTCTCGGAGTTCGAGACGACGGGGCCCCGCACCCTGTCCCGGCGCAGCCGCTTCGGCACCTCGGTCAAGGCGCTCGGGTCCCTGCTGGACCTGCTGGACAGGGAGCGGGACGCCCTGGACCCGGTCGGCGTCGGCTACCACCTCGACACCACGAGCCAGGACGAGAAGGCGGTGGCGCTGGAGGGCTGCCTGCGGGCCCTGGAGGAGCTGCGGTTACGGGACTTCCGGCCCCGCGCCGTGGACGTGGGCGGCGGCTTCGGCATCAGCTACCTGGCCCACGCCGCCCAGTGGGAGCGCTACACCACCGCCCTGACCGACGCCGCCCTGGGCCGCCGGCCGCCGCTCACCTGGGGCGGGCACGGCTACGGGCTGCGCGCGGAGAACGGCACCCTCAAGGGGGCGCTCGCGCTGTACCCCGCGCACCGCTCCGCCGCCGGAGCGTCCTACCTCGACGAGTTGCTGTCCCACCCGGCGCCCTCCCTGGGTCGTCCGCTGGGCACGCTGTTGCTGGAGAGCCTGTGCGACCTGTACGCCGAGCCCGGCCGGGCCCTGGCCGACCAGTGCGGGTTCACCCTCGGCCGGGTGCTGGAGGTGCGTACCGACGGCGCGGGTCCGCCGTGGGTACGCCTGGCGCTGAACGCGGGGGACGTCGGTCTGGAGGACCACGGCGTCCTGGTCGACCCGGTTCTGGTCCCGCGCGGACGGACCCCGTCCGCCCCGGTGGCCCCGTCCGGCCCGGCGGACCGGGCCGACCGGGCCGACCGGACCGCCCCGGCAGGACCGCCCGTGGGCGTCCACCTCATGGGCAACCTCTGCCTGGAGGCCGACCTGATCACCCGCCGGACCGTCTTCCTGCCCCGGCTGCCGCGCCCCGGCGACCTCCTCGCCTTCCCCAACACCGCCGCCTACTGCATGGACTTCACCGCCACCCGGGCCCAACGGCAGCCCGTGGCGCGCAAGGTCGCGGTCACACCCGCCCGGGGCCACGGGGGAACGGACGACTGGGGTACCGGCGACAGGGGAACGGACAGCGGAGGAACGGACGACGGAGGAGCGGACGACCGGGGCGGGAAGGAGGGCGGAGCCTGGCGCTGGTGCCTCGACGAGCAGTACTGGCCGACCACGGAGACGGGGGTTTGAAGGGCGTGAGGTACGACAGCATCACCGAGGCCATCGGCAACACCCCGCTGGTGCGCATCGATCCGCGGGTGCACGGACTGAGGAACATCGACCTCTACGCCAAGCTGGAGATGCTCAACCCCTTCGGCTCGCTCAAGGACCGCGCCGCCTGGAACATGGTGCGGGACCGGCTCGCCGGCGCCGCGGACCGCGGCGAGACGGTGGTCGAGCTGTCGAGCGGCAACACCGCCAAGGCCCTCGCGCTGATCGCCGGCCTGCACGGGCTGCCGTTCAAGAGCGTGACGAACCGCATGCGGGTGCCCGAGATCAAGGACCTGCTGCTCCTGCTCGGCGCCGAGATCGAGGAGCTGCCCGGGCAGAGCGAGTGCCTCGACCCGACCGACACGGCCGATCCGCTGACCGTGTTCCACCAGCGGCTCGGCGAACCCGGCAGCGTCCACCTGCACACCGACCAGTACTTCAACCCGCTCAACGCCGACGCCCACGCGGCGGGTACCGGGCCGGAGATCATCGCGGACCTGGACGGCCGGGCCCCCGACTACCTCGTCGCCTGCGTGGGCACCGCCGGATCCTCGTCGGGGGTGGCCCGCGCGCTGCGCGCCCACGACCCTGGGGTGCGTGTGATCGGCCTGGTCGGCGGGAAGGCGGACTTCATCCCGGGTATCCGCACCACGGACGAGGTGCGGGAGGTGGGCCTGTTCGACCCGTCGGTGTACGACGCGATCGAGTCGGTGGGTTCGGACGAGGCGCTGGACGGCATGCTGGTGCTGCTGCGCCGGTGCGGACTGCTGTCCGGGCCGACCGGCGGAGCCCCTACTTCGGCGCGGTGCGGCATCTCCGCGCGGTGGACGCGGAGTTGACCGAACGCCGGACGGCCGTGTTCGTGGTGTGCGACCGGACGGAGAGCTACCTGAGCTACGTACGGGCGCGCCGGCCCGAGCTGCTCGGGCGGCCGGCCGTCCGGAACTCCGTGGCCACCGTCACCGCGGCCGAGCTGGCCGCCGCGAGGACGATGGAGGTCGACGAGGCGCGCAAGTGGACCGAGTCGGGGCAGCCGCTGGTGGTCGACCTGCGCGGTCCGTTCGCGTACGGGGCGCTGCACATCGACGGCTCGCTGAACATCGTCGACGAGCTGTTCGCCGAACTCGTGCGGGGCGGCCTGCCGTTCAGCTCCAGCCGACCGGTGCTGCTGGCCTGTCCCGTCGGGGAGCAGTCGTTGCGGTACGCCGCCCTCCTCACCCGCATGGGCCATCCGGACGTGCGCAGCCTCGCGGGCGGCATCGTCGCCTGGCGGGACGCCGGCGCGCCGCTGGTGCGCGACTGATGGCCGACCCGACGACCGGGCCGACGATCGCCCCCGTACCCGGTCCACGCGCCGAACTGGCCGCTCTGGCCGCGTGGCAGCGGCCGTTGCGCGCCCAGTTCCCGATCGTGGCGGCGGCCGACGGGGAAGCGGGGCCCCCGACCGGGATGCCGGGCCCCGCCTACCTGGACAGCGCCGCGACCGCGCAGAAGCCGCGGGCCGTGCTGGACGCCGTACACGCGTACCTGACCACCTCCAACGCGAACTCCGGCCGCGGCTCCTACCCGTGGGCGAACGCCACGACCGCTCTGGTGGCTGCCACTCGCGACCGCGTCAAGCGGTTCCTCGGCGACCCCGATCCGGAGCGTTCCACCGTGCACTTCACCAGCGGCACCTCGGAGGGCCTGCGCACCGTGGCCCGGGACTGGCTGCCGGACCTGCTCGCGGACGGCGACGAGATCGTCGTCCCGTACGGCGACCACCAGGCGAACCTGGTGCCGTGGTGGGAGGCCCGCGACCTGCTGGCCCGGCAGGGGGTGCGGATCACCGTGCACGAGCTGCCCTGCCAGGCGGGGTCCGGCGACTACGACCCGGTGGCGCTCGGCCGGATCGTCGGGCCCCGCACCCGGTTCGTGGCCGCCACGCACGTGCACCACGTCTACGGCGCCGACATGAACGTGCACCGCATCCGCGAGGTGGTCGGCCCGGACGTGGTGATCTGCCTGGACGCGGCGCAGAGCGTGGGCCACCAGCCGGTGTCCCTGGCCGCTCTGGACGTGGACTTCCTGGTGTTCTCCGGACACAAGGCCCTCGCCCTGCCGGGGACGGGGGCGGTGTGGGCGCGGGGCCGGCGCGGACCCGCGTTCCGTCCCGGCGGCTGGCCCGGCACGCCCAACACCGCGGGCATCGCGAGCCTGGCGGCCGCCCTGGACTGGCTGGCGGACGCCGACGTCGGGCGGATCGCCCGCTGGACGACCGCGCTGACGGCCGTGCTGACCGACGGCCTGAGCCGGCTGCCGGCGTACGAGGTGCTCGGCTGCACGACCAGTCTGGCGGCGGACTCGCCCGTGCAGCGGCGGGGCAGCATCGTCACGTTCCGGCACCACGGGATCGGCTCGCAGGACCTGGGGTTCGTGCTGTTCAGCGACGGCTTCATGGTGCGCTCCGACGACCACTGCCAGGCCGGGCGGAGTGTACGGGAGGGGTCGGTGCGCGTCAGCCTCCACGTGTACAACACACTCGAAGAGGTGGAGAAGTTGCTGGAGTCCCTCGCCAAGCTGCAATGATTTTCACTATGCAGGTGAGTGCGGTGACGGCCGGGCACTGGGTGGAGCGCTGGGAGTGCCAGCAGCAGCGGTACGCGGTCGACCGGGAGGAGCGGTTCACGGTCATCGCGGACGTCGTGGAGCGCATCGCGCTGGACCGCCCCGCTCCGCTCGTGCTCGACCTCGGCAGCGGACCGGGGGCCCTGGCCGCGCGCCTGGCCGACCGGCTGCCCGGGGCCGAGGTGCTGGCGGTGGACGCCGATCCCCTGCTGCTGGAACTGGGCCGGGCCCACTACGGCGACCGCGTACGGTACGTACGGGCGCTGATCGGCGCGCCCGGCTGGCTGGCCGAACTCGAGCTGGACCGCCCGGTGGACGCGGTGGTGTCCGCCACGGCGCTGCACTACCTGAGCGAGTCCGCGCTGCGCGGGGTGTACCGGGAGCTGGCCGGGCGGCTGAGGCCCGGCGGGGTCCTCGTCAACGGCGACCACATCGGGCCGGACTCCGCGTTCCTGCGCGAGCTGGCCCT
Organism: Streptomyces sp. NRRL S-87; assembly: GCF_000719335.1. GTDB lineage: Bacteria > Actinomycetota > Actinomycetes > Streptomycetales > Streptomycetaceae > Streptomyces. The sequence continues at coordinate 110,457 of NZ_JOGB01000034.1, forward strand.
GGACATCGGCCGCCGCCACGCCGAGCGCAACCTGTCCTTCACCCACGAGGACTGGCAGTCCTGGTGGTCCGGCGCGGCCGCGGACCCGGAGCTGGCGCCGTTCCTGAGCCGCGACACCGACTCCGCACACCCGCCGTGCGAGGGCAACGACCTGTCCGTCTCGGCCCACGTCGCCCTGCTCCGCGAGGCCGGCTTCCGGCACGTCGGGACGGTCTGGCAGTACGGCAACAGCCGCGTCCTGACCGCCTTCCGCTGAGCCGCGTCCGGCCCGCCGGTCCCCCCGCACCCGCCCTCGTCGCGGTCGGGGGCGGGACGGGAACGGGACGGGGGTGGGGGCGGGGGCGGGCACAACGGCGGGAGGCCGGGAGGCATTCCGGCGGGAAGCGGACAGCCACTTGCCCGGGGGCCGCGTGGCGGACGATGCTCGCGGTATGGATCTCCCTGCACAGCAGCCGCCGCACGTCATCACGGTCGACGACACGCTCGTCCTCCGCCGTTTCGAAGGCGAGGCGGACCTCCCGGAGCTGCACCGGGTCATCGACGAGTCCCTCGACCACCTGCGGCCGTGGCTGGACTGGGCCGCGGACCACAGCCCGGCGCGCACCGCCGAGTTCCTCGCGGCGCGGGACGAACGCTGGGAGGCGGGCGAGGAGTTCGCGTACGCCGTCGTGCTCGACGGCGCGCTCGTCGGGGCCTGCGGGCTGTACCGGCACGAGGACACGCCCGCCGACGCGTTCGAGATCGGCTACTGGCTCCACCCCGCCGCCACGGGCCGGGGCGTGGCCGTCCGGGCCGCGCGCGCCCTGACCGGGGTCGGCTTCCGGCTGCCCGGCGTCGAGCAGCTCCTCGTCGTCCACGAGCCCGGCAACCACGCCAGCGCCGCGATCCCGCCGCGCCTGGGCTTCACCGAGCGTGCCCCGCTGCACGACGGGGGCACGGAGTTCCGCGTCTGGGGACTGGACCGCACGCCGTAGGCCCCGCCGGTGGCGTCACCCGGGCGCCGGGATCCTGCGGCCGGCGTCAGACCCCGCCCTGCAGACGGACGGCGGGGGCGGCGAACGCGAGGGTGGCGGCGGTGAACGCCAGCGACCGGTGGGGGCCGACGACCGATACCGCGAGCCGGCCGTCCGGGAGCGGCTCGAGGGAGACCTCGCGCCGCTCGTCGGCGAGCAGCCCGCGCACGCGCAGTCCCGCCACGCCGCCGAACACCAGCGAGAAGACAAACGTGTTGTACGGAACGTCCACGTGCTGACGGCGCCGGACGGCGTGGTGCGGGAGGCGACCCGGCCGGACGGGGAGTCCGGCGCGGTCGGTACGGATGCGGGTGGTCCCGCCGAGCGCGTCGGTGACGGAGGTGAGGTGGCCGTGCTCGTCGTAGGTGCAGCAGGTGGTCGCGCCCGCGGGGTTGGTGAGGGTCAGGCGGTTGCCGCGTTCGTCGTACGTGTGGCGCCAGGTGGTGCGGTCGGCCCTGGTCTGCAGCTCCGGCCGACCCTGGTCGTCGTACCGGGTGGTGAGTTCGGAGCCGTCGGGCCGGACCACGCCTGTCAGCCGGCCGTACTCGTCCCGGTGGAACCGGGTGGTGCGCCCGAGCGGGTCGGTGCGGGAGGCGAGCCGGTCCCGGTGGTCGTACGCGGAGCGGGTGACCGCCCCCGTCGCGCCGGTCTCGGACACGATCCGGCAGCGCCCGTCGACGGCGTAGCGGCGGACCTGGCCGGCGGCCGTGGTGGTGGTCGTGACGCGGTGGCCCGTGGCCGGGTCGGTGGGGCCGTAGGAGATGGTCAGGGCGTAGTGACCGGCCGCGCCGCCTTCCGCCGTGCACCGGTCCTCGTCGTCGTAGGCGTAGTCGTAGCGGCTGCCGTTGGTGTCGGTCCAGGAGGTGATCCGGGCCCGGTCGTCGTACTCGAAACGCAGGGGCAGGCCGGAGGAGTTCACCACCTCGGTGAGGTGACCGTCGGTGTAGCCGTAGTCGAGGAGGCGACCGCCGCCGGCCAGGGAGAGGGCGGTGACCCGGCCCTCGGAGGTCTCCAGCAGCAGGTGGTAGCCGCCGCTGTGGCGGACGCCGGTGGGGGTGCCCGCGTGGTCGTACTCGAACTGTGCGAAGTTGCCGTTGCGGTCGGTGATCTGCTCGATCCGTCCGTCCGCGTCGAAGTGCCGGACCTGTCCCGTCTCCGGGTCGGTGAGGGTGTAGTCGCCGTCGGGGGTCCGGGCCAGGGGTCGGCGCGGGCCCCTGGCCGCGTACACCGGGAGGCCGGGGGCCGGGTGGGGGTAGGGGAGGATCAGTCCGTCCTCGGTGGACGAGGACGACCCCTTCGGCGTCGATCTCCAGGTGCTGGTCGACGGTGCTGGCCCAGGTGGGGCCGAACCAGCGGCCGGCGCGGTAGCCGGACTCCGCGCGCCGGGTGAAGACCAGCGGCAGGGTGCCGGGCAGACGGTGTCCGCGAACGACGTCAGGGCGCCGGCCGCCTTCTCGAATGCGTCGGCGGCCTTGAACCACTTCGGCGGCTGCTTCGCGGACGCCTCCCCGAACGCCCGCGCCGACTCGCCCTTGATGGCGGAGGGGTCCAGGCCCTTGAGCCCGCTGCCCACCTGGTCGAAGTGCGTCTGGAGGCCGGACAGGCTCTTCGCCGCGCCCCGGATCGCCGACACGCTGCCGTAGACCAGCTTCTTCGGGTCGTCGGTCTCGTCGAGCTCCAACTCGGCGACGTCCGCGCCCATCTGGTTGGCCAGCGAACGGCTCTTCTCGCGCAGCCAGTCGGCCCCGCTGTCCCAACCCGCCTTCTCCACCAGGTCCGCGGACTTGTCGCCCAGCCACTCGGCGCCGTCGCCGAGGCCCTCGACCAGGTCCTCGCCCGCGTCCTCCACCACGTCGGGCACGAAATCGCGCCACCCCATCGGCAGCCGGCCCCTTCGTACCCGTCGCCGTCCAGCGGATCTTCACCGTATCCCGCTGCTCGCACAACCCGGCCACAGGGGTGCGCGGCTCATGCGCCCGGCGCCGGATCCGTCAGGGGTGGGGCCGCGGGGACGCCGCCCCACCCCTGGGGGGTCAGCTCATCAGCGGGGAGCCGTTGAGGTTCCAGGTGACGGGGCCCTTGTTGTCGCCGGCGACGTCGTACACGGCGGTGGCGTCGCCCGACCACTGCTTGCCGTGGTCGAGTGCGGTGGCCGGCGTCACGCAGCCGACCTCCGCGTTCGGGTTGCTCTCGAGGGCCTTGTTGATGTCCTCGGCGAAGTCACAGGTCTTGCTGGTGACCACGGTGTCGGCGCCGCCCGGGAAGCGGCTCTCCAGACGCACGGTCACCTTGAAGGAGGTGAACCGCTTGCTGGTGAGGTCGGACTGGCCGTCGTTGGGGCCGACCTTCCAGCGGAAGCGGAAGGAACCGCGGACCTTGTCGCCGGGGAGGGCCTCGACGCAGGTGGGGATGCCCACCCACGTCTCGGGGATGGCACCGGACATCGCGATGATCCTGCTGTTGTCCTTCGTGGTGCACGTCTCCGCGGCAGCGGCGGGCTGCGCGGTGGCCAGGATCCCGCAGAAGGAAACGGCGGTCGCGGCGAGCGCGGTGGCGCGCATGCTTGTCTGATTCATGATCATCTCCAGATTGGTGGTGGTCGACCGGAGTCGAAGAGGTGGAAGGGCGGAGCAGCGGGCGACGGCCGCAGCCTTCGGCCACCGGGCCGCCGGGTCGTTCGGCTGCCGGGCCGCCGGGCTGATCTCGCTCGGGAGGACTGGGCGCATCCGCGCCGGGAGTCCGGGACGGGCCCGACCGGTGCGGGTCCGACCCGTGCGGGTCCGTCGCCGATGAGTGGGGCCGCTCGCCCCTACGTTCACAACAGCCGGCGGGCGACGCGGAGAACGGGTCTCCGGGCCATGACGGCATGTCACGCCTCGGGCTCGACCCTCCCGGATTTCCGGGAAGGGGGAATGGTCACGACACCCCCGAGCGAAGCCGTCTGCAAAAGACCATACACATGATTTCCGGCTCCGTGGCCCCGGCCGTCTCCGCCCCCGGGCATTCGAAATGCGTGTGACGTAGATCGCCCCACCAGTCCGGACCAAGATCGTCTTGACTGGTCCCCGTATGTCCGGTTCGCCGGGTTCCAAAGGTGCTCTAATGGGCCAAGTCGCCGCGGGAGGTCCTGACCAGACTTCGCCGCACACGAGGAATTGCGACAGACCAAGTACCGCGCACTTCGGGGGAGTTCCGGCCGCGGCACTGGCGCATCCGGGGGGATGTCGAATCGCCGCACGCGTGCTGCGAAACCAGTGCCCAGCGGCGTCTTCGCGACGCCAGGCGACACCCTGCCCTGCCATGCTCCGGGCCGTCGGCCCGCCCATGGGAGTGCGCCCAAAAGGGGGCTGAAAAACCATGAAGACCACCGGATCCCGCCTTGCCCTGGCGACGGTGTCCGCCCTTGCGGCGACCGTGCCGAGTCAAGAAAGACGCGGCTTCGGCGAAGAACCTGAATTCCGCCTACAGGGCCGACGTCTACCGCAACAGCGGCTCCAAGGACGCCGTCGACGACGTGGGCCGGGGCCGGAACCCGAACCACCCGAAGAACAACGACGCTTCCTTCGCACGGCGGGGGTCTGGCAATGTCCCCTTCCCGGACGCCGCGGTGGATTCCCGGCCGGGCCGTCGGTCACGACGGCGGCCCGGCCGGGGGGTCACCCGGACCCGGACGACGCGGGGGCCGTCACCCGGTGTCCGAGGAGCCGATCCGTTCGGCGAACGCCTGGTACGCCTGCTCGTCGAAGAGGACGAACCTGACCTCCTCGACGTCGGTCGCGGCGCTCCGCACCGCCTCCACGGCGATGCGGGCGGCATCCGCCATCGGCCACCCGTAGGCACCGGTCGAGACGGCCGGGAAGGCGACCGTCCGCGCTCCCAGTTCGTCGGCGACCCTCAGCGACTCGCGGTAGCAGGAGGCCAGCAGCGACGGGTCGGCTCCGGCAGCCCCGTACACCGGACCGACCGTGTGGATGACCCAGCGGGCGGGCAGCCGGCCGGCGGTGGTGGCCACGGCCCGGCCGGTGGGCAGGCCCTTTCCGTACTGGGAGGCGCGCAGGTCGCGGCAGGCGGCCAGGATCTCGGGCCCGCCGCGGCGGTGGATCGCGCCGTCGACTCCGCCGCCGCCCAGCAGGGAGGAGTTGGCGGCGTTGACCACCGCGTCGACGTCCTGCTCCGTGATGTCGCCCCGGACCAGCGTCAGCCTCGTCATCCGTCCGTCCCCGTCGCTCGGTTCCGCCGCCGGCGTCACCGCCGGGTCTGCCGCAGGTGCCGCCAGACCGCCTTGGCCGCGTTGTGGCCCGACATGCCGTGCACGCCGGGGCCGGGCGGGGTCGCCGACGAGCACAGGAACACCGCCGGGTGCGGGGTGGCGTACGGCCGCAGGGACAGTCTGGGCCGCAGCAGCAGCTGGAGGCCGGAGGCCGCGCCGCAGGCGATGTCGCCGCCGACGTAGTTGGGGTTGCGGGCGGCCAGCTGCGGGGGGCCCGCGACGGCGCGGGCCAGCACCAGGTCCCGGAAGCCGGGCGCAAAGCGTTCCAGCTGCCGCTCGACGGCGTCGGTGAGGTCGCCGTCCCAGGCGTGCGGGACATGCCCGTACGCCCAGAAGACGTGCTTGCCCGCCGGTGCCCGCGACGGGTCGACGAGGCTGGGCTGGGCGGTGATCAGGAACGGCGTGGCGGGCGGTCGGCCACCGGCCGCGGCGCGCAGCGCGGTCTCGATGTCGGCGCTGGTGGGACCGATCTGCACGGTCCCGGCGCGCCGGGCCTCCTCGGCCGTCCACGGCACCGGTCCGGACAGCGCGTAGTCGATCTTGAAGGCGGCGGCTCCGTACCGGTACCCGTCGTACACCCGGCCCAGCCGGGCGATCCGGGCCAGCGCGGTGGGCGAGGTGTCGAAGACGTACGCGCGGGCCGGCGGCAGGTCGTCCAGGCGCTTCACCTCGAAGTCGGTGTGCACCTGGCCGCCGAGCTCGCGCAGGTACGCGGCGAGCGCGTCGGAGACGGACTGGGAGCCGCCGCGCGGCAGCGGCCAGCCCACGGCGTGCGCGGCGAGGGCGAAGACCAGGCCGACGGCGCCGGTGCCCGGCCCGTCCGGCGGCGCGATCACATGGGCCACCAGCCCGGAGAACAGCGCGCGCGCCCGCTCGTCCCGGAACCGCCGCATCAGCCACGTGGCGGGCGGCAGCCCGGTCAGGCCGAAGCGGGCCAGCAGCAGCGGGTCGCGGGGCAGCGCGGTCGAGGGCAGCGACATGAAGTCCCGGACCAGGGTGTCCCACCGGCCCAGGAACGGCTGGACGAGCCGCCGGTACGCGCCCGCGTCGCACGCGCCGAAGGACGCGGCGGTCTCGGCGACGGAGCGGGAGAGCACCGCCGCGGACCCGTCGTCGAAGGGGTGCGCCATCGGCAGCGGGGCGTGCAGCCACTCCAGCCCGTACCGGTCCAGCGGCATGGTCGAGAACACCGGCGAGCCGGCCCCGAGCGGGTGCACGGCCGAGCACGGGTCGTGCCGGAAGCCGGGCAGGGTCAGCTCCTCGGTCCGGGCTCCGCCGCCCACGGTCGGCGCCGCCTCGAACAGGGCGGTGGAGAAGCCCCGGCGGGCCAGTTCGACCGCGGCCGTCAGCCCGTTGGGCCCCGCCCCCACGACGACCGCATCGAGAATCGACGGCACCTCGGCTCCTCACGTCGCGACGGCAGTGTCCCTGTCCGTCAAGGATATTCGGACGGACGGCGGCACCCGGTGCGGGATCCGGCCGGGCGTCGGGATCCCGCGGACCGCGGCCCCCGGTGCCGGGCGGCGCGACTCCGGCCCCCGCGCGCGGCGAGCCGGGATCAGGCGGTCCCGGCCAGCAGGTCGCGGACCCGCACGGCGGTGGCCTCGTCGCGCGCGATCGCGAACGGCAGGGCGTTGTCCCGGTCCACCCGGAAGGGCTCCCCCGCGACCGTGTACTGCGCCCCGCCGGCCTCCGCCACCAGCAGCAACCCGGCCGCGTGGTCCCAGGCGGACGGCCAGCTGAAGGCGAGGGCGTCGATCTCGCCCCGGGCCACGCGCAGGTACTCGAGGCCCGCGGAGCCGCAGGGGCGGGCACGCACCCCGGGCACGTCGAGCCGGGCGAGGACGGCCTTGTCCTCGGGGCTGGTGTAGTCGGGGTGGGCGGTGGCCACCCGCAGGTCGGCGCCCGGCTCGGGCGAACCGGGGCGCAGGCGCCGCCCGTTGAGGTACGCGCCGCCGCCCCGGACCGCCGTGGCCAGCTCGTCGAGCTCGGGGGCGTACGTCCACGAGGCGAGGATCTCGCCGCGCACGGCCAGCGCCACCAGCGTGCAGAAGTGCGGGTCGCCGTGGACGAACTGGCGGGTGCCGTCGACCGGGTCCACGATCCACACCGGGGCGTCGCCGCGCAGCGCCGCGTACACGCCCGGGTCCGCGTGCACGGCCTCCTCGCCGACCACGACGGAGCCGGGCAGCAGCTTGGTCAGCGACGCGGTCAGGTGCTCCTCGGCGAGCCGGTCCGCGACCGTGACCAGGTCGTGCGGGCCGCTCTTGGCCTCCACCTCGTCGTCGGCCAGCTGCCGGAAACGGGGCGTGATCTCGGCGGCGGCGGCCTCGCGCACGGCCTCCTCGACGGCGGCCAGGTCATGGGTCAGGAACTCATCGATCATGCCTCCAGCAAAGCACGCCGCGCCGACAACCCCTACCCGCCCGCATGGACGCGGGGTGAAGTCCCCGCGCCGGACGCCCGCTCAGTGCGGGGCCGGCTCAACCCCGGCTGCGCGCTCCCCGGCCCGCCCGCATCAGCGCCACGTAGAGCACCAGCGAGGACCCCAGCCCCACCGCCCACCCGTAGTCGGCGAGCGGCTTGAGCACGGGGATCAGGCCGTCGCCCGGGAAGGGGCCCTGTCCGGCGGCGGAGTGCGAGCCGCCCACGGCCAGGGTGCCGCCCACGGCCAGGGCGGCCAGCGCCTTCCAGTTCCACCCGCCCCGGTACCAGTACGCCCCGCCCTCGCGGTAGAGGTCGGGCAGCGACAGCCGGGTGCGCCGGACGATCCAGTAGTCCGCGATGAGGATGCCGGCCACCGTGCCGAGCAGGCCGCCGACCAGCCCGAGCCAGGTGAAGATGTACAGCTCGGGGGTGGAGGTGAGCTTCCACGGCATGATCAGCACGCCGACCACGCCGGTGATCAGGGCGCCGGTGCGGAAGTCGATGATCCGCGGAGCCAGGTGGGACAGGTCGTAGGCGGGCGAGACGACGTTCGCGGCGATGTTCACCGAGATCGTCGCGACCAGGACGGTGACCAGGGCGAAGAGCAGCCCGAAGACGTTGTCCGTGTGGGCCACCAGCTCGACCGGGTCCCACACCGGTGCCCCGTAGAGGGCCTGCGAGCCGGACGTGACGATCACCGACAGCAGCGCGAAGAGGGTCATCGTCGTGGGGAGCCCCAGGGCCTGTCCGACCATCTGGGCGCGCTGCCCGGAGCCGAAGCGGGTGAAGTCGGGGATGTTGAGGGACAGGGTGGACCAGAAGGCGATCATCCCCATCAGCGAGGGGAAGAACACCTCCCAGAAGTCACTGCCCCAGCCGAGCTTCGAGGGCTGGTCGAGGAGGGGGCCGAGGCCGCCGGCCTTGCCCGCGATCCAGACGAGCAGCGCGAGCGCGCCGACGATGACGAACGGCGCGGCCCAGTTCTCGAACCGCCGCAGGGCCTCCATCCCCCGGTAGATGATGGCGAGTTCGAGGGCCCAGAAGAGGACGAAGCACAGCCACAGCGTCCACGGCTGGCCGGCCACCTCCGCCGCCTGCGCCCAGCCGCCGAACACCTTGCCGAGCAGCACGAAGATCCCGGTGCCGCCGATCCAGGTCTGGATGCCGAACCAGGCGCACGCCACCCCGGCCCGGACGAGGGCGGGCAGGTTGGCCCCGCGCACGCCGAAGGGGGCCCGGGCCAGGACCGGGAAGGGGATGCCGTACTTGGGCCCGGCATGGCCGGTGAGCAGCATCGGCACCAGCACCACCACGTTGGCGAGGGCGATGGTGAGGACGGCCTGCTTCCAGTCCATGCCGAGGGCGACGAGCCCCGACGCGAGCATCCAGGAGGGGATGTTGTGGGCCATCCCCACCCACAGGGCGGCGAAGTTGTACGTCGTCCAGTGCCGCTGCGCGACCGGCACCGGGAGCAGGTCGGCGTTGGCGAACCGGCTGTCGGCCGCCACCTCCCCCGGTACGAGTTCGACGCGCTCCGCGTCGCCTATCCGTACCGGTCCGGCGGTCACGAGTTGACCGCCGGGATGATCTGCTCGCCGTAGGCGTCGATGGTGGCCTCCTTCGCGTCGTGCATGTCGTAGACGGCGAACTGGTGGACGCCGAGGGCCTTGAGGGCGCGGAGCTTCTCGATGTGCGCCTCGGCCGGTCCGAGGAGGCAGAACCGGTCGACGATCTCGTCGGGGACGAAGTCGGTCGAGGGGTTGCCGGCGCGCCCGTGGTGGCTGTAGTCGTAGCCCTCGCGGGCCTTGATGTAGTCGGTCAGGGCCTCGGGGACCATGCCGGAGTGCTCCCCGTACCGGGTGACGAGGTCGGCGACGTGGTTGCCGACCATGCCGCCGAACCAGCGGCACTGGTCGCGGGCGTGGGCGAGGTCGTCGCCGACGTACGCGGGGGCGGCCACGCAGATGGTGACGGCGTCGGGGTCGCGGCCGGCCCGGGCGGCGGCGTCGCGGACGGCGTGCACCATCCACTCGGTGAGGTAGGGGTCGGCGAGCTGGAGGATGAACCCGTCGGCCTTCTCGCCGGCGAGGGCGAGGGCCTTGGGGCCGTACGCGGCCATCCAGACGGGCAGCCTGCCCTCGCGGACCCACGGGATGCGGACCGGGTTGCCGTCGACGAGGGCCTCGCGGCCCTCGGCGAGGTCGCGGATCACCTCGATGGCCTCGCCCAGCCGGGCCAGGGTGTTGGGCCTGCGGCCGGCCACCCGCATGGCGGAGTCGCCGCGGCCGATGCCGCACACGGTGCGGTTGCCGTACATGTCGTTCAGGGTGGCGAAGGTGGAGGCGGTCACCTCCCAGGTCCGGGTGCCCGGGTTGGTGACCATGGGTCCGACGTGCAGCTTCTGGGTGTTGGCGAGGATCTGGCTGTAGATGACGAACGGCTCCTGCCACAGCACGGCCGAGTCGAAGGTCCAGCCGTAGCGGAAGCCGTTGCGTTCGGCGCGGCGCATCAGGCTCACGACCGACGAGGCGGGCGGGTCAGTCTGCAGGACGAGTCCGAAGTCCACGGGGGATCTCCTGGTTCGCGAAGCTGTGGTGTCTACAGGTACTGGCAGGTGGCGCGGGGGACGAAGACGCCGTGTCCGGCACGGCCGGTGTACTCGCCCGCGTCGATGACGACCTCGCCCCGCGAGAGGACGGTCTCGACCCGGCCGGTGACGCGTCTGCCCTCGTACGCCGAGTAGTCCACGTTCATGTGGTGGGTCGACGCGGAGAGGACCTGCTCGGCCTGCGGGTCGTAGACGACGACGTCCGCGTCCGAGCCGGGGGCGATGGTGCCCTTCTGCGGGTAGAGGCCGAACATCCGCGCCGGGGTGGCACAGGCGATCTCGATCCAGCGGCGGCGGCTGATGTGCCCGTCGACCACGGCCTGGTGGAGCAGGTCCATGCGGTTCTCCACGCCCGGCAGGCCGTTGGGGATCTTGGAGAAGTCACCGCGGCCCAGCTCCTTCTGGCCCTTGAAGCAGAAGGGGCAGTGGTCGGTGGAGACGACCTGGAGGTCGTTGGTGCGCAGACCCCGCCAGAGGGCGGCCTGGTGCTCGCGCGGGCGCAGCGGCGTGCTGCACACGTACTTGGCGCCCTCGAAGCCGGGTTCGGCGAGGTTGTCGGTGGACAGGAACAGGTACTGCGGGCAGGTCTCGCCGAAGACGGGCAGGCCCTTGTCGCGGGCGGCGGCCAGTTCGGCCACGGCCTCCTCGGCCGAGACGTGGACCACGTACAGCGGCGCGCCGGCGACGCGCGAGAGCTGGATGGCCCGGTGGGTGGCCTCGGCCTCCAGCAGGGCCTTGCGGACCTCGCCGTGGTAGCGGGGGTCGGTCTCGCCGCGGGCCAGGGCCTGTTCGACGAGGACGTCGATGGCGATGCCGTTCTCGGCGTGCATCATGATCAGCCCGCCGTTGGCGGCCCCGCGCTGCATGGCCCGCAGGATCTGCCCGTCGTCGCTGTAGAAGACGCCGGGGTAGGCCATGAAGAGCTTGAAGGAGGTGATGCCCTCCTCGACGAGGAGGTCCATCTCCTTGAGGGTGCCGTCGTTGACGTCGGAGAGGATCATGTGGAACGCGTAGTCGACGGCGCACTTGCCGTCGGCCTTCGCGTACCAGGCGTCGAGCCCCTCGCGCAGCGCGCGGCCGGTGCTCTGCACGGCGAAGTCGACGATGGTGGTGGTGCCGCCCCAGGCGGCGGCCCGGGTGCCGGTCTCGAAGGTGTCGGAGGCGGAGGTGCCGCCGAACGGCAGCTCCATGTGGGTGTGGGCGTCGACCCCGCCCGGGATGACGTACTTGCCGGTGGCGTCGATGGTGCGGTCGGCCGTCCAGGCTCCGGCCGCGGCCGAGCCGTGTGCGGCCAGGGCGGCGATCCGGCCGTCCTCGACGAGGACGTCGGCGTGGACCTCGTCCGCGGCGGTGACGACCAGGCCGCCGCGGATCAGGGTGCGGTTGCTGCTCAACGGGGTCTCCTCCCGATGGGTCAGACGGTGCGCAGGGCGGCCTCGATGATGTCTGCGCCCTCCTCGGCCTCGGCGACGGTGAGGGAGAGCGGGGGTGCGATCCGCAGGACGCTGGTGTCGTGGCCCCCGCCCTTGCCGAGCAGCAGGCCGCCCGCCCGGGCCGCCTCCAGGACGGTTGCCGCCGCCTCGGGCCAGGCCTGGTCGGTGCCCGGCCGGACCAGTTCGATGCCGGCCATCAGGCCTCGGCCGCGGACCTCGCGGACGCACGGGACGCCGGCGCCGACGGCGCGCAGCCGCTCCAGCAGCAGGCCGCCGACCCGTCGGGCGTTGCCCTGGAGGTCGTGCTCCAGCAGGTACGCCAGGTTCGCGACGCCGGCCGCCATGGTGACGGGCGAGCCGCCGAAGGTGGAGATGGAGTTGGCGTCGAGGCCGTTCATGATCTCGGCGCGGGCCACGACGCCGCCGATGGACATGCCGTTGCCGATGCCCTTGGCGAAGGTGAGGATGTCGGGCGGCCCGTTCTGGGCGTGCGCCTGCCAACCCCAGAAGTGCTCGCCGGTGCGGCCCCAGCCGGTCTGCACCTCGTCGCTGATCCAGAGGATGCCGTGCCGGTCGAGGACCTCGCGGAAGGCGGCGTACAGCCCGTCGGGCGGGGAGGTGAACCCGCCGACGCCCTGGACCGGTTCCGCGATGAGGGCGGCGACGCCGGAGCGGGCCTGGCCCAGTACGTCCTCCAGGTCGGCCACGCAGGCCCGGACGAACTCCGCGTCACTCAGCCCGGCGAAGGGACCGCGGCCCCGCACGCCGCCGTGCACGTACAGGGTCTGGAGCGGGGAGAGACTGGTCGGCGACCAGCCACGGTTCCCGGTGATCGAGACGGTGGAGAAGGACCGGCCGTGGTAGCTGTTGCGCATCGCCAGGATCTGGTTGGAGCCGCGGTGGGCGGTGGCCAGCAGCAGGGCGGTGTCGTTGGCCTCGGTGCCCGAGGTGGTGAAGAAGACCCGGGCGTCGTGGATGCCGGACAGCGCGGCGATCCGTTCGGCCAGTTCCACCATGGGGCGGTTGAGGTAGAGCGTGGAGGAGTGGATGATCCGGCCGGCCTGGTCGGCGACGGCCTTGGTGACCTCGGGCAGTGCGTGGGCGGTCATCGTGGTGAGGATGCCGCCGAAGAAGTCCAGGTAGCGGTTGCCGTCCGCGTCCCAGACGTGCCGGCCCTCGCCGTGGGTGAGCTCGATCGGCTTGTCGTAGTAGAGGGCGAGCCAGTCGGGCATGACGGCCTTGTGGCGCTGGTACAGGCTCATCGGGATCGTCACGGCTTGGTCAGTCCTCCGTACGCGTCGGGGCGGCGGTCGCGGTAGAACGCCCACTGGGTGCGGACCTCTTCGATGACGTCCAGGTCGAGGTCCCGGACGAGGAGCTCCTCGGCCTTGTCGCCGGCGGTCTCGCCGACGAACCGGCCGCGCGGGTCGACGAAGTAGCTGGTGCCGTAGAAGTCGTTGTCGCCGTACTCCTCGACGCCCACCCGGTTGATGGCGGCGACGAAGTACTCGTTGGCGACGGCGGCGGCCGGCTGCTCCAGCTGCCAGAGGTAGGCGGACAGGCCGCGGTGCGTTGCGGAGGGGTTGTAGACGATCTGGGCGCCGTTCAGGCCGAGTTGGCGCCAGCCCTCGGGGAAGTGGCGGTCGTAGCAGATGTAGACGCCGACCCTGCCGACGGCGGTGTCGAACACCGGCCAGCCGAGGTTGCCCGGGCGGAAGTAGTACTTCTCCCAGAAGCCCTTGACCTGCGGGATGTGGTGCTTGCGGTACTTGCCGAGGTAGCTGCCGTCGGAGTCGATGACGGCCGCCGTGTTGTAGTAGAAGCCCTCGCTCTCGACCTCGAAGACCGGTACGACGATCACCATGCCGGTCTCGCGGGCCAGGGCCTGCATCCGCTGGACGGTCGGGCCGTCGGGGACGGGCTCGGCCCAGCGGTAGTGCTCGGGCTCCTGCACCTGGCAGAAGTACGGGGCGTTGAACACCTCCTGGAACCCGATGATCTTCGCGCCCTGCGCGGCGGCGGCGCGGGCGTGCTCCTCGTGTTTGGCGATCATGGATTCGGTGTCACCGGTCCAGGTGGCCTGGACGAGTGCGGCGCGGACGACGGCCATCGCTGCTCCTTCGACAGGACGTCAGAGAGCCTCTACGCACGTAGACGGAATGCGTAGGTACGAGACCGTAAGCCCCGTCACACTCCGGGGCAAGACCATCTCCGTCAACCGGCAGAGTCGATCATGTTTCGTATTTCGCTGATCGATTTTCGACAGGCGGCGGACAGTTCGCGCCAGGGGCCGAGGGCGGGGGCCACCCCGCCGAGCCCCCGGAGCTCCCGCTCGAACGAGCCCCCCTCACCCCGTGGGCACCCCCGCCACGCGCAGGGCGTGCACGACGTCCCGGTAGCGGCTTTCGGACACGCTGCGGGCGGCCGCCAGCAGACGCTGCGCCAGTCGCGCCGGATCGGCACGGGCCAGTCGGGCGGACTCCTCCGCCGGACGGACCCGTACGAAGGCCCCGAGCAGTGCGTCGGCCTCCTGCTCGCGCCCGTCGGCGGCCAGCGCCAGCGCCGCGTCGGCGATCTCGGCGGCCGGCCGGGCAACGCCCTGGCGCAGCAGCCGCCCGCAGTCGGCCTGCCGGCCGGCCGAGCCGAGCGCGGCCGCCACGGCGGCGAGGCGGGCCGGGGGCAGCGAGGCGGCCTCCCACAGCAGCGTGGCCCAGTCGGCGGTGAGCCCGGCCCGCTCCAGCTCGAGCGCGAGGAGCGGCAGCGCGTCGGGCGGGCCGGCGGCCGCCTCGCACAGGAGGACGTGGGCCTCGCCGGAGCGGTGCTGGGCCCGCAGCGCGATCAGCTCCGCGACGACGCCGGACACGCTCGCGGCATCGGGGGCGAACGCGGTCGCGGCGTCGGTTCCGAGGGCGCTCGCGGAGGCGGGGTCGAGCACGGTCCCGGGGTCGGCGGCGGGGGTGGGCCCCGGAGCGGGGGCGCCGCCGAACCGGGCGCCGACCGGTGCGGGGTCCACGGGCCCGGGCCCGGGCAGTGGGTACGGCAGCGGCTGGGGGGCCGGGCCCTCCCCCTCGGGCGCACCCGCGAACCGGGCCCCGCGCTGCCGGGGCACCCGGCCGGCGGGAGCACCGGGCCGGTCGGCGCGTCCCTGGTCGCCGCGCTCGGTCCGCCCGTACACCCGGAACCACCGGCCGAACGCGGGCCCGGCACCGTCCGGGGCGTGGGCCTGGCCCGAGGCCGGGGACTGACCCGAGGCCGGGGACTGACCCGAGGCCGGGGGCTGACCCGAGGCCGGGGGCTGACCCGAGGCCGGGGTCTGGGCAGGGGTTGGGGTCTGGGCAGGGGTTGGGGTCTGGGGAGGGGCGTGGGCTGCGACCGGATCAGCCCCAGGGGGCGCCCCCGGGGCCGACGGCGCGTCCGGATCCGGCGGCAGGGAGGCGAGGCGGGCGGTCAGGTCCGCGCACCGGGCCGCGGCGCGGGCGAGGTCGTCCCGGGTCCACGCGAGCTCGTGGCCGAAGAACCCCGCCTCGGCCCCGCCCCGCTCCGCGCGCACCCGGGCGGTGAGGACGGCGACCGCGTGCTCCGCCGCCGCGCGCCGCGCCTGCTCCGCCGCCAGCCGCCCGCGCAGCTCCGCGGCGCCGCCGGGCCGGCGATCGTACGCAAGTGCCGCCGCCGACCACTGCGCGCCGACGAAGGCGCCCCACTCCCCCGCGGCACCGGATCCGCGCAGGCCCGCGAGGTCCTGGAGCAGGGACTCGACCATGTCCCACGGGGGCACCGCACCACCTTCCAGGCAGGTCCGCAGCCCGTCCGGATCGCGGCGCAGGAACTCCGCGTACCACCCGGCCGCCGGGTCCAGTTGCGCGATCAACTCCCTTAGAACACTGGAGAATTGCTGTACCGCATCGGTTCGGTGCGTGTCCATGGCGTGCATTGGACCGCACCGGTGTTACGAGAGCACTACGGGAGTCTCAAAGCTTGACGGCCGCGGGCGCGCGCCGAGCGCGCGCGCCGGTCGGTTCTCGGCCACCCCCGCTCCGGGACCCGGCGGACTCAGGCGGGCCCCGGCTTCGACGCGTGGGTCAGCGTCTCTGTAGGCCGCGATGGCGTCGTACACCTCGGCCTCGCACGCGGGCGGCCCCGCGTCGAAGGCGCACGGCACGGTCTCGGCCGGGCGGGCGGGCGGTGTAGTCCACGGCGTAGGGACTCCCGAGGACGGCCTCGTACGCGGCGTTCCACGGCTCCTCGTGCAGGGCCGCCATGGACCTGGCCTGGGCGAGCCGGGTCTGGCTGACGACGACGCCGGGGTGGTGGAACACCACCTCGGCCGGGCCGGGCCGGCCCGGCGGCCGCCTTCGGGGGCCGAGCAGGCGGCCAGCAGCAGCCCGGTCGCGAGCAGCACGCCGAGGAGGCCGAGGCCGAGGCGCTGGGTTGCGTTGGGTGCGGACACCCCTTCACGGTTGCCCGCGGCCCGCCGCGCCGCACCGCGCGTTGCGCCGAACGGCGGGCGGGGCCGCCCGGCACTACGCCGGGCGGCCCCCCAGCCCTACGGCGTTCACGGGCTCACCGGGTCACCGGGTCACCGAAACACGGCCTCACCGCCTCACCGCCTCACCGGCTGCCGGACGGTCGTACGACCATCGCGGAGCCCCCGCCGCGGCGGGTCTTCTCGGCGGCCGCCAGCCAGCGCCCGTCGGGCAGCCGCTCGACACCGGTGGCGGCACCGATCTCGGGGTTGAGCCGGAAGCGGTGGCCGAGGGCCTGGAGCCGGGTCCGCAGGGGCCCGTTCCACAGCTCGGGTTCGAGCTCGGTGGTGGTCTGGTTGCGCTGGCTGGCCCGGGGCGCGGCGATGGCCTCGACCAGGGGCAGGCCCCGGTCGAGGCGCCCGAGGAGGGTCTGGAGCACGGTGGTGATGATGGTCGCGCCGCCCGGGGAGCCGACGGCGAGCACCGGGCGGCCGTCGCGCAGGACGATGGTCGGGGACATGGAGGAGCGCGGCCGCTTGCCGGGGCCGGGCAGGTTCGGGTCGTGCACGGCGGGGCTCGCGGGGGCGAAGGAGAAGTCGGTCAGCTCGTTGTTGAGCAGGAAGCCGCGGCCCGGCACGGTGATGCCGCTGCCGCCGGTCTGCTCGATGGTGAGGGTGTACGCGACGACGTTGCCCCAGCGGTCGGCGACCGTGAGGTGCGTGGTGTTCTCGCCCTCGTACGTGGTCGGGGCCGCGGCGCCGCGGGTGGCGCAGTCGGCCGGGTCGTCGGGGTCGCCGGGGGCGAGCGGGCTGGTCAGGACGGCGTCGTCCTTGATGAGGCAGGCGCGGGAGTCGGCGAACCGCTGGGAGAGCAGGCCGCGGGTCGGGACGTCCTCGAAGGCGGGGTCGCCCACCCAGCGGCCGCGGTCGGCGAAGGCGATGCGGGAGGCCTCGATGAACCGGTGCAGGTACTCGGCGTCGTCGAGGGCGCCGATGTCGGTGCGTTCGAGGATGTTGAGGGCCTCGCCGACGGTGGTGCCGCCGGAGGAGGAGGGGGCCATGCCGTAGACGTCCAGGCCCTCGTAGTTCACCCGGGTGGGGGACTGGACGAGGGTGTCGTACCCGTCCAGGTCGTCCGGGGTGAGGTCGCCGGCGCGGACCTTGCGGGTGGCGTCCGGGTCGACGGGGGGTCTGCGGACGGTGCGGACGATGTCCTGGGCGATGCGGCCGCGGTAGAGCGCGCCGACGCCCTTGCGGCCGATCTCGTCGTAGGTGTCGGCCAGGTCGGGGTTCTTGAACGTGCTGCCCACGGCCGGGAGGTTCCCGCCGGGCAGGAAGAGGCGGGCGGTGTCGGGGAAGTCCCGGAACCGGTCCTGGTTGGCCTCGGTCTGGGCGCGGAAGGTGGCGTCCACGGTGAAGCCGTCCCGGGCGAGGCGTTCGGCCGGTTCCAGTAGTTTGCGCAGCGACCGGCTGCCCCAGGCGTCGAGGGCGGTGTCCCAGGTGGCGGCGGTGCCGGGGACGCCGACGCCCAGACCGCTGGTGACGGCCTCGGCGAACGGGACGGGCACGCCGTTCTCCTGGAAGAGGTGCTCGTCGGCGCTGTCGGGGGCGGTCTCGCGGCCGTCGACGGTGTACACGCGGCGCTGTCGGGCGTCGTAGTAGACGAAGTACCCGCCGCCGCCGATGCCGGCGGAGTACGGCTCGGTGACGCCGAGGGCGGCCGCGGTGGCGACGGCGGCGTCCACCGCGTTGCCGCCGGCCTGCAGGACCGCGATGCCGGCCGCCGAGGCGTCGGCGTCGACGCTGGCGACGGCGCCCCCGTAGCCGACGGCCACCGGCACCTTGGCCTCGGTGCGGCCGGGGTGGGGCCGGGTCTGCGGCACCGTGGATCCGTGCGCGCCCGCGGGAGCCGCGGCGCAGGCTCCGGTGAGGGCCGCGGCCACGGCGATGAAGGCCAACGTCCGCGTGTGGGAACGGCGCATTCCGTACCTCCGCTCAACTGGTGTGCGCGAAGGGTAGCTTCAGGCCAACCCCGTCGTCAGGGCGAGATCCCGCCAGGGTCCCGTGTCTCCACATGCCCTTAACATCACGGCCATGGACGAGGATGTGCGGAACGTGGTGCTGGGGGTGATAGCCACCGGCGTCAGCGGCGGGTTCGGCTGGTTCGCCCGTACGTATCTGTGGCGGCGCAGGCTGCGTCGCAAACAGGCCTTCTTCGGCCTGCCGACCGGCTCCGACTGCCTCTTCGTGGTCAACCGGCAGATGGGCGGTTCCGAGAGCTCGGTGCACCGCTACGACGCGTTCGCGCTGCTGGAGATCTCGGCTCTGATCAAGGACTGCGGGGCGACGGTCCAGATCGTCGTGCACGACACCGCCCGTCAGGGGTTCGGCGACCGGACCGAGTTCTGCGTCGGCGGGCCGGCCTCCAACACCCGGACCGCGGCGCACCTGGCGTCGATGCTGCCGGGGGTGCGGGTGGACCAGTCGGCGGAGGCGGGGCCCGACCGGGGTGCGATCGCGGTCGGCGGGGAGCTCTACCGGTGGGAGAAGGACGCCGTCGAACACGTCCTGCTGGCCCGTCTGGCGACTCCGGACAGGGGTCGGCCGGTGTTCCTGATCAGCGGTCAGACGGCGGTCAGCAACCAGGCGGGGGCGCGCTACCTGGCGCGCCACCACGAGACGCTGGCGCGCAAGTACGGCGACCGCCCCTTCTGCCTGGTGCTCAAGGTCGTCAACTCCGCCGCGTACGGTCCGGACGTGACGGAGCTGGTGGCGGACGTCACCGAGGCGGCCCGGAGACCCGAACCGGCAGCGATTTGATCCCGTTGATGAAGTTGGACACCAAGCGGCGCGGCTCGCCCGCCAGTTCGGGTGCGGGCAGTCCGGCGGCGCGCCACTCCTCGTGGAGGATCCGCAGCTGGAGGCGGGCGAAGTGGGCGCCGAGGCAGACGTGCGGGCCGTCGCCGAAGGAGACGTGCGGGTTGGGGCGGCGGCCGAGGTCGAGCCGGTGCGGGTCCCGGAAGGCCCGTTCGTCGTGGTTGGCGGCGGCGTGGAAGACGACGACCTTGTCGCCGGCGCCGATCCGCTGCCCGGCGAGCTCGGTGTCGACCGCGGCGGTGCGGCGGAAGCTGAGCACCGGCGGGTGGACGCGCAGCAGTTCGTCCACGGCGGTCGCGGGGTCCACGGCGCCGTCGCGCAGCCGGGCGTACTCGCCGGGGTGCCGGGCGAGCTCCAGCAGGCCACCGGGGGCCGCGCTGCGGACGGTGTCGTTGCCGGCCACGGTGAGCAGGAAGAAGAACATCTCCAGTTCGGCCGGGTCGAGCCCGGCCTCGGCGAGGGCGGTCATCAGGTCGTCGCCGGGGTGCTTCAGCTTGTGCGCGGCCAGTTCGCGCGCGTAGCCGAACATCTCGCCCAGCAGGGCGGGCGAGCGCGGGTCGAGCGGCCGGCCGTCGGGGCCGCGCAGCGGCTCGGGGGCGTCGTCGGGGTCCTGGTAGCCGATGACGCGTACGGTCCAGTCGAGCAGCAGCCCGCGGTCGGCCGCCGGTACGCCCATCAGGTCGGCGAGGTTGAGCAGCGCGTACTCGTCGGTGACGGCGGTGACCAGGTCCGCCACGCCGTCGGTGGCGTCCGCGCGGGCGCGCCGCAGCAGGACCGCGGCCCGCTCGCGGACGCGGCCGGCGAAGGCGTCGACGCGGGTGGGGGTGAAGGCCCGGGCGATCAGGCGCCGCAGCCGGCCGTGCTCGGGCGGGTCCTGGTTGAGCATGGTGCGCCGGATGAAGGGGAGGTCGGCGGGGTCCGGGTCGCGGATCTGGGTGGCGCCGAGGTACGAGGAGTAGGTGCGGGCGTCCTTGAGGACGCGGACCACGTCGGCGTGCCGGGTGACCGCCCAGAAGCCGGGACCGGCGGGCCAGCCGAGCACCTCGGGCTCGGCCTGCCGGGCGACGGGGTGGTGGTCGCGCAGGATCCGGTACGCCTCGTGGGGCGGGCCGGCGGCGTGGACGCGCGGGTCGAACACGTCGGGGACCTCGGGGACCTCGCGGGCGTCGGCGGGGACGCCGGGTCCTCCGGTGCTGGGCTGCGCGGGCACGCGGGCTCCGATCCTGGGGCGGCAGGGACAGGACCACCGTGGCGGCAACCCGGTGCGGGGGCAAGGGGGCGCAAGGCCCGGGACCCCGCGCGGGAGGGCGCGGTCAGCGGTGGTCGACGTGGCAGGTGTCCCGCTCCATCGTGCCGTCGGTCCCGGTGAGGACCACCTCGGACGTCATGGCGGGGCTGGTCGCCGCCGCCACGGTGCAGATCAGCTGCTGGCGCGCCAGCGCGGGCAGGTCCCCGACCTTCGTGCCGGTCACGACCCGGACGGCGTCGTCCCCCGTCCTGTCGACGGCGTAGACGACCAGGTCGCCCGCCTCCCCCTTGGCGGGGTCCTGCCAGTCGGGCAGTGCGGTGGTCATGCCGGCGCCGCGCTCCCACGTGTTGGGCCCGGCGAGCAGCATCTTGACGAGGGCGCCGGGGGACGGTTTGTACACCGACTCCACGACGGTGCTGCGGATCACCGGGGTGAGTTCCCCCTTGCGGGAGACGAAGTAGAGCACGGGGCGCTCGTTCGCGGGGCCCGACAGGGAGAGCTTCGCGGGGGCGCCCGCCTCGACCACGTCCGTCCCCTGGATGCCGCAGCCGACGAGCAGGGCGGCGGCGAGCGTCGAGGCGCCCGCCGCGCCGGCGTACCGGACGACCGTGCGGACCCTCACTCGCCCGCCCCCAGCAGCAGTTCGTCGGCGGCCTCCGGGGGGCCGTCGCCGCCCGCCTCCAACGGCATCTCCACGGTGAAGACGGCGCCGCCCGCCGGTCCGTTCGCGGCGCGGACGGTGCCGCCGTGCAGCCGTACGTTCTCGAGGGTGATGGCGAGTCCCAGGCCGCTGCCGGCCGAGCGCGTACGGGCGGCGTCGGCCTTGAAGAACCGGTCGAAGATGTGCGGCAGTACCTCGGCGGCGATGCCGGGCCCGCTGTCCGCGACCTCGGTGACCAGCCAGGCTCCGTCGCCCCGGTGCTCGGCGCGGGCGCTGACCCGGACCGGGGCACCGCCGTGCCGCAGGGCGTTGCCGACCAGGTTGGCGAGGACGACGTCGAAACGGCGCGGGTCGAGCCGGGCCCGTACCCCGGGTTCGAGGTACGTGGACACCCGGGCGGGGTCGGTCCAGTGGCGGCGCTGCAGCGTGGCCCGGACGGCCTCGGCCACGTCGACCTCGTCCAGGTTGAGCTCGGCGGCGCGGGCGTCGAAACGGGAGATCTCCATGAGGTCTTCGACGAGCACGGCCAGCTTTCCGGTTTCCGTGCTGACCAGCCGGACGGCGGCGGCGGTGTCGGGGTCGAGGTGCTCGGCGTCCTCGTCGAGGACCTCGGTCACGGCGAGCATGCCGGCCAGCGGGGTGCGCAGCTCGTGCGAGACGTCGGCGGCGAAGCGGCGGGCGCGGGCCTCGGCGCGCTGGAGCTCCTCGACGGAGCGCTCCAGTTCGACGGCGGACTCGTTGAAGGTGTGGGCGAGGTCGGCGAGTTCGTCGGTGCCGTGGACCTCGATGCGGGTGTCGAGTTCGCCGCGGCCCAGTCGGCGGGCGGCCCGGCGCAGGTCCCGGACCGGGCGCAGGACGCCGCGGGCGGCCAGCAGGGCGGGCACGACGGCGACGGCGAGGGCGGGCAGCGCACCGTCCCGGGCCGCTCCGACCATGGCGTCGACGGTGCTCTCCTCGGCGGCGAGCGACATGACGCCGTAGAAGACCAGGCCGCTGGCCTCTCTGATCTCGCCGTGGGTGAAGACGGACGGCATGGCGACGACGAGCATCGGCCGGCCGTTCTGCGTCACCCGCTGGAAGGCTCCGTGCGGGTTGCCGCGGACCTGGTCGCGCAGGGTGTCGGTGACCGCGGTGGAGGGGACGCGGGTGCCGTTGGAGGAGATGCTGAGGGTGCCGTACTCGGCGAAGACGATCCAGGTGTGCGGCTTGCCGCGCCGGGCGATGTCCATCACCTGGGACTGGAGGATCTCGGGGTCGGGCGGCACGCTGCCCATGCCGAGGTTCTCGACCTGGTCGCGCAGGGTGGCCACGGCGGTGTCCTGGACCTGCTTGAGGACGGCCGTGCGGGCCTCGCGGTAGGTGAGGGCGGCGGTGGCGGCGGCGCTGATCGCCGCCACCAGCAGGAAGGCGGCGATGAGCCGGGTACGCAGACCGAGCCTGCCGGTCAGCTGTCTCACCGCGGGCTCACAGGGGGCCGAAGCGGTAGCCGAAGCCCCGCACGGTCTGTATGTAGCGCGGGGTGCGGGAGGAGTCCTCGATCTTGTGGCGCAGGCGGCGGACGCAGGCGTCCACCAGGCGGGCGTCGGCGTGGTAGCTGTGGTCCCACACGTATTCGAGCAGCTGCTGGCGGCTGAAGACCTGCTCGGGGGAGGCCGACAGGTGCAGCAGGAGCTTGAGCTCGCTGGGGGCCAGCGGCAGCCGCTCGCCGTTCTTGGCGACGGTGAGGCCGGCCCGGTCGATGGCGAGTTCGTCGTGGAAGTCGATGTCGGGGCGGGTACCGGGGTCGGTCAGGCGGCGCAGCACCGCCTTGATGCGGGCCTCGATGACCTCGGTGCGGGCGGGTTTGACGATGTAGTCGTCGGCGCCGGCCTCGAGGCCGACGACGATGTCGAAGTCGTCGCCGCGCGCGGTGAGCATGATGATGGGCAGTTGGCTGGTCTCGCGGATGCGGCGGCACACCTGGACGCCGTTCATGCCGGGCAGCATCAGGTCGAGCAGCACCAGGTCCGGGCGGAACTCGGCGAGCGCGGCCAGTCCCCCCTCGCCCGTCTCGGCGGCCCGCACCTCGTGGCCGCGGCGGCGCAGGCCGAGGCCCACGCCCTCGCGGACGGACGGGTCGTCCTCGATCAGCAGTACGCGTGGCATTGCGTCAGTATCCCAGTCGGTTCATGCGCGGTTCGTCCCCCCAGGCCGTCTCGTCCGGGTCTTGCCTGCCCGGGCTTGACCGGCAGGATCCGAAAGGGACGACCTAGCGGCGGAGGCGCGCGCGGACGGAGTCGGTCAGGTCGGTGATCTCGGTCACCCGCAGCGGGCGGGCGAGCAGGGCGAGGGCGGCGGCCAGCACGAGCGTGCCGGCGGCCGCGGCGGCCAGGTGGCCGAACCCGTCGGCGGCCCGGGCGGCGAGGTGGCCGAGGACGGCGGCGGGTACGGCGGCCACCAGGAGGCGCACGTGGGTGCCGAGGGCGCCGGAGCGCAGGACGGGGCCGCCGCCCAGCCGCCGGTTCAGGGTGTACGCCGTGACGGCGCAGCCGGCGAAGAGCGCGAGGGCGTACGCGCCGGCCATGCCGGTGACCGCCCAGCGGGCGGGCAGCAGGAGGTACGCGGCGAAGGACAGGCCGGCGTTGAGGGTGGCGATGACGAGGTTGAGGAAGAACGGGGTGCGGGTGTCGGAGAGGGCGTAGAAGCCGCGGGAGAGCACGTACTGCCCGGAGAAGGCGATCAGGCCGGGGGCGAAGGCCGCGAGCATGCCGGCCATGACCGCGGTGTCGGCGGCTCCGGTGCGGCCGTACTCGAAGACGCTGCCCATCACCCAGGGGGCGAGGGCTGCCAGCAGGCAGGCGGCCGGGACGATGACGGCGGCGCTGGAGCGCAGCGCGTAGGACACGTCGCGGCGTACGGCGGCCAGGTCGCCGTCGGCGGCCGCGCCGCTCATCCGCGGCATCAGGGCGGTGACGAGGGAGACGGTGACGATGCCCTGCGGGACCATCCACAGCAGGTAGGCGTTGCTGTAGGCGGTGTAGCCGGCGCCACCGGACACGCCCTCGGCCACCGCCGTCGAGCCGGTGGTGGTGGCCAGGCGGGTCACGACCCAGTAGGCGAGCTGATTGGTGAGGACGAGCAGCACGAGCCAGCCGGCGGAGCGCAGCGGCCGGGCCAGACCGCTGCCGCGCCAGTCGAAGCGGGGCCGCCAGCGGAAGCCGGCGGACCGCAGGGACGGGACGAGGGCGAGGGCCTGGACGACGATGCCCGCGGTGGTGCCCCAGCCGAGCAGTCGGGTCTCGGCCGGGGTCAGGCCGTCGCCGGCGCCGTGGGCGACGGCGAGGTAGAGGCCGAAGACGGCGACCACGACGAGGTTGTTGAGGACCGGGGTCCACATCATCGCGCCGAACCGGCCACGGGCGTTGAGCACCTGACCGAGGAGGGTGAACAGCCCGTAGAAGAAGATCTGCGGCAGGCAGTAGCGGGCGAGGGCGACGGTCAGCTCGGCCTGCGCGCCGGTGTAGTCGGTGTACGCGGCGACGAGGGCCGGCGCGGCGAGCACGGCGGCGGCGGTGAGCACGACCAGGGCCGCGGTGCAGACGGTCAGCAGGCGGTCGGTGTACGCGGCGCCGCCGTCGGGGTGCTCCTTGGCGGCGCGGACCAGCTCGGGGACGAAGACCGCGTTGAGGGCGCCGCCGATGAGCAGGATGTAGACCATGTTCGGGACGGTGTTGGCCACCGCGTAGCCGTCGCCGAGCAGCGTGGTGCCCAGTGCCGCGGTCACGATCGCGGAGCGGACGAAGCCGGTGGCGCGGGAGACCACCGATCCGACGGCCATGAGGGCGCCACTGCGCAGGACGGAGGACTTCTTGGGGGCGGCGTGCGCGGGGCCGCGGCCGGTGACGGCGGTGCCGGACGCGGCGGCGTCCGCGGAGGTCGCGGTCACCGGCGGGCCAGGTACGCCTGGAAGGCGCGGTAGAGCGCGTGGTTGGCGGGTCCGGCCATGGGGATCTCCCACTCTCCGAGGGTCTCGACGACGTGTCCCCCGGTGCCGAGCTTCCAGCGCATGAGGCCGAACGAGCGTTCTTCGGGGTCGAGGGTGGAGGGTACCCCGCGCATGTCGTACTCGTCGGCGCCGAGGCCGTGGGCGTCGCACATCATGCGCCACTGCAGGGCGTTGCTGGGGCGGACCTCGCGGCGGTGGTCGGCGGAGGCGCCGGTCTGGTACCAGACCCGCCTGCCGGCGACGATCATGGTGTGGGCGGCCAGGACCTCGCCCTGGTACGTCGCCAGGTAGAGGCGCATGCGACCGGGCTCCTCGGCGTTGAGGGCGGCGTACTGGCGCTCGTAGTACGCCAGGGAGCGGCCCAGCCGGAAGCCGTCGCGCTCCTCGGTGATGCGCAGCAGCCGGTAGAACTCGGGCAGGTCGGCAGCGGTGCCGACGACGGTCTCGACGCCGCTCTTCTGCGCCTTGCGTATGTTGCGCCGCCACTCCTGGTTCAGGCCGGACCACAGGTCGTCGAGGGAGCGGCCGGCCAGCGGCACGCGGAAGACGTGGCGGGGCTGGGCGTCGCCGTCGTCCTCGCCGCCGCAGCGCTTCCACCCGCGGCTGCGCAGCCGGTCGGCGAGGGCGGCGCCCATCGGGTCGACCTCGGTGGCCAGGACGTCGGAGACCTGGCGGCCCGGGCCGGTGGCGGCCTTGACCGTGGCGGCGTCCCAGCGGCGGTAGGCGGGGGTGGGGCCGATGCGCACGGCGAAGGCGCCCTGGCCGCGCAGGTGGCGGACGAGGGGTTCCAGCCAGCGGTCCACGTCGGGATCGGCCCAGTCGGCGACCGGGCCCTCGGGAAGGTAGGCGAAGTATTTGCGGGTCCCGGGGAATTGGCGATAGAGAACGAGCGCCGCCCCGGTGGTCTCCCCGGACGGCGTCTGCCATCCGACCGTTTCCGCGCGCCACTGGTCCTTCACCTCCGCCCATGACGGGTACTGCAGGAAGCTCGCCCGCCCGTGGGCGTCGAGGAACGAGCGGTAGTAGCCGGCGTCCAGGGTGCGGATCCGGAGCTCCCGGTCCTGCTGGTGCGGGGGGTTGGTGGTGACGAGCAACGCGCACACGGCGAGGGCCTTCCTGTACGTCCTAGCGGGATGCACAGGACTCTCACAGGGGTGCGTGACCGGATCGCGCGGCGAATGTGACCGGACCATGACCGTTCTGCTGCGGTCGACGTCACAACGCGAAATCCCGACTCTTCTCGCGGAATCCGCAACCTATCGTCGCCGTATCCGCTCCTACTTTGCGGACATACACAGTTTTTCGGAGGGGTTTCGTTGAGCCGTTCACGCCGTACCGCCGCCCTGTCGCGCCGCCGGGTCCTCGCCGGACGCGGGCGCCATGCCGCGATCGCGGGCACCGCGGTCCTGGCCGCCGCGCTGTCCGCCTGCTCGGGGTCCGGCGGTGCGGACAGCGGGGCGGGGAAGGCCGACATGAAGAACAAGGCGCCGATGGCCATTTCCGTGAACGCGACGGGCGGCAAGGCCAAGGCGGGCGAGCCGGTGAAGGTGACGGTCGCGGCGGGCAAGCTGACGTCGGTGAAGGTGACCGACACCAAGGGCGGCGAGCTGGCCGGCCGGATAGCCCCCGACGGCCGCAGCTGGACCTCGGAGCGCAACGCGGCGCCGGGTACCTCGTACAAGGTCGAGGCGAAGAGCAACGAGGGCGGCTCGGCCACCTCCGCCTTCGCGACGGACGCCGCCGACAAGGTCAACAAGATCACCATCATGCCCGGCAAGGGCGGCACCTACGGCGTGGGCCAGCCCATCTCGCTGGTCTTCGACAACCCGGTCAAGAACAAGGCCGCGGTCGAGCGGCAGCTGAAGGTGACCACCTCGAACGGCACCGAGGGCTCCTGGGGCTGGATGAAGGACTACTCGGGCAACGACCGGGTGGACTGGCGGCCGAAGGACTACTGGAAGGCCGGCACCGAGGTCAAGCTCCAGATGAACCTCAACGGCGTCGACTCGGGCCCCGGCGGCGGCTACTTCGTGCGCGACTACAACACCGGCTTCACCATCGGCAAGGACCAGCGGATCACGGTGGACCTCGACGCCCACCAGCTGGTCATGACCCGCGACGGGCAGCAGGTGAAGAAGATCCCGATCTCGGCCGGCACGCCCGGCGGCCAGAAGGCCTCCTGGCTGGGCAAGATGGTGGTGATGGCGAAGGAGGGCACCATCCGGATGGACTCCCAGACGGTGGGCCTGGGCGACGCCTACGACAAGATGGTCGACTACTCGATGCGACTGACCTGGTCGGGCATGTACGCGCACGCGGCGCCGTGGAACGAGGGCAACTTCGGCGTCCGGAACTCCTCCTCGGGCTGCGTCGGGATGAGCACCTCGAACGCCTCCGACCTGTACGCCGCCGTGCAGCCGGGCGACCCGTTCGAAGTGACCGGCTCGGGCTCGAAGGGCAAGGCGGACGTGGGCAACGGCTACGGCGAGTGGAACCTGTCCTGGGCCGACTGGCAGGCCAAGAGCGCCCTGGCCAGCAACCAGGGCGGCACCGACTCCTGACCCCACCGGCGCGCAGCTGACCTTCTGCTCACCGGCGACCGATCCCTCGTACGTCTCGGTCCCGCTGCGCGAGCAGTGATCTCCGGCTGCCGCCGGCCCGGGGCGGTCACTCCGTTTCTCCTGCCCTCCACCCCTCTCGGCGTGCTTCGGCCGGACGCAAACTATCCGCCCGGGAGGGGCACTTCACCTCGACACGCATAAGGGCGGCATAAAGCCTACGGTCAGCCTTCGGAGGCCTCCGCGTACACCTGGTAGAGCTCCGGAGAGCCGGTCACCGCCCAGGAGACGCCCGCCTCGACCACGTTCAGCTCACGCCCGGAGGCCAGCCGGATCACCGGCTGGCCACTGGGCCACACGTGCCAGCCGGCGCCGGGGACGGTACGGATGATCACGGTGCCGAGGTACAGCCCGGCGTCGTTCCCGAGCCACGGCACGGCCTCCGGATCCCGGCGCCAGCGCGGCATCAGCTGGTCGAGGGCCTCCAACGAGGCGGGCGTCTCATCGAGTTCGAGGCCCGCCGCCCCCGCCTGGACCCGGAGCAGCTCGCACTCCGAGAACAGCTCGACCACACCCTCCGGATCCTCGGCCAGGGCGAGGGCCAGCGCCCGCCCTTGTCCGGATTCGTTCCGCTTTCGCCAGGTGTCCAGAAAGGGGATGTTCATCCGTCCAGCGTCGCACCCCCACCCGGCCGGGCGCCACAGGCGCGCCCGCCCCGGATCCGCGTGGGGGCGCGCCCGGAGGGCCGGTCAGAGCTCCAGGTCGACGACCACCGGGGCGTGGTCGGAGGCACCCTTGCCCTTGCGCTCCTCGCGGTCCACGTACGCGTCCTTGACCGCCTTCTGGAAGGCGGGGTTGGCGTACACCAGGTCGATGCGCATGCCCCGGTTCTTCGGGAAGGCCAGCTGGCGGTAGTCCCAGTACGTGAACGGGTGGTCGTACTTCAGCGGGCGCGGCACTACGTCCGTCAGGCCGGCGGCGCGCAGCGCCTCCAGGGCGGCCCGCTCCGGGGCGGAGACGTGGGTGAGGCCGTCGAAGGCCGCGATGTCCCACACGTCGGCGTCCGTGGGCGCCACGTTGTAGTCCCCGAGGACCGCGAAGGGGCGGTCGCCCGCCGCGTCCTGCCCGACCGCGGTGGTCAGGGCGCGGAACCAGTCCAGCTTGTACCCGTAGTGGTCGTGCGCGACCTCGCGGCCGTTGGGCACGTACACCGACCAGACCCGCACCCCGCCGCAGGTGGCGGAGATGGCGCGGGGCTCGTCGACACCCTCGTAGAGGGGGCCGCCGGTCAGCCCCGCCACCACGTCCTCCATGCCGACCTTCGACAGCAGGGCCACCCCGTTCCACCGGCCCGTGGCGTTGACGGCCGACTCGTACCCCAGCTCACGCAGCTCGGCGTGCGGGAACTGCTCGGCGGAGCACTTGGTCTCCTGGATGCACAGCACGTCGGTGCCGCTGTTCTCCAGCCAGGCCAGGAGACGCGGCAGCCGGGCGGTGATCGAGTTGACGTTCCAGGTGGCGATACGCATGGAGCCAACCTACCGCCCGGCTGTGACAGTCACCCGGACGGCCACGGG
This sequence comes from Streptomyces sp. NRRL S-87, assembly GCF_000719335.1. GTDB lineage: Bacteria > Actinomycetota > Actinomycetes > Streptomycetales > Streptomycetaceae > Streptomyces. The sequence continues at coordinate 139,577 of NZ_JOGB01000034.1, forward strand.
AGCGTCACGGCCCGTGGCCCCGGGTTCACAGGTCCGTGGCGTCGCCGGGGGCGAGCCGGCTGTGCTCGGCGCCGCCGCCGAGCGAGGAGATCGCGCCGTCGTAGATCGGCCGGGCCAGGTCGGCGAGGTAGGCGTCGTGGATGTCGACGGCCCGGGCCGGGGCCACCTCGCGCACGTAGTCGATCACCTCGGAGATCTTGTTCCAGGGCGCGTGCACCGGCAGCATCAGCGTCTCGACGGGCTGCCCGGGTACGGTCAGCGCGTCGCCGGGGTGGAAGAGCGAACCCTCCACGAGGAACCCGACGTTGGTGATCCGCGGCAGGTCCGGGTGGATCACCGCGTGCAGCTCGCCGTGCACCTGCACCGCGAAGCCCGCCGCGCTGAAGGTGTCGCCGTCGCCGACGGTGTGCACCCGCCCCGGGAAGGCGCCCGCCATCCGGTCGGCCACGGCGCGCAGGGTCCACAGCTCGGCGGCGGGGTTCGCCTCCAGTGCGGCGCGCAGCCGGCCCTCCTCGAAGTGGTCGGGGTGCTCGTGGGTGACGAGCAGGACGTCGGCGCCCAGGCCGGCGTCCGGTTCGCTGAAGGCGCCCGGGTCGATGACGAGCGTCCGCCCGTCCTTCTCCAGCCGGACGCAGGAGTGCCGCATCTTGGTGAGCTTCATGGGCCCATCTTGGCCCAGGTCCGCCCCTCGTGGCCCGGGCTCCCCGGCGGACGCACCGGCCTCAGGGCGTGGCGGTGGAGACGACGAAGACGTGCGGGGTCTCCGGCTTGGTGAGGTCGACGGTGATGTCCTGCGTGGGGAGCGGGTCGCGCTGCTCGTGGGTGGTGCCGTACCACTTCCGGTCCGGGCCGAAGCGCCACCCGGCCACGCCCGCGTCCCGGTCGCCGACGCTGACGCCGGGCTTGAGGGCCGCCCGACTGGTGCCGACCGTCTTCAAGAAGGCGTCGAGGTCCGCCGCGGTCGCGCTGAACTGCACGTACAGACGGCTGGTGTGCCAGTTGTTCGTCTCGTAGAAGCCCACGCTCCAGGCCTTGTCCGGGATCGGCACCTCGTAGATGCTGCGCTGGACCTTGGAGGGCCAGCCGGACCGGACCTGGGTGGCCGCCGCCTTGGACGCCTTGTCGCGGCCGCTGTCGCGGCTCTGCCTGGCGGAGATCGCCAGGTAGCCGGCGGGGACGCCGACCAGCAGCAGGATGATGATCGCGGTCACCCAGCGGCGCCGGATCACGTGGCGCCGGTCCTCGGCGGGCCGGCCGTCCCCGTCCGGGGACGGCGCCTGGCGGGGCAGGGTGGGGGTCACGGGGTTCAATTCTCTTCCTCCGGGGCGGGCGCGGCGGTGCCGCGCCCGGTCCACAGCCGGCCGGCCTGGGCGTAGCGCTCGTAGCGCTCGACGCGGCGGCGGTTGGCGCGCCGGAACCTCCGGGCCACCAGCCGTGCCAGGTCGGCTGCGCCGACCATGCCGGCCTCCGGGCCGAGCTGGGCCTTGGCGATGCGGGCCTCGGGACGGTACCCGCGGCCGGTCAGGTGGCGGCGGAACGCGTCCCGGGCGGGCCCGATGAGCAGGTCGTCGGCGGCGCTGACGCCGCCGCCGATGACGAAGCAGGACGGGTCGAGGGCGGCCGCCAGGTTGGCCAGGCCCACGCCGAGCCACTGGCCGATGTCCTGGAGGAGCTCGACGCACATCGCGTCGCCCTCACGGGCCAGCTCGGTGATGAGCGGCCCGGTGATGTCCGGGACGCTGCCCTTGACCCGTTCGATGATGTTGTACGCCACCGGGGAGTCGGCGGCGGCCAGCTCGCGGGCCTCGCGGACCAGCGCGTTGCCGGAGCTGTACTGCTCCCAGCAGCCGCGGTTGCCGCACGGGCAGCGGTGCCCGCCGGGCACCACCTGCATGTGGCCGAACTCGCCGGCCACGCCGAACTTGCCCCGCTTGACCTGGCCGTCCTCCAGGATCGCCCCGCCGATGCCGGTGCCCAGGGTGATCATCACGAGGTGGTCCTCGCCGCGGCCGGCGCCGAAGCGCCACTCCGCCCAGGCGGCCGTGTTGGCATCGTTGTCCACCATCACGGGGACCGCGAGCCGCGACTGCAGGGCGTCCCGCAGCGGCTCGTCGCGCCAGGCCAGGTGGGGGGCGAAGAGGACCCGCGAGCGGTGGGCGTCGACCCAGCCGGCCGCACCGATGCCCACCGCGTGCACGTCGTGCCGGTCGGAGAGGTCCAGCACCAGTTCGACGATGGTGTCCTCGACGACCTTGGGGCTCTTGGACTTGTCGGGCGTCTCGGTGCGCAGCCGCTCCAGGATGTTGCCGTCGGCGTCGACGACCCCGGCCATGACCTTGGTGCCGCCGATGTCGATGCCGACGGTGGGGACGCGCGGGGCGGTCAGGTGGGAGCGTCGCTCGCGGGTCGCCACGGTCCGCAGGACGGTGCCCCGCGACCCTCCGCGGTGGGAGCGCGTGAAGTCCCGGTACGTGCTCATCGAGTGGTGGTGTCCCTCAGTGGTCGTCGGGGGCGGGCTCGGGGGCCGCGGTGGCTCCTGTGCCCGATTCTGCCACCCGTGACAGTTCGTGGCTCAGTTCCTCCAGCTCGGATCCGCCCGCCATCTGGCGGGTCAGCTCGTCGAGCGTGATCGAGTCACGGGTGTGGGAGCCCGCCATGGCGCCGCGTTTGAGCAGCACGAACCGGTCTCCGACCAGGTGGGCGTGGTGCGGGTTGTGCGTGATGAGGACCACTCCCAGGCCGGCGTCGCGGGCGGCGGCGACGTACTTGAGCACGACTCCGGACTGCTTGACGCCCAGCGCCGCGGTCGGCTCGTCCAGGACCAGCACCCGGGCGCCGAAGTACACGGCGCGGGCGATGGCCACGCACTGCCGCTCGCCGCCGGAGAGGGTGCCGATGGGCTGGTCGACGTCGCGCAGGTCGATGCCCATGCGCAGGAGCTCCGTACGGGTGGTCGCGCGCATCCGGGCCACGTCGAGGCGGCGCAGCGGGCCGCGGCCCTTCGTCGGCTCGGAGCCGAGGAAGAAGTTGCGCCAGACCGGCATCAGCGGGACCACGGCCAGGTCCTGGTAGACGGTGGCGATTCCGAGGTCGAGGGCGGCGCGCGGGTTGGCCAGCCGCAGCTCCTCGCCGGCGACGCGGAAGGTGCCGGCGTCGTGCTGGTGAAGGCCCGCGATGATCTTGATGAGGGTGGACTTGCCCGCTCCGTTGTCGCCCAGGACGCAGGTGATCTCCCCGGCCGAGACCTGGAGGGAGACGCCTTCGAGGGCGCGGATGTTGCCGTAGTGCTTGCTGACGCCGTCCAGCTCGACGAGCGGCGCGCCGGCGGGGTCCGTACGGCCCGCCGGTGCCGTGGTGGCCGCGGTCACTTGGTCGCCTCCGCTCGCTTGCGCACCCAGAAGTTGAGCAGCGTGGCCAGCAGCAGCATCGCGCCCAGGAAGAACTTGAACCAGTCCGGGTTCCACTGGGCGTACACGATGCCGTTGATGGTCATGCCGAAGATGAAGGCGCCCACGGCGGAGCCGATGGCCGAGCCGTAGCCGCCGGTCATCAGGCAGCCGCCGATGACGGCCGCGATGATGTACAGGAACTCGTTGCCGACGCCCTCGCCCGACTGCACGACGTCGAACGAGAAGAGGATGTGCTGGCCGGAGATCCAGGCGCAGAGGGCGACGCCCATGTAGAGCCCGATGCGGGTCTTGACCACCGGCACGCCCACGGCCCGGGCCGCGTCGGCCGCGCCGCCGACCGCGAAGATCCAGTTGCCGGCCCGGGTGCGCAGCAGGATCCAGGTGGCCAGGGCCACCAGGGCGATCCACCACAGGATCGTGACCTTGAGCGTGACCGAGCCGATGTCCCACTGCGAGGCGAAGACCGCCTTGGCGGAGGGGAACCCCTCCATGTCCCCGATGGCCTTGGTGGAGACCGTGCCGCTGATCAGCTTGGTGAAGCCGAGGTTCAGGCCGGTCAGCATCAGGAACGTGCCGAGCGTGATGATGAAGCTGGGCAGTCCGGTCCGGGTCAGCATGATGCCGTTGAAGAACCCGATGGCCAGCGTGACCAGCAGCGACACCCCGACGCCGACCCACACGTTGGCCGTCATCTGGTAGCTGAACATCGAGCTGACCAGCGCGGACGTGGTGACCATGACGCCGGCCGACAGGTCGAACTCGCCGCCGATCATCAGCAGCGCCACGGGCACCGCCATGATCCCGATGGTGGACGCGGAGTACAGGATCGTCGACAGGCTCGCGGCCTGCAGGAAGCTGGGGGCCGCGAACGAGAAGAAGACGAACACGGCGGCCGCGCCGACCACCGCGCCGAGCTCGGGCCGGGCGAGCAGCCGGCGGACCAGCGGCACGTGGGTCAGGCGCTCGTCCGCCGCGGGCGCGGCGGCGCTCATCGCGTGCCCCGCTTGATGTAGGACTCCAGCTCGGCGGCCTGGTCCTTGGTGACGATCTGCGGGCCGGTGAGCACCGGCTTCCCGCCGCCGAGCACGTCGGCGTTGTAGCGGTACAGCCAGAGCAGGTCGACGGCCTCGTAGCCCTGCAGGTAGGGCTGCTGGTCGACGGCGAAGCCGAGGCTGCCGTCCTTGAGGCCCGCGGCCACGGAGGCGTTCAGGTCGAAGGTGTCGACCTCGGCCTTGCTGCCGGCCGTCTGCTTGGCCTTGACCGCCGTGGGGGCGAAGGGCGCGCCGAGGGTGACGACCGCGTCCACCGACGGGTCGGCCTGCAGCTTCGCCTGGACGGCGGCCTGGACCGAGGGCATGTTGGTGCCCTCGACGTAGAGGTTCTCCAGCGTGCCGTCGAAGGTCTTCTTCGCCCCGGCGCAGCGCTGCTCGTGGCCCACGTTGCCCTGCTCGTGCAGGACGCACACGGCCTTCTTGCGGCCGCGGCGGTTCAGCTCGGTGCCCACCGCCTCGCCGGCGACGGTCTCGTCCTGGCCGATGTGGGTGAGGGCGCCGTACGCGGCGGACTGCTCGGAGCCGGAGTTCACGGTGACGACGGGGATGCCCGCCTTGACGGCCTTGGCGACGACGTCCTTGAGCGCCTCGGGCTTGGCCAGCGAGACGATCAGGCCGTCCACCTTCTGGTCGATGGCGTTCTGGACGAACTGCGCCTGCTGCTGCGCCTGGTCGTCGTGGGAGTAGAGGAAGTTGATGTTGTCCTTGCGGGCCGCTTCCTTGGCGCCGTTCTGGACGATGTCCCAGAACGTGTCGCCGTCCCCCGCGTGGGTGACCATCGCGAAGGTCCAGCGCGGCGTGGAGACCGCCGGCCGGCCCTGCTCGGCGGCCGCGCGCGCCCGTTCCTCGGCCCGCTTGCCACCCGTGGCGCTGCATCCCGCGACGCCCAGCGCCGCCGCGAGCACCAGGCCCACCACCCGGGCCCCTGTCCGAATCCTGGCCACGTCGCCGCGCCCTTCCCTTCGCCTCGTCGGTGCCGCCGTCACCGGCCGCAACTGGTCCACACTCCCGGAAACCGGTCAAACCGGCGCCCAGCCGCCCAAGTATCCGCCACGGGGTCACCCGGAGTGGTCATCGGGGTCCACCACAGCGACGACCGGAGCGGCCGGCACGAAGAGCGGCGGGACAATCATTGACAGCCGGACCCGCCCGGGCCACGTTGATTCCATGCGCATCGGGCTGATCGGTACGGGCCGGATCGGGTCCTTCCACGCGGCCGTGCTCAGCCGGCACCGCGACGCGGGGTCCCTGGTCCTGGCGGACGCCGAGCCGGCGCGGGCCGCCGCGCTCGCCGACCGGCTGGGCGCCACCGCGGCGCCCGACGTCGACGCCGTCTTCGCCTGGGGTGTGGACGCGGTCGTCATCGCCTCCCCCACGGCCGCCCACCCGGAGCTGATCACCCGGGCGGTGCGCCAGGGCCTGCCGGTGTTCTGCGAGAAGCCGATCGCCCCCGACCTGGCGGCCACCCTGGCCACCCTGGCGGAGGTCGACGCCGCCGGCACGGTGCTCCAGGTCGGGTTCATGCGCCGGTTCGACGCGGGCTACCGCACCGCCCGGGAGCTGGTGCGCTCCGGGGCGCTGGGCCGGCTGCACACCGTGCGGACCATGACGGCCGACCCCGCTCCGCCGCCCGCCGGCTACCTGGAGACGTCGGGGGGCCTGTACCGGGACTGCCTGGTGCACGACTTCGACATGGTGCGATGGGTGACCGGGCGTGAGGTCACGGAGGTGTACGCCACCGGGTCGGACGCCGCCGGGCCCGCGTTCCGGGCGGCGCGGGACGTCGACACGGCGGCGGCCGTCCTGACGCTGGACGACGGCACGCTGGTGACGGCCACCGGCACCCGGTGCAACGGCGCGGGGTACGACGTGCGCATGGAGCTCGCCGGGGAGCTGGACCAGGTCTCCGCGGGCCTGGACGACCGTACGCCGATCGCGTCGACGGAACCGCTCGGCCCGCCGCCGGCGCGCAAGCCGTGGACGGGCTTCCTGGAGCGGTTCGCCCCCGCGTACGAGGCCGAGCTGGACGCGTTCGTGCGACTGGTGCGCGGTGAGGCACCCAACCCGTGCGACGGGCGCGAGGGGCTGGCGGCCCTGCGGATCGCCGAGGCCTGCGAGTTGTCCCGGCGCGAGCGGCGTCCGGTGTCGCTGCCGGAGATCCCGGCCGCCCTGCCGTCCGCGGCCGCCTGAGCCGGCACCGGCCGGGCCCCCGGGGCAGCCGCCCGCGGGGCAACCGCCCGCGTGACGGCTGCGGCGGGGTGACCCGGCTGCGTCGACCACGGCCCGGCTACCAGCGCACCGGGAGCCGCTTCACGCCGCGGATCAGGGAGGCCGTGATCCACTCGTACGGGGCGCCGTCCGAGGCCTGCGCGAGGTCCGGGAAGCGCTCCAGCAGGGCACGCACGGCGATGCGCGCCTCCATGCGGGCCAGCGGCGCGCCGATGCAGAAGTGGATGCCGTGGCCGAAGGCCAGGTGACCTTGGGGAGCCCGCCGGATGTCGAAGGAGGTGGGCTCCGGGTAGCGCTCCGGGTCGTGGCTGCTGCCGGCCAGCGACACCAGCACCGGGTCGCCCTTGGCGATGGTCACGCCGCCGAGCTCCACGTCCTCGTGGGCGAAGCGGAAGGTGGCGTTCTCCACCGGCCCGTCGTAGCGGAGCATCTCCTCGACGGCGCCGTCGAGGAGGCCGTCGAAGTCGGCGCGCAGGGCCGCGAGCTGGTCGGGGTGCGCGAGCAGGGCGCGCACCCCGTTGCCGATCAGGTTGACGGTGGTCTCGTGGCCGGCGACCAGCAGCAGGAAGGCCATGCCGATCAGCTCCTCCGGCCCGAGCCGGTCGCCGTCCTCGTCCGTGGTCCGGATCAGGGCGCTGAGCAGGTCGTCGCCGCCGGCGGCGCGCTTGCGCTCGATCAGTCCGGCCATGTAGACGGCCATGTCCTGGTTGGCCTTGAGCTCGGCCTCCGGGCTGCTCGGGGCCAACAGCTCGTTGGACATGATCCGGAACGGCTCGCGGTCCAGGTCCGGCACGCCCAGCAGCTCGCAGATGACGGTCATGGGCAGCGGGAAGGCGAACGCGTCGACGAGGTCCGCCCGCCGCTCCGGCTGCGCCGCCATGGCGTCGAGCAGCTCGTCGGTGACCTGCTGCACGCGGGGGCGCAGGGCCTCGATGCGGCGGGAGGTGAACTCACGGGCCACCAGGCGGCGCAGCCGCGTGTGGTCCGGCGGGTCCATCTCCAGCATGTTCTGGTTGACCTCGCTGGCGGTGATGTCGACGTACCGCTCGTGGACGCGCCAGTTCTTGCCGAGCGCCGGGTGGGCGAGGGCCTGGCGGGCCTCCTCGTACCCGACGACCAGCCAGATCTCCTCGCCGTGCGCGTCCCTCACCCGGTGCACCGGGCCGGCCTCGCGCATCTGCTTGTAGTACTCGTAGGGGTACGCGTTGAAGTCCTCCGCGTACCCGGTGATGTCCAGCACAGGCATGGCGTCTCCCCCGTTTGACTACCAGTCAGAGTACGGCCACCGCTCGTACACAGGGACGAATTCCGGACAGCCTTGATAGCGGGGCATGAGGACGTTCGGGCCGCTGGGGGCCCCCGCCCCGACCGGCGAACCGGTTTGTTTCAGGCCGCGGCGCCGGGTGCCGTCCGACGCCCCCAGCCGGTTCCCGCGAGGACGAGCACCGCCCCCACCAGGCCCCACGCGCCCAGGTGTTCGCCGCCCAGGGCGGTACCGGCGAGCGCGGCCCACAGCGGTTCGGTACCGAGCAGCAGGCTGACCCGGGAGGGGGAGGTGCGCCGGATCGCCCACATCTGCACGAAGAACGCGAACAGCGTGCAGAACACGGCGAGGAACGCCAGCCCCGCCCACTGCCCGGGCCCGAGGTCCGCGGCGGCGGCCCAGGGGGTGGCGCCCGTCCCCGGTGCGGCGCAGAGCAGGACGAAGACCAGCGTGGCCGCGCCCAGTTGGACGGTGGTCAGGGACAGCGCGTCGGCGTCCTCGAGCGCGGAGAGCCGGCCGGCGAGCAGGACGTGCACCGTCCGGGCGAGCGCGGCGCCGAGGATCAGGAGGTCGCCGGTCGAAGGCGCGGTGAACCCGGCGCCCTGGGTCAGCAGCACCACGCCCGCCACCGAGAGCCCGGCGGCGGCGAGGAACCCGCCCGACGGCCGGCGGCGGCGCACGGCGGCCTCGGCGAGCGGCGTGAAGATCATGGTCAGGCTGATGATCAACCCGGCGTTGGTGGCGGAGGTGTGCACGACGCCGTACGTCTCCAGCAGGAAGATCCCGCCCAGGACGAGCCCCAGCAGGCCCGCTGCCCGCACCTGCGCGGACCGCAGCGCGCGCAGCCCGCGGTACCCGACGGCCACGAGCACGGGCAGCGCCGTCGCGAACCGGAGGACGAGGACCGCGACCACGGTGTGCGCGGTGGTGACGCCCTTGGCGGCGAGGTAACTGGCGCCCCAGACCACGGCCACCAGGAGCAGGGGGAGGTCGGCGAGCCAGGCGTGCCGGTGTCCGGGACGCCTGGCGGCGAGGGTGGGGGCGGATGCGGATGCGGTCGTCACGGCCGGTCTCCATCGGTGCGGTGGTCGTGGAGACGGCGGCGGCTCGCACGCGGGAGCGATCACGCTAGCGCGGGCGGGGGTGGGGCGACAGGGGATTCTGGGGCGGGGCCTTCGGGCGGGGTCGGGGTGGGCTCGCTTCGTGGGCCGCTCCGTGGTGTGTGGGTCCCCTCGCCTCTTGACCCGTCATGGCCTGCAGGCCTCCCCCAGCTACCGCTGGGAGGTGCCCCCAGCGGCAGGCCCACCCCTGGCCTCCGGACCAGCCTGCCATGACGCCTCAAGAGGCTCCCCCACACACCAGGGAGCGGCACTCCCGTGAGAGGGAAGCCCGGACCTGCCCCGGGCACGCCGAAGCGGGGCGTACCGGAGCTGTCGGGTTCCGGTGCGCCCCGCGGCGGGTCCCGGCTCCGTACCGGTGCTGTCGGCCGGTACGGGCCGGGGCCTCCCCGCGCGTCGGCGGGACGCTCGGGGAGGGCGCCTCCCCCGCGTCGGCGGGACGCCGGGGAGGCATACGGGCGGGTGTCGCTCCGCCCGGGTCTCACGGTCGCGGTGTCAGCCGCCGAGCTCCTGGTGGCGGGCCGTGAGGGCGGCGGAGCCGGCCTCGGTCAGCGAGCCGTACAGGCGCAGGCGGGAGAAGCCGCCGTCCGGGAAGATGTCGATCCGGACGTGGGTGCCGACCGCCGGGGCGTCCAGCACGAAGCGGTGGTTGGTGTCGGGCTGCAGGCGGGTGCGGGGCAGGAACTCGGTCCACTCGCCCTCCTCGCCGGTCTTGACGGACAGCGAGGCCCAGCCGGCGGAGTTGCCCTTGAGGTAGGCCGTGTCGATCTCGACGGCGCGGATCTCCGACTCGGCGACGAGCTGGTAGCGGATCCAGTCGTTGCCGTTGTCGCGGCGGCGGGCGGTCTCCCAGCCGTCGTCCATCTTGCGGGAGCGGCCCGGGTTGATGGTGTTGGTCGGCGGGGAGTAGAAGCGGTTCGACGCGTCCTGCACCGAGCCGCCGTTCTCCAGCGCCACGACGTCGAACGAGCCCAGCGTGGCGAGCCACTTGGGGTCCGGCACGACCTCGCCGTACACCCGCAGGCGGGCGATGCCGCCGTCCGGGTGCTGGTTGACGCGCAGGTGCGTGAAGCGCTGCTCGGCGGTCACCTCGAAGCCGTTGGCGGCGTGGCCGCCGACCGGGGTGCGCGGGACGAGCACGGTCCACTTGACGTCGTCGCCGAGGAGCTCCTCGGGGGTGGGGGCGAGGTCGCCCTCCCAGTTGGTGCCCTCGACGGAGACGGCCTGCGGCATGTTGCCGCGGAAGTGGGCGGTGTCGACGACGATGCCGCGGATCACGCCGGGGGCGCCCAGGCGTACCAGCGCCCAGTCGTGGTCCTCGGCGGTGGGCCAGGGCTGCTCGGCGGAGACGCCCCGGCGGCGGCGGGTCTCCCAGCCGTCCATGATCTTGCCCTTGTGGCCGAAGTGCTCGGGGTCGAACTCGCCGGGCTCGGGGACCAGCAGGTTCTCGCGCTGGGCGAAGAACTCGTCGTTGGCGGCGATCACGCCGGCGCCGAGGTTGCGGTCGGCGAGGTTCGCGTACTGGGTGAACGGGAACTCGGCCGTGCGGTAGTCGGCGTACGGGTCACCGCCCCCGTACGGGCTGGCGTTGCCGGTGAAGGAAGGGATCGCCACGGTCAGTTCTGCCTTTCGAGGAGGAGGCCGGTGGGCTCGTGCGGGGTGCCGTGGTCGGCGATCTGCACACCCCGCAGCCAGGTGGACCTCACGACGCCGTGCAGGGTCTTGCCCGCGTACGCCGTGACCTGGTTGCGGTGGTGGAGCTCGGCCGGGTCCACAGTGAACGTTTCTTCAGGTGCCAGGACCGCGAAGTCGGCGTCGCGGCCGGCCTCGATGGCGCCCTTCTGGGCGAGACCGGCCAGTCGGGCCGGGGCCTCGGACATCCAGCGGACGACGTCCTCCAGGGTGCGGCCGCGGCGGCGCGCCTCGGTCCAGACGGCCGGCAGGCCCAGCTGGAGGGAGGAGATGCCGCCCCAGGCGGTGGAGAAGTCGGCGGTCTTGAGGTCCGCGGTGGAGGGCGAGTGGTCGGAGACGATGCAGTCGATCGTGCCGTCGGCGAGCGCGTCCCACAGGAGGTCCTGGTTGGCGGACTCGCGGATGGGCGGGCAGCACTTGAACTCGCTCGCGCCGTCCGGCACCTCCTCGGCCGTCAGGGTGAGGTAGTGCGGGCAGGACTCGACGGTGATCCGCACGCCCTCGGCGCGGGCGGCGGCGATCAGCGGCAGCGCGTCGCTGGAGGACAGGTGCAGGACGTGCACGCGGGCGCCCAGGCGCTTGGCCTGCGCGATCAGGTTCCCGATCGCGGTGTTCTCGGCGTCCCGCGGGCGGGAGGCGAGGAAGTCGGCGTACTTCGGGCCGGGGACGACGGGCGCGGCGTCGAGGTGGTGCGGGTCCTCCGCGTGGACGATCATCAGGCCGCCGAAGCCGGTGATCTCGGCGAGGGAGGCGGCCAGCTGCTCCTGGTCGAGGTGCGGGAACTCGTCCACGCCCGACGGCGACAGGAAGCACTTGAAGCCGAACACGCCGGCGTCGTGCAGCGGGCGCAGGTCCTTGACGTTGTCCGGCAGGGCACCGCCCCAGAAGCCGACGTCCACGTGCGCCTTGCGGCGGGCCACTTCCTGCTTGACCCGCAGGTTGTCCACCGTCGTGGTGGGCGGCAGCGAGTTCAGCGGCATGTCGAGGATCGTCGTGATGCCGCCCGCCGCGGCGGCGCGGGTGGCGGTCCAGAAGCCCTCCCACTCCGTGCGGCCCGGGTCGTTCACGTGGACGTGGGTGTCGACCAGACCCGGCAGCAGGACGTCGTCGCCGAAGTCCTCCAGGCGCGCGCCTGCCGGTACCTCGGCCCCGTGCGGCAGGACGGCCACGATCTTCCCGGCGGCGACGGCCACCGAGGCGGCGCGCGTCCCCTCGGGGGTGATGACCCGCGTCGAGCGCAGTACCAGTTCCACTGCCACGTCAGCCACGTCAGACACCCGGAACCTCCCCATCTACTTCCACAGAGCGAAATTCAACGTTCTGTTGACGGAGTCTTCACGCCGCGCCCGGGACCCGTCAAGAGCGCCCGGAGGGACCACCGACACGGAGCCACCGCAATTGGAGCTTTCCACAGGATGGAATTAAGATTTCGCTCTACAAAACGTAGCTCCCACCATCGCGGCCCGCTCAGGGAACCGACCGAGGCCGACCACCACCCGGACAAACCGCCTCTGACCGGCGCGGACGGCGATCACCCGGCACTAGGGCCGCCGCCCGCGACCGGGGTAGGCTGCTTCCTTGCCTGCCAGCACCGAAAGGACCGCGCCGTGCCGACGTCCAGCGCCAGCACCACCGACGCCTCCTCCCGGCCCACCGCCGCGAGCGGTGGCGTCCAGTCCCTCGAGCGCGCGTTCGACCTCCTTGAGCGGATGGCCGACGCGGGGGGCGAAGTCGGCCTCAGCGAACTCTCCGCCGCCAGCGGCCTGCCCCTGCCCACCATCCACCGTCTCATGCGGACGCTGGTCGCGTGCGGGTACGTGCGCCAGCAGCCGAACCGGCGCTACGCCCTCGGCCCCCGCCTGATCCGCCTCGGCGAGTCGGCCTCGCGCCTGCTGGGCACGTGGGCGCGGCCGTACCTGACCCGGCTGGTCGAGGAGACCGGCGAGACCGCGAACATGGCCCTGCTCGACGGGGACGAGATCGTCTACGTCGCCCAGGTGCCCTCCAAGCACTCCATGCGCATGTTCACCGAGGTCGGCCGCCGCGTGCTGCCGCACTCCACGGGCGTGGGCAAGGCCCTGCTCGCCTCCACCCCGGCCGACGAGGTGCGCGCCCTGCTCGCCCGTACCGGCATGCCGGCGGCCACCGAGAAGACGATCACCACGCCCGAGGGGTTCCTGGACGCGCTGGAGCAGGTCCGCTCGCTCGGCTACGCGGTCGACGACAACGAGCAGGAGATAGGGGTCCGCTGCCTCGCGGTCTCCATCCCGAACTCCCCCACGGCCGCCGCGATCTCCATCTCCGGCCCCGCCGGCCGCGTGACCGAGGCCGTGACCGAGCGCTTCGTGCCGATCCTCCAGGGCGTCGCCGCCGAGCTGTCGGTCGCCCTCGCGAACCAGAACCCGGCCTAGGAACCGCGCGTACGCCCCGGGCCCCCGCCCTCTCTCGAAGGGGGGCGGGGGCCCGGCCGTCTCCCCGTACGGTCAGGCCGCGCCCACCGCCTGCTCCGCGAGCCGGCCGTCGGTCATGGTGACCGCGCGGTCCACCCGCTCCAGGTGCGCCCGGTCGTGGGTGACCAGCACCGTGGCCGTACCGCGCTCCCGGGTCAGCGCGGCCAGCAGGTCGAGCACGGCCGCCCCGCGCTCGTGGTCCAGCGCGCTGGTCGGCTCGTCCACCAGCAGCACCGCCGGGTCGTTCATCAGGGCGCGGGCGATGTTGACCCGCTGGCGCTGGCCGCCCGACAGCTGGTGCGGGCGGCGGCCGGCCTGCGCCGCCAGGCCCACCGCGTCCAGCAGTTCCAGCGCCTTGGCGCGGGCCTGCCGGTGCCCCCGCCCCGACACGTGCGCCATCACCTGGAGCTGCTCGGCACAGGTCAGGGAGGCGAGCAGGTTCGGCTGCTGGAAGACGATGCCGACCCGGTCGCGGCGCAGCGCGGACTTCTCCGCCGGGCTCAGCACCGTCGTGTCCGTACCGTCGACCACCACCCGGCCGCTGTCCGGCGTGACCAGCGTGGCGGCCACCGCCAGCAGGCTGGACTTGCCCGAGCCCGAGGGGCCCACCACCGCGGTGAGGGTGCCCGCCGGAACGTGCAGGCCGACCCGGTCCAGTGCGGTGAGCCGGCCGTCGCCGTCCGGGTACGTCAGCGTGACGTCGTCGAGGAGGAGAGAGGTCATCGGGCGCTCCCGAGGGCGGTCAGGGGGTCGACTGCGGTGATCCGCCGGACGGACAGGCCCGCGCCGAGGACACCGAGGACGATCATCACGGCGGCGGGGACGAGCACGGTGGGCGCGTCGAGCACGAAGGGCACGTCCGAGCCGCTGATCACCGCGCCGAGCCCGGCGGCGCACGCGGTGCCCAGCCCGGTCCCGGCGGCGAGCATCAGCACGGCCTGCCCGAGGGCGTCCTTGAGGAGGTAGGGAGTGGCCGCGCCCAGGGCCTTGAGGACGGCGATGTCGCCGCTGCGCTGGATCGTCCACACGGTGAAGAAGGCCCCTATCACCAGCGCGGAGATCGCGAACAGGAAGCCGCGCATGAGCTGCAGCGAGCCGTTCTCGGCGGTGTACGAGCCGATCGCGGTCAGCGCCCCGTCGAGCGACTCCGTCCTCGTACCGGCCGCCCGGTCACCGGCGGCGAGGTCGGCCCCGCCCGCCGCGTCGAGCGCGATCACGGTGGCCGTCGGGCCCCCGGAGCCGGCCGCCGCCGGGCTGCGCGACGTGCCGATGCGCTGCCAGTCGTCGAGCGTCACCCACGCCACCGGCGTGTGGCTGTACGCGGCCTGCCCCGCCACCGCGGCCACGGTCAGGTCCAGGCCGCCGACCCGCACCCGGTCCCCGGCCGCGGCCCCCAGCTCCTTCGCCGCCTTCTCCGCCAGCACCACCCGGCCCGCTTGCGGCGCGACGGGGGCGATCCCGGCGGCCGGGCGGACACCGAAGGCGGACACGGCGGCGGTACGGGTGCCCGCCGAGGCGTTCAGGGTGCGGATGCCCACCGGCTCCGCGGACCGGACCCCCGGCTGTCGGGCCCACCTCTCCCAGGCACCGGCCGGCACCGAGGAGCTGGTGAAGGACACCTTCTGGTCCCCGGCGGGGGCGGCGAAGGCCAGATGGGTGGCGGGCAGGCCGGTGACGGCCGAGGTGTTCTCCCGGGCCAGGCCCGAGGTCAGCCCCGACAGCAGGCCCACCAACAAGGTGATGAGCACGACGACGGCGCCCATCAGGGCGAACCTGCCCTTGGCGAACCGGAGGTCTCTCCATGCGACGAACATGACCCCCACCTTGGCCGCCGGGGGCCTCCCCGGGCATCGCGCCACGGGCGGGAACCGCGCATCGAAGGAGGCATCCGGACATCAAACTTTCGGTTGACCGAACCCCGCCCCCGGCCGCATACGCTGGTCGGGCCATGGAACCCCGCACCACCGACCGCCCCGCACACCGCACACCGCACGGCCCCGGCCGCCCCCGCACGCCCGTGCTCCGCGTGCTCCGCCTCTGCCTGGACGCACTCCTCGTCGGCCTGCTCGCCTTGGCGGCCGTCCGTGCCGACGGCCCCGCCGCGATCGTCGCCGCCGCCGTCATGGCCGCCGTGTTCGCCGCCGGCGCGCTCACCCCCGCCGTGCACCGCTCGACGCGCGCGGCCGCCCTCTGGCTGGCCGCCCTCGGCGCGTCCTGGCTGGCACTCCTGGCCGCGTCCCCCGAAGGCCTCTGGCTGGCCTTCCCCCTGTACTTCCTCCAGCTCCACCTCCTTCCCGTCCGCCGGGCGCTGCCCGCGGTCGCCGCCACGGCCGCCGCGGCCATCACCAGCTACGTGTGGCACGGCTCGGCGCTCAACCCCGGGGCGTTCATCGGCCCCCTGCTCGGCGCCGCCGTCGCCGTGGCGACCGTACTCGGCTACCAGGCCCTGTACCGCGAGAGCGAGCGGCGCCGCGAGCTCATCGAGGAGCTGATCACCACCCGCGCCGAGCTGGCCGCCGCCGAACGCGACGCCGGGACCCTGGCCGAACGCGAGCGCCTGGCGCGCGAGATCCACGACACCCTCGCCCAGGGCCTGTCCTCGATCCAGCTCCTCCTCCGCGCGGCCGAGCGCACCCTCCCCGGCGACTCCCCCGCCCTGGAGCACATCGCCGCCGCCCGCCAGGCGGCCCAGGACAACCTCGTCGAGGCCCGCCGCTTCGTCCGCGCCCTCACCCCGCCCGACCTGGAGCGCGGCTCCCTCGCGGGAGCCCTGGAGCGCCTGTGCACCACCGCGCCCGGCGCCCGCTTCTCCCTCACCGGCACCCCCGTCGAACTCCCCACCCCCTACGAGGTCGCGCTGCTGCGCATCGGCCAGTCGGCCCTCGCGAACGTCGTCCGCCACGCGGGCGCCGCCCGCACCGAGATCACCCTCACCTTCATGGACACCTCCGTCACCCTGGACGTCGTGGACGACGGCAAGGGCTTCGACCCGGCCGCAACGCCCCACCGCACCACCGACGGCGGCTTCGGCCTCCCGGCAATGCGCGCCCGGGCCGAGTCCCTGGGCGGCACGTTCACCGTCGAATCGGCCCCCGGCCAGGGCGCGGCCGTGGCCGTGACCCTCCCCCTGACTCCACCCGAATCGCGAGGCACCCGGTGATCCGACTCCTCCTGGCCGACGACCACCCGGTCGTACGGGCCGGCCTGCGCGCGGTCCTCGACACCGAACCCGACTTCACCGTGGTCGCCGAGGCCCCCACCGCCGAACGGGCCGTGGAACTCGCCGCCACCGGCGTCGACGTGGTCCTCATGGACCTCCAGTTCGGCTCCGGCATGCACGGCTCCGAGGCCACCGCCGCCATCACGGCCCGCCCGGACGCGCCCCGGGTCCTGGTCCTCACCACCTACGACACGGACGCGGACATCCTCGCGGCCGTGGAAGCCGGCGCCGCCGGCTACCTCCTCAAGGACGCCCCGCCCGAGGAGCTCGCAGCCGCCGTCCGCACGGCCGCGGCCGGCCAGTCCGCCCTGGCCCCCGCGGTCGCCCACCGCCTGATGGACCGCATGCGCACCCCCGCCGAAGCCCTCACCAAACGCGAACTCGAAGTGCTCCAGCTGGTCGCGGACGGCCTGTCCAACCAGCAGATCAGCAAACAGCTCTTCCTCAGCCAGGCCACCGTGAAGTCCCACCTGGTCCACATCTACGCCAAACTCGGCGTCGACTCCCGCACGTCCGCGGTGGCCCTGGCCCGCTCCCGCCGCCTCATCCGCACGACCTGACCCTCACGCCACCCAGTGCGGCCGGTCCACGGCCCGCGGCAGCGGCACCCCCTCGTGGAAGGCCCCGGCCAGCACCCGCACCCCCTCCTCCAACCGCTCGGCCGGCAGGGTGTACGGGATCCGCAACCGGTGCTCGAACGTCCCGGGATCCACCCCGAAGCGGGCACCCCGCCCGATGTGCACCCCGGCCGCCGCCGCCCGCTCGGTCAGCCCCGAGCTCACCGGCTCGCCGAGGTCCACCCACAGCGACAGCCCACCGACCGGCACCCGCCAGGACCACTCGGGCACGTGCCGCTCCAGCGCGGCCACCAGCGCGGCCCGCTGCTCCCGCAACCGCTCCAGCCGCACCGGCAGCGCCGCTTCGATCCCGGCCACCAACGGCACGGCCACCAGCTGGTCCAGCACCGACCCCGTCATGTCGGCGGCCACCCGCCCGGCCGCCAGCTCGGTCACGAGATTGGCCGTGGCCCGGATCCACCCCACCCGCAGCCCACCCCAGTGCGTCTTGCTCAGCGAGCCCACCGACAGCACGTGGTCGGCACCCCCGCGCGGCGCCAGCGACGCCAACGGCACCGGCGCCGGCACGTCGAGCGCGATGTCCGTCAGCGTCTCGTCCACCACCAGCCAGGTCCCCGTACGCCGGGTGGCGGCCAGCAACCGCACCCGGTCCTCCTCCGGCATCAGCGCACCGGTCGGATTGTGGAAGTCCGGCACCACGTACGCGACCTTGGGCACGGTCTGCCGCAGCGCGGACTCACCGATCTCGAGGTCCCACCCGTCCTCACCCACCGGTATGGCGGCTGTGCGCAGCCGCGCGTGCCGGATCGCGTCCAGGGCGTTGGCGTACGTCGGGTTCTCCACCATCACCCGGTCCCCGGCCCCGCACAGCAGCCCGAGCGCCAGCACCAGCGCCTGCTGCGCCCCGGCCGTGACGAGGATCTGCTCCGGCCGCGTCGGCAGCCCCCGCCGTGTGAACCGCTCGGCCACCGCCTCCCGCAGTTCGGGCAGCCCGTACGGGTGGTACCCGTGCCCCCGGGCAACCACGGCCAGCCGCGGCCCCGCCCACTCCAGCGCCCGCTCCAGCGCCCCCTCGGGCGCCCCCATGGCCGCGATCCCGAGGTCGATCCCGCCCCCCGCCCCCACGCCGGCGCCGTGCGCCCCCACGATCGGATGCCCGTCGGGCAGCTCGGTCCACGTCCCGGCCCCCCGCCGACTGCGCACGTACCCGCTCTCCCGCAAGAGGTCGTAGGCCGCGGTCACGGTGGCCCGACTGGCCCCCACCGCCTCGGCGAGCTCCCGCTCGGCGGGCAGCCGTACGTGCAGGGGGATCCGCCCGTCGAGGATCAACTCGCGCACCGCCCCCGCCAGCGTGCGGTACCCCGGACGCGCGATCACCTCGCCGGGCAGCAGCCCCGCCAACTGCCGGCTGCCCATGGACCTGTCCGCCGTCCGGACCACTCGCCCGTTCGCCATGCCAACCTCCCCTGATTGGCTCTGCCCACCAGGCCAATCCCGATCCACACTCGCCTCATTGGCCCGCCCTTGGCAAGCACGAAAGCGAGGCGACCCCGTTGCTCCACCCCTCCCCGCACCCCACGTCCCTGACGGACCGCACCGAACGCGCGTTGGCCCACTCCCACGAGTCCCGCATCTCCCTCCCCCTCCGCCTCCCCCGCCTCCCAGCCCTCCGGCTCTTCCAAGAAGCACGCAGAGATCGTGGGCGGCGCATGTCCAGCCCCCACCAACCCGCACCCGCCACCCCAACCGGAGGGGCGTAGCGATCGTGGGCGGCGTATGCCCAGCCCCCACCGGACCCGGAAGCCGCCACCTCAACCGGAGGGGCGTAGCGATCTGAGGCGGC
>NZ_JOGB01000035.1 GCF_000719335.1 Streptomyces sp. NRRL S-87
CCCCACCCCACCCCACCCCCCGAAAAACGGGCCGGGCCCGGATCCCCGCAAAGGGGTCCGGGCCCGGCCCGTAGAGACTGCCGACGGCTACGTCGGTCGACGCGACGCCTACCTCAGTTGTCGTCCTCGTCGATCAGGAAGCCCCGCATCGGAGACGGCGCCTGCTGCATCGGCTGCGGCGCGGCCGGCCGCACCGGAGCCATCGGCTGCGTCATCGCCGGGGTCATCTGCTGCTGGCCACCGTAGGACGGCGCGCCCATCGGCGACGGACCGCCGCCCATGCCCATGGCACCGGCCGGGGCCATCGACGGCGTCGTGGTGGCCGGCAGGGACGCGGTCGCCGGGGTGCGCGGCGGCGCGAGGGAGTCGTCCGACTGCGACTCCAGCTGGCGCAGCTGCGACTCCAGGTACGACTTCAGACGCGTGCGGTACTCGCGCTCGAAGCCGCGCAGGTCCTCGACCTTGCGCTCCAGCGTGGCGCGGGCGGACTCCAGGGAGCCCATCGCGACGCGGTGCTTTTCCTGCGCGTCCCGCTCCAGCGCGTCGGCCTTGGCGCGGGCGTCCCGCTCCAGGCCCTCGGCGCGCGAACGCGCCTCGCCGACGATCTTGTTGGCCTCGGAGCGGGCCTCCGCGATCGCCTGGTCGGCGGTCTGCTGCGCCAGCGAGAGCACGCGGGCGGCGCTGTCGCCGCCGGGGCCCTGGCCGGGCTGCGGCAGCTGCGGGGGCTGGTGACCCATCGGGGGCTGACCCATCGGCGGCTGACCCATGGGCGGCTGGCCCATCGGCTGGCCCATGGGGTTCTGGCCACCCATGGTGTGCGGCTGCATGGGGCCGCCCATGGGGCCCTGCTGCATGGGGCCGGGACCCTGCTGCATCGGACCGGGGCCCTGCTGCATCGGGCCGGGACCGCCGGGGCCGGCCGGAAGCTGCGGGGCGCCGCCCGGAAGCTGGGGAGCACCACCCGGAAGCTGCGGCGGACCCATCTGCGGCGGGCCCTGCTGGACCGGCGGGCCGGATATGGCGGCGGGCACGGGGCCGCCGGGGCCGCGCTGGTCCTGGGGCTCGGGCTTGCGCTGCTGCTGCTGGTTCTGCGCGGCGGCACGCGTGGCGGCGGCCAGCTTGGCGCGCAGGTCCTCGTTCTCGCGGAGCAGGCGGGTCAGCTCGGCTTCGACCTCGTCGAGGAAGGCATCGACCTCGTCCTCGTCATAGCCTTCTCGGAGGCGGACGGTCGTGAACTGCTTGTTCCGCACGTCCTCGGGGGTCAGCGGCATCTCTTCTTCACCTCTACGTAGTCGTCGGCAGTCGGCAAGACCAGTTCGTTCACAGGCTTCTCGCAACGTTGCTCACGATGCTGATCAGGATGTAAACGATGATCATCAGCACGAAGAAGGACAGGTCGAGTGCCACGCCCCCGAGACGCAGCGGCGGGATGAACCGCCGCAGGAGCTTGAGCGGTGGATCGGTGACAGTGTAGGTGGCCTCAAGAACGACCACCATCGCCTTGCCTGGTTCCCACGAGCGGGCGAACTGGAAGACGTAGTCCATGACCAGCCGGAAAATGAGCACGACGAGGAAGCACATCAGCGCGATGTAGATCACTTGCAGTGCCACGCCCATCTCGCGCTTCCCTCTCCCCTTGCTCTCGCTGTCCGGCCGAGCGGCCGGGTGGTCGGTCCCGGTGTCGCGTGTTACTCAATCGGTCTAGCTCTGGTTGAAGAACCCGCCCTCGGCGATGCGGGCCTTGTCCTCCGCCGTGACATCGACGTTAGCAGGCGACAGCAGGAACACCTTCTGCGTCACGCGTTCAATGCTGCCGTGCAGACCGAACACGAGTCCGGCCGCGAAGTCGACGAGACGCTTCGCATCAGTGTCGTCCATCTCCGTGAGGTTCATGATCACGGGGGTGCCCTCGCGGAAGTGTTCCCCGATGGTACGGGCCTCGTTGTAGGTCCGGGGGTGCAGCGTCGTGATGCGGTAGGGCTCCCGCTCGGACACGACCTTGGGCATGATCACCGGTGCGTTCTTCTCCAGGCTCGGGCGTTCGGGTGTGATGGATGCCACGGGGGCGATTCGCGCCGGACGCCCGCTTTCCGCCGGCAGCGGGGCCGGCTCGCGGGGTGCCGGCGGCTGGGCGACCCGTACCGGTTCGTCCGGGGCCGGGGCCTGGTGCGGAGGCTGGTGCCGCCGGCGGTCCCGCTCCGGTTCGGGCTCGGGCTCGAATTCGTCGTCGGGATCGAACCCGGGGCCGTCGTACCCATCGTCCTCCACGAGGCCGAGGTAGACCGCCATCTTGCGCATCGCGCCGGCCATTCTCTGAGTCCTCCGCTCTGTGGTGGATCGCCCTCGTCACCGATGGGCACTGCGTTCGACTGCCCGCGATCCACGTGGCCCGTCCCCGATCTGCGGGAATGACCATATTTTCTGCTGTGGTCCGACTTTCTTCGCGACGTTACCCGAGCCGGGGTCGGCTTCCGAGTACCGCAGTGCCGACGCGTACGTGTGTCGCCCCTGCCGCCACGGCCTGCTCGAGGTCCCCGCTCATACCGGCCGAGACCATCGTGGCAGCCGGATGGACGGCGCGCAGGCGGGATGACAATTCCACCAACCGCGCGAACGCCTCCTGTTCGCGGCCCGCGTACGGACCGGCGAGCGGGGCGACGGTCATGAGGCCGTCGAACCGGAGTCCCGGGGCGGCGGCCAGCAGGCCGGCCAACTCCTCGACGCGGTCGGGGGCGGCGCCGCCGCGCGCCCCCCGCTCCTCGCCGGCCTCCGCGTCGAGCGCGACCTGGACGAGGCAGCCGAGCTCGCGCCCGGCCGTCTCCGCCGCCGCCGAGAGGGCGGTGACCAGTCGGGGGCGGTCGACGGACTGCACCAGATGCGCATAACCGGCCACGGAACGGGCTTTGTTCGTCTGCAGCTGGCCCACGAAGTGCCAGACGAGCGGCAGATCCGCGCAGTCGGCGGCCTTCGGCGCCGCCTCCTGGTCCTTGTTCTCCGCCACGTGCCGGACGCCCAGCTCCGCCAGCAGCCGCACGTCGCTCGCGGGGTAGGTCTTGGTGACCACGATGAGGGTCACTTCCTCCCGCTTGCGACCGGCTGCGGCACAAGCGGAAGAAATACGTTCCTCCACCCGCGCCAGGTTCGCGGCCAGTTCGGCCCTGCGGTCGGTCATCGCGACTCCAGCCAGACATATCCGGCGAGCCGCCCGGTGGTGCGGTCGCGGCGGTACGAGTAGTGGTCGGGCGATTCGAGGGTGCAGACGGCGGAGCGCGCGAGGTCGCGTACGCCGAGCGCGACGAGCTGCGCGTGCACGCCGGCGACCACGTCGACGGCCGGAGTGCCCCAACTCGTCTCGGCGTACGCCTGCGGTACGACGGCGGCGACGGCCTCGCGCATGTCGGCGGGCACCTCGTAGCAGCGCCCGCAGACCGCGGGGCCGGTACGGGCGGTGATGCGGACGGGGTCCGCGCCGAGCGCGGCCATCGCCTCGACGACGGCGGGCACCACACCGGCGACCAGGCCGGGCCGGCCCGCGTGCGCCGCGGCCGCGACCCCGGCGACGGGGTCGGCCAGCAGGACGGGGGTGCAGTCGGCGGTCAGGACCGCCAGTGCCAGTCCGGGGCGGGTGGTGACCACGGCGTCCACGGCCGGGACCGGGCCGTCGGCCCAAGGTCCGTCGACCACGGCCACGTCGCGGCCGTGCACCTGGTTCATCCAGACCACGCCCTCCGGGGCGAGGCCCAGGGACCGGGCGGCCCGGGCGCGGTTCTCGCGCACCGCGGCGGGGTCGTCCCCGACCGCGCCGCCCAGGTTGAGCTCCTCGTACGGAACGGCGCTCACCCCGCCCCACCGGTCGGTGAAGGCGAAGTGGGCGCCGCTCGCGTGGTGCTGCTCGCTTATCACTTCAAGAAGTCCGGTACGTCCAGCTCTTCGGCGGGGCTGTCCTGGTACGGACGGGCCGTGGGCACCTGGGGCGCGGCGACCGTGGGGGCCACCGGCACCTCGGGGGCGGGCTCGACCGGCGCCGGGGGCTCCTCGCGCGGGGTGACCGTGCCCAGTCCGCCGAAGGCGGGGCGGGCCGGCTCGGGGGCGCGGACCGGGGCCGGGGGCTCCTCGCGCTTGGTGGAGGCGGCGCCGATCACGTTGTCCCGGCGGGCCGGGGGCTGGCCCCCGTCGAAGCCGGCCGCGATGACCGTGACCCGGACCTCGTCGCCGAGGGCGTCGTCGATGACGGCGCCGAAGATGATGTTCGCCTCCGGGTGGGCGGCCTCGCTGACCAGCTGGGCGGCCTCGTTGATCTCGAAGAGGCCGAGGTCGGAGCCACCGGAGATGGACAGCAGCACGCCCCGGGCGCCGTCGATGGAGGCCTCCAGCAGCGGCGAGGAGATCGCCATCTCGGCGGCGGCCACCGCGCGGTCGTCGCCGCGGGCCGAGCCGATGCCCATGAGGGCCGAGCCGGCCTCGGACATCACGGACTTGACGTCGGCGAAGTCGAGGTTGATCAGGCCGGGGGTGGTGATGAGGTCGGTGATGCCCTGGACACCGGAGAGCAGGACCTGGTCGGCCGACTTGAAGGCGTCCAGGACCGAAACCTGGCGGTCCGAGATGGACAGCAGCCGGTCGTTCGGGATGACGATGAGGGTGTCGACCTCTTCGCGCAGGGCGGCGATGCCGTCCTCCGCCTGGTTCGCGCGGCGGCGGCCCTCGAAGGTGAACGGGCGGGTGACCACGCCGATCGTCAGGGCGCCCAGCGAGCGCGCGATGTTGGCGACGACCGGGGCACCCCCGGTGCCGGTGCCGCCGCCCTCGCCCGCGGTGACGAAGACCATGTCGGCCCCCTTGAGGACCTCCTCGATCTCCTCGCGGTGGTCCTCGGCGGCC
This sequence comes from Streptomyces sp. NRRL S-87, assembly GCF_000719335.1. Classification (GTDB taxonomy): domain Bacteria; phylum Actinomycetota; class Actinomycetes; order Streptomycetales; family Streptomycetaceae; genus Streptomyces. Next base: position 4,882 of record NZ_JOGB01000035.1, read on the forward strand.
TTGCGGCCGACCTCGGGGTTGGCGCCGGCGCCCAGACCCCGGGTGAGTTCGCGGCCGACGTCGAGCTTGACGTCGGCGTCGCTCATCAACAGCGCCTGCGCGTCGGTGTTGATGGCGATGAACTCGACGCCCTTGAGACCGACCTCGATCATTCGGTTGATGGCATTGACACCACCGCCGCCGACACCGATGACCTTGATGACTGCGAGGTAGTTCTGCGGTGCTGCCACGTCGAAGGCCTCTCGCCTCGAGTTACGTGTCGTCACACCGCGGGCCTGCGCTGCGACGACTGATGCCGAAATGGGACGGTCCGTACGCGCCGACCCGAACCCTCACCCTGAAGTTTAGGGTTAGGAGTGTGTCTGTTCCTTGGACTCTTCCGGACAGGACACTAAGTCGACAAGTGGCGCGCGTTCAACGAACACGCCGAACCTCCCGTTTTTCTTTTCACCCTATGTGATCACCCATATCCCTGGCCAACCAGGGTGCTTCCCTGTTCGACCTGGCGTCAACTCCGCGACACCGCAGGGGCGCTGGGGGCGCTCACGTCGAAGTGACCGGCCCCCGGGGCGGCTTTCATCAGCGCGGTCAGCGCACGGCCCTTCAGGGCCCCGCGCTCCGAGCTCCCCCACACGACCGTACGCCCCCCTGCCAACTCCAGCACGACGGAGTCGTACGAGCGCACGCGGACGACCCGGGTGTCCGCGGCCACGGCCCGCGGCAGGTCGCCGGCCACGCCCACCGCCTCCAGCAGGAGCCGCTCCTCGTCGAAGCGGCGCAGGCTGGGCGATCCCGCGGCCGCCAGTTCGAGGACGGGGACGCCCCGGGGGGCCTTGCGGACGGTGGCGAAGCGGACGCCCGAAGCATCCACTTCCACGAAGTCCGCACCCTTTTCGAGGAGCAGGACCGGTGTGCGCTCGGTCACCTTCAGCCCGATCCCGTGCGGCCAGGCGCGGACCACGTCGACCGAGCCGACGCGCGGCAGTTGGCCGCGCAGCCGCGTCCCGATCTCGTCGGTGTCGACGGACGCCAGCGGGGCGCCCAGCGACACGGCGGCCGCGGCGCGCACCTGGTCGGGGGTGAGCACCGCGGTGCCGGAGACGCTCACCTTCTCGACCCGCAGCCAGGAGGAGCCGTACAGCACCCAGGAGCCGCCGCCCGCGAGCAGCAGGGCGGCGGCGATCCCGAGGAGCACGGGCGTGCGCCGGAACCAGGGACGTCTCGCGGTCTGGGGTCCGGCCACTCGTGCTCGCCTCCTGCGTCAGCGGTTCCGGTGCGCGGCGATCGCCTCGTACACCATGGCGACCAGCAGCTCGTCGGCGTCCCGGCGGCCGAACTCGGCGGCCGCGCGGGACATCTCGTAGAGCCGGTGCGGGTCGGCCAGTACCGGCAGGACCTGGCCCTGGACCCACTCGGGGCTCAGTTCCGCGTCGTCGACGAGGAGGCCGCCGCCAGCCTTGACCACCGGCTGGGCGTTGAGCCGCTGCTCGCCGTTGCCGATCGGCAGCGGGACGTACGCGGCGGGGAGCCCGACGGCGGAGAGTTCGGCGACGGTCATCGCGCCCGCGCGGCACAGCATCATGTCGGCCGCGGCGTACGCGAGGTCCATCCGGTCCACGTACGGTACCGGGACGTAGGGCGGCATCCCGGGCATGTTGTCCACGCGCGGCAGTTCGTTCTTCGGGCCGACCGCGTGCAGGATCTGGACGCCGGAGCGCTGGAGCGTCGGGGCGACCTGCTGGACGACCTCGTTGAGGCGCCGGGCGCCCTGCGAACCGCCGGAGACCAGCAGGGTCGGCAGGTTCGGGTCGAGACCGAAGGCGGCGCGGGCCTCGGCGCGGACCGCGGCCCGGTCGAGGGTGGCGATGGTGCGGCGCAGCGGGATGCCCACGTAGCGCGCGCCCCGCAGCTTGCTGTCGGGCGTGGAGACCGCGACGGCGGCCGCGTAGCGCGAGCCGATCTTGTTGGCCAGGCCGGGCCGGGCGTTGGCCTCGTGGACCACGATCGGCACGCCGAGGCGCTTGGCCGCCAGGTAGCCGGGCAGCGCCACGTAGCCGCCGAAGCCGACGACGCAGTCGGCCTTGGTCCGCGTGAGGATCTCCTCGGCGGCCTTGATGGTGCCGCGCAGCCGCCCGGGGACGGTGATCAGCTCGGGGGTGGGCTTGCGGGGCAGCGGCACGGCGGGGATGAGCCCGAGCTCGTAGCCGCGCTCCGGCACGAGCCGGGTCTCCAGGCCGCGTTCCGTGCCGAGGGCAGTGATGCCCACGGTGGGGTCCTGCCTGCGCAGGGCGTCCGCGAGGGCGAGCGCCGGCTCGATGTGGCCGGCGGTCCCCCCACCGGCAAGTACGACATGCACCGAAATTCACCGCTCTCCGGACAGACGCTTCTTGACGCGCCGTCTCATCGACTTCCATCCAAGCCCGGCCCGCTTCCAGCCGAACCTCGGCTGCCGCATGGCGAGCGCCGCGCGCGCCGCCGGCTCCTCACGCGCGAACGCGATGAGCAGCCCGACGGCGAACATGGTCGGCAGCAGGGCAGACCCTCCGTAGGAGAACAGCGGGAGCGGGACACCGGCGATCGGCAGCAGACCGAGCACCGCACCTACGTTGATCACGGCCTGGGCCGTGATCCAGGTGGTCACCCCTCCCGCGGCGTACCTCACGAAGGAGTCCTCCGTGCGTCCGGCCACGCGGATACCCGCATAGCCTAGAGCCGCGAACAGGGCCAGCACCGACAGCGTCCCCGCCAGTCCCAGTTCCTCCCCGGTGATGGCGAAGATGAAGTCGGTGTGGGCTTCGGGCAGTTGTCCCCATTTTTCCACACTGGCGCCGAGACCGGAACCGAACCATCCACCGGAGGCCAGGGCGTAGAGTCCGTGCACGGCCTGCCAGCACAGGTCACCCTTGCCCGGATCGGTGGCGCCGAGGCAGGCGAGCCGGTCCATCCGGTGCGGGCTCGTCTTGATGAGGACCGCCACGATCAGGCCGGCCAGCCCGAGCACGCCCACGAAGAGCCGGGTCGGCGCCCCCGCCAGCCACAGCAGGCCGAACAGGATGGCCGTGAGGATCATCGCGGTGCCCATGTCCCCGCCGAGCATGATCAGCCCGAGGAGCAGGAACGCCACCGGGATCAGCGGCACCAGGAGGTGCTTCCACTGGGTCAGCAGGTCCTTGTCGCCCTTGCGGGCCAGGAGGTCGGCTCCCCACAGGATCAGCGCCAGCTTGCCGAACTCGCTGGGCTGGAGCATGAACGGGCCGCCCAGCGAGATCCAGTTCTGGTTGCCGCCGACCGAGACCCCTATCCCGGGGACCTGGACCAGCACCATGAGGAACACGGTCGCGGCCAGCACCGGGTAGGAGAGCGCCCGGTGCAGCTTCACCGGCATCCGGGAGGCCGTCAGCAGCAGGCCGGTGCCGAGCAGGGCCGCGAAGAGCTGTTTCTGGAAGAAGTACGAGGCCGGCAGCCCCTTCTGCAGCGCCGTGATCATCGACGCCGAGTAGACCATCACCAGCCCTAGGACGGTGATGAGCAGCGCACTGCCGAAGATCAGGTAATAGGCCGTGAGCGGCCGGTCCCAGGTGCGCCGGAGCTGCCGGTAGGTGGTGCGGACCCGCTCGAGGGGACCGCGCCCGGACGGCTTCCGGGGCGGCCCGGAGCGCACCGGACGCCTGCGGCCGAGGGTCCTGGGCGCCTTGGGCGCCGAGGGGCGCCGCCCGGCGCCCACCGCCACGCGCTGCATGTGTCTGTTCCCCTCCACTCGTACGAGCAGCCGGCCGGACAGACCTGTCGCCCGGGCCCCTACGCGGTTTCGGCGGCCAGTTCGCGCACGGCGTCGGCGAACGCGTCGCCGCGGGTGCCGTAGTTCGCGAACATGTCCATCGACGCGCAGGCCGGGGCCAGCAGGACCGTGTCGCCGGGCTCCGCGAGCCGGGCCGCTTCCCGGACCGCGGCAAGCATCGCCCCAGTGTCGGTCCGGTCGAGGTCGACCACCGGGACCTCGGGCGCGTGTCGCGCCAGGGCTCCCCGGATCAGCTCCCGGTCGGCGCCGATGAGCACCGCGCCGCGCAGCCGCCCGGCGGAGCCCGCCACGAGCTCGTCGAAGGTCGCGCCCTTGGCGAGGCCGCCGGCGATCCACACGATGGACTCGTAGGCCGCCAGGGAGGCCTCGGCGGCGTGGGTGTTGGTGGCCTTGGAGTCGTCGATGTACGTGACCCCGGCGACCTCGGCCACGTGCGCGATCCGGTGCGCGTCGGGGCGGAAGTCGCGCAGCCCGTCGCGGACGGCGCGCGGCTCGACCCCGAAGGCGCGGGCGAGCGCGGCGGCGGCCAGGGCGTTGGCGACGTTGTGCGGGGCCGGCGGGTTGACGTCCGCGACCTCGGCGAGCTCCTGGGCGTTCTTCTGCCGGTTCTCGACGAAGGCGCGGTCGACGAGGATGCCGTCCACGACGCCGAGCATGGAGGGGCCGGGGGCGCCGAGGGTGAAGCCGATGGCGCGGCAGCCCTCGACGACGTCCGCCTCCTCGACGAGGTGCTCGGTGGCCTTGTCGGCGACGTTGTAGACGCAGGCGACCGTGTTGCCCTCGTAGATGCGGCCCTTGTCGGCGGCGTACGCCTCCATGGAGCCGTGCCAGTCGAGGTGGTCGGGCGCGAGGTTGAGCACCGCCGCGGAGTGGGCGCGCACGCTGGGCGCCCAGTGCAGCTGGTAGCTGGAGAGCTCGACGGCCAGGACGTCGTACTGCTCCTGCCCCTGCACCACGTCGATGATCGGGGTGCCGATGTTGCCGACAGCGGCGGTGCGCAGGCCGGCGGCGCGCAGGATCGAGGCCAGCATCTGGGTCGTGGTGGTCTTGCCGTTGGTGCCGGTGATCGCCAGCCACGGGGCCGCGTCCGGGCCGCGCAGCCGCCAGGCGACCTCGACGTCCCCGATGACCTCGACCCCGGCCGCCGCGGCGGCCTCGAACAGCGGGCTGGAGGGCTTCCAGCCGGGCGAGGTGACCACGAGGTCGGTGCCCTCGGGGAGGCTGTCCGCGTCCCCGAGGCGTACCGCGATGCCGGTGGACTCGACCTCGGAGGCGCGGGTGCGGTGCGCCTCGCTGTCACCGCCGTCGACCACGGTCACGCGTGCGCCGAGGCCGGCCAGGGCGCGGGCGGCACTGATGCCGCTCACGCCGAGGCCGGCCACGGTGATGTTCATGCCCTGCCAGGAGGTCACTTGTCGGCTGCCCATCCCGCGTAGAAGAGGCCCAGGCCCACGATGACGCACATGCCCTGGATGATCCAGAAGCGGACCACGACGAGGACTTCCGACCAGCCCTTGAGCTCGAAGTGGTGCTGCAGCGGTGCCATCCGGAAGACGCGCTTGCCGGTGAGGCGGAACGAGCCGACCTGGATGATCACCGACATCGTGATGAGGACGAACAGGCCGCCCAGCAGCGCGAGCAGCAGCTCGGTGCGCGAGCAGATGGCCAGGCCGGCCAGGGCGCCGCCGAGCGCCAGCGAGCCGGTGTCGCCCATGAAGATCTTGGCGGGCGAGGTGTTCCACCACAGGAAGCCGAAGCAGGCGCCCATGAGGGCGGAGGCGACGATCGCGAGGTCCAGCGGGTCGCGCACCTCGAAGCAGGCGGCCGGGTTGGTCAGGGTCTCCGCGTTGGCGCAGGACTCCTGGTACTGCCAGACGCCGATGAACGTGTAGGCGCCGAACACCATCACGGACGCGCCGGTGGCCAGGCCGTCGAGGCCGTCCGTCAGGTTCACGCCGTTGGACATGGCCAGGATCATGAACAGCGCCCAGACCACGAACAGCACCGGGCCGATGGACCAGCCGAAGTCGGAGACCCACGACAGCTTGGTGGAGGCCGGGGCCAGCCCGCGGGCGTCCTTGAACTGCAGGGCGAGCACCGCGAAGGCGATGCCGACGATCAGCTGGCCGGCCATCTTCGCCTTGGCCCGCAGACCCAGCGAGCGCTGCTTGACGATCTTGATGTAGTCGTCGAGGAAGCCGACCAGGCCCATGCCGGCCATCAGGAAGAGCACCAGCAGACCGGAGAAGGTCGGCTGGCTGCCCGTGATCACCTTCGTCAGGCCGTACGCGGCGAGCGTGGCCAGGATGAAGGAGATGCCGCCCATGGTGGGCGTGCCCTTCTTGCCGGCGTGGCCGCGCGGGCCGTCGTCCCGGATGAACTGGCCGTAGCCCTTGCGGGCCAGCAGCTTGATGAGCAGCGGGGTGCCGATGATGGTGAGGAACATGCCGATGACACCGGCGAACAGGATCTGCCTCATCGGCCGGCGACCTCGCCCTCGCCCTCGAGCAGCGCCAGCGCCACCCGCTCCAGACCGACCGACCTGGAAGCCTTCACCAGCACGACGTCTCCCGGGCGCAGTTCACTGCGCAACAGGTCGACCGCCGCCTGCGCGTCGGACACGAGCACCGACTCCTCACCCCACGAACCCTCGTTATATGCGCCCAGTTGCAACCAGGACGCTTCCCTGCCCCCGACTGCGACGAGCTTGCTCACGTTGAGCCGGACGGCGAGCCGTCCGACCGCGTCGTGCTCGGCGAGCGACTCGTCACCGAGCTCGGCCATTCGACCGAGCACCGCCCACGTGCGACCCCCCTTCGCCCTGGCGGCGCCGCCCATCGCGGCCAGCGCGCGCAGCGCGGCCCGCATGGACTCGGGGTTCGCGTTGTAGGCGTCGTTGACGACCGTCACGCCGTCGGCGCGCTCGGTGACCTCCATCCGCCAGCGGGAGAGCGTGCCCGCACCGGAGAGCGCGGTGGCGATCTCGTCGACGGACATGCCCAGCACGTGGGCGACGGCGGCCGCGGCGAGCGCGTTCGACACGTGGTGCTCACCGTACAGCCGCAAGGTCACGTCGCTGCACCCGGTGGGTGTGTGGAGCGTGAAGGAAGGCTGTCCCTGGGGGGTCATCCGGACTTCGCTGGCGCGTACGTCGGCGTCGTCGGCCTCGCCGAAGAGGACCGTGCGGGCCTGCGTCCGGGAGCTCATGGCGCGTACGAGCGGGTCGTCGGCGTTGAGCACGGCGACGCCGCCCTCGGCGGCGGTCGGCAGGGCCTCGACCAGCTCGCCCTTGGCCTGCGCGATCTGCTCGCGGCCGCCGAACTCGCCGATGTGGGCCGTGCCCACGTTGAGGACGAGGCCGATCCGGGGCGGGGTCAGACCCGTGAGGTACGTGATGTGGCCGATGCCGCGCGCGCCCATCTCGAGCACCAGGTGACGGGTGTCCTCGGTGGCCTTGAGCGCGGTGAGGGGCAGTCCGATCTCGTTGTTGAGCGAGCCGGGCGTCCATACGGTCGGGGCGTGGTTCTGCAGGACCTGCGCGATGAGGTCCTTGGTGGAGGTCTTGCCGGCCGAGCCGGTCAGGGCGACCACGTCGGTGCCGAGCCGGCCGACCACGGCGCGGGCGAGGGCTCCGAGGGCGGCCTCGACGTCGGGCACCACGACCGCGGGCACGCCGACGGGCCGGGCGGCCAGTACGGCGACGGCTCCGGCGGCGGCGGCGCGCTCGGCGTAGTCGTGGCCGTCGACGTGTTCACCCGCGAACGCGGCGAACAGACCGCCGGGTTCGACCTCGCGGGAATCGATGACGACGGAACCGGTGACCGTGACCGACGGATCCGGTATGTCGTGGGTACGCCCGCCGGTGATGTCGGCGATCTCGGCGAGGGAGAGGGCGATCACGGTTTCACCTCGGCCTGTCGGGACTGCTCTTCGGACTGGGCGCGGGCCCGCTCGATCGCGGCCCGCAGCACCTGGCGGTCGTCGAAGGGTCGGACCACCCCGGCGGTGTCCTGGCCCTGCTCGTGCCCCTTGCCGGCGACGAGCACGGTGTCGCCCGCCTGCGCGCGGGCCACGGCCGCGGCGATCGCGGAGGCCCGGTCGGCGTCGACGAGGACCGCGCCGCGCTCGGCGGCGGGGACGGAGACGGCGCCCTCGAACATCGCGGCGAGGATCGCGAGCGGGTCCTCGGAGCGCGGGTTGTCGGAGGTCAGCACGGCCGTGTCGGCCAGGCGCGCGGCGGCGGCGCCCATCGGGGCGCGCTTCGTCCGGTCGCGGTCGCCGCCGCAGCCGATGACGACGTGGAGCTTGCCCTGGGTGACCTCGCGCAGGGCGCGCAGGACCGACTCGACGGCGTCCGTCTTGTGCGCGTAGTCGACCACGGCGAGGTACGGCTGGCCCGCGTCGACCCGCTCCAGCCGGCCCGGGACGCCGGGCACGGCGGCCACGCCGTCGGCGGCGGTCTGCGGGTCGATGCCGGCGGCGGCCAGCGTGACCACGGCGGCCAGGGTGTTGGCCACGTTGAACGGGCCGGGCAGCGGCGCGGTGGCGTTCACCCGCACGCCGCCCGGGCCCACGATCGTCAGGGTGGAGTCGACCGGGCCGGAGCGGACGTCCTCGGCACGCCAGTCGGCGCCCGGGTCGCCCGCCACGGAGAACGTGACGACCGGGACGGCCGACTCCTTCGCGAGCCGGCGGCCGTACTCGTCGTCGACGTTGACCACGCCGAGCCGGGCGCGCCGCTCGGTGAACAGCTGCGCCTTGGCCTGGAAGTAGTCCTCCATGTCGGAGTGGAACTCCATGTGCTCCGGGCTCAGGTTGTTGAAGACGGCGACGTCGAAGACGCAGCCGTCGACCCGGCCGAGCACGAGGGCGTGGCTGGAGACCTCCATCGCGACCGCCTCGACCCCGCGCTCGCGCATGGCGGCGAACAGGGCCTGGAGGTCGGTGGCTTCCGGCGTGGTGCGCTCGGACTTCACGCGCTCGTCGCCGATGCGCATCTCGACGGTGCCGATGAGCCCCGTGCGGCGGCCGGCGCCGCGCAGGCCGCCCTCGACGAGGTACGCCGTGGTGGTCTTGCCGGACGTACCGGTGATGCCGATCTGCAGGAGCCCGGTGCCGGGGCGGCCGTAGATCTCGGCAGCGAGCTCGCCCATCCGGCCGCGCGGGTCCTCGACGGCGAGGACCGGCAGTCCGGTGGCGGCGGCGCGGTCGGCGCCCGCCGGGTCGGTCAGGACCGCGGCGGCGCCCAGCGCGGCGGCCTGCGCGGCGAAGTCGGCACCGTGCACGTTCGCGCCCGGGAGGGCGGCGTACACGTCACCGGGTCGCACGGCACGGGAGTCGTGCGTGATGCCGGTGATCTGCACGGCGTCGGCCGGGGCGCCGGGGGCTCCGAGACCCAGCAGCTCCGCGAGCGCGCCCAGGGGTGTCGGGCGGGCGTGTGCGGGCCGGGGCGGTCCCGGCGGCGCTGCCGGGGCGTCTTTCTGGGCGGTTCTGGGCTGATCAGCGTGGGGCACGGCGGTGAGCGTACCGGGCGCTGCGGGCCCGCCGGGAATTGAGGTGCCCGGGGCGCCGCGGTTCCCCGGGTCCGGGGTGATGGTCGTCACTGGTGGTGCCTCGCGCTTCTGGTCCGCTTCTCGTCGCCGGCCGGGCGGTCCGGCCGGCCGGGTCTCACCGGCTCGGGCGGCCGGGGGTGAAGGTGGTCGGCAGGTTCGCGGGAGCGGTGCCGGTGGGGGCGATCTGGAGGCTCTTGAGGGCGAACTCCATGACCTTCTTGTAGATGGGGCCGCAGATCTGGCCGCCGAAGTGGCTGCCCCGGGTGGGGTTCTGGATGGCGCAGTAGACCGTGATCCGGGGCTTGTCGGCGGGGGCGAAGCCGGCGAAGGAGGCCGTGTAGCCGTTGTAGCGGCCGGTGGCCGGATCCACCCGGTTGGCCGTGCCGGTCTTGCCGCCGACGCGGTAGCCGGGGATGCGGGCCTTGGTGCCGGTGCCCTCCCGGTCGTCGACCACCGACTCCAGCATGGCGGCCAGCGTCTTGGCGGTCTCCTCGCTGATCACGCGGGTCTTCTGGGGCGCCGGGGCCGCGGTGAAACGGCCGTCGGGGCCCTTGTAGCCGCGCACGAGGGTGGGCTGGATGCGGACGCCGCCGTTGGCCACGGTCGAGTACACGGACGCGGCCTGCATGGCGCTGAGCGAGAGGCCCTGGCCGAAAGGGATCGTGAACTGCTGCGAGGTGGACCACTCGGAGGGCCGGGCCAGGATGCCGCGGGTCTCGCCGGGGAACTCCAGGCCGGTGGGCTGCCCGATGCCGAAGCGGGTCAGGTAGCCGTAGAGGGTCTCGTTCACGTCGGCCTGGGTCTTGCCGAGCTGCCCGGTGGCCAGGATGGTGCCGATGTTGCTGGACTTGGCCAGGACGCCGTTCAGGGTCAGGTACCAGGTCGCGTGGTCGATGTCGTCCTTGAAGAGCCGGTCGCCGCGGTGCAGCCGGTTGGGGACGGTGACCTGCGTGAGGGGGCCGGCGACCTTCTCCTCGAGCACGGCGGCCATGGACATGACCTTGGCGGTGGAGCCGGGCTCGTACGCGTCCTGCAGGGCCGCGTTGCCCATGGCGGCGGAGCGGGCCTTGCTGAGGTCGTTGGGGTCGAAGCCGGGGGCGTTGGCCATCGCCAGCACCTCACCGGTCTGCGTGTCCTGGACGACGACGTAGCCGCGGTCGGCCGCGGATGCCCGCACCTGCTCGGTGATCGCGTCCTGGGCGGCCCACTGGATGTCGCGGTCGATGGTCAGCTCGATGTCGGAGCCGGGCACCGCGGGCTTCTCGCGCGAGCCGGCCGTGGGTACGCGGCGGCCGCCGGCCTGGGCGTACCGCAGTTCGCCGTCCTTGCCCGCGAGCCGCTCGTCGAGCTGGGACTCCAGGCCGCCGGCGCCCTTGCCCTCGGCGTTGACGTAGCCCAGTATCCCGGCGGCCAGGTCCCCGTTGGGGTACACGCGCTTGCTGCTGGGCTCCTGGAACACGCCCGCGAGGACGTTCGCGCCGGGACCACCGGCCCGCTTGTCGGCCTGCGCCTTGTCGGCGAAGACGCGCTTGAGGTCCTTGATCTGGTTCCAGACCTGGGGGGTCTGGCGGCGGGCCAGGACCACGTACCGGGACTTGGGGGTCTTCAGCCGGGCGGCCAGGTCGCCGGCGTCCTTGCCGAGGATGGGGGCGAGCAGGGCGGCCGCCTGCGCGGCGGCGTCGGGGGCGCCGCTGCCCTTCGGCGTGAACATCGAGGGGTCCGCGGTGATGTCGTACGCGTCCACGCTGGTGGCGAGCGCGATGCCGCGGCGGTCGGTGATCCGGCCGCGCTCGGCGGCGATGGTGTAGCTGGCGTAGCGGTTCTTCTCGGCCTGGGCGGAGTACTCGGCCGCGTCGACCGCCTGGACCTGGAGCAGTCGTACGACGAACGCGGCCATCACCAGCGTCAGGCCGAGGCTGACCAGCCGGAGCCGGGGCCGGGGGCTGCCCAGCCGGATGGTGTGCGGGGCGCGGTCGGGGGCGGCCGGGCGGGGGCGGCGCGCCGTGGGGCGGGCGGCGGGGCGGCGCTCCCCGGGCCGGGGGCGGGCGGGGCCGGGCACGCGCCGCCGCGGGGGTTCCTTGGGGCTCACGGGTCACCTGCCGGGGGTCGGTGCGGGCTTCGTGACGGGGCTCGGATCGGTGGCGGGGGCCTGGGACGGCGGGGCGGCGGGGGCGGACGGGACCGCCTGCGCGGCCGGGTCGGCCTGGGCGGTGGCGGTGGGCCGTGCGGCGGGGCTCGGGACGCCGCCGACCTTGCCGTCCGCGCCGAGGAAGACGGGGCTGCCGCCCGGGACCAGGCCGAGCCGGCGGGCCTGGCGTTCGAGGGCGTCGGGGGCCGAGTAGGAGTCGACGTCGCGCTGCAGGGCCTGCTGCTCGTCGGTGAGGGAGGTGGTCTCCTTCTTGAGCCGGCTGAGCTGGAAGGAGCCCTCGTTCAGGGCGGAGTTCAGCAGCAGCAGGGTGATCAGGCCGCCGCCGAGCAGGGCCACGACCAGCAGGACGAACGGGGTGCGGGCGGCCTGGGCGGCCGCGCCCTTGGCAGCGCCGGCGCCCTGCCCCTTCCGGCCCGGCCGGGTCGCCGGGCCGCTCCGCCTGATCACCACACTCGCCTCCCGGTCACACGCGCCTCCCGGGACGTCGCGGACGCGGTCCGGGCCTCACAGGTTCTCCTCGCGGATCCGCTGGGCGCCGCGCAGCCGGGCGGGGGCGGCCCGCCGGTTCTGCGCGACCTCCTCCTCGGTCGGCAGCTCCGCGCCGCGGGTCAGCAGCTTCAGCTTGGGCTGGTACTTCTCCGGTACGACCGGCAGTCCGGGCGGCGCGGTGCTCGCGGCGCCGGCCGCGAAGACCGTCTTGACCAGGCGGTCCTCGAGGGAGTGGTACGACAGCACGGCGATCCGGCCGCCCACGGCGAGGGCCGCCACCGCGGCCGGGATGGCCCGCTCCAGGACCGCCAGCTCCCGGTTGACCTCGATGCGCAGCGCCTGGAAGGTGCGCTTGGCCGGGTTGCCGCCGGTGCGCTTGGCGGCCTGCGGGAGGGCGTCGCGGATCAGCTCGACGAGCCGGGCGCTGTTGCTGAAGGGTTCCTTCTCGCGCTCGCGGACGATCGCCGAGACGATCCGCTTGGCCTGCTTCTCCTCGCCGTAGGCGCGCAGGATGCGGACCAGTTCGCCGGCCGGGTAGGTGTTGAGGACCTCGGCGGCGCTCATGCCGGTGGTCTGGTCCATGCGCATGTCGAGCGGGGCGTCCTGGGCGTACGCGAAGCCCCGGTCGGCCTCGTCGAGCTGCATGGAGGAGACGCCGAGGTCGAACAGGACGCCGTCGACGCGCGGGATGCCGAGCCGCTCCAGCACCTCGGGCAGCTCGTCGTACACGGCGTGGACGAGGGTGGCCCGGTCGCCGAAGGGCGCGAGGCGCTCGCCCGAGAGCCGCAGCGCCTCCGTGTCGCGGTCCAGGGCGACGAGGCGGACCTCGGGGAACTGGGTGAGCAGGGCCTCGCTGTGGCCGCCGAGGCCCAGGGTGCAGTCGACGACCACCGCCCCGGGTCGTTCCAGGGCCGGGGCCAACAGGTCCAGGCACCGCTGGAGCATCACCGGGACGTGGCGGGTCTCGCTCAATGCACCCTCTCAGGTAACGGCGCGGCCTGCGGGTACATGGCCGTACGCGCCGCGCACGCGGGGGGATTCTCGTGCGGCCGGAGCCGCGGGCGGGGCCCGGGGTGCCGGCCGGTTCGCGTCACTTTAGTCCACGGGTGCGCGGGATCGGGGCACCGGCCCGCGCGTCGTGCGCCCCGGTCCGGCCAACCCGACGCATGCTCCGTACCACTCGAACGGGCCAGGTCGGGCCATCCCTGTGGGTTAGCTCACAACAAGGTTCGTTGACCGGCTTTGTCCACCCTCACACCTGTCGCGCTCGAGCGTGAGCACTAACGTCATAGGCATGACGACCTCCGCATCCCTGCCGACAGAGTCCGCACCCTCGACGGCCGGCACCGTCATCAACCGGCTCGTCGAGGCGAACCGGGCGTACGCCGAGGGCTTCAGCGACCCCGGCATGGACGCCAAGCCGGTCCTGCACGTGGCCGTCGTGGCGTGCATGGATGCCCGACTCGACCTGCACAAGGCGCTGGGCCTCCAGCTCGGCGACTGCCACACGATCCGCAACGCGGGCGGTGTGGTCACCGACGACGTGATCCGCTCGCTCACCATCAGCCAGCGCGCCCTGGGCACCCGCTCGGTGATACTCGTCCACCACACCGGCTGCGGCCTGGAGAGCCTGACCGAGGACTTCCGCCACGACCTGGAGGAGGAGGTCGGCCAGCGCCCGGCCTGGGCCGTCGAGGCCTTCCGCGACGTCGACCAGGACGTCCGCCAGTCCATGCAGCGGGTCCGCACCAACCCCTTCCTCCTGCACACCGACGACGTCCGCGGCTTCGTCTTCGACGTGCACACCGGCCTCCTGAGGGAGATCGGCCCGGCCTCCTGAGCAACCGGTCCCCCTCCCCCGCCCGGGAGGGGGAAACCCCGGGCACGTGACAGCAGGGCGTCGCGCCGTCAAGAATGCGGGGTGACGCCTGCCCGGAAACCGTTCCGGCGGACGTCCGTGAGTTTTCGCGGTGGGCCGGTGATGCGCAAATGGGCGTTCGGCCCGTGAAAGGGCCGAGGAGGGCCGGGTGACGACCTTTGACGATCGAGCGAGCCTCGCTGATCTGACCAGCACCGCCGAGCGGGTGCGCGGGTCGGTGGAGCGGGTGATCGAGGGCAAGCCCGAGGTCGTGCGGCTTTCGCTGGTGGTGCTGCTCGCCGAGGGGCACCTGCTCATCGAGGACGTGCCGGGCGTGGGCAAGACGATGCTCGCCAAGACGCTGGCCCGGTCCATCGACTGCTCGGTGCAGCGCATCCAGTTCACCCCGGACCTGCTGCCGTCCGACATCACGGGCGTCAGCATCTGGGACCAGCAGCGCCGCGAGTTCGAGTTCAAGCCCGGCGCGATCTTCGCCCAGATCGTGATCGGCGACGAGATCAACCGCGCCTCGCCCAAGACCCAGTCCGCGCTGCTGGAGTCGATGGAGGAGCGCCAGGTCACCATCGACGGCGAGACCTACCCGCTGCCCAGCCCGTTCATGGTGGTCGCCACCCAGAACCCGGTGGAGATGGAGGGCACCTACCCGCTCCCCGAGGCCCAGCGCGACCGCTTCATGGCCCGCGTCTCGGTCGGCTACCCCAGCCCCGAGGCCGAGCTGCAGATGCTCGACGTGCACGGCTCGGTCTCCCCGCTGGACGACCTCCAGCCGGTGGCGCACGCGCACGACATCGTCAAGCTCATAGAGGCCGTGCGGGACGTGTACGTCGCCGAGCCCGTACGGCGCTACGTCGTCGACCTCGTCGCCGCCACCCGCAACCACCCCGACCTGCGCCTGGGCGCCTCCCCCCGCGCCACGCTGCACCTGCTGCGCGCGGTCAAGGCCTCCGCCGCCCTCGCCGGCCGCGACTACGTGCTCCCCGACGACGTGCAGGCGCTGGCCGCCCCGGTGCTCGCGCACCGCCTGCTGCCCACCGCGCAGGCCCAGCTGAACCGGCGGACCGCCGAGCAGGTCGTCGCCGACATCCTCCAGCGCACCCCCGTGCCCAACGCCGCCGTGCGCAGCCAGGCCACCGCGCCCCGGTTCCAGGAGCAGGCGTACGGCGAGCAGTCCCCGGGCGGCCGGGGCTACTGATGGCGAACGGAACGCGTCCGTCCGACGGGTCCGGCCGGGACGGGCTGCGGGCCGCGCTGTCCGGCCTGACCACCCGGGGCCGCTCCTTCCTGGCGGCCGGCGTGGCGGCCGGGGTCTGCGCGTACGTGCTGGGCCAGCCCGACCTGCTGCGGGTCGGGCTGCTGCTCGCCGTGCTGCCGCTGCTGTGCGCGGTCGCGCTGCACCGCACCAAGCACCGGGTGGCCTCGACCCGCCTGCTCAGCCCGGGCCGGGTGCCGGCGGGCGCCGAGGCCCGGGTGCAGCTGCGCATGAACAACGTCTCGCGGCTGCCCACCGGCCTGCTGATGCTGCAGGACCGGGTGCCGTACGTGCTCGGGCCCCGGCCCCGCTTCGTGCTGGACCGGGTCGAGGGCGGCGGCCGCCGGGAGGTCTCGTACCGGGTGCGCTCGGACCTGCGCGGCCGCTACCCGCTGGGGCCGCTCCAGCTCCGTCTGACGGACCCCTTCGGGCTGGTGGAGCTCACCCGCTCGTTCACGGCGTACGACACCCTGACCGTCATACCGCGCACCGAGCCGCTGCCCGCGGTGCGGCTGACCGGCGAGGCCTCCGGCTACGGCGACGGCCGGCAGCGCTCCCTGGCGCTGGCCGGCGACGACGACGTGATCCCGCGCGGCTACCGGCACGGCGACGACCTGCGCCGGGTGCACTGGCGCTCCACCGCCCGCTACGGCGAACTGATGGTGCGCCGCGAGGAGCAGCCCCAACGGGCCCGGGCCACCGTGCTGCTGGACACCCGGCGCATCGCCTACCAGGGCGCGGGCCCGGACTCGGCCTTCGAGTGGGCCGTGTCGGGCGCCGCCTCGGCGCTGCTGCACCTGCTGGAGCGCGGCTTCTCGGTGCGACTGCTGACGGACACCGGCGACGCGGTGGGCGGCGAGGGCGCGGGCGGTTTCTCCGCCGGGGGCCAGGAGTCGGCCGCGGCGGCCGGGATGATGATGGACATGCTGGCCGTGGTCGGGCACTCCGACGGGGCCGGGCTCTCGCGCGCGCACGACGCGCTGCGGGGCGGCGAGGAGGGGCTGCTGCTGGCCTTCCTCGGCGACCTGGACGACGCGCAGGTGGAACTGGCGGCGAAGCTGCGTCCGCGCACCGGCGCGGCGGTGGCCTTCGTGCTGGACTCCGCGGCCTGGGCCGGCGAGGGACCCGGCAGGAGCGCGGACGCGGTCGAGGGAAGGCTGCGGCGGCTGCGCGAGACGGGCTGGACGGCGGTCGCCGCGCTGCCCGGCGTACCGTTCGCGGACCTGTGGCGGCAGGCGGGGAACGCCCCCGCGGGCCGCGGCACTTCGGGGGGTTGGGCATGAGCAGCCGGACGAGACTGACGCTGTGCGCGCTGGCGGCCACGCTGCTGACGGCCGGTTCGCTGCTGCCGCTGGTGCATCCGGCGACCTGGTTCCCGCAGGCCGTGGTACTGGTCGCGATCCAGGCCGGGGTGGGAACGGGCGCGCGGCGGGTGCCGCTGGCCCGGTCGCTGACCCTGGGGGCGCAGGTCCTGGTGTCGCTGCTGCTGCTGACGCTGCTGTTCGTCGGCGAGCACGCGCTCTTCGGCGTGCTGCCCGGGCCGGCCGCGATACAGGACTTCGCCGACCTGTACGAGCAGGGCGCCACGGACATCGGGCACTTCGCCATGCCCGCCCCGCTCACGGACGGCATCCGGCTGATGCTGCTGACCGGCGTGCTGGTCATCGGGCTGCTGGTGGACATGCTGGCGGTCACGTTCCGCACGGCGGCCGCGGCCGGCCTGCCGCTGCTGGCGCTGTACTCGGTGGCCGCCGGGCTCTCCCAGGGCGGGGCGGACTGGCTGTGGTTCCTGCTGGCCGGGGCCGGGTACCTGCTGCTGCTCCTGGCCGAGGGCCGGGACCGGCTCTCGCAGTGGGGCCGGGTCTTCGGGGGCGCCCCGAAGGGCCGCAGCAACGCCGGCCTGACCTCGGGTGCGGGCGCGGTGGCGCCCGTACGGACGGGGCGGCGGCTGGGTGCGCTGGCGCTGGGCGTCGCGCTGCTGGTGCCGGCCGGCCTGCCGGCGCTGGAGGGCGGTCTGCTCGGCGGCACGGGTCCGGGCGACGGCGACGGGCTGGGCGGCGGGACGATCTCGGCGGTCAACCCGCTGGTGTCGCTGCAGAGCAGCCTGAACGTGCCCGAGGACAAGGAGGTGCTGCGCTACCGCAC
Source organism: Streptomyces sp. NRRL S-87 (assembly GCF_000719335.1). Classification (GTDB taxonomy): domain Bacteria; phylum Actinomycetota; class Actinomycetes; order Streptomycetales; family Streptomycetaceae; genus Streptomyces. The sequence continues at coordinate 22,144 of NZ_JOGB01000035.1, forward strand.
CGACAGCGGGCGCACCACGGAGCAGTACCTGCGGATCGTGGCGCTGGACGAGTTCGACGGGCAGTCGTGGAAGACCTCGGAGCGGGAGATCACGGCGGTGCCGGACCGGCTGCCGAACCCGCCGGGGCTGGGCCCGGGCACACCCACGCGCGAGGTGCGCACCAGCGTGTCGGCGGCCGGCTGGTACGCGCAGACGTACCTGCCGATGCCGTACCCGGCCACGCAGGTGGACGTGAAGGGCAAGTGGCGGTTCGAACCGGTGGGCCGGACCCTGGTGGGCGACCGCGGGCAGAGCACGCGGGGGGCGCAGTACACCGTGCGCAGCCTGCAGGTGCAGCCGACGGCGCAGCAGTTGGCCGGGGCGCCGCGGCCGCCGGCGGAGCTGCTGGCCGAGTACACGCAGGTGCCCGAGAGCCTGCCGGAGTCGGTGGAGCGGACGGCGCTGGAGGTCACCAAGGGCGCCCGGACCGACTACCAGCGGGCGGTGCGGCTGCAGGACTGGTTCGCCGAGAGCGGCGGCTTCACGTACACGACCCGCGGCAGCTCGGGGTCCGGGACGGCGGCGATCGCCCGCTTCCTGAAGGACAAGCAGGGCTTCTGCGTGCACTTCTCCTTCTCGATGGCCGCGATGGCGCGCACCCTGCGCATCCCGGCGCGGGTGGCGGTGGGCTTCACGGCGGGCTCGCAGCGGGCGGACGGCAGTTGGTCGGTGGGGCTGCGGGACGCGCACGCGTGGCCCGAGCTGTACTTCGAGGGGGTGGGCTGGACCCGGTTCGAGCCCACGCCGTCGCGCGGCAGCACCCCCGCGTACACCCGGCCCGACCTGCCCTCCGCGCAGCCGTCGGACCCGGCGGCGGAGGTTCCGGGGCGGACGGACGCGCCGGCTCCGGCGCCGTCCAGGGCCGACCAGTGCCCGGACCAGCTGCGGCGGTTGGGCGAGTGCGGCGGGGCCACGGCGGGCGTGGCCGCCGACCGGGGCGAGGACGGTCCGTCGCCGCTGTCGGTCGTGCTGGTGGTGCTGGCCGTGCTGGTGGTGGCGGGGCTGCCGCTGCTTCCGATGCTGTGGCGTTCGCGGGTACGGGCCCGGCGGCTGGCCTCGGCGGATCCGCTGGAGGCCTGGCGGGAGCTGGGCGACGCGGCCTGGGACGTGGGCATCGAACCGGACGAGGCGCTGTCGCCGCGGGGTGCGGCGCGGCGGATCGTGCGGCTGGGCGGGCTGGACGTGGTCGCGGCCGAGAGCGTGCACCGGGTCGCCGGGGCGGTGGAGCGGGCGCTGTACGCGCCGGCTCCGGCACCCGGCGGCGGTGCGCCCGGCGGCGGTACGGCGACCCTGGCCCGGCCGGCCACGACCGCGGGAGCGGACCTGGCGGCGGACGTGTCGGCGGCGGCCGCGGCGCTGCTGGTCGGTGTCGGCGGACGCACGCGGCTGCGGGCCCGGCTGGCCCCGCGGTCCGGGGTGCGGGTGCTGTGGGTGGCGCAGGTCCGCTGGGGCGCGGTACGGGCCGGACTGCGGGCCCGGCTGCCGGAGCGCGTGCGGTCGCTGACCGGGCGCTGAGCGTCCGGTCGCCGACCGGACGGGAAGTCGACCGGACCGGAAGTCCACCGGACCGGGAGTCGACCAGACCGGGAGTCGACAGGCCCGGGAGTCGACCGGCCCGGGAGTCGACCGGCCCGGGAGTCGACCGGCTCCGGAACGCGAAGAACGCCGGTGCGGTGAGGCTCGATCCCCCCGAGCCCCACCGCACCGGCGTTCTTCCGGTCCTGCGGACCGTTTCCCCCGCCCGGAGGCGTGGTCGGCGCTCTCCGGGACGCGTTCGAGGGCCCGATCCGCTCCGCCGCCCCGTGTCGGCGGCGCGGTTCGGGCTCCCCATCCGCTGGGTCCACTCTCCCGTCCATCCGGGTGCGGGCCCATCCGCGTACCTACTCATCTGTGCGTCTAGGTACGGATACTCAGTTCTACGTGCCCGGACCCGGCCGGAACGACCGCCGACCGGGTCCATTCGGAACGTTTCGGTCCGCTTCGTGGCGGTGGCTGGCCTCTACGCCTCCGACGCGGGGCTGCCGGTGCCCGAGACCCGGCCGCGCAGCAGCAGCGACAGGGCCGAGTGCACGTCGTCCAGCGACCGTTCGCGCTGGAAGGACTGCCAGTCGAGCGCCGCCACCAGCACCATGCCGACGAGCGCGGCGGCGGTCAGCTGCACGTCGATCTCCGCGCTCAGCTCGCCCCGTTCGACACCCTCGCGGAGCACCGACTCGACGACCGCCACGGCCTCGCCCCGGACCACCATCAGGGTCGGCTGCCAGCTGCGGTTGGTGCGCCACAGCTCGGCGACGTACAGCTGCGTGAAGGCCGGGTAGGCGTCGATGAAGACCAGACCGGCCCGGATCATCGCGTCCAGCGCCTCGACGCTGCCGCCGCCGCGCCGGCGGACCTCCTCGGCCGCGGACCGCAGCGAGGCGGTCAGCAGGCCGACGCCGTGCCGCAGCAGCTCCTCGAAGAGGACGGTCTTGCTGGCGAAGTTGTAGTAGACGGTGCCCTTCGCCACTCCCGCCCGCTCGGCGATCTCGTCCACCGTGGTGGCGGAGAAGCCCTGTTCGGCGATGAGCGTGACGGCGGCCTCGTAGAGCTTCTGCCGCGTCGCCTGGCGGCGGGAGGTGCCGCCGGTGTCCGTGCTGCTGCTGTCCATGGCGGAGATTCTCACAGGCTCAGGTCCGGGTGCAGACGGTCGAGGGTCCACACCTGCTTGCCGCGCGCCGCGAGGGCGGTGAGCGCGAGGGCACCGGTGGTGAAGGCCACCAGGACCGCGCACGCCTGCCAGACCGGGTCCAGCGGGCCGCCGGTGATGAGCCGGCGCAGCGCGTCGACGATGTACGACATCGGCAGGTAGGGGTGGACCGCATTGAAGAAGCCGGGGCTCGTCTGGACGGGGTACGTGCCGCCCGCCGAGGTCAGCTGGAGCATCAGCACCGCGAGGACCAGGATCCGGCCGGCCGCACCGAAGCGGGCGTTGAGCCACTGCACGATGGCGGCGAAGCAGCCGGTGACCAGGACCAGGAAGCCGATGGTGCCGGCCGCCCGGGCCATCTCCAGGCCCAGGGCCCAGTGCAGTACGGACATCAGCGCGGCCACCTGCAGGACGCCGAGGGCGGCCACGGGCAGCCAGCCGGCGAGCGCGATCCGCCAGGCGGAGGCGCCGGCCGCGAGGGCGCGCCGGTTCATCGGCTGGATGAGCATGTACGCCACCATGGCGCCGACCCAGAGGGAGAGCGGGATGAAGTACGGGGCGAAGCCGGTGCCGTAGTTGGGGGCCTTGTGCAGGGACTTGGCCGCGAGCTGGACCGGGTCGGCCATGACCTCGGTGCGCTGGTCGCGCTCCTGCTCGTCGTAGTCGGGGATCTGGTCCGCACCCTTGTGGAGGCCGCCGGCGAGTTCACCGGAGCCGTCCACCAGCTTGTACATGCCGCTGTCGAGCTGGTGGGCGCCGCTCTTGAGCTTGCCGACGCCCGCGTCGAGGACGCTCGAGCCGGAGTGGGCGGAGGCCAGGCCCGTGTGGAGCTTGCCCAGGCCGGAGGCGACCTTGTGGGCGCCGGAGTTGAGCGCGTTGACCTTCTCGACGGCCGCGTCGAGGTCGTTGGCCAGGTTGGGGGCGCTCGCCTCCAGGCGGCGGGCCTGCTTCTCCAGCTCCTTCAGCTGGGTGTCGAGCTTCTTCATGTCGCCGCCGCTGTCCTGCACGAGGTTGTTGACGTCACCGGAGAGCTCGGCGGCCTCGGCGGCGTCGTCGCGGAGCCTCTTGACCCGGTCGCAGCCGGTGACGGTCGTGTCGCCGCCGGCGCAGTGGTCGCGGTAGTAGTCGGCGAGGCCGTCGGACACGCGCTTGCTGGCGCGGGCGGCGCCGGGGGCGTGCTTGGTGAACGTGTCCAGGTGGTTGCGGACCACCTTGGCGGTGTCGGCGGTCAGTTCGGCCGCGTCGGCGATCGTCTTGATGTTGTTGCGCAGGAACGGACGGGCCTTGTCGGCCGTGGTGTTCACCTTGCCGGCCAGGGACTGGGTGCCGCCGGCGATCTGCCGGGCGCCGGTCTCCAGCTGACCGGCGGCCCCGTCGAGCTTGCGCAGGCCCGAGGCGAGGTCGCTGCTGCCGTCCTTGGCGGTGGTGAGGCCGTCGGCCAGGTCGGACGCGCCCTGCTTGGCCTTGCCGATGCCGCTCTTGAGCGTGTCGGCGCCCTCGGCGGCCTTCACGGTCTGGTCGTGCATGTCGGAGAAGGAGATGAAGATCTTGTCGAGGAAGCCGCGCGAGGTGCTGCGCGAGGCCGAGGCGCGCACCTCGGAGAAGACCGTCTTGGAGATCGAGCCGACGATGTAGTTGTTGGCGTCGTTGGTGCGCACCTGGAGCGCGCCGGTCTCGGGGTTGTCGCCGGCGCTGGAGGCCAGCCGGGTGCTGAAGTCGGCGGGCATGGTGAGCGAGAGGTAGTACGTGCCGTCCTCGACGCCCTTGGCCGCCTCGGCGGCGCTCACGTCTCGCCAGTCGAAGATCCGGCTCTCGTGCAGCTTGCGGGCGATCTCGTCGCCGGCCGCGAGCTCCTTGCCGTCGACCGTCGCGCCCTTGTCGGCGTTCACGAGGGCGACCGGGAGCTTGTCGAGACGGCTGTACGGGTCCCAGAACGAGCACAGGTACAGGGCGCCGTACAGCAGCGGGAGCAGGAGCAGGGCCACCAGGGCGGCGCGCGGCAGCTTCCCCCTGCCGAAGCGCTTGAGCTCGAGCGCGGCGAGCCTAGGCGAGCGCATCGGAGGTCCCCTTCCGGACGGTGGTACGGGTCTTGGGCTTGCGGTCGCCCTTGGTGAGGGAGGCCGACCCGGGCCGCGCCGCGGTCGCGGGGGCGGCGACGGTCGTGGACTCGATGGCGGGGTCGGTCGTGGACTCGGGGTCGGAGTCGGGCTTCGGCTCGGACTCGGAGTCGGGCTCGGACTCGGTGTTCGGCTCGGACTCGGTGGCGGGCTCCGGCTCGGGATCGGTCGCGGGCTCCGGGTCGGGCTTGGTCGTGGGCTCGGGCTCCGGCTCGGACCCGGGCTCCGGATCGGTGTCCGCGTCGGCCGCCGGAGCGGCGGGCGCCGCGGCGGGCTCCGGATCGGCCCCGGCCGCCACCGCGGGCGCCGCGCCGGGCACGGGCCGGGCGCTGGGGTCGGGCGCGGCGGCGGTGCGGACGACGACCGCGCCCTCCGGGGCCTCGCTGCAGACGGCCAGCACGGTCGTGCCGCGGTCGGCGAGGGAGCGCAGCAGGGCCCAGGCCTCGGCGCGCTCGGCGTCCGAGAGCTTGAGGTCGGTGTCGTCCACGGCCACGAGCCGGGGCTGCGACATCAGGGCCAGTGCCAGCGAGAGCCGCAGCTCCTCCAGGCGCTCCAGGTCGCGGACCGAGGTGCGGGCGCCCTTGGGCAGCGCTTCCACGTCCAGGCCGACCGCGGCGAGGGCCTCGTCGATCCGGCGGGCGGTGCCCGCGACGCGCTCGCCGCGCGGGCGGAGCAGGGCGCGGACCGGGCCGTCGTAGCGCCGCTGGAGCAGCGCGCGCTCGCGCAGCTGCTCGGCCACGGTCAGGGACGGGTCGAGGTCGGTGACCCCGGGCACCGGGCCCAGCGCGCTGAGCCGGCGGACCGCGCCCATCTTCTTCGGCAGTCGGTGGCCGTCGACCTCGGCGTGGCCGGCGGTGGGCTTCATGCGGCCGGTCAGGGCGAGCAGCAGGCAGGTGCGCCCGGAGCCGGACGGGCCCTCGACGGCGATCAGCGAGCCCGGTGCGGCCTCGACGTCCACGCCCCGGAAGACCCAGCCGCGCGGGCCCTTCATCCCGAAGTCCGCGGCCTTGACGGCCGCGCCGTGCGGGCTGTCCACGCCCGTCCCCCCTCTTTTTGAACTGACCAGTCAGTTCAAAAACTATCACGCTTCGTGGAAGCCCCACCGCGGGAGCCGCGCCCTCCCCCCGGCACACGCCCAGGCGCCCGGCAAAACCGCAGGTCAGATGGATTGTCAGTGGCGGACGTCACGATGGGTCCGTGCGGAGCTCCCCGACGGAAGGGGACCCCGCGAACCGCGTAGACAGGAGGTTCGTCATGGCCACACCCGCCGCCACGCCAGCCGCCGATGTCCACCCCGTCCTCCGCCGCACGACCGCGCCGCCCGCGGCCGTCGAGCTGCTCGACAAGGCCCGCGCGGGCCTGACCGAGGCCGCCGGCCTCGCCGTACCGAACGAGCGCTATGCCACCGCCCACCTCGCCGCACTGCGCGCCGCGGCCGCCGTGCTCGCCGCCCGGGCCCGCCCGGAGCCACCGAGCGCCCGGCGCCGGCCGCGGATCCGCAGTGCCTGGGACCTGCTGCCCCAGATCGCGCCCGAGCTGACCGAGTGGAGTGCCCTGTTCGCCTCGGGGGCGGCCAGGCGCGCCCGGGCCGAGGCGGGCATACAGGGGGCGGCCACCGGACGGCAGGCGGACGACCTGCTGCGCGAGGTCGCGATGTTCCTGCGCATCGTGGAGCGCCTGCTGGCCCTCCCGCCGGTGCTGCCGCCACCCCGCCCGGAGCCCCTCGGCTGACGGTCGGCGGAGCCGGGGACGGCAGACCGCGCCCGGAACGACCGGACGCGGGATGGGCTGCCCGGCTCCGGGAGGCAATAGGGTGGATCACGCACCTGACCATTGCCAGCCCGCCGCCCGCGGCGGTTCCGCGCCGAGGAGTCATCAGCCGTGTCGGACACCACCCGCCCCCGCGCCTCCCTCCGCACCGCCGTGGTGTGGGAGGTCCTCAAGGAGGTTCTGGACCACCGCGCCAAGGCCACCGGGCGGGACGTCCTGGACGTGCTCGACACGGGCGGCGGCACGGGCAAGTTCGCCGTGCCCGTCGCCCGGCTCGGCCACCGGGTCACCGTCGTCGACCCCAGCCCGAACGCCCTGTTCGGGCTGGAGCGCCGGGTCACCGAGGAGGGCGTCGCCCACCTGGTGACCGGCGTGCAGGGCGACGCCCAGGGCCTGCTGGACGTCGTCGAGCGCGGGGCGTACGACGTGGTGCTCTGCCACGGGGCGCTCGAGTACGTGGACGACCCGGCCGAGGGCGTGTCCAACGCGGTCGCCGCCCTGCGCCCGGGCGGCACGCTCAGCCTGCTCGCCGCGGGCCTGGGCGGCGCGGTGCTCGCGCGCGCCCTGGCCGGGCACTTCACGGAGGCCCGCACCGCCCTGACCGACCCGGCCGGCCGGTGGGGCGCGGGCGACCCGGTGCCCCGCCGCTTCACCGCCGACCAGCTCACCGAGCTGGTCGGTGGCGCAGGCCTGGAGGTGGGCCCGGTGCACGGCGTACGGGTCTTCGCCGACCTGGTCCCGGGCGTGCTCGTGGACACCGAGCCGGGCGCGGTAGAGGCCCTGCTGCGGCTCGAGGAGGCGGCGGCGGAGCTGCCCGCGTTCCACGCCGTGGCCACCCAGCTCCACGTGCTCGGCCGGAAGCCCGACACGGCCTGATCTGCGGCGGGTCGGACCGGGTGGGCCGCACCCCCTCCGTTCCGGCCGCCGTCACCGTATGATCGGGATACACCGTCCGGCATGGCCGGCCGGGCGTTGGGGAATAAGGGCCACAACGACCGCTCGGGCGACGGTACGGTTTGTCGAACCTGGCGCAGAGGGGCGGGTTTCACGGGGGCGATTCCCTGCCTATCCTGAAGGGGACCCCCGGTCGCCACCCCCGCGACCGACGGATGAGGAGGACTCCCGTGCCGCTCTCGGAGCACGAGCAGAGAATGCTCGAGCAGATGGAGCGAGCGCTGTACGCCGAAGATCCCAAGTTCGCGTCGGCGCTTGAGGGAAGCGGGCTGCGCACGTACACCCGACGACGGGTCTACCAGGCAGTCGCAGGCTTTCTGGTGGGTATCGCGCTCCTCATGACCGGAATGGTCGAGCAGAGCCTGTTGTGGGTCAGTGTGGTGGGGTTCCTCGTCATGCTGGGCTGCGCGGTGCTCGCGATCACCGGCTGGCGCAAGGCACCCAAACCCGGCGAGCAGGCCGCACCCGGCGCCGCCGGTGGCCACGCCCGGGGCCACAACCGACAGAAGCGGTCGGTCATGGACCGCATCGAACAGCGCTGGCAGAAGCGCCGCGACGAGCAGGGCCACTGAGCCCAGGGGCCACGGCCCCGTGAGCAGACGTGCACGAGGGGGTGCCGCCCGGGCCGGGCGGCACCCCCTCGGCGTCCCGGCGTCCCGTTTCGCCGGTCAGCGCGGGACCGCTGCGGCATGATGACCGGATGAGCGCGCTCCCCCTGGTCTTCACCAGCGGCTGGGCCAGCGGCATCAACGCCTACGCCGTGGTCCTGCTGCTCGGCGTCTTCGGCCGTGCCGGGCTCACCGACCAGGTGCCCGCCTCGCTCCAGCGCACCGACGTCCTGGTCGTGGCCGGGGTGCTCTTCCTCTGCGAGGCGGTCGCCGACAAGATCCCGTACGTGGACTCGGCCTGGGATGCGGTGCACACCGTGATCCGGCCGGTCGCCGGTGGCGTGGTGGGTGCGCTGCTGGCCGGGCAGAGCGGCTCCCTGACGGACCTCGCGGCCGGAGCCGTGGGCGGCGCCACCGCGCTGGCCAGCCATTTCGTCAAGGCCGGCACGAGAATGGCGGTCAACACCTCCCCGGAGCCGGTCAGCAACATCGTCATCAGCACCGCCGAGGACCTGGGCGTCGCCGCGATCGTCACCTTCGCGATGTTCAACCCGCAGGCGGCCGCGGTGATCGCCGCCGTGCTCCTGCTGTCCGGCCTGGTCGTGCTGGTCTACCTCTGGACCAGGATCCGCCGCTTCCTTCGCCGTCGGGCGCAGCGACGCGAGGAGAGACGGCTGGCCGCGCTCCCGGGTGGCGGCCCTCCGGACGGGGCCCGCCACCAGGGCGGATAGGGTCGGGCCATGGCAAGGATTGCGGTGATCGGCGCCGGGATGGGCGCCATGGCGGCGGCCGCCCGACTGACCGTGGCGGGCCACCGGGTGACGGTGTACGAGCGCGGGGAGACGTACGGCGGCTCCCTCGGGCGCCTCGAGCGCGACGGCTTCGCCTTCGACACCGGCCCGGGACTGCTCCTGCTGCCCGCCGTCTACCGCGACCTGTTCGTCAAGACGGGCAAGCGACCCCTGGAGAGCTGCGTCGACATGGCCCAGGTGGACCCCGCGGTCCGCCACGTCCTGGCCGACGGCCGCACGCTGACGCTCCCGGCCGTCTCGCGCGGCGGCGTGGCCGCGGCCCTCGACGAAGCCTTCGGCCCGGGCGCGGGCGAGCGCTGGGCGGCCCTGCTCAACCGGGCCCGGGACGCCTGGGACGCCACCCGGCGCCCGCTGCTGGAGGAGCCGCTGCGCCCCGACTGGCAGGTGCTGGGCCGCGACCCCTACCCGGCGCTGCGCAGGAGCGGCCTGCTGCGCCGCCGCCCGCCGACGCTGGCCGAGGTGGCCGACCGCGAGCTGGGCGGACCCGCCGCCGCCCTGCTGACCAGCCGCGTGCTGGAGCACGGGCTCGACCCGCGCACCGCGCCGGCGGCCGCGACCGTGCTGCCGTACATGGAGCAGACCTTCGGCGGCTGGTACGTGCGCGGGGGCCTGCGGGCCCTCGCGACGGCGGTGTACGAGCGGTGCCTGGAGCGCCGGGTCGGGTTCGTCTTCGGCGCCGAGGTCACGGGCGTCCCGGTGCGGGACGGCCGGGCGGCCGGCGTCGAGCTGGCCGACGGCACGGTCGCCGAGGCCGACGAGGTGGTCTGCGGGGCGGACCCGCGGACGCTGGAGTGGCTCCTGCCGGACGCCGCCCCGTGGCCCGCCGGGGCCAGGGAACCGCGGACGGGGGCGCCGAGCCGCTTCACCCTGCTGCTCGCCCTGCGCGGGGAGCGTCCCGCGGACACCGTCCACCGGACCGTCGTGCACTCCCCCGACCCGGCCGCCGAGGCGGACGCGTTCCGGGGCGAGCACACCGGCCGGCCCACGGTGACGGTGCTGCGTCCGGACGACCCGACGACCCGGCCCGACGCGGACCACGAGGCGGTCACGGCGACGGCCGTCGTGGCCCCTCAGGGCGTCCTGGACTGGGCGGACGCGGATCTGGTGGCCCGTTACACGGAACGGGTGCTGGCGGCCGCGGAACGGGCCGTCCCGGGGCTGCGGGCCCGGCTGCTGTGGCACGAGGCCCGGACGCCGCTGGACGTGGCCGGCGACACCGGCGCGGTCGGGGGCGGCGTGCCCGCGCCCGCGCTGGCCGGGGCCACGGAGCTGCTGTACCCCGCGAACACCACCGCCGTGGCCGGCCTGCACCTCGCCGGGGGCTGGACCCACCCCGGTGGCGGACTGGCCCACGCGGGCATGTCCGGCGCGCTGGTGGCGGGGCTGGTCACCGAGGGCTCCGCCTTCCGCGGGTCCCAGTAGGCAGGGCGCAGGCGGTGGTGAGCCCGGGCGTCGTGGGCGCGGGCGCGGTGGGCGCGGGCGCAGCAGGAGGACGGAGCGGCGGTCGCCGTCCGTCCGGATGCGGGAGTTCGGTTCGGTAGCGGGAGGCCGATTTCAGTAGCGGTACTGCTCGTACTCGCCGTTCGGCGCCTGGTACGGGTACGCCTGCGGCTGCTCCTCGGGGTACGGCTGGGCGACGTCGCGCTGCTGCGGGACCCACGACCCGCTGTACGGCGCCTCCGGCGCGTACTGGTGCTGCCCGGTGTACGGGTCGGCGTAGGCCGGGTAGGCGTCCTGGCCCGTGCCGTAGCCGTAGTCGTACGCCGCGTAGGCCCCGGGGTCGGGCTGGGCGGAGAGCGCGCCGGTGCCGATGTAGGGGTCGGAGTAGGCGGCGTACGTCTGCTGCTCGCCGGCGCCGTAGCCGTAGCCGGTCGCGTAGCCGGGGTCCTGGTAGGCGGCGGCCTGGCCGTACGGGTCCGGGGCGGCGGGGGCCTGGGGGGCGTAGTAGTTCGGGTCGGCGTAGTCGGAGCCGGGGTACCCGGAGCCGTCGTAGCCCGGCGCGGCCTCGTAGCCCGCGGGCGCGTAGCCGTCCGCGGCGGTGCCGTAGCCGGAGCCCGCCGGGTCGTAGGCGGCGCCGGCCTGGTCGTAGGCGGCGCCGGCCTGGTCGTCCGTACGGGGCTCGAAGACCGAGGCGTCGGATGCCTCGACGGGATCGTCGGCCGGGTCCAGGCGGTCCATCACGGCCGTCCCGGCGTCCTGCACGTCGCCGTCGGGGCCGTACGCCGACCCGTACTCGAGGTCGGAGACCTCCAGCACCGGCTCCGTACGTCGCGGGGCCGCCCCGCCGCGGCGCCTGCCGCGGCGGCCCTGCTCGACCTCGGGTTCGGCGTCGCGCTTGGTGCCCAGCGCCCAGCCCGCGACGAAGCCGCGCCGGAAGGAGAGGGTGACCAGGGTCTGGCCGACCGCGAACGCGGCGGCGCCCACGGCGATGACGACGACCGAACCCAGCAGGACGCCGACGACGACGCCCAGGAACCCGGCGAACGCGAGCACGCGCCAGCGCAGGCGCGCCTTGTACTGGAGCAGTACCTCCGCCAGCAGCCACAGCGCGACAATGCCGAACGCGATGTAGAGGACCGTCCAGCCCATGCATGGCCCCTCTCGGTACGGCCGCGCGGGTACGGCCGGTCAGGGCCGCTGGTGCAGGCCCAGATTCTCGTAGATCTCGAGGGTCGCCGTGGAGTTGTTGAGCGTGATGAAGTGCAGTCCGGGGACACCCTCGGCCAGCAGTCGCGCGCAGAACTCCGTGGCGAACTCGATGCCAATGGAGCGTACAGCGGCCGGATCGTCCTTGACGGCGAGCATGCGCTCTTTCACGTCCGCGGGGAAGACCGCGTTGCTCAGCTGGGGCAGCCGGTCGAGCTGCTTGATGCCCACAACTGGCATGCACTCGGGGATGATCGGGGTGTCGCAGCCGGCCTGCTCGACCCGGTCCCGCAACCGCAGGTAACTCTCCGGATCGAAAAACATCTGCGTGATCGCATAATCGGCACCTGCACGGCACTTGTCCACGAAGTGCCGGATGTCCGTATCCCAGTCGTCGGAGCGGGGGTGCAGCTCGGGGAACGCCGCGACGCCCACGCAGAAATCGCCGGACTCCTTCAACAGGCGGACGAGGTCGGCCGCATAGTGGACGCCCTCGGGGTGCGCCACCCACTCGCCCATCGGGTCGCCCGGCGGGTCACCGCGCAGGGCCAGCATGTTGCGGATGCCCGCGTCCGCGAACTGCCCGATGACGTGGCGCAGCTCGGCGATCGAGTGGTCGACCGCGGTCAGGTGGGCGACCGGGGTCAGCGTCGTGTCGGCCGCGATGTCCTGGGTGGCCTTGACCGTGCCGCCCCGGGTCGAGCCGCCGGCCCCGTACGTGACGGAGACGAAGCTGGGGGACACGGCCTCGATGCGGCGCAGCGCGTTCCACAGGTTCCGCTCGCCCTTCTCGGTCTTCGGCGCCCAGAACTCGAACGAGTACGAGGTGCCGGACGCGAGCATGTCGCGGACGGTGCGTGCACGGTCCGACCTGGTGGAAGCGGTGCCAAGGGCCATACCGGCAGGTTAGACAAAGTCCAGGGAGGGCCCAAGGACCGTCCACATCCCGGACGCGTTTTTGGACAGTTCGTGTCGGTCCCTGCGGCCACGGGGAGCGCAGGGGTCTCCTGCCGTCACATCAGGCACGTCGCGGATGTCGGGCGCGTCGGGCACGTGGGGCACGTGGGGCACGTGGGGGCGGGCGAGCCGCGCGAGGCCCGTGAGCCGCCTCAGGCGAGGCGGGCGCGGACCCGCTTCGCGAGGTCGGCGGCGGCGGCACCGGGGTCGTCGGCCTCGGTGATCGCCCGTACGACGACCACGCGGGAGGCGCCGGCGTCGAGCACCTCGTCCAGGTTCCCGGCGTCGATGCCGCCGATGGCGAACCAGGGCCGGTCCTGGCCGAGCGAGGCGGCGTAGCGCACGAGGTCGAGGCCGGGGGCGTAGCGGCCCGGCTTGGTGGGGGTGGGCCAGCAGGGGCCGGTGCAGAAGTAGTCGACGCCCGGCTCGGCGGCGGCCGCGGCCACCTCGTCCTCGCCGTGGCAGGACCGGCCGATCAGCACCCCTTCGCCGAGGATCGCGCGGGCGGCCGGCACCGGGATGTCTCCCTGGCCCAGGTGCAGGACGTCGGAGCCGATGGCGTGCGCGACGTCGGCCCGGTCGTTGACGGCCACGAGCTTGCCGTGCCGGCGTGCGGCCTCGGCGAACACCTGGAGGTGCTCCAGCTCCTCGGCGGCTTCCATGCCTTTGTCGCGCAGCTGCACGATGTCGACCCCGCCGGCGAGGACGGCGTCGAGGAACTCGGGCAGGTCGCCCTGGCGCTTGCGCGCGTCCGTGCAGAGGTAGAGCCGGGCGTCGGCGAGGGCTGCGCGGGCGTCGACAGGCATGGAGGTACCCCCCGTGGTGAGCGGTGCGCAGGGCCCGGAGGGTCCCGCGCACCGCGTGGCGGATCAGGTGTTCAAGCAGGTCAGCTGGTCAGCAGGCCGGCGAGCCGGTTGGCTGACAGGCCGGCGGGGTCGGCAGGTCAGACGGCGAGCGCCTGGGCGCGCCGCTTGACCTCCGTGCCGCGATTCTCGCTCAGGGCCTGCGCCGGGGTGCCCGGCAGGGTCTCGTCCGGCGTGAAGAGCCACTCGAGCATCTCCTCGTCGGTGAAGCCGTCGTCGCGCAGGAGGGTGAGGGTGCCGGAGAGGCCCTTGACCACCTTGTCGCCGTCGATGAAGGCCGCCGGCACCTGGAGGGCGCGGTTCTCGCCGCGGCGGACGGCGATCAGCTGACCGTCCTTGACCAGCTGGCGGACCCGGGTCACCTCCACGTCCAGCATTTCGGCGATGTCGGGGAGGTAGAGCCACTCGGGGACGAGAGCATCGATCTTCGTGTCAATCTCGGTCACGGGACAAGCCTGCCATCCCGGACCGACAGCCGGTACCCGGGCCGTCCGGACGGGGGCTCGGGTGTGGGGTGCGGGCGTGGGGGGGGTGGGGGTGGGATGTCGGGTGTCGGCTGTCGGCTGTCGGCTGTCGGCTGTCGGCTGTCGGCTGTCGGGTGACGGGTGACGGGGACGAGGCCCGGCACCCGGGATACGGGGTGGGGTGCCGGGTGCCGGGCGTGCGTGTCGGGTAGGCGTGTATCGGGTGTCGGGGGCCGTCAGACCGCGGCGGACTTCAGTGCCACGGTGGGGTCCGCGACCTTGGCCGGATCCAGTCGGGTGCCGGCCTCGATGAGCTTGCGCCCCTGTGCCAGGTCCCGCGGCCGTCCGACGGAGAGCACGGCGGCCGGCACGTCGCCGCGCAGCCACACGACCGCCCACGCGTCCTCGGCCGGATCGCCGCGCCACACCAGCGTGTCGTGGTCGGTGTGGTGGCCGGCGTACTGGACGAAGCGCCCGAACTGCTCCGACCAGAAGTACGGCACCGGGTCGTAGACGGGCCCGTCCTCACCCGGGGCGGCGAGGATGTTCGCGGCCAGCGTCCGGGGCCCCTGGAGGGCGTTGTCCCAGTGGTGGACGAGCAGCCGCTCGCCGTAGCGGGCCGAGGGGAACGAGGCGCAGTCCCCTACCGCGAACACCGCGGGCACCGAGGTGGCCAGGCGGGCGTCGGTGGTGACGGAACCGTCCGGGCCGAGCTCGACGCCGGAGCCGGCCAGCCAGGCGGTGGCGGGCCGGGCGCCGATGCCGACCACGACGGCGCCGGCGGGCAGCCGGGTGCCGTCGGCGAGCAGGACCGCGCCGGGGCCGCCGGCGGCCCGGGGCTTCCCCGGGCGGGCGGGCTCGGCGGGCGCTGCGGGCTCGGCCGGCTCGATCTTCTCGACGCGGGAGCCGGTGAGCAGCCGGACGCCGATCTGCTCGTACCAGGCGGCCATCGGGGCGGCCACCTCGGCCGGCAGCGCACCGGCCAGCGGGCGGTCGGCGGCCTCGACGACGGTGACGGCGCAGCCGGCCTCGCGGGCGGCGGTGGCGAACTCGGCCCCGATCCAGCCCGCGCCGACCACGACGATGTCGTGCTGCTCGGCGAGCACGGGCTTCAGGCGGGCGGCGTCGTCGAGGGTGCGCAGCAGGTGGACGCCGGGGACGCCGGCGCTGCCGGGCAGGGTGACCGGCTCGGCGCCGGTGGCGACGACCAGGACGTCGTACGGGACCGGGCCCGCCTCGGTGTCGACCTCGCGGTCACCGGCGCGCAGGCCGGTGACGGCCACGCCGAGGCGCAGGTCGATGCGCAGGGCCTCGAAGTCGATCTCGAAGGCGGAGTCCTCGGCCTTGCCGAGGAGGACCGCCTTGGAGAGCGGGGGGCGGTCGTAGGGCTGGTGGGGCTCCGCGCCGAGGAGGGTGACCGGCCCGGTCCAGCCCTGTTCGCGCAGGGCGACCGCCGTCTGCACCCCGGCCATGCCCGCTCCGACGATGACGACGCCGTACGTCGTCTCCCGCGTCTGGTTGCTCTGATCGCTCACGTCCCCACCCTAACCACCTGATAGTGCGTCAGTAAGGCCGGTGCGGGGGGCTTCCCGGGCTGGTCCGGCGCAGGTCCGGTGCCTGTCCGGCGTCCGTCCGGCTTGCGTCCGGCGTCCGTCCGGCCGGGTTCGGTCGATCCTCCGGTTTTTGGTGCGGTTGGCCCGTGGATGGGCTGGAGGATTCTCTGGTGCTGGGGTGCGTGGGTGGGGGTGGTGAGTTTGGCGCGCGTTCGCTGACCCCGGGCACGCGGGGCCCAGGACGGCTCCCGCACCGGGGTGGGGGCGGCGCCCCCGGGGGAGGGCGCGCGACCGGGCGGCCTTACCCGTCCTGCTGGGCGGGGGTTAGTCTGACGGCCGTACCTATCGCGGGAGCCCGGACGCACCGGGCTGAGAGGGAGGCTGGCCGGCCTCCGACCGTCCGAACCTGATCCGGGTCATGCCGGCGAAGGGAGGGGCTGGAAGCCCATGCACGCACCCACGCGCGCAGACACAGCGGCCGACGTCCTCGTCATCGGCGGCGGGATCATCGGGCTCGTCACCGCCTGGCGGGCCGCCCGGCTCGGACTGCGCACCGCCCTCGTCGACCCCTCGCCCGGCGGCGGGGCGGCCCAGGTCGCGGCCGGCATGCTGGCCGCCGTCACCGAACTGCACTACGGCGAGGAGACCCTGCTGGGGCTCAACCTCGCCTCCGCCCGCCGCTACCCGGACTTCGCGGCCGAACTGGCCGAGGCCAGCGGGGGCATGGACATCGGCTTCCGGGCCTGCGGCACCCTCGCCGTCGCGCTCGACGCCGACGACCGTGCCCATCTGCGCGAACTCCACGCCCTCCAGCGGCGCTGCGGCCTGGAGTCCGAGTGGCTCACCGGGCGCGAGTGCCGCCGCCTGGAACCGATGCTGGCCCCCGGCGTCCGCGGTGGCCTGCGCGTGGACGGCGACCACCAGGTCGACCCGCGCCGGCTGGCGGCCGCCCTGGTCGCCGCCTGCGAGCGGGCCGGGGTGGCCTTCCACCGCACCACGGCCGAGCGGCTCACCGTCACCGGCGACCGGGCCGCCGGCGCGCTGCTCGACGACGGTACGGACGTCGCGGCCGGCCAGGTGGTCCTGGCGGCCGGCAGCCTCAGCGGCCGCCTGGCCGGGCTGCCCCCGGAGGTGGTCCCGCCGGTCCGGCCGGTGAAGGGCCAGGTGCTGCGGCTGCGCGTGCCGCCGGCGTACGCGCCCTTCCTGACCCGGACCGTACGGGCGGTCGTCCGCGGCAGCCACGTCTACCTCGTCCCGCGCGAGAGCGGCGAGCTGGTCGTCGGCGCCACCACCGAGGAGCTGGGGTGGGACACGACCGTCACCGCGGGCGGGGTGTACGAACTCCTGCGGGACGCCCACGAGCTGGTGCCGGGCCTGACCGAGCTCCCCCTGATCGAGACCCGGGCGGGTCTGCGCCCGGGCTCCCCCGACAACGCGCCGCTGCTGGGCCCCACCGCGCTGCCCGGCCTGCACCTGGCCACCGGGCACTACCGCAACGGCGTCCTGCTGACGCCGGTCACCGGCGACGTGATGGCGGACCTGCTGACCACCGGCGAACTACCTGAGGCGGCACGGCCGTTCAGTCCGCGCCGGTTCGCCCGCCCCGGTTCGGCCGCGTCGGCGGCCGTACCGCCGGCCGCTGGTCCGGCCGGACCCGGAGTACCCGTGGCGCCCGGCGCCGCGCCCACCGCACGTCAGGAGTCCTTCGCATGACCGTGTCCGTCAACGGCGAGCCGCGCGAGGTCGCGGCGGGGACCACGCTGGACGTCCTGGTCGCCACGCTGACCTCGGCGCCCTCCGGGGTGGCCGCAGCCGTCAACGAAACCGTCGTACCGCGGGGGCAGTGGCGGGCGACCGCGCTCGGCGAGGGCGACCGGGTCGAGGTGCTGACCGCGGTGCAGGGAGGGTGAGCGCGATGTCTCTCGACCCCTCCGGCTTCCCCGCCGACGGACCCTCCGGTGCGTCCGACCCGTTCGTGCTCGGCGGACGGGAGTTCTCCTCGCGTCTGATCATGGGCACCGGTGGCGCGCCGAGCCTGGACGTCCTGGAGCGGGCGTTGCTGGCCTCCGGTACGCAGCTCACGACCGTCGCGATGCGGCGGCTGGACCCCTCGGTGCAGGGTTCGGTGCTGTCGGTGCTCGACAAGCTGGAGATCCAGGTG
This sequence comes from Streptomyces sp. NRRL S-87, assembly GCF_000719335.1. GTDB lineage: Bacteria > Actinomycetota > Actinomycetes > Streptomycetales > Streptomycetaceae > Streptomyces. The sequence continues at coordinate 39,775 of NZ_JOGB01000035.1, forward strand.
CTGCCGAACACCGCCGGCTGCTACACCGCGGGCGAGGCGGTGCTCACCGCCCGGCTGGCCCGGGAGGCGCTGGGTACGGACTGGATCAAGCTCGAGGTGGTGGCCGACGAGCGGACGCTGCTCCCCGACGGGGTCGAACTGCTCGACGCCGCCGAGACGCTGGTGGACGACGGCTTCACGGTGCTGCCGTACACGAACGACGACCCCGTGCTGGCGCGCAAGCTGGAGGACGTGGGGTGCGCGGCGATCATGCCGCTCGGGTCGCCGATCGGGTCGGGGCTCGGGATCCGCAACCCGCACAACTTCCAACTGATCGCGGAGCGGGCCTCGGTGCCGGTGATCCTCGACGCGGGGGCCGGGACGGCGTCCGACGCCGCGCTGGCGATGGAGCTGGGGTGTGCGGCGGTGATGCTCGCGTCCGCGGTGACGCGGGCGCAGGAGCCGGTGCTCATGGCCGCGGCCATGCGGGACGCGGTGTCGGCGGGGCGGCTCGCCCACCGGGCCGGCCGGATCCCCCGGCGCCACTTCGCCGAGGCGTCCTCGCCCTCCGAGGGCCTCGCCGCCCTCGACCCGGAGCGCCCGGCCTTCTGACCCCGGGGGGCCGTCCTCGAACGGCGGCCCGTCCCGCCCGCCGGGGCACCTCCCGGCGGTGGCCGGGCGGGTTCGAGGCGCCGGGGTCCGGGGGCGGAGCCCCCGGGGTGGCGGCGGTGGCGTCACAAGACGGTGGCAAGCAGGGGCGGGCGGGGTGGGGCGAGGGCGGGCCCTCGTAGAATTCGCGGGTGGATACGACCCTGGACGACCCGCTCGTCGGGCGCAGCCTCGACGGCCGCTACCGCATCGACGCCCGCATCGCGGTCGGCGGCATGGCGACGGTCTACCGGGCCCTCGACACCCGCCTCGACCGCGTGCTCGCGCTCAAGGTGATGCACCCGGACCTCGCCGCCGACGCCGCGTTCGTGGACCGCTTCATCCGCGAGGCCAAGTCCGTGGCCCGGCTCGCGCACCCGAACGTCGTCGCCGTCTTCGACCAGGGCACCGACGGCCCGTACGTGTTCCTCGCCATGGAGTACGTCCCCGGCTGCACCCTGCGCGACGTCCTGCGCGAGCGCGGCGCGCTGCAGCCGCGGGCGGCGCTCGACATCCTGGAGCCCGTGCTGGCCGCGCTCGGCGCCGCGCACCGGGCCGGGTTCGTGCACCGGGACATGAAGCCCGAGAACGTCCTGATCGGCGACGACGGCCGGGTCAAGGTCGCCGACTTCGGCCTGGTCCGGGCGGTCGGCTCGGCCACCAACACCACCGGTGCCGTCCTCGGCACCGTCTCCTACCTCGCCCCCGAGCAGATCGAGAACGGCACCACCGACCCGCGCGTGGACGTCTACGCCTGCGGCGTGGTGCTCTACGAGATGCTGACCGGCGGCAAGCCGCACTCCGGCGACACCCCCGCCCAGGTGCTCTACCGGCACCTGAACGAGGACGTGCCGCCGCCCTCCGCCGCCGTCCCGGGCCTGCCGGCCGCGCTGGACGAGGCGGTCGCGAGCGCCACCGCGCGCTCCGCGGACCTGCGCCCGTACGACGCGGTCGCGCTGCTGCAGCTCGTACGGGAGGCCCGCGCGGCGCTCACCGACGCGCAGCTGGACGCCGTGCCGCCGCAGGCGCGGGCCGGTGAGCGCAGTGCGTCCGAGGACCGGACCAGCGTCGTGCCGCGGCCGGTGGCCGGGCGGGAGTCCGTGCACCACACGGCCCGGTTCGAGCACCCGCCGGTGGCGGACCCCGCCCCCGCGCCGCGGCGCCGGCCGCGCCCGCGCGGGCCGCTGTTCGCCGCGCTCGGCGCGCTGCTGGTCGTCCTGCTCGGCACCGGTGTCTGGTACGTGAGCTCGGGCCAGTTCACCCGGGTGCCGAACCTGCTGGGCAAGACCCAGGAGGACGCGCAGCAGCGGCTGGCCGCGGCCGGTCTGGACGTCGAGGGCGTCCGGCGGGAGTTCAGCGACTCGTACGAGCGCGGCACCGTGATGGCCACCGACCCGGCGGGCGGGGCGCGGATCCGCGGGAACGGGTCCGTGGTGCTCACGGTCTCCCGCGGCCCGAAGGTCGTGACGGTGCCGACGGTCAAGGGGATGCCGCTGGCGCAGGCCAGGAAGGCCTTGGCCAAGGCGGGGCTGGCGCCGGGCGTGGTCACGCAGGAGTTCAGCCGCGACGTCGCCAGGGGCGCGGCGATCAGCACCGATCCCGGCGCCGGCGAGCAGCGGGCCCCTGACACGGCCGTCGCGATCGTGGTCAGCAAGGGCGCCCCGGTGCCGGTGCCCACGGTGGTGGGCGAGCCCCTCGACCGGGCCCGTACGACGCTGGAGGCGCTCGGGCTGGTGGTGCAGGTCGCACCGGAGCAGACCAACTCCCCGCAGCCGGCGGGGGCGGTGGCCAACCAGTCGGTGGCGGCCGGGACCCAGGCGGGCACCGGGGACACCATCGTGCTGACCGTCTCCAAGGGGCCGCGGATGGTCCCGGTGCCGAACGTCGTCGGCCAGGACCAGGACGACGCGAAGCGGGCGCTGGAGGCGGCCGGCTTCAAGGTGAAGGTGGACCGGCCGCTGATCTCCTTCAGCCACGAGGTGGCCGAGCAGTCGGTCAAGGGCGGCGAGAGCGCGCCCGAGGGCAGCACCATCACGATCAGGATCAAGGCACTGTGAGCAACGAGACCACGCCCCCCGGACACCCCGCGGGGGTATCCGTCCCGGTTCGGCGCGACCCGGCGGCCGTGCGCAACCCCGTCGGGGGGCACGTGCCGGTGGCGGGCGGGCTGGCCACGACGGGCCTCGCGTACGCCCGCGAGATGGGCGCCGAGACGGTGCAGGTCTTCGTGGCCAATCCGCGGGGCTGGGCCACCCCCACGGGGTATCCGGAGCAGGACGAGGCGTTCCGCGCCGGCTGCGCGGCCGCGGACATCCCCGCCTACGTCCACGCCCCGCTACCTGATCAACTTCGGCTCGCACACCGGGGCGACGGTGGAGCGGTCGGTGGAGTCGCTGCGGCACTCGCTGCGCCGCGGGCGGGAGATCGGTGCGCTCGGGGTGGTGGTGCACACCGGCTCGGCGACCGGCGGACGGCCGCGCGAGGAGGCGTTCGCGCAGGTCAGGGAGCACATGCTGCCGCTGCTCGACGAGCTGACGCACGACGACGACCCGTTCCTGCTGCTGGAGTCCACGGCGGGGCAGGGCTCGTCGCTGTGCTCGCGCACCTGGGACTTCGGGCCCTACTTCGAGGCCCTCGACGCGCACCCCAAGCTGGGGATCTGCCTGGACACCTGCCACATCTTCGCCGCCGGGCACGACCTGGCGGCGCCGGGCGGTACGAAGCAGACCCTCGACCTGCTGGTGGACACGGTCGGACCGGGGCGGCTGAAGCTGATCCACGCCAACGACTCGAAGGAGGGCCTGGGCGCCCACAAGGACCGGCACGCCAACATCGGCGCCGGCCACATCGGCGAGGACGCCTTCCGGGAGCTGTTCTCGCACCCCGAGACGGCCGGGGTGCCGCTGGTCATCGAGACCCCGGGCGGCAAGGAGGGGCACGCGGCGGACGTGGCCCGGCTGAAGGAGCTGCGGGAGATCCACTGAATCCTTGAGGAATACCCCTGGGGGGTATACGGTTCTGCATATCGGCAGGACCGTATACCTGGCTTTGGGGGTTCTCATGGAACACGCGCAGCACCACACGGAGCACACGCACCACGACGCCGAGCACGCGGGCCACGCCCAGCACCACGCGGAACATGCGAGCCACGCGGGACACGCCCACCTCACCGCCGGCGGCCGCGTCAGCTGGGCCACGGCCGCGCAGGCCACCCTGCACTGCCTCACCGGATGCGCCATCGGCGAGGTCCTGGGCATGGTGATCGGCACCGCGTTCGGCTGGGGGAACCTCCCGACGATGGTCCTGGCCATCGCCCTGGCGTTCTTCTTCGGCTACGCGCTCACGCTTCGCGGCGTCCTGAAGGCCGGCGTCGACTTCCGCACCGGCTTCAAGGTGGCGCTGGCCGCCGACACCCTCTCGATCGCCGTCATGGAGCTGATCGACAACGGAGTGATCGCGCTGTGGCCCGACGCGATGGACGCCCACCTCGACGACGCGCTCTTCTGGATCGCGCTGGCGGCCTCGCTGGTGCTGGCCTTCCTGGTCACGACCCCGGTCAACCGCTGGATGATCGGCCGCGGCAAGGGCCACGCGGTGGTCCACCAGTACCACCACTGAACGGCGCGCGGACCGCGCCCGTCACCCCGCGGGAGCCGCGCGGCGGCCCGGAGGACCCCTACAGGTCCGGGCCCTCGCCCGGCTCCTCCTGGTAGGAGTACCGCTGCTCGCGCCACGGGTCGCCGATGTTGTGGTAGCCGCGCTCCTCCCAGAAGCCGCGGCGGTCGGCGGTCATGTACTCCACGCCGCGCACCCACTTGGGGCCCTTCCACGCGTACAGGTGCGGCACCACCAGCCGCAGCGGGAACCCGTGCTCGGCCGTCAGCGGCTCACCGCCCTGGTGCGTGGCGAAGACGGTCCGCTCGGAAGCGAAGTCCGCCAGGCGCATGTTCGAGCTGAAGCCGTACTCGGCCCAGACCATGACGTGCGTGACCTGGGGGGCCGGCGGGGCCAGTTCGAGGATCCTGCGGGCGAGGACACCGCCCCATTCGGCCCCCACCATGCTGAACTTCGTGACGCAGTGCAGGTCCGCCACGACCGAGGAGAAGGGCAGGGCCGCGAACTCGTCGTGGTTCCAGCAGTGCTTCTCACCGTCCGCGGTGGCGCCGAAGACCCTGAATTCCCAGCGGTCCGGCCTGAACTTGGGGACGGGTCCGTAGTGCGTGACCGGCCAGCCGCGCTGCAACCGCTGCCCCGGCGGAAGCTCCAGCTGCTCTGCTCCCGGAGATTCCCGGCTTTCCGGCTGACCCATGAGTCCATGGTGACAGACCCGGCGGGGTGGTCATGACCAGCCGAGCACGCATTCGGGCAACTCCTACTAAGGAGGCACTTACTGGACGGCCCTCTGCAGCGGTGCGAGGATGCGCGCAATTGCCCGGTTACGCCTGGAAGGAGCCTCTGCGATGCAGGGCGACCCCGAGGTCCTCGAGTTCCTCAACGAGCAGCTGACCGGCGAGCTGACTGCCATCAACCAGTACTGGCTGCACTACCGCATCCAGGACAACAAGGGTTGGACGAAGCTCGCCAAGTACACGCGTGAAGAGTCCATCGACGAGATGAAGCACGCGGACAAGCTGACCGAGCGCATCCTGATGCTGGACGGCCTCCCGAACTACCAGCGGCTCTTCCACGTCCGCGTCGGCCAGACGATCACCGAGATGTTCCAGGCCGACCGGCAGGTGGAGGTCGAGGCCATCGACCGCCTCAAGCGGGGCATCGAGGTCATGCGCGGAAAGGGCGACATCACCTCGGCGCGGCTCTTCGAGGAGATCCTGGCGGACGAGGAGCACCACATCGACTACCTCGACACGCAGCTGGAGCTCATCGAGTCCCTCGGCGAGGCGTTGTACATCGCCCAGCTCATCGAGCAGCCGAGCTGATCGGCCGGCCGGGCCCACAGGGCAGCCCAGCTCATCGAGCGACCGAGCCGGCTCAGGCCGCTTCGACGAGCGGCGAAGCCAGGGGCGCGGGTGCCAGCGGGGTCGGTGCCGGCGGGGCCGAAGGCGCGGGCGCCGGGCCCACGGGCGCCATCGCCGCCGCCGGAGCCCCGAGCGCCGGGTCGGTGGCCAGGACGGCCGTCCTCTCGCCCTTGTCCAGCAGCTGGCGGCGCGGGCACGCGCCGCGGCCCAGGATGCCCTGGATGGCCCGGACGCAGTTGCCGCAGTCCGTTCCGGCCTTGGTGGCCGAGGCTATCTGGCGGGGGGTGCAGGCGCCGTTCGCCGCGTGGTCCTTGACCTGCTGGTCGGTGATGCCGAAGCAAGAGCAGACGTACACGCGGTTCACCTCCCGACAGGATGTGCGGAAACCCTCGCCGATCTTCGGTGAGGTTTACCTAACCTTACCCGCGGGCCCGGACCCGTAAAAGTCCTGTCGACGACAGTGGGGCGCGGATCACATCGATCCGCGCCCCACTGTCATAGGAAGCTACCTACTGATCGCGACCTCACTGGTCGCGGTACATCTCCGCCACCAGGAACGCCAGGTCCAGCGACTGGCTCCGGTTCAGGCGCGGGTCGCAGGCCGTCTCGTAGCGCTGGTGCAGGTCGTCGACGAAGATCTCGTCGCCGCCGCCCACGCACTCGGTGACGTCGTCACCGGTGAGCTCGACGTGGATGCCGCCCGGGTGGGTGCCCAGCGCCTTGTGGACCTCGAAGAAGCCCTTGACCTCGTCGAGCACGTCGTCGAAGCGGCGCGTCTTGTGGCCGGAGGCGGCCTCGAAGGTGTTGCCGTGCATCGGGTCGGTGACCCAGGCGACGGTCGCACCGGAGGCGGTGACCTTCTCGACCAGCTCGGGGAGCTTGTCGCGGACCTTGTCGGCGCCCATGCGGACGATGAAGGTCAGCCGGCCCGGCTCGCGGTCCGGGTCGAGGCGGTCGATGTAGGTGAGCGCGTCGTCCACCGTGGTGGTCGGGCCCAGCTTGATGCCGATCGGGTTCGCGATCTGCGAGGCGAACTCGATGTGGGCGTGGTCCAGCTGGCGGGTGCGCTCACCGATCCAGACCATGTGGCCGGAGGTGTCGTACAGCTTCCCGGTGCGGGAGTCCGTACGGGTGAGGGCGCCCTCGTAGTCGAGCAGCAGCGCCTCGTGCGAGGAGTAGAACTCCACCGCCTTGAACTCGGCCGGGTCGGTGCCGCAGGCCTTCATGAAGTTCAGGGCGTTGTCGATCTCGCGGGCGAGCTGCTCGTAGCGCTGGCCGGACGGGGACGACTTCACGAAGTCCTGGTTCCAGGCGTGCACCTGGCGCAGGTCGGCGTAGCCACCGGTGGTGAAGGCGCGGACCAGGTTCAGCGTCGAGGCGGAGGCGTTGTACATCCGCTTCAGGCGCTCGGGGTCCGGGACGCGGGCCTCCTCCGTGAAGGCGAAGCCGTTGACGGAGTCGCCGCGGTAGGTCGGCAGGGTCACCCCGTCGCGGGTCTCGGTGTCCTTCGAGCGCGGCTTGGAGTACTGGCCCGCGATGCGGCCGACCTTCACGACGGGCACGGAGGCCGCGTACGTCAGGACGGCGCTCATCTGGAGGAGGGTCTTGAGCTTGGCGCGGATGTGGTCGGCCGAGACGGCGTCGAAGGCCTCGGCGCAGTCGCCGCCCTGCAGCAGGAACGCCTCGCCACGGGCGACGGCTCCCATGCGGGCGCGCAGCTGGTCACATTCGCCGGCGAAGACCAGCGGGGGATACGAGGCGAGGTCCGCGACGACTGCGCGCAGAGCCTCGGCATCGGGGTACTCAGGCTGCTGCGCCGCGGGCAGGTCTCGCCAGGTCGCCTTTGCGGCGACTGCGTGGGTTTCAGCGTTCACGGTCACCTCGTAAACATTACGTCGTGCGGCGCGCAGTCCACTCCATCGACCAAAGGATGAGACGGCCGTCTCCCCTTCCGGCCGCACCCGGCAGGTGCCGGGGTGTAGGGTGCGGGGCATGTTCGCGCACTCCAACCTGGACTGGTGGTGGACCGCTCATCCGGCGGCCCACTGACTGCGCGTACCAGAAACCACGCGAAGGCCGCCCGAGGGGCGGCCTTCTTCCGTTTCCGGGGCCGTTCCTCTCCACCGATCCGATGCCGGAAGGAACCCCCGATGGACCTCAGCAGGCTGCTGGACCCGCACTGCCCGCCCTTCGCCCTGCTCCGCCGCCGCACGCCGGGCCGCGACCACGACACCGTCGAGCTGCTGCTCGGTCCGGTCCACGAGGCCGCGGCCCTGGCCGACCTGCCGGTGCGGGAGCTGCCCACCCTCGCGCTGGTGCCCTTCCGGCAGATCCGCGAGCGGGGTTTCGACGTCCGCGACGACGGCACGCCGCTGAGCGTCCTGGCCGCCGAGGAGGCGTACGAGCTGCCGCTCGCCGAGGTGCTCGCCGCCCTGCCGGACCACGCGGTACGGGTCGAGGGCGGCGCCTTCGACGTGCCCGACGCCGAGTACGCGGAGACCGTCCGGCGCGTGATCGAGGACGAGATCGGCCGCGGCGAGGGCGCGAACTTCGTCGTCCGGCGCACCTTCACCGGCGAGATCCCCGGGTTCTCGCGGGCCGACGCGCTCGCCCTGTTCCGGCGGCTGCTGGCGGGCGAGCGCGGGGCGTACTGGACGTACGTCGTGCACACCGGCGACCGGACGCTGGTCGGCGCCTCGCCCGAGGTCCACGTCCGGATGGCGGGCGGCACCGTGGTGATGAATCCGATCAGCGGGACGTACCGGTACCCGGTCGGGGGCCCGACCGTCGAGTCGCTGCTGGCCTTCCTGGGCGACCGCAAGGAGACCGAGGAGCTCTCGATGGTGGTCGACGAGGAGCTCAAGATGATGTGCACGGTCGGTGACATGGGCGGCGTGGTGGTCGGCCCGCGCCTGAAGGAGATGGCCCACCTCGCGCACACGGAGTACGAGCTGCGCGGCCGCTCCTCCCTGGACGTGCGGGAGGTGCTGCGGGAGACGATGTTCGCGGCCACCGTGACCGGCTCGCCGGTGCAGAACGCCTGCCGGGTGATCGAGCGGTACGAGGCCGGGGGCCGCGGGTACTACGCGGGCGCGCTCGCGCTGCTGGGCCTGGACGCCAACGGGTCACAGACCCTGGACTCGCCGATCCTGATCCGCACCGCGGACATCGCCGCCGACGGCACGCTGCGGGTGCCGGTGGGGGCCACGCTGGTACGGCACTCCGACCCGGCGGGCGAGGTGGCCGAGACGCACGCGAAGGCGGCCGGGGTACTGGCCGCACTGGGCGTGCGGCCGGCGGCGGCCCCGCTGCCGGCCGGCCCGGTGGCGCGGCTGGCCGACGACCCGCGCGTGGTGGCGGCGCTGGCGGCGCGGCGCGGCGACCTCGCCCCGTTCTGGCTGCGGATGCAGGAGCCGGTGGCTCCGGTGGCCGGGCACGCGCTGGTGGTGGACGGCGAGGACACGTTCACGGCGATGCTGGCACACGTGCTGCGGGCCGCGGGGCTTTCGGTGACCGTACGCCGCTACGACGAGCCGGGGCTGCGGGAGGCGGCGCTCGCCCACGAGGGGCCGATCGTGCTGGGGCCCGGCCCCGGCGACCCGGCGGACCCGACCGACCCGAAGATGCGGCTGCTGCGGGGGCTGGCGCGGGAGCTGCTGGCGGGGCACCGCGGGGGGCTGCTCGGGGTGTGCCTGGGGCACGAGCTGATCGCGGCGGAGCTGGGGCTGCCGCTGGTGCGCAAGGCCGAGCCGGCGCAGGGGGCGCAGGTGTCCGTCGACCTCTTCGGCGCGGCGGAGGTCGTCGGCTTCTACAACACCTACACCGCCGCCTGCGACTCCGGGACGGCGGCCGAGCTGGCCGCCCGCGGCGTCGAGGTCTCCCGCGACCCGCTGACGGACGAGGTCCACGCCCTGCGCTGCACGGCCCGCGGCTTCGCCGGCGTCCAGTTCCACCCCGAGTCCGTCCTGACCCTGCGCGGCGCGGCCCTCCTCTGCGACCTCGTCCGCTCCCTGACGGCCGCGGCCCGCCCGGCGTAGCCGCCGCCGTACGGCCTCTGCGCACGAGCGCGGCCGGGTCCGGCCGCGCTCGTGCGCTTTCGTGCGCGACCGTGCGGGGTCGCGCGGGGGTCGCGGTCGTCCGTGCGTGGTCGCGGTCGTTCGCGCGGGGGTCGCAGCCGTTCGCGCGGGGGTCGCAGTCGTTCGTGCGGGGGTCGCGGTCAACCGACTGGTGCCGGGGCCGACTTCGTGCCTAAGATCCACAAGCCCACTGACCAGGGCTTATCTCGTACAACATTGCTACACGGGGGGATTTTCTTCTTCACCCGCGGCGGGTTCCGCCGTATCGGCCGGCCACCGGCCGCCGACGACCCGGCACCGGCGCACAGCGCCGGTCCCCGCCTCTCGCGCGGGGCAGCCCTGACCAGGCGACCGCCGGGTCGGCCGATACCGCCGCCGCGGACCGACCGAACGACCGCACAGCGGCCGCCCGCTCCCAGGGGACTTCGCACCCCCGAGCCGGCGACCTTGTCATGCTCGCGCAAGGCGTGGGCATGAGCACAAAATCGGGGATTCTTCACTTTGCGTCTCACAAGACGAACACTCATATCTCTGGCCGCCGTCACGACCTGCGCCGCCCTCTCGGGCGGACTGCTGCAGGCCGTGCCGGCCGCCGCCGTACCGACGTCCGTCGCCGGCCCGGACCCCCGGGTTCCGGTCGCGCCGCCGGCCCGGGTCGCCGACCCGGACCGGAAGCTCGGCAAGGACTGGCGGACCAGTTCCGACCGCGCGGTGACCGCCGCCGCCGACTCCGACGGCCTTCGCATCCTGGTAGCCGACAGCGGCAAGGCGTACGCCTGGAAGGTCGCGGCCACGCTGTCCGAGCCGGGCATGCCCGCGGACTCGTGGATCGGCAACCAGTGCCTGATGGACCACGACCACGCGGCCGTCGTCTACGCACCCCGGACCTTCACGAACAAGCCGGACCTCATGCAGGGCGGCGCGTTCGCCGCCGTGGTGAACCTCGCGACCGGTCATGTGACGAAGCTGCCGTTCACCGCGTCGCTGGCCTACTTCGACCCGTCGTGCAACACGACGACGCGCACGGCCGCGTTCACCTCGTTCCGCGACATGAACGACCCGCACCTCACGCAGACGCGCGTGGTGACCGTGAACACCTCCGGCCGCACCCTCGGCCGGGCCACCGCCCGCGGCGAGCTGACCAGTGCCGTCCCCGTGCCCGGCGGCGTGGTCGCCGGCCGCGGCCGGAACCTGGTGCACCTGGCCGCCTCCGGCGCGGTGCGCAGCCTGGCCGTAGCGGAGAGCACGCCGTTCGACATCCGCCCCGGCGCCGACGGGCGGATCGCCTTCGCCGACCGCAAGGGCACGTCCACCGTGCAGGCGAAGGTCCTGCCCGGCCGCGGCAAGCCGGTGCTGCTCGCCTCGGGCAGGCTCGGCGACCTGGGCCTGACCCAGGGCGAGGGGGGCCGGGTGTTCCTCACCGGCCACCCGGAGGGCACCCCCGCCACGAAGGGCACCGGGGTCACCCGGATCAACGCGCCCGCCGACACGGACGTGTCGTCCCACGGCAAGCTGGCCGTCGACGCCGTCCTCACCCCCGGCATCCGCGCCGGTCTGGCGCACATCGGCAACGCCGGCAAGGGCTTCACGAAGGCCGAGCCCGCCGCGCAGACCCGGTCCTCCGGCGGGCCGGAGACGGCCGCCGGCCGCACCGAGCCGGTGACCGTCACCAGCACCGCGACCAGCACCGGCACCAAGCTCGCCCAGCGCGTCGAGCACGTCGCCGGCGACGGCTCGGGCACCACCGGCTCCCCCGCCCTCGCCGCGGCCCGGACCACCGGCGCCCGTCCCCAGGGCACCGCCTTCGCCGCTGCCGCGGCGTCGAACGACCCGGTCGACGGCGACCGCTGGTGCTCGGTGTCCCGCAACGACGTCAACGCGCAGGCGCTGCAGCCGACGCCCAACCAGGTCGAGTGGGCCGTCGACATGGCCGTGCGCGGCGAGCTGCGGGGCAAGTGGATCCGCCAGGGCGGCTACCGCAACCAGGCCGGTCTGGGCTCCATCGACCCGCAGGGCCTCTTCCCCCCGCCGACCCTGAACGGCGGCGGGAAGATCCCGGCCAACGTGCTGCTCGGCATCATGGCCCAGGAGTCGAACCTGTGGCAGGCCGAGCGGGGGTCGATCCCCGGTCAGATGGGCAGCCCCCTCGCCGCCGTGGACGGCTACTACGGCCACAAGACCGTGGCCGGTGACCCGGACGCCTACTGGCGGATCAACTGGGACAAGTCCGACTGCGGTTACGGCGTGGGCCAGGTCACCGACGGCATGCGCCTCGCGGGGCACGAGAAGGTGGATCCGGCGACCGGGGCCAGGGAGACGAGCCTGTCCCCGTCCCTGCAGAAGATCATCGCGGTCGACTACGCGACGAACATCGCCGCCTCGATGAAGATCCTCGCCGACAAGTGGAACGAGGTCCACAAGAGCGGTCAGAAGATCACCGTCAACAACGACGACCCGTCCATGGTCGAGAACTGGTTCACCGCCGTGTGGAACTACAACCTCGGCTTCAACCCCCCGTCGGAGGCCTCGAAGCACGCCGGCCACTGGGGCCTGGGCTGGTACAACAACCCGGCCAACCCGCTGTACAAGAAGGGCTGGGGCCACCCCTTCATGGACACCACCGCGGGTGGTGCCGAGGCGATCCGCCACGCCGCCCACCCGCAGGACTGGCCGTACGAGATGAAGGTGATGGGCTGGGCCGCCTGGTCCATCGACACCGGCTTCTCGTACTCCACCGACGGCCGCCAGGACTGGCCCGGCGAGACCGGCTTCTCCTCGGCCGGCTTCCGGCCCGCCTGGTGGACGAGCCCGGCGCAGCGCACGAACGTCTCGCCGAAGCTGGACGTCTTCTGCAACAAGGCCAACAACTGCAACCCCGACACCCCGCCGAACTGCCCTGACGCCGAGTGCTACGCGCAGTACTGGTGGAACCAGCCCAACGCCACCTGGAAGACGGCCTGCGCCGTCGACTGCGGCCACGAGAGCATCAAGTACCAGACGCTCGTCTCCGAGCCGGGCAGCGGCACCCGCCTGCAGAACGGCACACCGGTCTGCGAGGGCGCTCCGGCCGGCTCCGACGTCGTCCTCTCCGTACCGAGCGGGACGGAGACGTGGGGCAGGTGCGGCCAGGCCAAATCCGCCGGCTCGTTCACGTTCGGCTTCAACGCCGACACCGCGGGCCGCTACGAGGCGAAGGCCGACCTGCACCAGGTCGGCGGCGGGTACGGCGGCCACTTCTGGTACGCCCACACGCGTGACGCGGCGCACCTCGGCGGCCCCGACGGCCGCATGACCATCAACGGCACCTGGACCCTCCCCAAGAAGCTGGGCTGGGCCCGCGTCCTGGTCCACCTGCCCGACACGGGGGCGCACACCCGCCAGGCCACCTACACGGTCAACGGGAACGACAGCACCAGCAAGAACCGGGTCGTGCTCCAGCGCGCCGGCGGCTGGGCGAGCCTGGGCGTGTTCAAGTTCACCGGCACCCCGGAGGTCGTGCTGTCGAACACGACCAAGGACGGCACCGCCGACGAGGACATCGCCTGGGGCGCCGTGGCCTTCCAGCCGCTGGCGGCCAAGCCGCAGGACGTCGTCGTGGCCATGGGTGACTCGTACTCCTCGGGAGAGGGCTCCAGCGCGCCCGGCGGCAAGGACTTCTTCCCGGAGACCGACTTCTACGACAAGGTGAACGACAAGGCCTGGAACTCCTGCCACCGCTCCAAGATCGCCTGGTCGCGCCAGGCCACGCTGCCCGGCCAGACCGCGCCGGTCGGCACCCTGGCCGACAACTTCGACGCGAAGCTGGACTACCACTTCGTGGCCTGCTCCGGAGCGCGGACGTACAACATCACGGGCAGCGGGCAGAACAGCGAGGTGCCGCAGGTCGAGGCCGGCTACCTCGACAACAACACCACCCTGGTCACCATCAGCGTCGGCGGCAACGACGCCCGCTTCACCGACATCGTCACGAAGTGCGTCATGCCGACCCTCACGAACTGCAACGCCAACTCGATCGGCAACATCGACCCGACCAACGGCAAGTCCCTGCCCGGCGAGACCGGGCCGATGCAGGACTGGGCCCCGAAGTGGCTGCACGACGGCGTTCGCCCGCAGATCGTCAAGGTCCTGAACGCCATCCACGCGAAGGCGGGGCACGCGAAGGTGGTCCTCATGGGCTACCCGCGCCTGCTGTCGACGGAGGCCGGTCAGGCCTACCCCGGCACCTGCGTCCTCAACATGGAGAAGCCGGAAGGGGAATGGCTCACCAAGGTGGCCGACACCCTCGCGGCGGAGATGAAGGGCGCCACGCAGGACGCCGGCACCTGGGCCGTCTTCTCGGACCCGCGTGACGAGTTCGGGAACAACACCATCTGCGGAAACCCGGAGACCGTGCACAACATCGTGAAGACCGGCCTGTCCAAGGCGGACAACACCGGGGTCCTCGAAGTCGGCATGGCCTCCTTCCACCCCAAGCCCGCGGGGGCCCGGCGGTACGCCGACAGCCTGGAGCACACGCTCCAGGGCAAGGACTGACCGGAAGCGACCGGCCGGGGGCCCGAGCAGCTGAGTACCGCTGCTCAGGCCCCCGGCCTCCCGAGACAGGACAATCGGAGACATGAAGCGAGAACCGCGTCCGGCCGACGGGCCGACGGCCGTCGCCGTGGGCATCGTCGACCTGGTGGTCGTGGCGATGCTGGCGACCGCGTACGTACTGTCCGGGCTCAGCATCGGCGCGCCGGACGCCCGCGAGCTGCACGACACGGAGGTCTACCGCCACACGGTCGTGGTGGTCACCGCCGTGTTCGCCGGCGCGGGCGGCGCGGTGGCCGCGCTGTTCCGCTTCCGCAAGACGAGCGTCACCCACCTCGTGGTGACCGGTCTCGCCCTGCTGGCCTTCGTCGCCCTGTAGGGCCGCGTCCCCTCCGCCGGAGAGAGCCCCAGGTCCCGGACCTGGGGCTCTCGCGCGTCCGACCGGCGGCCCTCCGGCGCGAGGACACCCCCTAGCCGGCGGGGACCAGGGTGTTCTCCGAGCGGCGGCCGGCCAGGTAGTCGGTGACGTTGCGGACCGTGGCGTCGATGATCTGGCCCACCGCCTCGTGGGTGTAGTACGCCTGGTGCGAGGTGACGAGGACGTTCGGGAAGGTGATCAGCCGGGCGAGGGTGTCGTCCGGGACCGCCTCCAGCGACTTGTCGAGGAAGAAGACGCCGGCCTCGGCCTCGTACACGTCCAGGCCGACCCCCGTGAACCGGCCCGCCCGCAGCTCGGCGACCAGGGCCTCGGTGTCGATCAGGCCCCCACGACTGGAGTTGACCAGGATCGCGTCGTCCTTCATCGCCGCCAGGGCGGCGGCGTCCACCAGGTGCTGGGTGGCCTCCAGCAGCGGCACGTGCAGGCTGATCAGGTCCGCCGTGGCGAACAGCTCGTCCTTGTCGACGTACGTCATGCCCAGCTCGACGCAGGCAGGGTTCGGCACCACGTCCCAGCCGAGCAGGGTCATGCCGAAGCCGTGCGCGATCCGCGTGAAGGCCTCGCCGATCCTGCCGGTGCCGAGCACGCCGGCCGTACGGCCGTGCACGTCCCGGCCCAGCAGGCCGTTGAGGCGGAAGTCGAAGTCCCGGGTGCGGTTGGAGGCCCGCACGATCCGCCGGTTCACGGCCATCGCCAGGGTCCAGGCGAACTCGGCCACCGAGTACGGCGAGTAGGCCGAGACCCGGCTGACCGTCATGCCGAGGGACCGGGCCGCGTCCAGGTCGATGTTGTTGAAGCCGGTGGAGCGCTGGGCGATCATCCTCGTCCCGCCCGCCGACAGGACGTGCAGCACCCGGCGGCCGAGATCGGCGTTGACGCTGGAGCAGACGACCTCGTAGCCGGTCGCCATCGGCGCCGTGTCCTCGCTCAGGACGACGTCGACGCAGCGCACCTCGCACCGTCCGGCGAACGCCCGCTCCAGCAGCGGCTTCTCGTCGGCCGTGACACCGAAGGCCAGGATTTCCACGTGCTGCTCCCGGGGCGAGGGACCATGGGTCGCTTCCGGCGTGGGGGGCACGGTGCGCGCCCGGAATCGGCCGGATCTGCCGAATATACGACCCATGGTCCGCGCGGGTGGGCAGGGCAGGCCGGTGGGCGGCGGCCGGCGGCGTCGAACCGGTGGCGACGACCGGTGGTCCGCGGCGTCGGCCGCCGCCCGGGGGTCGGTCAGCCGAAGAAGACCCCGACCTCGCGGTACAGCTCCGGGTCCACGGTCTTCAGCTTGGCCGTGGCCTCGGCGATCGGCACCCGCACCACGTCCGTGCCGCGCAGCGCGACCATCTTGCCGAAGTCCCCGTCGCGGACGGCCTCGATCGCGTGCAGCCCGAACCGGGTGGCCAGCCACCGGTCGTACGCGCTGGGCGTGCCGCCCCGCTGCACGTGGCCGAGGACGGTGGTGCGGGCCTCCTTGCCGGTGCGCTCCTCGATCTCCTTGGCCAGCCACTCCCCCACGCCCGAGAGCCGGACGTGACCGAAGGAGTCGCGGGAGGCGGCGTCCTTGAGGACCAGGTCCCCGTCCTTGGGCATGGCGCCCTCGGCGACCACCACGATGGGGGCGTAGCTGGCCTTGAAGCGGGAGGTGACCCAGGCGCACACCTGGTCCACGTCGAAGCGCTGCTCGGGGATGAGGATGACGTTCGCGCCGCCGGCCAGGCCCGAGTGCAGGGCGATCCAGCCGGCGTGCCGGCCCATCACCTCCACCACCAGGACGCGCATGTGGGACTCGGCGGTGGTGTGCAGCCGGTCGATCGCCTCGGTCGCGATGCCGACCGCGGTGTCGAAGCCGAAGGTGTAGTCGGTGGCCGACAGGTCGTTGTCGATGGTCTTCGGCACGCCCACGCACGGCACGCCGAACTCCTCGTACAGCCGCGCCGCCACGCCCAGGGTGTCCTCGCCGCCGATCGCGACCAGGGCCTCGACCTCGTACTTGGCGAGGTTGTCCTTGATGCGGCGGACGCCGTCCGCAACCTTGAAGGGGTTGGTGCGCGAGGAACCGAGGATGGTGCCGCCGCGCGGCAGGATCCCGCGTACGGCGGGGATGTCGAGGCGGACCGTGTCGCCGTCCAGGGGGCCGCGCCAGCCGTCCTTGAAGCCGACGAACCGGTACCCGTACTCCTGGACGCCCTTGCGCACGACCCCGCGGATGACCGCGTTCAGACCGGGGCAGTCGCCGCCGCCGGTGAGCACTCCGACCTTCATGGAACCTTCCCTTCGCCATCAGGGCCCGCTGGCCCGCATGACGGTCACGCTAGTGGTGACGGAGGGCACCCCGAACGGCCACGGAGCGTCATATCCGGTCGATGTACGGGGACTTGCGTAGGCGCTTTCACCCGTACGGGGACCTACGCGTCGTCGAGTCCACGCTCGATCGCGTACCGGACGAGCTCGACGCGGTTGTGCAGCTGGAGCTTGCCGAGGGTGTTCTGGACGTGGTTCTGGACGGTGCGGTGCGAGATGACCAGGCGCTCGGCGATCTGCTTGTACGACAGGCCCTTGGCAACGAGCCGCAGCACCTCGGTCTCGCGGTCGGTGAGCCGGGGCGCCTCGGGGCCGTCCGGCTCGGCCGGGCCCGCCGGGCCGCCGGCGGCCAGCCGCCGGTACTCACCGAGCACGAGGCCGGCCAGGCCGGGGGTGAAGACCGGGTCGCCGGCGGCGGTGCGGCGGACGGCGTCGATCAGCTCGTCGGCGCCGGCGGACTTGAGCAGGTAGCCGGTGGCGCCCGACTTCACGGCCTCGAGCACGTCGGCGTGCTCGCCGCTGGCGGACAGCACCAGCACGCGCAGGGACGGGTCGGCGGCGACGAGCTCCTTGCACACCTGCACCCCGGGCATGCCGGGCAGGTTGAGGTCGAGCACCAGGACCTGCGGGGCGACCGCCTTGGCCCGGCGCACGGCCTGGGGGCCGTCCCCGGCGGTGGCCACCACCGCACAGCCGGCCGCCGCGAGGTCGCGGGCGACGGCGTCGCGCCACATCGGGTGGTCGTCCACGACCATCACCCGGATCGCGTCCGCCGCGTGCTCTTCGCTCATCGTCCCGCCCCGTTCTTTGGAACCCTCAGTTCGACCTCCGTACCCTGCCCGGGTACGGAGTACAGCTCGGCCGTGCCGCCCAGGTCGCGCAGCCGGCCGCGGATCGACAGGGCCACCCCCATCCGGCCCTCGCCCTCCGCCTGCACCAGCCGGCCCTCGGGGATGCCCGGCCCGTCGTCCCGGACGGTGACGATCACCTCGTCCGGCTCGTCCTCGACCAGGATCCACGCCCGCGCCTGCTCACCCGCGTGCCGGCGGACGTTGTCCAGGGCGGCCCCTGCCGCCGCCGCCAGCTCGCGGGCGGCCGGCCCGGGGAGCAGCACCGGCGCGCCCGGTTCGGCGAACGAGACGCGGGAGCCGGCGTGCGGCGCGAGCAGGGTGCGCACGTCCACCGCGGCCGCCGGATCCTCGTCCGGGTCGGCCCCGCCGGCCCCCTCCGCCTCGTCCACGGCACTGACCAGCGCGCCGCGGGCCTCGTCGCGCGAGACCCGGGCGGCGGGCAGCACTCCGGTGGAGACGAGGGTGCGCAGCGCGACCTCCTGCTCCCCGGCCATCCGGCCGAGCTCCGCGGCCTCTCCGCCGAGGGCGGCGCCGCGCCGCTGGACCATGGCCAGGACCTGCAGGACGCCGTCGTGGATGTCCCGGGCGAGCCGCTCCCGCTCGCGGGTGGCCGCCTCGATCTCCAGGGCGCGGGCGAGGGTCTCCTCGCTGGCCCGGGCGACCTGGACGACGTACCCGATCGCGATCGAGGCGACCCAGACCAGCAGCACGTTGTGGAGGGTGTCGCGGGTGGGGGCGCCCCGTTGGACGATGTTGGCGACGGCCACGAGGGTGGAGGCGAAGCCGGCCCAGCGCCAGCCGCCCTTGAGGGCGAAGGCGAGGACGGAGCCCGCGGTCCATATCGACGGCAGCGTCGGGCCGCCGGCGGCGATCCGGGCGGCGGAGTCCGCGACGGGGGTCAGCAGGATGCCGGTCAGGGCCAGGCCCAGGTCGGCGCCGAGGAACCAGCGCGAGCAGCGGGCCGCGCCCGAGACCTGGCGCAGGGTGGCCAGGGTCCACACGACGAGGACGGCGAGGTAGCCGGCGGCCACCCAGGGCCGGGGGAAGTGGCGGTGGTCGGCGAGGAAGAGCCCCACCGCGTACAGCGCGGTCAGCGGCCGGTATGCGGTCAGGGCCCGCCACAGCGGCTGTTCCACGGACATGCGCACGACACGCACACCCCGTTCGCGCTTGGCCATCCCCACCCCCAGGTAACGCAGGTCCGGCGCGGTGCGGGCCGGCCGGACCCGGGTCAGTGAGCCGTGCCCGTGCCGTCGGCTTCGGCGTCGGGCGCGCCGCCGGCGGCCGCGCCGCCCTCGGACCCGGCGGTCCTCGCCTCGGCGGACCGGGCTTCCCTGGCCTCGGCCGCGGCGTGCTTGGCGGCTTCCTTGGCGGCCTTCTCGGCGTCGGCCATCTGGCGCTTGGCCGCGGTCGCGTAGATGTCGACGTACTCCTGGCCGGACAGCTTCATGATCTCGTACATGACCTCGTCGGTCACCGAGCGCAGGATGAAGCGGTCGCCGTCCATGCCCTGGTAGCGGCTGAAGTCCAGCGGCTTGCCGATCCGGATGCCGGGGCGCATCAGCTTCGGGACGACCTTGCCGGGGGGCTGGATCTTCTCGGTGTCGATCATCGCGACCGGGATCACGGGCGCGCCCGTGGCCAGCGCGACGCGCGCCAGGCCGCCGGGCTTGCCGCGGTAGAGCCGGCCGTCGGGCGACCGGGTGCCCTCGGGGTAGATGCCGAAGAGCTCACCGCGCTCGATGACCTCGATGCCGCTCTTGATGGCGGCCTCCCCGGCGCCGCGGGCACCGGAGCGGTCGACGGGGAGCTGGCCGACGCCCTTGAAGAAGGCGGCCGTCAGCTTGCCCTTGAGGCCCGGGGAGGTGAAGTACTCGGCCTTCGCGATGAAGGTGACCTTGCGGTCGAGGACCGCGGGGAGGAAGAACGAGTCCGAGAAGGAGAGGTGGTTGCTCGCGAGGATCGCCGGGCCTTCGGCGGGAATGTTCTCGAGGCCCTCCACCCAGGGCCTGAAGGCGAGCTTCAGGGATCCCCCGATGGAGAACTTCATTGCGCCGTAGATCAACTCGTAAGCCTTCCTGTGTCGTCGATCAGACCTTAACCCCTGCGGGGCCCGGGCTCGCGCCCGCAGGGTCTGCAGCGTCGCCGACCCTGGTCGGTGTCATCCCGGTCGCGTACCGTGAGGGACACACAGCGCACCCCTTTTCGTTCCCCCTTCCGCCCCCTGAACAGGAGATCCTGGTGCCCGTCCTCCCTGGAGCCGAGCCGTTCCGCCACGAGGGCGGAGAGGTCGGCGTACTCCTCTGCCACGGCTTCACCGGTTCCCCCCAGTCCCTGCGCCCCTGGGCCGAGTTCCTGGCCGCCCGCGGACTGACGGTCTCCCTGCCCCTGCTGCCCGGTCACGGCACGCGCTGGCAGGACATGCAGCTCACCGGCTGGCAGGACTGGTACGCCGAGGTCGACCGGGCCCTGCGCGAGCTGCTGGACCGCTGCGAGCAGGTGTTCGTCATGGGCCTGTCGATGGGCGGCGCGCTGACCCTGCGGCTCGCGGCCCGGCACGGGGACGCGGTCAGCGGCATCGTGCTGGTGAACCCGGCCAACAAGGTGCACGACAAGCTCGCGGTGCTGCTGCCGGTGGTCAAGCACGTCGTGCGCTCCGCGCCGGGCATCGCGAGCGACATCGCGAAGCCGGGCTCGGAGGAGGTGGGCTACGACCGGGTGCCGACCCGGGCCGCGCACTCGCTGCGCGAGTTCCTGAAGCTGGTGGACGCGGAGCTGCCGCAGGTCACGCAGCCGGTGCTGCTGCTGCACAGCCCGCAGGACCACGTGGTACCGCCGGCGGACTCGGCCCGGGTGCTGAGCCGGATCTCCTCGTCGGACGTGACCGAGACGCTGCTGGAACAGAGCTACCACGTGGCGACGTTGGACCATGACGCGGATCGCATCTTCCAGGATTCGTTCGAATTCGTCGCCCGGCTCGCTCCGAAGGCCGGCGCGCTCGGCAAGGAGGGGACGGCCACCGGTGGCTGAGCAGGACGGCAAGATCTCGAACGGCGGCGGCGAGCCGCTGGACGAGGAAGCGGCATGGGCCGCGATCGTCGCGGGGTACGGCGCCGAGCCGCCGGACCCGCCGGGCGCCAAGCCGTTCAAGCCGATCGAGGACCTGCTGCTGCCGGAGCCGCCGGACGAGGAGCCGGAGGCTCCGAAGCCCGCGCAGGAGCCGAAGCCGCCGCTGGGCAGCTCGATCGTGTTCGCACCCGGCGTCGGTGCGGGCCCGCGCGACCACTCGCTGCCCGAGCCCTCCGACGACGCGGACGACGCGGACGACGACGGGGCCCACTTCGTGCAGCCCGACCCGGCGCTGCCGGAGGCCGACACCACGGCGAAGTTCGCGTGGCTGGCGGTGGTGGGCGGGCCGGTGCTGCTGCTGCTCGCGGTGCTGCTGCAGTGGGACATGACCTGGTGGCTCACCACGCTGGGCGTGGGCGGCTTCCTCGGCGGCTTCGCCACGCTCGTCGCCCGGATGCGCGGCGACGACGAGGACGGCGACGACGACCCGGGCCGCGGCGCGGTCGTCTGACCGGCGCCGCGCGGCTCGGGCGGATCTCGTGGAGGTGCCCCTTCTCCGGCCGGAGGAGGGGCACCTCCGTCCATCGAGGCTCGTAGGCTGGCCCGGTGATCCGTACCGTGGTGCTGGACGGGGGCGAGACCCTCACGCGCGACGACCGCTACTGGGCGTCATGGGCCGACTGGCTGCACGTGCCGAGGCACACGCTGTCCGCTCTCGTGGACCTCGTCGCGATCGTCAGCGAGTGACTGCGGAGTGACGATGCGCTTGCGCTGATCTCGGCACTGCATTCTCTCTGCCGCACCGAACCACGGCGGCAAGGAGAGAACCATGAACGTGATCAGTACACGCCTCGACCCGAACGCTGGCGCCGCCTTGGTGAAGCGGGCCCTGGTGCCGTTCGAGCGCAAGCCGTCCGGGGACGAGACCGCCAGGCTTACCGACGGCCTGCTGCGGCACGGCAAGCAGGTCCGCGATGCCGTGGCGCGCAACGGTGGAGGTGCGGCGCGGCTGCTCGCGGACTGGGACCGGATCAGCGAGAGGGGCCGGAGCCCGGCGTATTCGGATCCTGGACGTACTTTCGGCCCCTCGCGCGGGGCATCCGCGAGCTCTACCGTTCGCTCGACGTCGAGATCGCGCCGTGACGGCCCGCATTTGCTGTCGCTGCCAGCGGCACATCTCCCGCAACGAGGTGAAGCTCGCCCATGTCGATTCCATGAGTGGCGGGCGAGCCGACGCATGCGCACACCACGACGATGACCCCGAGTGCGCAGCTCCGCTCCGCCCGCTTCCCCGGCTCCGGTGCGAGCCCCCGCCTGCCCTCCCGCCGGCGCAGTCGGGCAGCCGGAGGGATGGCCGGGGGATGGCGCCGCCGTCAGGCCCGCAGGCGCAGGGCCGCCAGGACCGGGAGGTGGTCGGTGGCGGACAGGAGGTCCGCCGAGGAGACGCCCGGGAGGGCGGTGGGCACGCCGCAGCCGAGGACCTCGACGGCCGGTGAGGCGAACACGGCGTCGATGCGGCGCTCCGGCCGGGCCGCCGGGAAGGTGGGGCCCGATCCCCACGGGCGGACCGCCCAGCAGTCCTGGAGCTCCGCGCCGAGCAGCCCGAACGCGGGACCCCCGGGTCCTTCGTTGACGTCCGCCGCCGCGATCGCGTACGGCACGTCCAGCTCGCGCAGCTTCGCCAGCAGCAGCCCCGCCTGCGCCCGGCGTTCGTCCCGCGCGAGCGAGAGGTGGGCGGAGACGACGCCCACCCGGGCCCCTCCGAAGCGGACGACGGCGGTCGCGAAGCCCCGGCGGTGCTGTCCGGGGACGAGCGGGAGCAGCACGTCCTCGGTGCGTTCCACGAAGGCCCGCAGCGAGCACAGCAGCAGGGGGCCGGCGGCGGTGGCCCCGCCGCCGAGGACCACCAGGTCGGTCTTCGCGGCCAGCCGGGCCGCGTGCTTGCGCCAGCGGAAGAACCGCGGCGCCTCCTGGACGAACACCAGGTCGGGGGCGCAGGCCCGGATCACCCGGGCCAGTGCCTCCTCGTCGTCGCGCAGCGAGCGGATGTTGTAGGAGAGCACCCGGATGACGGCGGAGCCGTCCGCCTCGGTCCGGGATTCGGGGAGGTCCACGTCGAGTTCGCCAGTCGCCATGGGGCCAACATAGGCAGTCGCCCGCCGCGGCCACAGGGGGCGCGACGGGCGACCGTACGCAACGGGTCCGCGGGCGTCAGCCCTGGCGGGCCAGGTCCGCCGCGCCCACCAGGCCGGCCTTGCCGCCGAGCTGGGCGGCGAGGACCTGGGCGTGCGGCCGGAACTCGCCGCCGATCAGCCAGCGGCGGAACGACTTGCGGATCGGCTCCAGGACCAGTTCGCCCTCGTCGGAGACGCCGCCGCCGACGATGAAGGCGGACGGGTCGAAGAGCGAGGCCAGGTCGGCCAGGCCCGCGCCGGCCCAGCGGGCCAGCTCGCGGAAGGAGTCGACGGCCACCGGGCAGCCCTGTCGGGCGGCCTCGCTGATGTGCCTGCCCTCGATGCCCTCGACGGTGCCGTCGCCCAGGTCCAGCAGGATCCGGGCGGCCTCGGGGGTGGCGTGGGCGCGCTGCTTGGCGTACCGGACGAGGGCGCGGCCGGAGGCGTACTGCTCCCAGCAGCCCTGGCTGCCGCAGCCGCACAGCAGGCCGTCGGGCACGACCCGGATGTGGCCGAACTCCGCGGCGACGCCGAAGCGGCCGCGGCGCAGCTTGTTGCCGATGATGATGCCGCCGCCCAGGCCCGTGCCGAGCGTGATGCAGATGACGTCCTCGTGGCCCTGGCCGGCACCGAAGCGGTACTCGCCCCAGGCGGCGCAGTTCGCGTCGTTCTCGACGACGACGGGGAGGCCGATGCGCTGCTCGACCTTGTCCTTGAGCGGCTCGTGCCGCCAGTTGATGTTGGGGGCGAAGAGCACGGTGGCGCGCTTGTCGTCCACGTAGCCGGCGGCGCCGATGCCGACGGCCTCGATGGAGTGCCCGCTGCTGACCTCGGCCACGGCGGAGCAGATCGCGTCGGTCACGCCGTCCGCGGTCGGCGGGGTGGGCACCTTGTACGTCTCAAGGATGGTGCCCTCTTCGTCGACCACTCCGGCCGCGATCTTCGTGCCGCCGATGTCGACGCCGATGGTGAGTCCCATTAGTCCCTCGGTTTCCGGTCAAACCCCGCCACGGCCAACCGTACCCGAGCCAGGGGGCCGCACCGGTGCTGTCGGGACGCCCCGCGACACCCGTCACGTGCCCGGGCCGCAGTCGATCATGCGCGCCGCCGGCGTCGGTCGTGGGCCTCAGTCGAGGTCGATGCGGTGCGACGGGCCCGGGCCGTCGTCCTCGGGGCCCCCGCCGTCCCGGCCGGGGCCGTCCCCGTCCGCGGCGGCCGGGCCGCCGTCACGGGGGCCGGGCGGGCGGCCGGGGCCCGAGGTCCGGGTCCAGCGGCTCTCGTGGCCCTCGACGGCGGAGCGGTAGGCGGCCAGCAGCTCGGTCCCGGCGGCGGCGAGGTGGTCGAAGACGTCGGGATTGCGCTCGATGACCGGCTCGACGGCGGACTTGGCCTGGTTGACGAACTGGCGTACGGCGCCCTGGGCGGCCGGTCCCATCAGCGGGTGGCCGAGTCCCGCGACCTTGTCGGCGACCGCGCCGAACAGCTTGAGCAGCTCCTCGGCCGCGCTGCCGGGGGCTCCGTCGCCGGCTCCCTGCTCGGCCCGGATGCGGGCCTTCTCGGCGGCGAGGTCCTCGGCGCAGGCCTCGGCCCAGGCGTCGTCGTCCGTGGGGTGGTGGGTGGCCTCGCTCATGGCGGACTCCTGCTGCTGCTGCGGGCTGACACCTCCGACGTTACCCGAACGGGGGCATCCGGTTACGGGGCCGGGCACGCCGGGGTTCCGGCGGGACGGCCGTCGACGCTGCACGGCACGGCATCCCCCGGACCCGGGTCCCCGTCTCGCGGGAGTGGCCGCCGCGTGGTGTGTGGGGGAGCCTCTTGAGGCGTCATGGCAGGCTGGTCCGGAGGCAGGCCCGGGCCTGGGGTGGCCGAAGGCCAGGGGCGGAGCCCTCTTGTCCCAGGGGTGGGCCTGCCGTAGGGCCTGCAGGCCATGACGGGTCAAGAGGCGAGGGGGACCCACACACCACGCGGCGGCCGGCATCGAAGCGAGAGCGGCGCGAGACCCTCGTCCCCGCGCCGCCGCCGGGGGCTCAGCCCCGAGGCCAGAGCGCCGGGTCGGGCGTGAAGCGGACGGCCAGTTCGCCGTCGCGCAGGGCCGCGCCGGAGACGGTGCAGCGGCGCAGCGCGGAGGGGAGGGTGACGATCCTGCGGAACGGTCCCGCGGTCAGCAGCAGCTCGTCCCCGCGGCGGACCAGGTCCAGGCCGTCCTTGGTCGCGCCGGGCAGCGGGATGCGCCACACCAGCACGCCGGCCTCGCCCCGGCGGTCCTCGACGGGCCACTCGGGCCGCACCACGGCCGCCGTGGCCGCCATGGCCTCCGGGGCAGCGGTGGCCTCCGGGGCCGCCGGGGCCTCCGGCGGCGCGAGCCGGTCGAGGTCGGCGGCACCGCGCGGGTCCTGGCCCAGGTGCGGCAGCTCGTGCACCCGGTGGCCGGGGCCGCCCTCGGCGGTCCATTCGTCGAGGCACTTGTCCTGCTGGGCGGCGAGGGCCGCGAGCCAGGTGTCGGCGGAGCCGCGGGGCAGGACCCGGTTGGCGAGGACCGCGTCCACCGGGACCTGGTGCAGCGCGAGTCCGAGCAGCCCGGCGCGCACCGCGTCGGCGGCGGCCGGACCCGGCTCGGCGACGATCCGTACGGCCGTGCCGGGGGCCTCCACGACGGCCTGCACGGCCGCCAGCTCCTCGTCCCAGCGGGCGGCGGTCTCGTACAGCCACTGCGCGGGCATCGGTACGCCCGCCAGCTGGGCCAGTACGGGCCGCAGGGCGCGCGCCGCCTGCCGTTCGGGCGGCAGCAGCCGGCGCAGGTAGCGGCGCAGCTGCTCGGGGAGGGCGAGCAGGGCGACGGCCCGGTGCAGCGGGGGCAGGTCGACCACGACGAGGTCGTGGGCGCCGCTCTCGGCGGCCCGGCGCAGGGCCCGCAGCAGGGCGAACTGCTCGGCGCCGGGCAGGGCGGTGAGCTCCTCGGCCTGCAGGGGGCGGGCGCCCAGCATGTTCAGGACGGTGGTGCCGCGTTCCTGGAGGGCGCCGAGCTCCTCGCGGAACGTGGCGTCCGGGTCGAGGTGCGCGAGCGACAGCCCCGCGGGGAGGTCGTCGCCGAGCAGGGCGCCGACGGCCTCGGCCGGGGCCTCGGTGACCAGCAGGACGCGGCGTCCCGGCGTGCGCAGGGCGGCCGCGCGGGCCGTGGCGACGGCCACGGTGGTGCGACCGGCCCCGCCGGGGCCGGTGATGAGGAGGGTGCGCATGCTCGGGAGTGCCCTAGGGGTTCAGACGCCGGATTCGACGCGCTTCTTCAGGCCCGCGAGCGCCCGGTCGATGATGACCTTCTCGGCCTTGCGCTTGATCATGCCGAGCATCGGGATCTTGACGTCGACGGTCAGCTGGTAGGTGACCTCGGTCTGCTTGCCGCCGGCGATCGGGGCGAGCCGGTACGAGCCGTCCAGGACGCGCAGCATCTGGGACTTCACCAGGGTCCAGGCGACCTCGTGGTCGCCGGTCCAGGTGTAGGCCAGGGTGTGGTCGTCCTTGATGGCGCCGGCGTCGAGCAGCAGGCGGACCTTCTCGGCGCGGCCCGCCGCGTCGGTGGCCAGCACCTCGGCCTCCTTGACCTCGCCGGTCCACTCCGGGTAGCGGGCGAAGTCTGCGATCACGGCCATGACGGCCGCCGGGGCCGCGTCGATCGTGATGCTGGAGCTGGTGTGTTCCGCCATCGCTGCGGCTCCTCCAGGTACTGGGCCAGGGGCTTGGGTTCGTGACGTGGTGCGCCGTGGGGCGACGCGTGAAGGCTACCGCGCTGGCGAACCGTCACCGCGCGTGCCCCCGGTGCAGCCCGTGGTCACCACTCCAGGGCCCACGGGCGGCCGGTCGCCGCGAAGTGCCCCACGTTCACGCACTCCGTCGACCCGACGCGCATCCGGCGGGCGAGCGGCTGGTGGACGTGGCCGAAGAGGGCGTACCGCGGCTTCGTGCGGTGGATCGCCGCCAGCAGGGCGGCGCTGCCGCGCTCGAAGCGGCGGGCGACGGTGTCGTAGCAGAGTTCGGGGATCTCCGGGGGGATGTGCGAGCAGAGCACGTCCACCTCACCCAGGGCCTCGACCTTGGCGGCGTACTCCTCGACGTCGACCTCGTAGGGGGTACGCATCGGCGAGGGCAGGCCGCCGCCGACGAAGCCGAAGACGCGGCCGCCGATCTCGACCCGCTCGCCGTCCAGGACGGTGGTGCCGGGGCGGGCGTACTCGGGCCACAGCTTGGGGATGTCGACGTTGCCGTAGGTGGCGTAGGTCGGCGTGGTGAAGGCGGCGAACATCTCGGCGTACTGGCGGCGCACCGCCTCCTCGATGACGGTCTCGCGGTCGCCGTCGATGCCGGCCCACAGCTGCCGGCCGAGGGCACTGGCCTCGGCGAAGCGGCGGGCGGTGCGCAGTGCGACGATGCGGTCGGCGTTCTCGGCGCCGAAGAGGTCGGGGAAGATGCCGCGGGAGTGGTCGGCGTAGTCGAGGAAGAGGACGAGGTCGCCGAGGCAGAGGAGGGCGTCGGCGCCGTCCCCGGCCCGGGCCAGGGCCTCCGTGTTGCCGTGGACGTCGCTCACGACATGGACCCGGGTCTTCCTCTTCGCGTTCACGCTCCCCCTCCTGTGTGCGTGCGGGGCGTCCTCGCGGTCGCCTCCGTGGTCGGACCGGCGGGCTGCCGGTGCCGGTGTTCGTGGTAGTGCCCCAGTGGTGGTCCAGGGCGCCCGCGGCCGTCCCTGTGGCAAAGCGGATCGGCCGGATCCGGCCGGATCCCCACCCTCGGGCCGGGCGTGCGGTGTCCGTCGGATCACCCTAGGCCGGGTGCCCTGTGGGCGGGTAGAGGCGCCGGACCTGCGGTTACTTCCGAGTCGCAAATCGGGTGGACTACTGTCGGCTGGGAATGGCCGCGTCGTGTGACGCACGGAACATCTGGCCAGGACCCCCTATCGGGAACCCACTACCGATGGGTAACGTCCGGTCGGTCCACATCGTGGCGATGGCGCCCCAGAGGAGCAGCAGTCTTGCGCGAGTTCAGCCTTCCGGCCCTGTACGAGGTCCCGTCGGACGGGAATCTGACGGATCTCATCCGCCGCAACGCCGCTCAGCATCCCGACACCGCCGTCATGAGCCGCAAGGTCGACGGCGTCTGGCAGGACGTGACCGCGACCGAGTTCCTGGCCGAGGTCCGCTCGGTCGCCAAGGGCCTGATCGCCGCCGGCGTCGAGCCGGGCGACCGGGTCGCGCTGGTCTCCCGCACCCGCTACGAGTGGGTGCTGATCGACTTCGCGATCTGGACCGCGGGCGCGATCACCGTCCCCGTCTACGAGACCAGTTCGCCCGAGCAGATCCAGTGGATCCTCGGCGACTCCGGCGCCCGCGCGGCGATCATCGAGTCCCCCGCGCACCGCGAGGCCCTGGCGGGCGTCCGCGACCGGCTGCCGGAGCTGGCCCACGTGTGGGAGATCGAGGCGGGCGGCGTCGAGGAGCTGCGCACCTCGGGCGCGCAGGTCTCGGACGAGCTGGTCGACGAGCGCACCTCGCTCGCGAACGCCGACGACATCGCCACCATCGTCTACACCTCGGGCACCACCGGCCGCCCGAAGGGCTGCGTGCTCACGCACCGCAGCTTCTTCGCGGAGTGCGGCAACATCGTCGAGCGCCTCAAGCCGCTGTTCCGCACGGGCGAGTGCTCGGTACTGCTCTTCCTGCCGGCGGCCCACGTCTTCGGCCGCCTGGTGGAGATCGCCTCCGTGCTGGCGCCGATCCGGCTGGGCTGCGTACCGGACATCAAGAACCTCACCGACGAGCTGGCGAGCTTCCGTCCGACGCTGATCCT
Organism: Streptomyces sp. NRRL S-87; assembly: GCF_000719335.1. GTDB lineage: Bacteria > Actinomycetota > Actinomycetes > Streptomycetales > Streptomycetaceae > Streptomyces. Next base: position 68,650 of record NZ_JOGB01000035.1, read on the forward strand.
CGGTGTACCGCGGGTCTTCGAGAAGGTCTACAACTCCGCCCGGGCCAAGGCGCAGGCCGACGGCAAGGGCAAGATCTTCGACAAGGCGGCGGACACCGCGATCGCCTACAGCCGGGCGCTCGACGCGCCGGGCGGCCCGTCCTTCGGGCTGCGCCTGAAGCACAAGGTCTTCAGCAAGCTGGTCTACAGCAAGCTGCACGCGGTGCTGGGCGGCCGCGGCGAGTACGCGATCTCCGGCGGCGCGCCGCTGGGCGAGCGCCTGGGGCACTTCTTCCGCGGCATCGGCTTCAACGTGCTGGAGGGCTACGGCCTCACCGAGTCCTGCGCGGCCACCGCCTTCAACCCGTGGGACCGGCAGAAGATCGGCACGGTCGGCCAGCCGCTGCCGGGCTCGGTGGTGCGCATCGCCGACGACGGCGAGGTGCTGCTGCACGGCGAGCACATCTTCCGCGAGTACTGGAAGAACGAGACGGCCACGGCCGAGGCGCTGACCGACGGCTGGTTCCACACCGGCGACGTGGGCACCCTCGACGAGGACGGCTACCTCGCGATCACCGGCCGCAAGAAGGAGCTCATCGTCACCGCGGGCGGCAAGAACGTGGCGCCCGCGGTGATCGAGGACCGCATCCGGGCGCACGCCCTGGTCGCGGAGTGCATGGTGGTCGGCGACGGCCGGCCGTTCGTCGGCGCGCTGGTCACGATCGACGAGGAGTTCCTGGGCCGCTGGGCGCAGGAGAACGGCAAGCCGGCCGGCTCGACGGCGGCCTCGCTGCGCGAGGACGCGGACCTGATGGCGGCGGTGCAGAAGGCCGTCGACGACGGCAACGCCGCGGTGTCCAAGGCGGAATCGGTGCGGAAATTCCGCATTCTGCCCTCCCAGTTCACGGAGGAGTCGGGGCACATCACGCCCTCGCTGAAGCTCAAGCGCAACGTCGTGGCGAAGGACTTCGCCGACGAGATCGACGCGCTCTACCGGGGCTGACCGCCCTGGTGCCGCCGGGGCTGCGCCCCGGTCCGCCGGGAGTCCCCCGGTGTGCGCCCCTCGTGGCCCGGTGTCCGGTCCGGGGTCCCGCTAGCGCGGGTCCTCGGCCAGGATCCGGGCCATGTTGCGTTCGGCGAGCGCGGTGATGGTGACGAACGGGTTGACCCCCAGCGAGCCGGGGACCAGCGAGCCGTCGACGACGTACAGGCCGGAGTAGCCCTTGGCGCGGCCGAAGTCGTCGGTGGCCCGGCCCAGCACGCAGCCCCCCAGCGGGTGGTACGTGAAGGTGTCCGCGAAGGCCTTGTTGTCACCGAAGAGGTCGTAGCGGTAGATGGTGAAGTTCGCCCGGTTGACGCGGTCGAAGAGGCGCTTGGCGGCGGCGACCGCGGGCTGGTTCTGGCTGATGTGCCAGTTCAGCCGGGCCGAGTCGGTGGCGGCGTCGTACGTGAACGTGCCGCGCTCCGGGTTCTTGGTGATGGCCAGGTACATGCTGACCCAGTGCTCGATGCCCATGGGCAGCGGAGCGATCTCGGCGAAGACCGGGTTGGCCGCGTTGTCCCAGTCGTCGATGCCCAGGGCCGGCATGGTGGCCTGGTTGGCGCCGACGGTGTCCCACAGGTGGTTGGCGCGGGCGGTCATGACGTTGCCGTTGGTGCCCCAGCCGGTGCCGACCTCGGGGCTGAGGGCGGGCAGGGCGCCGGTCTCGCGGGCGCGCAGCAGGATCTCGGTGGTCCCGAGGCTGCCCGCGCCCAGGAAGAGCTGCCTGCAAGCCAGTTCGCGGGTCTCCACGACCCTGCCGGTGACGTCGATGCGGCGGACGGTCAGGACGTACCGGCCGTCGGGTTCGCGGCGTACGGCGACCACGCGCTGGAGGGTCTCGATGGTGACGTTGCCGGTACCGAGGGCGGCGGCGAGGTAGGTCTTGTCGACGCTCTTCTTGCCGTGGTTGTTGCCGTAGATGACCTCGGCGGCCAGTGCCGACCTCGGGACCTGGCCGGCGGCCTCGCGCTGCATGTAGCCGAAGTCGTAGACGTTGGGGACGAAGACGGTCCGCAGGCCGGTGTTCTGGGCGTGCTTGCGCGAGACGCGGGCGAACCGGTACCACTCCGTCGACTCGAACCAGCCCGGGTCGATGTCGTTCACTCCGAGCATCTGGCGGGCGCGCGGGAAGTAGGTGCCGTACATCTCGTCGGCGTCGACGGTGGGGAGCACCTCGGAGAAGTACGAGCGCCGGGGCGTGGGCGACATGCCGCCGTTGACGAGCGAGCCGCCGCCGACGCCCCGGCCGACGTACACGGACATGTCGCCGTAGTTGACCCGGTCGAGGACGCCGGGGTACGGGCTGATGTTGCGGTTGACCACGTCCAGCCACAGGAACGTGGCGAGCGGGGCCTCGGTGCGGTTGCGGAACCACATGGCCCGCTGGTCGGGGGCGGTGGTGGCGGGGAAGATCCTGCCGTCGGCGCCGGCGGTGTCCCAGAGCCGGCCCATCTCGACGACGACGGTGCGCACGCCGGCCTGGCCCAGGCGCAGGGCGGCTACGGCGGCGCCGTAGCCGGAGCCGACGACCACGGCGGGGGCGTAGTCGACGGCGGGCGGCTCGGCGGCGGTCGCGGCGGACAGGCCGACCCGGGTGAAGCCGAGGGCGGCCGCGGTCTGGAGGGCGCCGAGACCCAATAGGTGACGGCGCGTCAGCTGAGGTGTCATGGCCGCATCATGGGCGGAATTCGGCCGTCCGCCCAGACGCGGTGTTGACAGAGATCTGAGTGACAGTCAGGTGGGTGGGGCGGGGTGGTTCCGTCCGGGGGTGGGGTGGGCTCTCGCTTCGTGGGGCCGTCCCGTGGTGTGTGGGTCCCCTCGCCTCTTGACCCGGTATGGCCTGCAGGCCTCCCCCAGCTACCGCTGGGA
>NZ_JOGB01000036.1 GCF_000719335.1 Streptomyces sp. NRRL S-87
CCAACCGCGCGACACCCGCACCCGCCAGCCACCGCGCCACACGGCCACCCAGCGCACCCGTACCACCGGTGACCAGGACCGTCCCCGACGGCTCCCACGACCGGTCGTCCTGACCGGAAGCAGCCCGGACGAGCCTGCGTCCGAACACACCCGACGACCGCACCGCGACCTGGTCCTCACCCGCCGCACCACCGGCCAGCACACCGACCAGCCGACGCATCGCCCGCTCGTCCCACACCTCAGGCAGATCGACCAGACCGCCCCACCGCTCCGGCACCTCCAGCGCGGCCACACGACCCAGGCCCCATGTCTGGGCCTGAACCGCGGACACCAGCCGGTCCGAACGGCCCACCGACACCGCACCCCGGGTCAGGCACCACACCGGCGCCCCCACCCCGGCATCACCCAACGCCTGCACAAGAGCAGCCGTGGCCACCACACCGGCGGACCCGGACTCGTCCAGGGCCAGGAGCGACACCACACCGGCAATGTGCTCGGCCTCGCAATCGGCCAGCAGACCCGCCAGCACGCCACGGTCGCCACCGTCCGCCCCGACCACGACCCGACGGACCTGCGCACCACGCCCGGCCAGCGCCGCTTCCACCGGCGCGGCGTCCACACCAGCGGCTTCCGCGGTCACCACGACCCACGTACCCGACAGCCGTGCGCCACCGGCCGCCGTGTCCGTCAGGGGCTTCCACGAGACCCGGTAGCGCCAGCCGTCCACCTCGGAGCGGGTGCGTACCCGGCGCCGCCAGGCGGACAGGGCCGGGACGACCTCGATCAGGGGCTGTTCACCGTCCGCGTCGAGTTCGAGCGCGGCGGCCAGGGCGGCCACGTCCTGCTGCTCGACCGCCTCCCAGAACGCGGTGTCGGCCGGGCCGGTGCCCGGACCGGAGACCCCGGCCGGCCCGGCGGCGGGGGCGTGGGCGTCCATCCAGTAGCGCTGCCGCTGGAAGGCGTACGTCGGCAGCTCGACGCGGCCCGCGCCGCTCCCGGCGAAGAACGCGGACCAGTCGACGTCCGCGCCCCGTGCGAACACGCGGGCGACGGCGTCGAGGAGGGTGAGGGTCTCGGGACGGCCGGAGCGCAGCGCGGCGGCGAGGACGGGGGCCGCGGGGGCCGGCGCGTCGGTGAGCAGGCAGTCCTGGGCCATGGCCGTCAGGACGGGGTCGGGTCCCAGCTCCAGGAAGGCGTCGGCGCCCCGGTCCCGGAGGGTGCGGACGCCGTCCACGAAGCGGACCGGCTCGCGCACGTGCCGCACCCAGTGCTCGGGGTCGGCCAGTTCGGCGGCGGTGGCGGCGGTCCCGGTGAGGAGGGAGACGACGGGGACGGTGGGGGTGCCGTAGTCCAGTACCTGCGCCACGCGGCGGAACTCGTCGAGCATGCCGTCCATGTGCGGCGAGTGGAAGGCATGACTCACCGTCAGCCGCTTGGTCTTGCGGCCCCGGGCCTCGAAGGCCTCGGCGACGGCGGTGGCCGCGTCCTCGTCGCCCGCGATCACGACCGACCGGGGGCCGTTGACCGCGGCCACGGCCACGCGCTCGTCGAGGAGGGGCAGGAGTTCGTCCTCCGAGGCCTCCACCGCGATCATGGCTCCGCCCGCCGGCAGGGCCTGCATCAGCCGGCCGCGGGCCGCGACCAGCATGCACGCGTCCTCCAGCGAGAACACGCCCGCCACGTGGGCGGCGGCGATCTCTCCCACGGAGTGCCCGGCCAGGAAGGCGGGGCGCACGCCCCACGACTCGACGAGCCGGAACAGCGCCACCTCCAGCGCGAACAGCGCGGGCTGGGTGTAGGCGGTCTGGTGCAGGAGGGCGGCCTCGGGGCTGCCCTCCTCGGCGAACAGGACGTCCAGGAGGGGGTGTTCCAGTTGCTCGGCCAGGTACCAGCAGGCGTCGTCGAGCGCGTCGGCGAAGACCGGGTGCGTCGCGTACAGTTCGCGGCCCATGGCGAGGCGCTGGCTGCCCTGGCCGGTGAAGAGCACGGCGGTGCGCCCCGCGGCGGGCTCCTCCCGGACGACGCTCGCGGGCCCGGTGCCGCCGGCCGGGGCACCGGCGCCGGCCGTGGCATCGGCGGCGGTGCTGTCGGCCAGGGCGTGCAGGCCGTGGCGGAGCGCGGTGCGGTCGCCGCCGAGGACCACGGCCCGGTGCTCGAACCGGCCGCGGGTGGCGACCAGGGAGTGGCCGATGTCGAGGGGGGTGGCCCCGGGGTGGGCGTCGGCCCAGTCGGCAAGGCGGCGTGCGGTGGCGCGCAGGGCCTCGGGGGTCTTGGCGGACAGGACCCAGGGCAGGACCTCGGGTGCCGGCGTCGCCTCGGGGCCGGGCTCGAGACCCGCCTCGGGCTCGGTCGCGGGCTCTCCGTCGGACGCTTCCCCTACGGCCGGGTCCTCGACGGACTCGTTCCTGACGGCCCCGTCCCCGACGGACGCGTCCCCGGCGCCCGCCTCCTCCTCCACCCGCTCGCCGGTGGACGGGGCTTCGGCCGGCGCCCCCTCGGCCGGCGCCCCCTCGGCCGGCGCCCGCTCGGCCGGCGGCTCCTCGATGATCGCGTGGGCGTTGGTGCCGCTCATGCCGAACGAGGAGACGCCCGCGCGGCGGGGGGTTCCGGAGGCCGGCCACTCGACGGCGTCGGTGAGCAGCGAGACGGCTCCGGCCGTCCAGTCGACGTGCGGGGTGGGGGCGTCGACGTGCAGGGTGCGGGGCAGCACGCCGTGCCGCATCGCCATGACCATCTTGATGACGCCGGCCACGCCCGCGGCGGCCTGGGTGTGGCCGATGTTGGACTTCAGCGAGCCGAGCAGCAGGGGGCGGTCCGCGGGGCGGTCCTGGCCGTAGGTGGCGAGCAGCGCCTGGGCTTCGATGGGGTCGCCGAGCCGGGTGCCGGTGCCGTGGGCCTCCACCGCGTCCACGTCGCCGGACGACAGGCCGGCGTTGGCCAGGGCCTGCCGGATGACGCGCTGCTGGGCGGCGCCGCTGGGGGCGGTCAGGCCGTTGCTGGCGCCGTCCTGGTTGATGGCGGTGCCGCAGACGACGGCCAGCACCTGGTGGCCGTTGGCGCGGGCGTCCGAGAGCCGCTCCACCAGCAGCATGCCGGCGCCCTCGCCCCAGGCGGTGCCGTCCGCGGCCGCGGCGAAGGGCTTGCAGCGGCCGTCGGGGGCGAGGCCCCGCTGGCGGCTGAAGGAGACGAAGGAGCCGGGGCTCGCCATGATCGCGACGCCGCCGGCGAGGGCGAGGGAGCACTCGCCGGCGTGCAGGGCCTGGACGGCGAGGTGCAGGGCGGCCAGGGAGGAGGAGCAGGCGGTGTCGACGGTGACCGTGGGGCCCTCGAAGCCGAAGGTGTAGGCGATGCGGCCGGAGGCGACGCTGGCGGCGTTGCCGGTGACGAGGTAGCCCTCGAACCCGTCGGCGGCGTCCTGGAGACGGGGCCCGTATTCCTGGGTTTCCGCGCCGACGAATACGCCGACCTGTCCGCCGCGGAGCGCGGCGGGGTCGACTCCGGCCCGGTCGAACGCCTCCCAGGAGGTTTCCAGGAGCAGGCGCTGCTGCGGGTCCATGGCCGTGGCCTCGCGCGGCGAAATTCCGAAGAACGCGGCGTCGAATTGGTCGGCGTCGTGGAGGAATCCGCCTTCGCGCGTGTAGCTGGTGCCGGCGCGGTCGGGGTCCGGGTCGTAGAGCCCGTCGAGGTTCCAGCCGCGTCCGGTGGGGAATTCGGAAATGGCGTCGGTGCCGGTGGCGACGAGGTCCCAGAGGGATTCGGGGGAATGCACGCCGCCCGGGAACCGGCAGCCGATGCCGACGATGGCGATGGGTTCGTCGCTGCTGACGGCTGCGGTGACGGGGGCTTCGGCGGGAGCCGCGCCGCCCCGGAGGAGGGTGTGGACGCGCTCGACGAGGCGGGCCGGCGTGGGGTGGTCGAACGCCAGCGTGACGGGCAGGCGCAGGCCGGTGGCCGCGACGAGCCGGGCGTGCAGGTCGACGGCCGCGAGGGAGTCGAATCCCAGGTCGATGAAGGAGCGGTGCGGGTCGAGGACGTCGGGGGCGGCGTCACGCAGGGAGGCGGTCACCAGGGCCGAGATGCGGTCGAGCAGCAGGGTGTGCTGCTCTCCGTCGGTCAGTCCGGTGAGGAGCTCGCGCCAGTCCTCTGGCGTGGCGTCGCCACGGAGGTCCCGGTTTCCGTCGGCCGGGGAGGCGCCGTCGGTTTCGGCTGCGAAATCCGGGGACTCGTTCAACATCGCGCGCTCCATCAATCCGTGCAGAGAAAACCGGGGATCGGTCATGACCCTGGCACGGAGATGTCGCGGCAGAAACCCCTATCGGTCCCCTAGCGGCCCCTAGTCCGATTCCCGGGGCGACCGCTGTGGGGCGACCGGAAATCGTCCGGGCGGAAAGCGGCCGGAACGCCGGCCCGGCGGACGTTGTCATACGGCGGACCTATGCGGGTGCGACCGCATAATAATGCCGCCGCTATTCGGAATTGACAAGAATGGTGGATGGGACGTCGCGGGCGCCCGCGAATGGGCACCGCGGGGGTCGGACGCGGGGTCGGACGGCCGCCCTCCCGCCGCTCCTGAGGGGGCGCCCGTCCGCCGGACGGGCGGGGACGGCCGCGTGCGTGCGGTCCCCGCCCGCGTCCCCTCCCCTACGGGCCCCTAGCCCCTAGAAGGGCCGGGGCTCGGACCGGTCGGGGACCGGCACGGCGCGTGCGGCCCGCGGGGGTGCGCGCTACTGGGTGCCGGCCGTGGTGCGGGGACGGTGTTCGAGGAACGGGGCGAGGAGGTCCGGGACGGCTTCCTCCGCCAGGGCCAGTCCGTCGGCCACGGCCACGTCGCGCACCTTGTAGACGCCGGTCCCGGCCGCGATGGCGGCGCCCAGGGTGAGCAGGCCGGCCCGGCGCTGGAAGGGCGAGCGGGTGATGGACCAGCCGATGATGCCGTCGCGCCGGACGGCCGCGGTGCGGCGGGTGAAGGTGCCGGACCGGGTGACCAGGTAGCGGCCGTGCACGGCGTGCCCGAGGTTGCGGTACGCGTCGTACGCCAGGGCCGTTCCGGCGGCGAGGAGCACCAGTCCGGTGATCCAACCGGCGTGCACCAGGGCGGGGGTGAGCCACAGGCCGGGACCGGCGAGCAGCGCCGCGGCCGCCGCGGACCAGATCACGGCGCGGTTGATCCGGCGGCGCAGCGCCGCTCGGGGGTGCGGGGCGAGCTGCGCCGCGGTCGTGGGGGCGACGGTCTCGCCCAGGACGTCGGCGGCGACGCGGCGGGCCAGGGCCAGTGGGACGGGCGGGGTGAGCCGGCTGCGGCTGCTGTTCTCGTCCTCGTCGCCGAGGCCGCTGGCGACGGCCTTCACGCGGGCGCCCCCGGCCCAGCGCAGCAGCAGCGGCTCGGCCACCTCGGCGCCGCGCAGCCGCTGCTCCTCGATGCTGACGGAACGGGTGATCAGCAGGCCGCGGCGGACCCGCAGCAGGCCGGGCTCCTCGCGGTCCAGGCGGTAGCCGCCCCAGCCCTCGATGAACGTGGCGGTCGAGCCGGCGACCCCGACGGCGACGACGACCAGGGCGGCCACGAGGAGGCCGTACCAGAGGGGGACGGAGCCGAAGCGTTGCTGGAGGTCCTTGACGATGCCGAGTTCCAGGGGGTCGATCTTCATCTCGTGCAGGGTGCGGTACACGCTGCCTGCGGCGATGAAGACGCCGCCGACGCCCCAGAGGGTCAGGGGGGCGTACCGCAGCCAGGCCCAGTCGAGTTCGGCGATCGTGGGGTCGGCGTCCGCCTCGGGGTGGTGCACGCCCTGGGCGGTCCGGCGGAGTTCGGTCAGCCGCCGGCGCAGTGCGGCCGCGTCGGCGAGGCTCAGGCCGTCCAGGGACAGCCCGCCGTCGGCGGAGCCCTGGTCGCCGGTGGCGACCTTCAGGGAGGTGAGGCCGAAGATCCGGTGCAGGGGGTTGGCGGTCAGGTCGACGCTGCGGATGCGGTCGGCGGGAACGGAGCGCTCGCTGCGGAAGAACCGGCCCCTGTGGACCTCGACGCGGTCGGCGGTGACCCGGTAGCGGGTGGTGGCGAGCCGCATCAGACCGATGCCGGCGATGACCAGGGCGGTGATGAGCAGCGTGCCGAGCGTGATCAGGACCTGGAGGGTGACCCGGCCGTCGTCGAGGAGGAGGGTCGCGGCGAAGGTGGCGAGCGGCGTTCCGATCACGCTCAGGTTGACCAGGAGGAGGCGGGGGTTGAGCCGTCCCCACTCCTCGTCCGGTGTGCCGGCCCGGGCGGGCGCGGCGGCGTCCGGCATCATGTGGCGTCTCCCGGTACGGACTGGGTGGACCTGGTGAGCTGTTCGACGAGTTCGGCGGCCCTGCCGTGCTCGAGGCCCTTGATCTTCACGGCGCCGGCCGAGGAGGCGCTGGTGACCGTGATCCCGGAGAGTCCGAACATCTGCTGGAGGGGTCCGCGCAGGAGGTCGACGGTCTGGATGCGGGAGAGCGGGACGACCCGCCACCGCTGCCAGAGCCAGCCCGAGGCGGCGTAGACGGCCTCCTCCGTGGTCTCCCAGCGGTGCACGCGGTAGCGCCAGAGGGGCATCGCGCCCATGTACAGCAGCCCCGGGACCAGGGTGCCGAGGAGCAGCCAGACGAAGACGAACCGGGCCGGCGGGATGGACAGGTAGAGGATGCCGAAGACGAGCGGCAGCGGAAGGGCGAACAGCGAGGACTGGAGGGTCCACCAGCCGATCGCACGCCTGTCGACCCGGTTGCGAGGCGGACGGAGCCTCAGTTCTGTGTTGTGTAGCACTGCTTCACCCTAGTTCGTTGATGATCTTGAACCGACGCCGGTCGGAAGCCCGCGCATCACGGCCGGCCCGCCGTGCGCACCGCGTGCCAGCGGGACAGCAGGACGGCCGTCCGGGCCGCCACCGCCGACAGCGACATCACGGCGAGCGCGCTCACGAGCACGTCCCTGCCGCTGAGTTGGTGCTCGGTGGTGAACCGGTCGAGGCGCGCGGCGTACCAGTGCTCGCTGCCGTACGCGAAGAGGACCTGCACGGTGACGAGGAGGGTCCAGACCGCCGCGTGGGCGGGACCGCCCAGGCTGCGGGCCTCGCCCGAGCCGCCCCGGTGGGCGGGGAGCAGCGAGCCCGCGACGAGCCCGCAGATGGCGCCCACGCCGATGCCGGCGAGGTGCAGCGACGGGTCGTTCCCCGCCGTCGGAAAGGAGTCCACGCACGCCACGGCGGCCGCGGCGGCCACCAGCATGGGGGCGGCGACCCTCACGGCGGTGATGCGGCGGTTGCCGGAATCCGTCGCGAGGACGGCCAGCAGGATCGACCCGCCGGTGATGAGTGCCGCCGCGAACTGCCCCACGTCCCCGCCCCGCCCTTCCCGTACCGTCCCGGTGCTCCCGGTGCTCCCGGGCCCTTGGGCGGCTCTCCCTCCGCCGGTTCCACCGTAGGTCGGCGGTCGGCGCGCCGGTACCGACCGATCGGTGGGACCGGCTGTCCACCGATCGACGGACACCGGCGGGGCTCGTGGTAGGACTGGTGGCGTGCACATAGAAACGGACGAGGAGACCGAGGACCCGCGCACGGCCGCGCACCACGGCACCGACTCGGAGCGGCGCTGGTTCGGCCTGTGGGACGGCTACTTCGCGATCTCCTACCTCGTCACCGTCGCCCTGCTGTTCGCCTCCGACGAGGACCAGACCCACCGGGCGTTCGCCATCGGTGCGCTGACGCTGATCGTTCCCTGGTACGCAGGTGTCGGCCGCAGGCCGATGGTCCTGCAGACGAAGGGCCGGCGCAACGCGGTCTTCTCGGCCGGCCTGTTCCTGCTCTTCGCCGCGTCCGGCACGCTCGACCTCGCGGGTTCCTTCGCGCTGTTCGCGGTGGTCCCGATGCTGATGATGAGCCTGCCGATGCCGTCCGCGATCGTCCTGGTCGTCGTGGCCAACCTGTGGCCGGTGACGGTGGTGTGGCTGCGCGGGGGCGAGTTCGACCCGCACATCCTCTCGGTGCTGCCGATCTCGCTGCTGGGCATCGCGCTGTCGGTGCTGCTCGGCCTCTGGATCACGCGGGTGGTGCGGCAGAGCGCCGACCGCGCGGAGCTGATCGCGGAGTTGCGGCGCAGCCGGGAGCGCGAGGCCCTGCTCTCCCGCCAGGCGGGGGTGTCCGCCGAGCGGGAGCGGCTGGCCCGGGAGATCCACGACACCCTCGCGCAGAGCCTGACCAGCATCATCAGCCTGGTCCAGGCCGCCGAGTCGGAGGTGGAGGACAACCCCGAACGGGCCGTGGCCCGGCTCGGGTTGGCCGGCCGGGTCGCGAAGGACAGCCTCGCGGAGGCCCGTGGCTTCGTCTCCGCGCTGACCCCGCCGGCGCTCCGGGAGAGCTCGCTGGTGCAGGCCGTGCGCCGGCAGGCGGACCTGCTGCGGGAGGAGACCGGGCTGACCGTGCGGTGCACGGCCCGGGGTGCGGAGCAGCCGCTTCCGATGGCGGTCAACGTGGTGCTGCTGCGGACGGCGCAGGAGGCGTTCGCCAACGTGCGCAAGCACGCCCGGGACGCCCGTAGGGTGGAGGTGCTGGTCGCGTACGTGCCGGACGCGGTACGGCTCGTGGTCCGCGACGACGGCGCGGGCTTCGACACGGACGGCGAGTGGGACGGTTTCGGGCTGCGCGGCATGCGGGCCCGGGTGGAGGAGATCGGCGGGATGGCACAGGTCAGCAGCGGCTCGGGAGAGGGCACGCTCATCGAGGTGACGGTGCCGTGCGGCGCCGGGGCGCAGGAGCGGGTCGATGGCTGAGCGCGCGCCGGTACGGGTGCTGCTCGCCGACGACCACCCGGTGGTCCGCGAGGGCCTGTCCGCCATGCTGGAGCTGGACGGGGGCATCGAGGTCGTGGGGCAGGCGGGTTCGGGCGAGGAGGCCGTGCTCCAGGCCGCCCGGTTGGAGCCGGACATCGTCCTCCTGGACCTGCGCATGGGTGCGATGGACGGGGTGGCCGCGACCGGGCACATCCTGCGGGCGCTGCCGCGGACGAAGGTGGTCATCGTCACCACCTACGAGGACGACGCCGACATCCTGCGCGCGGTGGAGGCGGGCGCCGCGGGCTACCTGCTCAAGGGCAGTTCGCGGGAGGAGCTGGTGCACGCGGTGAAGGCCGCGGCGCGCGGTGAGACGGTGCTGACGCCGTCCCTGGCGCCGAAGCTGTTCCGGGCCAGGGTGGCGGAGCCGCCGGTGCTGTCGGAGCGGGAGCGGGAGGTGCTCCAACTGGTCCGGCAGGGCCTGACCAACGCGGACATCGGACGCCGGCTGTTCATCGGCGAGGCGACGGTGAAGACGCACCTGCTCCGGTCGTTCAAGAAGCTGTCGGTGTCGGACCGGACCGCCGCCGTGATGGCGGCCCTGGAGCGCGGCCTGCTGTCCTGATCCGGACCGCGGACGGACGGGCGGGCGGACGCGCCGACGGGCTGACTCGCCGACGGGCGGACGGACCGACGGGCGGACTCGCGGACGGCGGCCTGGCAGAGGCACGGGGTGCGGGGCGGGGACCCCGTACGGCACCCGCCGCCGGGCCCGCCGCTCACACACACCGCCGCCCCCGCACCCCCCGCACCCGTTAGGCGATGCCGGGCAGGCTCAGGTCCCACAGCCGGGCCGGCAGGTCCCGGCGCCGCTTCACCTGGAGCTTGCGGTAGATCCGGGTCAGGTGCTGCTCGACCGTCGAGACGGTGACGTACAGCTTGGTGGCGATCTCCCGATTGGTGTGGCCGCGCGCAGCGAGCAGCGCGACCCGGGCCTCCGCCTCGGACAGCACCTCGGCCTCGCGGGGCGATTCCGCCTCGCGTCCGGCGACCGCCGCGGGCTCGCCGTCGCCCTGGCCGGGGGTGAACTCCTGGCACAGCGGCTGCGCCCCGCAGGACTTGGCGACGTGCCAGGCCTTGCGTACGAGCATCCGGGCCCGGTTGAAGTCGCCCGCGGCGCGGTAGGCGCTGCCCAGCTCCCCCAGCGTCCGGGCCAGTTGCAGCCGGTCGTCGCCCTGTTCGAGGATCTCCACGGCCTCGGTGAGCCGCTTCAGCCGGTACGCGAGGTCACCGCTGGTGCGGGCCAGCGCGTACAGCAGGGACCCGCGCGGCCTGCTCCCGGCCGGCCCGGCCTCGCGCAGCCGCTGCTGCTCGACGTACTCCCGGGCCCGCGGCACGTTGCCCAGGGCCAGCCAGGCCTCGGCGGCGTCCAGCCGCCACGGCGCCAGTTCCACGCCGTCCATGCCCCACGCCTGCATCAGCTCGCCGCAGGTGAGGAAGTCGCGCAGGGCGGCGTGGTGGCGACCGGTGGCGAGGTGGGCCCGGCCGCGGGCCCGGAGGTAGTGCAGGCCGATGTGCGTCTCCAGCATCGTCTCGGGGACGGGCTGTTCGAGCAGGCCCATCGCCTCGTCGAGGTTGCCCATCCGGGTCTCGGCCTCGATGAGCACGGCCAGCGGCAGGGCGATGCCCACACCCCAGCACGGCACGGATATCAGCGACATGGCCCTGCGGGCCTGGGCGGCCGCGCCCGGCAGGTCGCCCTGCCGGAGGGCGGCCTCGGCGCGTACCGCGCCGAGGACCGCCTGCCAGGTCGGCGCGCTGCGGGTGGCGCACTCGCCGAGCAACCGGTCGGTCCAGGCGAGGGCGAGGTCGATGCGGCCGGCGTAGACGAGGGCGAGGACGGCCAGGACGAGGGGCGTGAGGGTGCGGTCGCTCAGGTGGTAGCGCTGCAGCACCCGGGTGGCCTCGACGACGGCCGCCTCGCCCTGGCCGCCGCACATCGCGGTGCGCAGGGCCTGGCCGGCGGGCACGTGCGCGTCGTCCGGCATGTCGTAGGGGGCGGCGGCCGTGCCGGGGGCGGACGTGCCCGCCGGCGGGTGCGGAGCTGCGCCGTGGAGGGGGTCGGGGTGACCGGGGTCGGCGAAGACGGCCGCGACCGGGGGGCTCACGACGGACAGCCAGCTCTGCGCGGCGGCGAGGGTGCCGGCAGCGTAGGCGAACGGCACCTCCGCCTCCCGGGCCTCGCGGGCGGCGGCCTGCAGGCCGTGCACCGCCTCGGCGGCCTGCCGCGCCTCTCCCATCCAGGCCAGGCAGGTCACCGCGTGGAGGAGGTCGCGGTCGGTGAGCCGGCCGGCGCAGAACTCGCGGGACAGCTGGCGCAGATGGCTCTCCGCGGCGACCGGGCTGCTGCGCCAGACGATGCTGACGAGGCGGGACTTCAGGGCGGTGCGGCGGGGACCGTCGGGGCAGGAGTCGACGGCCAGTTCACCGCAGCGCAGAGCGAGTTCGGGGTCGTCGTCGACGAGGGCGTACTCGGCCGCGTCCTGGAGGACCGGGATGGCCCAGTCCTCCGCCGGGGTACGGGCGGCGAGCAGGTGCCGGGCCACGTCGAGCGCGGCCGCCCCCTCCTGGTGCAGCAGGCCGGCGGCGCGCCGGTGGAGGGCGGACAGTTCGCCGGGCGGGGTCGCGGCCAGCACGGCGTCGCGGGTGGCGGTGTGGCGGAAGGCGCCGTCGCGCAGCATCCCGCACCGGTTGAGGTCCTGGACGGCCAGTTCGACGGTCTTGGCGTGGGTGCCGCTCACCCGGCTGAGCAGGGTCGGCGCGCAGGCGTCGCCGAGGACGGCGATGCCCCGTGCGACGGGGACCGTTTCGGGGTCGCCGCGGTGGAGGCAGTCCAGTACGGCGCGTTCGAAGGTCTCGGCGGGTGCCAGCGGCTGGAACGGCTCGCTGTCGCCGAGGGCGGTCACACCGTCCGCCAGCAGGGCCTTGACCAGCAGGGGGTTGCCGCCGGTGGTGTCCTGGCAGTCCGCGGCCAGTCGCTGGGCGGCGGCGGTGGAGAGGCGTTCGGCCAGGATGCGGCCGGTGCCGTCGGCGCTGAGCAGGGGGAGCCTGATGCTGGTGCAGTTGGGCTGGCGCTGCAGTTCGGCGTGGAAGGCGAGTTGGGCGGGCAGCAGGCGCACCGCCTCGGTGAGCACGATGAGGACGCCGGCCTGGCGTACCCGTCGGGCCAGGCAGAGCAGGAAGGCGCGGGAGAGCTCGTCGCCGTGGTGGACGTCGTCGACCGCGATGACCACGGTGCGGTCGCGGGCGATGCGCAGCAGCGAGGCGCAGACGTGCGGGAGGACCTGCATGCCCGCTTCGACGCCGGCCGCGGTGTCCCCGTGCGCGACCGCGCCGCGGGGGTACGGGACGCCCGGGTGTCCGGCGCCGTACCCGGTGGCGGGGTGTCCGGGGTCCGGGTGCACGGCGGCGGGCCGGGTGGGGCCCTCGGCGCCCGGGAGGCAGGGGGTGCTGACGGCGTCGAGCAGTGCGGTGGCCTCGGCGTGCACCACGGGGTCCAGCGGGGCGGCGCTGTCCAGGATGCGGCGCAGGATGCCGAAGGGGAGCCACCGTTCGGCGCGCGACCCCGCGGCTTCCAGGACCAGCGCCCCTTCGGACAGGGCGTGTTCGGTGAAGCGTTCCAACAGGGTGGTCTTGCCGCCGGCGACCGGACCGCTGACGACGGCGACGCGGCCGCGGCCCCGGTCGGCGCTGCCGAGCAGCTCGGTCAGCGTCTCCCACTCCTTCTCACGCTCGACCGGTGCTGCCACCGCGGCGCTTCCTTCCCCCCGGCTACCTGAGACTGCCCTGAACTGCACTGCGTCGTGCCTCCTCGTGCTCCGCCGGGCGGGCGGGTATTCCTCTGGGGCGGTCCGTGCGGGATCGGCCTCTCGTTGCGGGGAGGCGGCCGGTCCGGCGTCGGAGTCCCTGCTGTCGGTTCGCAGCCGGGCCCGCCGTCGGTCATGCGGCGGGCCCGGCGGGCGGCTCAGCCCTGGTGGGCGGTGGCCGCGAGCCTTTCGGAAATGATCTTCAAGACGTGCGCCTGGTGCTGGGCCAGGAAGAAATGGCCACCCGGGAAACCGTGGATGTCGAACCGGCCCGTGGTGTGCGCTTCCCAGGATTCCGCCTCTTCCCGGCTGGTGCGCGGGTCGGACTCCCCCGTGAGTACGGTGATGTCGGCATTCACCGTGTCGCCGGGCGCCGCCCGGTAATTCTCGACGGCGGTGTAGTCGCTCCGGATGGCGGGCAGCACCATGCGGAGGATCTCCTCGTCGCCGAGAATCGCGGCGTCGGTTCCGCTGAGCTCGCGCATTTCGGCCACGATGCCGTCGTCATCGCGCAGATGGACGGTTTCGGGGCGGAAACTCGACGGTGATCGGCGTCCGGATGCGAAGACGCGGACGGGCGTGATGCCGTGGTCGCGCTCCAGTCGGCGGGTCACCTCGAACGCGAGGACGGCGCCCATGCTGTGGCCGAAAAGGGCCGTCGGCCGGTCCACCCAGGGCACGAGTGCGCTGGTCAGGGCATCAGCGTAGGCATGCATGTCGGTGAACCCGGGCTCGTGGCGGCGGTCCTGGCGTCCCGGGTACTGCACGCAGAGGACGTCCACGGCCGGGGCCAGGGCCCGGGACACGGGGAAGTAGAAGGAGGCGGATCCGCCGGCGTGCGGCAGGCAGACCAGTCGGATCGGGCTTTCGTCCGCGGCGTGATAGCGGCGGATCCAGCCATCGGCATTCTGCTGGGCGATCAAGGGGATGAAAACTCCGGCTTCCGGTCCGGACGCGGCGGGTGAGTTCGGTTATCCGCACCCATTCGCCGCCTCCGCACGCACGTTCCATTGCCTTATGTCTAGCAGAACGACCAGACGGCTCGTACCCCTACCCTGAACCCCTAGAGAAGTACTGGACGCCCCTTGGCGACCGAAAAACGCCAGCGGTGGCCGGAAATCACCGAGCAAGAAATGGCACGGGTCCCGTCGCGCGGGCACGGCGCCACGGCACGACGGGTTCCGGAGCCACCCGAGCCCCTCCGGGTGGCACGGCTACCGGTCGCGGGTGACGCTCCAGGCCGGCATGTGCTCGAAGAACGCCACCGCCTCCGGCCGCCAGCGCTCCCGCCACGTGGCCGCCCGGGCCGCGGCCTCGCGGGCATGGCGTTCGGCGTCGGCCCGAAGCTGCCGGTCGACGCCGTGCGTGCGCGCGACGCGGCGGATGCGGTCGAGGGTGTCGTCGTCGCAGCCCGGATCTCCCAGGGCTGCGTCGACCAGCTTCCGCTCGGTCCCGTCGCAGGCGGCCAGCAGAGCGCGGACGGCGTAGCTGCGGCGACCGGAACGGAGGTCGGAACCGGCCGGTTTGCCGAGGGACTGCGGGTCGCCGAACAGGTCGAGCCAGTCGTCGTGGATCTGGTTGGCGATGCCCAGTGCGCCGGCGTAGGCGCGCAGTTCGCCGTCGTACGGGGCGATGTCGGTACCGGCGGCGAGCAGGCCGAGGCGCAGTGGGGCGAGCACGGAGTAGCGGGTGGACTTGTACTCGGTCACCTCGTGCAGGAACTCGACGTCGGGAGCGGCGTGGAAGTCGCGCTCCAGATCGATCATCTGCCCGGTGACCGTGACGGCCCCGGTGTCGGCGTGGACGGCGGCCATGGCCAGGACGCGGTCGGCGGGCAGGCCGCTGGTGAGCAGGACGCGCACGGACAGGAAGGCCGCGAGGTCACCGGCCAGGAGGGCGAGGGCGACGGCGGTGCCGGGCCGGTCCGGAAACTCGTGGCGGTAGGCGTAGTAGGTGGAGGGGCCGCCGCGGCGTACGGGGGCGTCGTCGATGATGTCGTCGTGGATCAGCCCGTGGGTCTGCAGCAGTTCGATGCTGATGGCCGCTTCGTCCAGCCCCGGTACGTCCTCGTCGGTCACCAGCGCGGCTGCCTCGTGCAGGAGGACCACGCGCAGCCGCTTGCCGCCGCGCAGCGACATGTCGCGCACCAGGTCGAGGGCACGGGCGGGGAACGCGCCGTGCGCCGGGGTCTCGAGCACGCCGCCCGCGGGATCGGTCAGGGAGTCGAAGTACGCCGCGAAGCGGGCTTCGAAGCGCCGCCGGTGGCCGGATGCGCGCTGCCAGGCAGCGGAGAGGTCTTCGTTCACCCGCCCAGGCTCGCACCGGTCGCGCGACACGCACGAATCGCCCACCCCACACCCACCCCACCCCCGGCCCGGCGACCCCGACCGAGCGGGGGCGCCGGGTGGGTGGGGCGGGGTCAGGCGAAGTACTGGAGGCTGACCCTGACGGTGACGTCCTCCGGCCAGCCCGAGTCCACGCGGATCCGTACCCGCTCGCCGTCGAGCGGCACCACGTTGTCCACCATCATGACCGCGCCTCCCATGAACGGCTTGTTGGTGGGGTCGTACACCTCCGTGACGCCGGCGACCACGTCGGTGAACGCCGACACGCCGGGCGCCGCCAGCAGCCGTTCGAAGACGCCGTGGCCGCGGAGGGTGTAGGTGTGGCCGGTGGGCTCGAGGTCCGCCCGCGCCTCGCCCCGGCCGTCCTTGTCGGGCGGGACCGGCTGGTCGGAAGCGGTGTTCGCGTCGTTGCCGCCGACCGCCTGTCCGGTCGTGGGCTCGCGGAGATCGGTGTGCTTCATGGCCGTTTCCCTTCGACGGGGTGGGGATCCCGGACCGCCCCCGCACGTTCCGGATTCCCTTCCCATGGTGGGCCGGTCGGGTGCCGCCGCGACCCCCTGAAACAGGGGATGGACCGGTCGCCCGTCCGGGCGTCAGCCGGTCAGCGCGGCGATGAGTTCGTCGCGGCCGTCGGCGCCCGTCTTGCGGAAGAGGGACTTGAGGTGGTCGTTGACCGTGTACGGAGACAGGTCGAGGCGCCGGGCGATCTGTTTGACGGCCGCGCCGGTGCGCAGCTCGCGCAGGGTGGCGCGCTCGCGGGGGGTGATCCCGTACCAGGCGCAGAACGACGGCATCACGAGGTCTCCGGCCGCCCCCTGGAGGACCAGGGCGACGTCGCCGGCGGCGTCCGCGTCGAGCGGCTGGCCCTGCAGGGTCATCCACCGCCCGCACACGACGGGAGGGGCGCACACCAGCGGGGGCCAGGCGTCCGCGTCGTGCGCGCGGGACCGTGCGGCGAGGGAGAGCGCGACGAGGAACGCGTCGGGGACCCACTCCGGGAAGACGTGTTCGTCCGGTGAGGACAGGTGGTCCAGCCAGTCCCGGGCCGGGGGGCTGACCGCCGTGATCGTATGGTCGGGGCCGACCGTCACCACCCCGGCGGGAAGCGCGGGGACCGTGGGGAAGAGGGGGCCTTCGGTGACGTAGCGGCGTAGGGCGGCGACGAGGGCCGGGCCGAGCCGGGCCGCCCGCTGGAGGTCGTCCGGGCCGAACGGGCAGGCACCGGCGCAGCGCAGCAGCCCGAGCGCGCCCCACACCCCGTGCCGGTCCTGGAGCAGGAGCCGCAGCTCGGAGCCCGCCCCGTTCGCGGTGAGGATCTCGCGCACCCGCGGGTCGAAGGCGCCGTCGCCCGGCGGGCCGACGACGGTGGCCGGGGTGGCCTGACCCGCGAGGGCAGCCGGGCGGTTCGGGTCGCCGCCCCGGTAGCGGTGCATCACGAGGTCGGTGACGAGCGCGGGGGCGTACTCGTGCCAGAAGCTGAAGCTCCCGAGGCCGAGGCCCGTCGCCGGGTCGGTGGCCACCAGGCTGAGCCCGTCGTGGGGCAGGAGCGGGGCGAGTACCCGGGAGATCGCGGCCCCGCGCCCGCAGGAGTCCGTGCGCTGGCTCGCGGCGGCGTGCAGGTCGCGCGCCAGCCGCCCGGCGTCGAAGAACGTGAGGGCCACAAGCTCCCATTATCCCGCCGCCGCCCGCTCCGTGCGCGGGCTCGGCGGACCGGGCCCGGGCCCACGCAGCACGGCGGGGCGGCCGGCCAGGACGTGACCGGGCGGGTCCGGGTCTCCGGCCGGGGCGTGCGAAGCCGCGCCGTGGTTGCCGTGGAGCGCAGGTGGTTCAGGACACCACGGGAACGGCGTCCGTGACCTCGCTCAGCCGGACCGTGCACAGCCCGCGGGCCTCGCTCTTCACCTCCGTCACCTTGAGCTGGGTACCCGGCGTGAGGATGTACTCCTCCTCGCCGGTGAAGGCGGAGAAGCTCTTGATCCCGACCGCCCGGGCCGGCGTCACCTCGAAGAGGGTCCGCTTGCCGCGGCTGCCCAGGAACGCCTTGGCCACCTTCAGTTCGGAGGTGCACGAGGAGACGCCCCACCAGGTCACCGTCCGGCCCACCGGGTACTGCGCCCGGAGGTCCAGCGAGACCCCGCGCCACAGCGGCTGCGTGTAGGACGGCAGCTCCGAGACCGCCGAGAACAGCAGCCGCAGGTACGGCAGGTAGGGCGTGACCCTGGTGCGGTCGGGCGAGCGCAGAACGCTGTTGATCTCGCGGTAGAAGGCCGACTCACAGGTGTAGAGGTGGAGTGCGGCGATCGCGTCGGCGGACAGGCCGCCGCCGGCCGTCCGGTCCGCGCGCTGCTTGCCGAAGTCGCGGGAGCGCAGGATGTGCCCCGTGAGCCCGGACAGCGCCGCCGAGACCGGGGCGACGGCGTCCTGGAAGTCCATCAGCGGGGTGTCGAAGACACCGGTGATGGCGGGCAGGACCAGACCCTCGTCCTTGACGCTGGTGAGGCGCTCCAGGTACAGCTGGTGCAGGTTCATGGTCGACTCGATGAAGGCGCCCATGCGCGCCGCGACGCCCCCGTCCGCACCGGCCGCGCCGGCCGCCGTCTCGTTCCACCCCTTGCTCGGCAGCCAGTCGATGCGGTCGGCACCCAGCGAGGTCAGGGCGTCGTTGACCTGGGCGAAGTGGTCGCCCTCGCAGAAGATGTCGCCCTGTGCCGCCGGGTTCGCGTGGTCGAGGTGCCGCACCTCGACGTCGGGGTACTTCTGCTGGAGCCGCAGGACGACCCGCTTCAGGCTGCGGGCGTGTGCCCCCCACCACGCGAACACGACCCCGCGGTCCTCCTCGGCCGCCTCCTGCTTGGCCTTGAGGATCTCCTCGACGATCCGCTCGGCGACCGGCCGCCAGAACGCCGTGTGCTGGTCGGCCCCCATCGCCCCGTCGCCGCTCGCGGTCAGCGAGGCGTTCAGCAGGAGCACGCCCTGCGTCAGCATCGCCTGGAACCACTCCGGCGGCTGGACCGTGTCCCGCTCCTTGAGCAGCGCCCGCACGTCGGCGATGGGGGTCTTCTTGGCGATGCCGTACTTCCACATCGCCGCCGCCTTGATGAGGCACCGGATGCTGACGACCCGGCCGAACTGGCTGTCCTTCCAGTCGTTGAAGGTGTTGTCGAACATGGCGATGCCGGTGGCGCTCTCCGGCCGCGGGTACGGGTTCTGGCCGAAGACCACGACCTTCCACTTGTGCGGCGGGTTCGGCTTGAGCGCCTGGAACGTCAGCTCGCGGACCGGGACCACCTCGTGGCTGCGCCCCTTCCCGATGAACCGCTCGGCGTCCGGCTGCGCCTCGATGACCGGCTTCAGCAGCGGGAGCCAGGCCTCCCCGCCGCCGTCGAAGAGCTCGGTCAGGGCGAGGGGGTCGTTCGCGTCGGGCTGGGGCTGCGCCGGCGCGCCGGGAGCCGGGACGCCGGTCGTGGATCCGGTCATGTCGGAGGCGCTTTCGCTCGTCGTGGCAGAGGGAGAGGAGGGGGCGGCGGAGGGAGAAGAGGGGGCGGCGGAGGGAGCGGGAGCCGCGGCTCCGGTGGCCGGCACAGGGGCGACGGGCGTGACGGGCGTGACGGCGGCCGGCGGCACGATGCGCACCCGCCGGTCGACGGGCGCGTCCTCGATCCCGCGGAGCTGGGAGATGATCGTGGCGCGCAGCTCGTCGTCGTCCTCGAACCAGTGGTCGTGGAAGAGCGTGTAACCGGTCCACATGAGGTTGGCGCACACCCGGGCCGGCACCTGGCCGGTCTGCGCCCCCAGCCCGACCAGCGCCACGGACCGGATGCTGCCGGGCTCCTTCCGGTTCTGCCGGTGGACGGCCTGGAAGGCGGCGGCGCAGGCCAGCGCCACGTTCAGGGTGGCGCTCACGTTCTGCGAGGACCGCACCATGGTCGGCGTCGAGATCAGGTACCGGGGGACGGTCGCGCCGGACGGGACGCAGACCGCGCTGCCCACCGGCACGGGTCCGGCGAACCGGTCGCGGATCGCCCGCTGGACGCGCACCTGGATGCCGGAGCCCAGGTACCGCTTGATGACGGCGTCGACGCCGCCGTCCATCCGGCCCCGGGAGTTCGTGGGGGTGACCCAGGCGTCGACGTCCTCGTCGAGGATCGAGCCCTTGCGGATCTCGATTCCGGGGGTGTCGGCGAACGCGGCGCGCCACGCCTCCACCACGCGCTCGTTGACGTCCGTCAGCACCACCCTGAGCGCGGGCAGCACACTGCTCTCGGTCATCGTCCACTCCTGTCGTGCAACAGCGGTTCCAAGACCTCGAACGTATCTCCCACCACTGACAACGCGGCCCTGCCGGGGGGCCGGTGACCTGCCGTCATGTTCCGGTGCGCCCGCGCCGACCGCCCGCCGCCCACGCCCCTCGCACCAGCGGTGGAGCCGGGCGGGTGCGACCACTGTCCGTAACCGCCGGGCGGCGCGGCGCGTACGGCGCACGCCGGATACGTCCGACCTGGGGGCGGCAGGGAAGGGGCGCGCGCCGCCGTTCCTCCCCTGCCACGGTCCGCGGCGTACGATCGGAGGAGCGGCCGGACCGTGGGGGCCTGGCCCTCGGAAGGCGGCAACCATGCCCTGGGACGAGTCGCAGCGCGCCTGGGCGACGGTGGCACTGGTCCTTTTCGTCGTGATCGGCGACGCCGCCGTCATCGTCCTGATGCACGTGCTCTGAACCCATCCGGACCACCACCGGCCGCACGAGGACTACGGAGGGACCAGCGTGGCGATCCTGCGGATGGACAACGTCGGCATCGTCGTCGAGGACATGGACGCGGCCGTCGCGTTCTTCGTCGAACTCGGGATGGAGCTGGAGGGCCGGGCGGAGGTCGAGGGCCTGTTCGCCGACCGGTGCACCGGACTCGACGGCGTCCGCTGCGACATCGCGATGGTCCGGACCCCGGACGGTCACAGCCGGATCGAGCTGGCGAAGTACCACAGCCCCGCGGCGATCAGTGACGGCCCGCGCAACCGGCCGCACAACGTCCTGGGCACCCACCGCGTCATGTTCGCGGTCGACGACATCGAGGACACCGTTGCCCGTCTGCGCCCCCACGGCGCCGAACTCGTCGGCGAGATCGCCCGGTTCGAGGACAGCTACCTGCTCTGCTACCTCCGCGGACCGGAGGGCGTCATCGTCGGCCTCGCCGAGCAACTGGCCTGAGCCGTCAGCCGTCCCAGCGGTGAGGAACGTGCGGCGCACGGTGCGCCGGTGAGGTCGGCGTCGGTGAAGGGCCGAGGCGGGCCGGCTCAGGGGACCGAGCGGATGCGGCGGACCAGGGCGGAGCCCACGACGGCCAGGGCTCCCGCGAGCGCGTACAGGGCCGTGTACCCGCCGACGTGGGTGACCATCGGGGCCGCGATCACGGGGGCCAGTACCTGGGGCAGCGCATTGGCGATGTTGATGAGGCCCAGGTCCCTCCCTCGGTCCTCCGCGGTCGGCAGCACGGCCGTGAGCAGGGCGAAGTCCACGGCGGTGTACACGCCGAAACCGAGCCCGAGCACGAGCGAGGCGACGATCGCGCCGGTCCACGTCTGCCATACGGCGAGCAGCACGGTGGCCGCGGAGATGACCAGCCCCGACCGGATGACGTACGGCTTGCGTCGGCCGCTGCGGTCCGACCGGATGCCGCCGATCACCACCGTGGCGAGCAGGGTGATCGCGTTGAGCGCCGTGAGGATGAGTACGCCGTTGTCCGCGTCGTCCCCGTAGTGCACGGCATCGGTCAGGTAGTAGAGCAGGTACATCGTGCTGATGGAGTACGAGAGGTTCATCAGGAACCGCGTGAGCCAGGCCCACCCGAAGTCGGGATGGCGGCGCGGGTCGATCCAGAAGCCGCGGAGGAACGCCCCCCACCGGAAGTCCGGCCGTGCGTGGCGGGAGAGCGGGCTGTCGCGCCGCATCAGGACGTACGGAACGGCCGCCAGCACCGAGAAGACCGCGCAGACCACGTATCCGGCGGCCACTCCGCCCGCGACCGCGGCCAGCGCCGTGCCGGCCAGGATGCCGGCGACCTGGGAGACGCCGAGCCAGCCGCCGACCAGGCCGCGCCGGCGCGGCGGCACCTGGTCGGGGACCGCCGCGGTGAGGGCGGCGAACGCCGCGTTGAGGGCGAGCTGCACCAGGCACCAGCCCGCGATCACGGTCGCGACGCGGTGTGCGCCGGCGAGGACGAGCAGTCCGGCGGCCCCGCCCACCGTTCCGGCGACCACCCAGGGGATGCGCCGGCCCACGGCGGCCGTCGTACGGTCGGAGAGCGCGCCGAAGACGGGGTTGGCGACCATCGAGACGGCGGCTCCCACGCCGGTGACCAGGGCGAGGGTGGACGCCTTGTGGTCGGGGGTGAGCTGTTCGGCCTGGCGGGCCAGGAGCAGTTGCAGCGGTCCGAACCAGCCGATCCAGACACCGAGGTTGGCGAGGGAGAGCGCACCCACCCAGCGTCCGCCGACCGGGCCCCCGGCCCCCGCCGCTGCCCCCGTCCCCGTCACTGCCCCTGCCCCCGCCTTGGCCGCCGCCTCGGCCCCCGCCCCGGCCCCCGCCCCGGCCGTCGGGGCTGCCGGCCCCTCGGCCGCCGTGCCTCCGGCGGTCACCTGCCGCTCTTGATCAGGTCGCGGTACCAGGCGTACGACTCCTTGGGCGTCCGCTCCAGCGTCTCGAAGTCGACGTGGACGAGCCCGAACCGCTGCCGGTACCCCTCCGCCCACTCGAAGTTGTCGAGGATCGACCAGATGAAGTAGCCGCGGACGTCGGCGCCCTCCGCCATCGCCTCATGCAGCGCCCGCACGTGCCCGTCGTGGTAGGCGATCCGGCGTGCGTCGTCGACGCGGCCCGTCCCGGGGTCCGGACCGTCACCGTACGAGCAGCCGTTCTCGGTGATGTAGACGGGCGGCAGCCGGTCGCCGTAGCGCTCGCGCAGGGTGGCGAGCAGTTCGCGCAGGCCGTCCGGGACCACCGGCCAGCCGAAGTCGGTGAGTTCGCGTCCCTCGATCTGCCGGATCTCGAAGGGGAGGTCCGCCGGTATCTCGATGCCGCCGAAGGAGGACGGGGCCGGGGCGGCGGAGGCGGGGGAGGCGATCGGCCGGGGGGCTCCGACGAGCATCGGGTTGTAGTAGTTGATCCCGTACCAGTCCAGCGGTGCCGAGATGGTCCTGAGGTCCTCCGCCACCGGCCCGGGGAGCAGCGAGGCCAGGCCCTCGTCCGGGTACGCGCCGGTCAGGACGGGGTCCGCGAAGAGGTGGTTGGTGAGCGTGTCGTACAACCCCGCGGCCTCCCGGTCGGCCTCGCCGTCGCCGGCGGCCCAGACGGGACTGTGGGAGACGGCGATCCCGATCCGGCGGGCGCCGGCCGCGCGCAGGGCCTGGACGCCCAGGCCGTGGGCCAGGAGCTGGTGGTGGGCCGCGGGCAGGGCGTCGAAGACGAGGCGCCTGCCGGGGGCGTGTTCGCCGAGACCGTATCCGAGGAGGGTGACCTCGGCGGGTTCGTTGATGGTGATCCACATGGGGACGCGGTCGGCGAGGCGCTCCGCCACGACCGAGGCGTACGCCGCGAACCGCTCGGCGGTGTCGCGGTCGAGCCACCCGCCGCGCTCCTCCAGGGCGAGCGGGGTGTCCCAGTGGAAGAGCGTGGGCACCGGGGCGATGCCCGAGGCGCACAGTTCGTCGACGAGGCGGTCGTAGAAGTCCAGCCCCTCGCGGTTGACGCGGCCGATGCCGTCCGGCAGGACGCGGGACCAGGAGACCGAGAACCGGTAGGCACCGACGCCCAGTTCGGCCATCAGTGCCACGTCCTCGCGGTAGCGCCGGTAGTGGTCGGTCGCCACGTCCGCGTGCGAGCCGTCCTTGACGCGTCCGGGTTCCCGGGTGAACGCGTCCCAGGAGGAGGCGCCCCGTCCGTCGGCGGTGGGGGAACCCTCGATCTGGAAGGCGGAGGCGGAGACTCCCCAGAGGAAGCCGGCCGGGAACTCGGGCACGGGCGCGGTCATGCGAACTCGCTTCGGTCGGCGGGACACGGATCCCCGAACGGGGCCGCGCGGAACTGACGGAGGGGTTGCTCACGGCACTGTCGGGTCCCCGGGCAGGTCCTGTCAATGGAAAGTGAACAATCCTCAACTATTGCCTGCGGGCCGCCCCGTGGCGTCCCGGGGCGGGGGGTTCCGCGGCCGCGCCGCGGAAGCGGCCGTCCGTGGGACGCCCGGCCGTGGGACGCCCGGCCGTGGGACGCCCGGCCGGTGGCCGGGGCTCGGTCGCGGAATCCCTGCGGCGGGGCCACGGTGGACGTATGGACGGAAGGCCGGGGGCGCGGCGGGAGGGTGCGGGGCACCGGGCGCTGCTGCTGCCGGGCGGCCTGTGCACCGACGAGTTCTACGGCGATGTGATCGCCCGGGCCGCGGCGGCCGCGGCCGGGCTGGACCTGGTGGCGGTGACCCTGCCGGGCTTCGGCCGGACCGCACCGCCGGCGGACCTGTCGATGGAGAACTACGCGCGGCTGATGGGCGACGTGTCGGCCGCCGAGGGCTGTGACGTGGTGGTGGGGCACAGCCTGGGCGCGAACGTCGCGATCGAGATGGCCGCGCTCGGCGTCTTCACCGGCCCCCTGGTCCTGCTGTCACCGACGTTCTCCAAGGCGGACGAGGCCGCCTTCCTCGGCGTCCTCGACCGGGTGGGCCGGGTGCCGGCCCTGGGTCCCCTGGCATGGACGGTCATGCTGAGGGCGATGCCCCGCACGATGAGGAAGGAGATGCTGAGGGGGAACGTCCCGGCGGACCGCGCGCGCGTGCTCGCCGACGACCTCGGCACCAACGACCCCGCCTTCTGCCGCCGCGTCGTACGCCACTACTACGACTACCTGGACCGGCACCCCGCACTGGCGCCCCGTCTGCGCGACTCCGGAGTCCGGGCCTGGGTCGTCCGGGGCGACCGGGACGAGATCGGCCTGACGGACGAGGAGCGCCGCCTCCTGGAGGCGGCGCCCCGGATCACGCTGGTGACGGTCCCGGACGCGGGCCACATGGTCCTGGTGGAGCAGCCGGCACAGGTCGTCGAGGTGATCATCGAAGCGGCGCGCGCCGTGCCGTCCGCGGCGTGACCGGGGCCGGAGGCCGTGCCACTGCTCGGGCGCCCACGCGTGGAACCGCTCCCCCTCGGTGAACCCCGGCTTCGCCGCGAGGCGCGTCGAGCGGGCGTCGGCGGTCGGGGTGGCGAGCACGACCGCAGCCGGGTTCAACCGCAGGACAGCAGGCCCTCCTGCGCCTTGGCCGACAGGATCCGGTGGACGCTCTGGTCCACGTGCCGGGCGAACGCCTCGTCCTGGGCCGTGCGCGTCCGTACGGCGTTGGCCATGGTGGGGACCAGGCTCGGGTTGACGGTCAGGACCAGGTCCCCGCCGGCCTTCAGGAAGTCCACGGCGCGGTTGCCCGGGGGCACGGCCTTGACCGCCACGGCGTTCCCGAGGTCGTCTGAGATCACCACGCCCTTGAAGCCCAGCGTCGTACGGAGCATGCCCTGGATCACCGGGGTGGAGAACACCGCCTGGTGGTGCGGGTCGATCTTGCTGTACGTGGCCAGGGACACCATGACGAAGGGGGCGCCCGCCTTGATCCCCGAGCGGAAGGGCTCGATGCTCGCGCTCCCCGTGCCCGTCTCCGTGTCGGTCACGCCCGCCGTGGTGTCGGTGTTGCCCGTGACCCTGCCGAGTCCCGGAAAGTGCTTGAGCGTGGCCAGTACGCCGGCCTGGGCGGAGCCCTTCAGGAACGCGTCGCTGTGGACGGTCACCGTCGCGGGCGTGAAGCCGAACTGCCGGCCGTACCGGCCGATCGGCGCGTTGGCCGTGCCCAGGCTGGCCGGTACGACGTCGGCGACGGGCGCGAGGTTGAGGTCCACGCCGGCCGACTTCAGCTCTCCGGCCCACTGCTGGGCGCGGGAGCGGAGGACGTCGGGCGACCAGGTCCCCTGGACGAGCGCGCGCGGAATCTTCGAGAACCCCGGGCCGGACAGGACCTGCACCTGGCCGCCCTCCTGGTCGGTGGCCACCAGCAGGCGCACCGGGCGCCCGGCCACCGTGTCCGCCCCGGCCTGGAGGCCGTCGACCAGGTTCCTGGTCGCTGCCGTGCCCGCCGTGCTCCGCCCGGCCAGGAAGACCGACCCGACGTGGTTCTCCTGCAGCACCCGGATCTGGCTCCGGTCGGGCTGCGCGGCGGCGATGCCGCCCATGAAGAGCTGACCGATCCGTTGCGGCTCCGTCATGGCGTCGAAGACGGTGTCGGCACAGGTCGCGGCCGTCGTCGTACTGGCCGCCGTACCGACCGCCGCGCCGGGCGGCGGAGACTCGACCACGGCCCTGGAGGGGCCGGCGCAGCCGAGGCACGCGGCGACGAGCGAAGCCGTCACGAGCGGGATGCGCCAGGTCGCCCTCACGCGGGGGGAAGCCGCCTGCTGCGCTGTCATACGAGCCCCTTCCGGGACGCTGACCGCGGACCCGGGCCGTTTCCCCGGTCGAGATCACGTGGCCGGCCCACCCAACGTACCTCCATCCGAGGGTGCCCGCCTCGGCGGCGCCGGGACGGTGCGGCAGGGGGCGGTCCGCCTGGGTGCGGTGTGCCCGGGGGCGCCGGGCGCCCGGTCACCCGGTGTCCACGTCGGGGAACCCGGTCAGGCGGCGTCGACGGCGGGGAAGGTGAAGGCGTAACCCTTCTCGGCGAACCACGGAAGGACCCGCTCCAGTGCGGCCACCGTCTCGGAGCGGTCGCCGCCCCCGTCGTGGAAGAGCACGGTGGGTCGGTGCACCAGCAGCTTCTCCACGGATTCGATGATCGACGGCACGCCCGGACGGCTCCAGTCCCTCGGGTCCACGCTCCAGCCCAGCGGCCGCATCCCGTGCTCGGCGGCGATTCGGCGGCTGGCCGGCGTGAAGGCGCCACCCGGGGCCCGGTAGTAGTCCACGCGCACGCCGGGGGCCGCCTTCTCGATCATCGTCTTGCCGCCGACGATCTCCCGCTCCTGGTAGGCGACCGGTTTGCGATCCATCGCGGTGTCGTGGCCGACCGAGTGGTCACACAGCCGGTGCCCGCGCGCGGCGACCTCCCGCACCAGGTCGGGGTGCTCCTGCGCGTGCTTGCCGATCATGCAGAAGACGGCCTTGACCCGGTAGTGGTCGAGGACGTCGAGGACCTTGGGGGTCCAGACCGGGTCGGGTCCGTCGTCGATCGTGATGGCGACCGAGCGCTCGGCACCCGCGGCCGTCCTGGTGATCGTCACGGGCGGCATCGCCGGCCGGGCCTTCGACGGCTTGGCCACCTCCCCGCCGCCGCCCGCCGCGGCGTACGAGGGAGCGCACATCAGCACCCCGGGGATGAGCACGGCCGCTGCCAGGCCGGCACGGTGTGCCCGCCGGCGGATACGCCTCCTGCTGATGGCCATGGATGTCGCTCCCGTGTCGCACCGAAGTCCCCGCCCGGAAGCCTCAGGCAACGCACGGGACGTCCCCGGCCGCGATCGCCCCCTCAGAGCCGGGTACGCAATGCCCCCGCTCCGATTCTGCGCCAGCCGTCACCCTGCCCACCACAAGCTGGACCAAAATGTGCGTACCGCCACATCACGCGACTTTCCCGGTCCTTCACCACTGGTACATGTACTGGTGCCACGTGTCGTGATGGCCGGTGCCGTAGTACGTCCACGTGTCGGTGTCGAGCAGCACCACGTGGCCGCCCCAGTACACGCTCTCGTCGAGCTGGAAGACCGCCCACCATCCGGTGTCCTTGGTCGGCGTGTCGCTCGTGCGGACCGCTTTGGACTTGAACCAGGACCACATGTCCCGGGCCCGGATGGGCCGGCGGGCGTAGGTGTAGCACCGGGCGTGGATGTGCGGGTTGGGAGCGGAGAGCTCCGTGTATCCGGCGCGGATGAACGCGTCCGAGAGGAAGTGGGCGCAGTTGTTGGCGAAGGCGTCGCCGGCGACGCACCTGTTCGTCCAGTGGGCTCCGACGGTGGAGAGGGGCGGGGCGAGCACCCGGGCCCGGGTCGCCGGTTCCGGTCCCACCCCCGCCGCCGCGTAGTGCGGGGCGCCCGGCCCGTGCGTGTCGGGCGGCGGAGCCAGGTGCTCCATCGCTTCCGCGTTCGGGGGCCCGAAGGGCCGCCTCGCCGGCCTCGGCCCTCCCGGGACCACGGGGCTCGGCGGCGGCGCGACGTCCTCCATGGCGACCATGAAGGAGTCCGGCGGTTCACCGGCGCGCATCCGGCCCAGGCGGAACGCCGTGGCGCCCCTGCGCACGTACACCCGGATCCGGTCCTCGCCGACGGTCTCCCGGTCCATGATGTCGGACTTGGCGAAGGAGTAGACGCGGTCGCCGGACTCGACGATCAGGATGTTGCCCGGGATGTTCCCGTCATCGCGGACGTAGCCCTCGAAGGGGACGGTGGAATCGCGTTTCGACGCCCGTTCCATGAGCGAACTGAGGTCGTCCTGCTGACTCTTCATGATGTTCTCGGCCATGTCGTCGTTCGCCTCCTGAACGCGGGCGTGCGGCCGTTGGCGTCCCCCTGCCCCCCTGTCTCCACTACCTGTGACGTCCCGTCAGGGAGCCACGAAGCGGAACTCCGGCCCGTAGTTCTTGCCACTGCCGTCGGGGAGCGGGACCGCCATCAGCTGTTGGGCGGGATCCTGCAGCTCGGACATCTGCCCTATCGCGGTGAACAGCAGCTCCTGCCCGTCGGACTCGTCGTGCTGCAGCCACGCCTGACCCAGCGTGCTCAGCAGGGTGCTGTAGAGCCGGTTGAACTCGTCGAGGCGTTGCGTCGTCGCGGCGTCCGGCGCGGAAGGTCCCGTGCGGGGCCACCCCCCTTCGGGCACGGTCCCCATAGGCAGCGCGTCGGGCATCGGGATCTCCGCCCCCTCGAACTCGAACTTCCCGGTCACGGGGTTCTCCGTCAGCTTGCGCTGGTGGAAGATCTCCAGGAAGGCGTAGTAGTGGGCCCGTTCTCCCTGCGTCCCCGGGAACGGGTTGTCGGGCGAGGCCGACGTGCCCTCGCCCTGTTCCTTGATCACGTCGATGGCCGACTCGACCGCGGCGAGCGTGCGCAGGGGCCTGACGTTGTTCCCCGCACCGTGATGGGGCATGTCCAGGGTCAGCTGCCGGGCGCCGGTGATCCGTTCCGGGTGCGCGCGGAACGCCTCCAGGAGCGCGGTGTAGAAGGCCCCGATCGACGTGTGCTCCGCCACGGCCAGCACGAGCGGGTGGTCCGGCTCCTCGATGCGGGAGTACATGTACGCCGCGTCCTGCGTCAGTCCGCCGAGGGAGACGCAGAGTTCGGGCCGTACGCCGCCCGGCAGTGGGCCGGGGTACGTCGGCACCACCCTCTCGTCGGCGAGCACGAGGTCCCCGCCGAGCGTGGTGAGCAGGTTGCACGCCAGACCGAAGTGCGACATCTCGTCGAAGACGATCTCCCGGATCGTGTCGAAGACGGAGCCGTCCCCCGTCGAGGTGTCGATCGACCACAGGCCGCACAGGTACGGCGGGAGCGTGGCGAGTTCCAGCAGGACCGCCTGCTGCGCCGCGTCCCGCATCCAGTCGGCGTCACGCTCCTCCGCGGGCTGCTCCATCAGTTCGACGATGCGGTTGCTCCGGGCGTACAGCAGCGGGTTCACCACCGGTCTCCTTCCGGACCAGTCCCTCCAGGGCGGGGGCGGGCGGAGGCGGACGGGTCGTCCTGCCGCGCCGGCCGCTCCGAGAGCGTGACGAGTGCGCGCAGGCGCAGGGGGGTGAGTCGAGGAGGGAGGGGGAAGAGGGGTGCGTCTGCGGTCCTGCAGGGTGCTCCCGAGAGCGGGAGTTCGCTCTTCACGCCATCACCCATGGTAGGGCGGAGCGCCGCTGTCGGCGCGCCGCCGTGCTCAATCCCTGCGGGCCGGCGGGACGTGCCGGAGGGCGTTGCCCACGCCGTTCACCGGGGGTGCCGAGTGGCGGTGCCGGCGGCGCAGCCAGACGTACAGCACCAGGCAGGGCAGGACGAGGCCGCACACGCTGAGGACCAGGAACGCGGTGAAGGTGTTGATGTGGCGTACCAGCCAGGCGAAGTTCTGCCCGAAGAAACCGACCACGAAGGACAGCGGGAGGAACACGGTCGCGACGATCGTCAGCCGCTCCATCGTGGCGCTCTGCCTGAGGTTGATCTTGTTCTGCTCGACGGAGATCACCGCGATGTTCGCTTCCAGGACGGTGGTCAGGAGGTCGCGTTGGGCGGCGACCTCCTCGTTGACCAGCAGCAGGTGGTCGTGCACGTCGCGGAAGTAGGGCAGGAGCCCGTTCGGCGACCTGCCGGGCAGCAGCCGTCGGGCCAGCACGGCGAGCAGCGGGTGCACGGCCCGGTAGAAGTCCGTGGCCTCGCGCCGCAGGGAGTAGATCCGCTCCGTCGGGGCGACCGTCCCGGAGAACACCGTGGCCTCGATCTGCTCGATGTCGCGTTCGAGCTCCGTCACGACGGGGGCGTAGCTGTCGACGACCTGGTCGAGGATCGCCCACAGTGTCGAGGTGCTCCCGGCCCGCAGCAGTTCGGGGCGGTGCTCGAGCCGGGCGCGGGCACCGGTCAGTTCGCTGGCGATGCCCTGGCGAACGGTGATCACGAAGTGCTCGGCGAGGAAGACGCTGATCTCGCCGGTGTCGATCTCCTCGCGCTCGTCGTCGTAGCGTGCGGTGCGCAGGATGATCAGCTCCGTCCCGTCCTCGTACTGCTCGGCCTTCGGTCGCAGGTGGAAGGCCTGGGCGTCCTCGACGGCGAGTTCGTGCAGTCCGAAGCTCTCGCGCACGCGGGCCAGTTCCTCGGGGCTCGGTTCGAACATGCCCAGCCAGACGAACCCGCCCTGCCCGCAGCGGGCGGCCGCCTCCTCCAGCGGCATCGGGCCCTGATGCTGCCGGCGTCCGTCCCGGTAGTGGGCACAGTCGACGATCATGGTCTACCTCCCGGTCGCCCGATCCGGAGTGGGCCCGCTCCCCACGCTAGAACGTCCGGCTTGCCGGAGGGCTCGGGCGCGCCGAGCACCCCGCGGCCGGCGCGCGCCGGTCGCTCCGGTCATCCCGGTCACCCCGGTCACCCCGGGCGCCCACCGCCCGGGCGCCCTGCGGGCCGGTGGGGGCCTCAGCGGCACAGGGCCGTGTCGACGAGTCGCTCGGCTCGCTGCAGTGGAGCCTCGTCGACCGGCTGCGCGGTCACCGCGATCGCGGCCGCACGGCCGTCCTCGGTGACGCCGCCCCGGGTCTCGTACCCCGGAATGCTGCCCCCGTGGCCCCAGTAGAGGCCCCCGCACGAGAGGGGCCTGCTCGCGATGCCCAGTCCGTACCGCGCGCCGGGACCGAAGGTGTCCTCCGCCGGGACGGTGGTGCGCATCTGGGCCAGCTGGGCCGCGGGCAGCAGCCGGCCGCCCAGGAGCGCGGTGAAGAACCGGTTGAGATCGGAGTTCGTGGAGACCAGCTGACCGGCGGCCCAGCCCCATGAGGGGTCCAGTTCGGTGACGTCCTTCAGCGGGCCGCCCGCCGACTCCTGGTAGTAGCCGTGCGGATGGGGCTCGCGGATGCTCGTGACGCCGGGCGCGGGGAAGTACGTGTGCCGCAGCCCCAGGGGCCGGATCACGCGCTCCTCCAGTTCCCTGGCGAAGGGCCGGCCCGTGACCTTCTGCACGATCAGCCCGGCCAGCACGTAGTTCGTGTTGCTGTACTCCCACTTGGTGCCCGGCCGGAAGTGGCCCTCGTGCCGCAGGGCGATGTCCACCAGGTCGCGCGGCTCGTAGTACCCGGGCCTCAGGTCGTACGCGGTGTAGTTGGGCAGACCGCTGGTGTGCTGGAGGAGCTGGCGGACCGTGATGCGGCGCCCGTCGATGCGCTTCCCGCGGACCAGCCCCGGCAGGTAGGTCTCGATCGGGGCGTCCAGGCCGACCTTCCCCTCCGCGACCAGTTGCAGCACGACCACCGCGGTGAACGTCTTGGTGTTGCTGCCCACCCGCACCTGTCCGTCCCGGGGCACCTTCGAGCCGGTGGCGATCTCGCCGACGCCGGCCGTGTACGTACGGACGCGGCCGTCCCGCCCCGTGACGGTCGCCAGCGCCGCCGGCAGGCCGTCTCCGCGGACCAGGGCGTCGAGCCCCCGCTGCACGGTGTCCGGCCGGGCGGCGGCGACCACCGGCGGTGCCAGTGCACCGAGCGTCAGCGCGCCGACGGCCAGCGCGGCCGCGGCCGACACCGCCGTGCGCCTGCCACCCGGCCGCCGGCCGGTCGGCCGCCACCACTGCCCGGTCCGCACCTGCTCGCCCATGGGCCAACTCCTCTGGATCGGCTGCGAATGCGGCGGAACGTCCCGCCGCGTCGATCATGCGCGGGGAGGAGCCGTGAGGGCGATCACGCCTGCCCCCGGAGAGGGGGTGGGGGTAGCCCCCGGGGAGGGACCGAAGGTGGCCCCCGGGGACGGACCGACCAGGGCGGTCCGGAGGCGCAGCGGTTCGGTCACCGGCGGGTGCCCAGGACGTCGGCGAGGTCCACGTAGCCGGTCTCGTCGCGGCCCGAGTCCAGGTACGCGTCCACGGCCGGGGCCGCGGCGAGGCGCTGCTGCCAGGCGCGTACGACGTCGTGGAGCGGGGTGAGGCTGTAGCTGTGGCGGGCGTCCTCCGCGGCCTTGGCCCAGTCCCGCTCGAAGGCGGGCACCCACACCTCGGCGCGGCGGTCCTCGCGCAGCCGGGCCCGTAGGCGGGCGGCCGCGGCGGGGGCCGGCGGCGGTGCGGGGGCTTCCTCGGGCTGCGCGCTCACGCTGTCCTCCTGCCAGACGTCCTGCCGCCACGGTAGCGGCGTCCGCGGGTCACCACTGACCAGCGGAACGATTCGGCAATTCCGACGCGCCGCATACGCAGACCTGTCGACCCTTTTACGCCATATAGTGCGTACGCATTTATCTCGCCTCGAACTCTATTTCTCTTTTCTGACAATTTCCGCCATGATGTTCGGTTTTATTCAGGAGGAGGCGGCGTGGTCATCAGACATACGTTTCGTCGGACGTTCGGGAACAGACGGGGTGCGCGCCGCGCGGGCGTCCTCGTCCTGGCCCTGCTCTTCGGCTTGGTGGCATGGGTCGGCGCTCCGGCCGCACATGCGGTGCCGACCGTGCCGGTCTCCGTCACCGTGACGAGTGTCGACGGGGTCGGCGACGACCTCGACGGAATCGGCCGCAGCGACGCGGACTTCTACGCCGGCGTCGAATTCGGCACGGGGACCATCAACGCCACGACGACCGCGGGCAACAGTTTCGGCACCCACGTCGACGACGCCCCGCACATCACCCCCTTCTGGGTGCTCTCCGGGCTCGTCGATCCGTTCACCGTGAACGACGTCCCGACGGCGAACCTGACCCTGTCCGTCTGGGACCACGACGACTGCGACACGCCCTTCTGCACGGACACCGGCGTGACGGAGTCGGACGACGACCGGCTCGACATCAAGTCCGGTGCCGGCGAGACGGTCGCCGTGGCCCTCGACCTGCGGACCGGCCGCTGGAGCGGGGACGTCAACTGGCCTTCGAACTGCGTCACCGGGGACGGCGGCGAGGCCGTCAAGGTCTGCTTCGACATCAGCGTCGACTCGGCGAGCGGGGACGCCGACGGCGACGGACTGCTCGACGGCTGGGAGCGCAACGGCTACAACGACGACGGCAACAGCACGATCGACGTGGACCTGCCGCGCTTCGGGGCCGAGCCCGACCACAAGGACCTCTTCCTGGAGCTCGACTACTCCGCCGGGCAGGCGCCCGCGCGTGACGACGTCGAGGCGGTGCGGGACGCCTTCGCCGACGCCCCGTTCGACAACGTCGACGGCACACGGGGCATCAGGCTGCACGTGGACACGGGCAACCTCGTGGATCTCGGGGCCCGCAAGGGCCAGGCGCCGGGCACCTGCACGGACATGATCGACAACAACGGCGACGGACAGACGGACGCTGCCGACGTGGACTGCAGCAACACGAACGGCGGTTCCGGGGAGTACCTGGAGACGAGCGTCGAGGACCCGCAGCCCAACTGCACCCTTGCGGACACGGGCAACCCCGACTGCCTCGTCGGCGACGACCTCGGCGGCGGGAACCAGTTGCCCCAGCATCTGAACAACTGCGGTCTCGACGGGGCCTTCAGGAACGCGAAGGACGGTGGCGGCGCCTTCCCGACGGCCAACTTCAACAGGAACCGCAGGCTGATCTTCCGCTACGCCATCAGCACCCTGTCCGATCAGGACACCGACGGCCGCGGGCCCGACACGGGCTGCGCGTCCGGTGGGCAGGGAGAGCTCGGCGGCAACGACTTCGTCGAGTACAACCACGACGGCGGCACCCTGATGCACGAGCTCGGGCACAACCTGAACCTCGACCACGGTGGCGACGAGGACAAGAACTGCAAACCGAACTACATCAGCGTGATGGACTACGACGAGCAGTTCGGGATCGGCCGCGTCCGCGGCGGAGCGATCATCGACTACTCGCCGCCGAGGATCGCCCTGAACGGCAGCCCCCGCGGCTTCGCGCCACTGCCGAAGCTGAAGGAGGACGCGCTCAACGAGAACGTCGTACTGGACTCCACCGACAACGAGAACACCATCGTGTTCAAGGACGGGGCGGGCCGGCGGCGCACCGGCCCGCTGACCGGCGGCATCGACTGGAACGGTGACAACGCCGACCCGCCGTTCGAGTCGACCGTTCCGCCGACCAACATCAACACCTCGAGCCCGCCCGGGCCGGTTCCGGCCCCGCCCGCGCCCGCGCCCCAGCGCCCCGTGGACTGTGCGAGCAACACCAGCAACACCGACGCCAACATCACCGGGCACCACGACTGGAACCGGGTCTCGCTCCCGTTCCGCCAGTTCCCCGCCTCGCGGAGCGGAGCGCTCGAACCCCTGGACGAGACGCTGCCGACCCTCGCGGACCGGGACATCATGACCGCCCAGGCCAACACCGCGGACGTCAGCGTCGCCATCGCCGACACCCCCGACCCGGTCGGAGCCGGCGAGCAGCTGAAGCTGGGCCTGACCGCGACCAACCACGGGCCGAACCCGGCCCACTCGACCGAGGTGACCACCACCCTCCCCGAGGGCGTCGAGTTCGTGGACACGAGCGTGCCGTGCGTCCGCTCCGGCCGCGTCGTGACCTGCAACCTCGGCAGCCTCGCGGCGAACACGTCCACGTCCTTCGACATCCGTGTGAACATCCCGGCCGGCTTCCTCTACCCCGGCGGGCAGAAGACGATCACCACCACGGCGAGCGTCGACAACCTGTACGGCCCCGACCCGGAGAGCGGGAACGACCGCGCCTCGCAGGACACGCTCGTCATCACCAAGGCCGACGTCAAGATCACTGACGTGAGGACGAGCTCGCCGCTCGAGGTCCTGATCGGCCAGTCCGCGCAGGCCGCGGTCGAGGTGACCGTCGAGAACGGCGGACCGTCCAGCCCGGTGGACGCCCTGCTCACCGGGACGGCCACCGCGAGCAGCGGAGCCGGTGTCGTGCCGGCGGCGACCTCCGCGCCGCAGACCGCCCTCGCGGTCGGCGCACCGCGGACGGTCAGCCAGACGTTCAACCTCACCTGCCGGTCCCCCGGCTTCAAGACGGTCTCGTTCGACTACGCGCTCGCGCTGACGGACCCGAACGGGGTCGACCCGGTCCCGGCGAACAACACCAGGTCCGTGTCGTTCAGGATCGACTGCGTGGTCCCG
Source organism: Streptomyces sp. NRRL S-87 (assembly GCF_000719335.1). Classification (GTDB taxonomy): domain Bacteria; phylum Actinomycetota; class Actinomycetes; order Streptomycetales; family Streptomycetaceae; genus Streptomyces. Next base: position 34,757 of record NZ_JOGB01000036.1, read on the forward strand.
ATCGCCGTCAACGTCCGGCCCGGGGGCTTCCCGAACTCGATCAACCTCCTGACCGACGCGACGCTCGCGGCGCTGACGACCAGGGCCGGCGAGTACGGGCTCCCGCTCTCCTTCGACGCGACGTCGATCGACCCCCTGTCGGCCCGCTGGGGCCTGCGGGGCAACGTGTTCAACACGGGCACGGTGTCCGGCGCCAGGGAGATCCACGACAGGGGCCACATCGAGCGCTCCTACGAGCTGGACGAGCGGACCCGTGACGCGGACCTGGACATGGTGATGCACTTCAAGCCCGCCGACAGCGGCTTGACCCCGCAGTCCACCGAGGCCTGCCTGAAGACGGACTTCCGGTCCGCCGACGGCACGCGGTTCCGCGCCCTGGGCTGCGACTCGGTCCGGATCACACCCTAGCCACCCCGCACCCGCCGTAGCGGCGGGCGAAGGCAAGGAAACCACCAGGGCCCGGCCCTGGTGGTTTCCTCGCGCTGCCAGACGTCGCGGGCAGGCGGGACCTTCGACAGGGCCCGGCCCAGCTAGGGGCGGTGGGCCATCAAGTGGGCGTCGAGGAAGCCGCGTTCGGAGGCCGGGTCGTGGAGGAGCCGGGCGAAGGGGACGAGCCCGGCCCCGGTCAGCAGCTCGGCGAACGAGTCCGCCGGCCAGCTGTAGGCGGGCGTCACCTTGTGGTCGAAGCGGACCGGCTCCGGGCCGTCGGTCGCGAAGAACGAGACGAGGAGCAGCCCGCCCGGGGCCAGGACGCGCACCTGCTCGGCGAGCAGGGCGGGCAGGGACGCGGGCGGGGTGTGGATCATGGAGTAGTGGGCAAGGATGCCGCCCAGCACGCGGTCCTCGACCGGCAGGGCCTCCATCCGCCCCTCCTCGAACCGCAACGCCGGGTGGGCCCGCCGTGCGTGGTCCACCATGGCCGGGGAGAGGTCGAGCCCGAAGGCGTCCAGCCCCAGGTCGTGCAGCATGGCCGTCAGGTGGCCGGGCCCGCACCCGACATCGGCGGTCCGCAGGGTGCCGGTCGCGCGTACGAGTTCGGCGAAGGTGGCGAGCATGGCGCGGGTGAACGGTCGCGTCTCCAGCCGGTCGGCGAACATCGACGCGTACAGCTCGGCCATCCCGTCGTAAGCGACCCTGGTCTCGTCCTGGTGTCCCGCCACGGGGCAGACGCTAACACCCGCGCGGGCCCACGCAGAGGGGCGGTGCGGCGATCGACGGGGGCAAGGGGCGGGTGAACGGGACGGCACGGTGCGTCTTCCAGCGGCTCCGCGCGCGGCCCCCGTCGCTACTGTCGGGGCATGACCTCTGATTCCCTGCGCTCCGTCACCGTCGAGCGGACCGGCCCTGGCCGGTTCACCGCCACCAACTCCCGCGGCGACACCGTGACCTTCAGCACCGGCTCGGCCGGGGGCTTCACCCCCGTGGAGCTCTTCCTCGCCGCGCTCGGGGGCTGTTCCGCGGCGGACGTGGACGCCGCCACGACGCGGCACGCCGAGCCGAGCGTCTTCTCCCTCACCGTCGAGGGCCACAAGGTCCAGGACGAGGGCGGCAACCTCATGACCGACCTGGAGGTCGCCTTCACCGTCGCATTCCCCGAGGGAGAGGGCGGCGACCGGGCCCGGGCGATCCTGCCGCGCGCCGTGAAGACCTCGCACGACAAGCTCTGCACGGTCAGCCGCACGGTGGAGGCCGGGACACCCGTCGTCGTGAAGGTCGTCGGCGGGGGCTGAGCCGGCAGGAGGCGGGCGCGCGGGCCCCGCGATCCTGGCCCCGCCCAGGCGTCGCGGGGCCCGGCGGGCCGGGCGGCCCCCACGCCGGCGGACCGGACGCCGGCTCGGCGGCAAGCCGGCTGCAAGTCCACGGCAAGGGGCTACCGGCACGGTCGTTGCGTCGTTCGTCCGCAGTCGATCCATGGAGCCAGTCGCCGTGTCCCCGAGCCGTGCCCTCCCCGAACGCGCCCCGAGCGGGCGGCCGCCGCAGGAGCGTCCCCCCGTCCGTGATTCCGTCCGCAATTCCGTCCCCGGCTCCGTCCCCGGCTCCGTCCGCGGTTCCGTCCTGGGCTCCGCCCCGCTGGACGCGCTGGACGCGTACCGCACCTGCGAGTTCGCCACGCTGACCAGGAGCGGTACCCCCATGGCCTGGCCCACGGCGGTGGCCCGGCGCGCGGACGGGACCCTGCTCCTGACCACGTCCCTCGCGTTCGCCCAGAAGGCTCTGAACGTCCGCCGCGACGGGCGCGTCGCCCTGCTCTTCTCCGATCCGACCGGCAGCGGCCTCGACCCGGCCCCGCAGATCTTCGTGTCGGGCCGCGCGGAGTGCCGGGAGGAAGTGATGACCGGACCTCAGGGGACCGAGGAATACTGGCGAATGCTGTTCGAGCGGCAACCGCACAGCCGGGCGTACCTCTCGGCTCCGATGAGGCCGCTGATGCACTGGTACTACCTGCGCCTGATCATCACCGTGGTACCCGAGCAGGTGATCGTGCGGCCACCCCGGGACGCGCTCGCGGCCGGAGCCGCGGCGGTCCCGGCCGGCTGGGCCGGCTCCGCGCCCGCACCCGCACCCGGGCCCGCGAGCGGGACCCGCGTCGGCAGGAGCCGGGGCGCCGCCCGGGTCGGCGGCAGCGGGAGCGGGGCCGCCGGACCGCGGATCGGGGGGCTGGTGGGGGCCGGGCAACTGGCCCGCTGCGCAACGGCGGTACTGACCGCCCGGGACGCCTCCGGGGCTCCCGTGCTGGCCCGGACCCGGCCGCTGCCGACCGCCGCCGGATACCTGGTCGACGTACCGTCCGACTGCGCCGCCACGCCCGGCCCGGCCTCGCTGCTGGTGCACCGGCACGACGAGCTCCTCGACAAGATGTACAACGCCGTCGTCCGCGGCGAGCTGCACCGGACGGAGGCGGGTTGGCTCCTGGCGCCCTCGTCGGTGGTGGAACCGATGGGCTCCGGGCGGGCCGTCGATGCCGTACGCGTACTGCGGCGCACCAAGCGGGCCACCGACCGGTACCTGGACCGCCGCGGTCTGCGACGCCCCAAGGTGGAGTGGGACCTGTTCCGTGCCCTGTCGGAGTCCGCGGCGCGGCGGGAGGGCACGTGACCGCGCAGGACGGGCCGGAGGCGCAGGACGGGCCGGACGGGGGCGGGCAGGTGCCGCGCGCACGCGTCCCGCGCGGCCGGGCCCGGCTCGTCGCCGCGCTCACCCGGCTGCGGCGCCCGGGCGGCGGCGGTGGGGACGGTCGGGACGGCGGGGACGGTGGGGACGGCGGGGACGGTGGGGACGGCGGGGACGGCGGGGACGGTGGGGACGGCGGGGACGGCAGGCGTGACAGGGGCTGGAGCGGCGCCGACGCCCCGAGCGGCGACCTGCGCCTGCGCGAGGTGATGCGCTCACCCCATCACTGAGGCGGGCTGGCGCGCGGCGCGGCGCGGGCCGCCCGGGCGCTCACCCGGCGCAGACCCGGCGGTCGCACCGCGACGCCACCGCCGTGTCACACGTGACACACGGTAACGAATCTCGTACGTTCGACCACGTCCCGTTACGCTACCGCACGGGGTGGACCGCGCTCCGGGGTCGGCCGCACGCCGCCGCCCCGCCGGCGGCACGCCCGCCAGGAGGTGCCGGTGATCGACCGCATCTGGCTTCAACCACCCCTCGCCATCGCCCGGTTGGGATCCTCGCCGGTGCCCTGCGACAACTACCGCTACGGACCCAGCGACCTGACCCCGCGCGGTACGGGCAAGACCACCGCCGAGCCGGTGGAGAGCCTCGACCTCGCCGCCGACGGCACCCTCACCCCCCGCACGCCGGAGAAGGTCCTGTTCAAGGACGCGGACGGCTGGCGGCCGGTGTGCCCGTTCTTCGAGGTGCACGGCAGCTGGACCACCGCGGAGGGCGAGACCCGCACGGGGGTCCTCACCACCGACGTCCTCGCGGCCTTCGGGCTGGGCCTCGGCGACGTGCGCTGGGAGGTCTCCGTCGCCAACCTCAAGGCCCACCACCTCACCCAGCAGCCGGACGACCGCGTCGAGGCCCGGGTCGAGGTCCGCGGCGACGACCACCAGCGCCACCCGCTCTCCGGGCGCTCGCCGCAAGGCGTCGCCCAGCCGCTCGTCCCGGCCGGCGCCGCCCTCCCGCTCGGCTCGGTCCAGGTGCCCGCGCCGAACGCCGGACTCCCGGAGCTGCGGCTGCGGTTCACCCCGGGGAAGGGGTTCGTGTACGGGCCGACGAACCTGGCCGAGCTCGCCGCGAACACCGCCTACCAGCTCCCGCCCGAGCGGCTGGTCCTCAATCCGGAGGCGCCCTGGTGCACGTGGCAGCTCAGTGACATCAGCGACGACGAGCGGACCTCGCCCCCCGGCCTCTTCGCGGGTGCGGAGCGGCAGATCCGGGCGAGCCTCGGCATGGTCGACGACGTCTGCGACGGCACGGTCACGGTGACCCTGCCGGGCGGCCTCACCGCGACCGCCCGCATCGTCGCCAGCCCGCCGGACTTCGCACCGGACCGCAGGCCCTTCGTGTCCCTCGCGGACGGGCTCGCCGACCGGGTCAAGCGGGCCGAAGTGAGCGATCCCGCCTACATCGCCGACGAGGGACGGACCGCGCTCGAGATCCGCGATCTCTTCGAACGGATCCTCGAGACGATGGGCAACATGAACGTGGACGTGCAGAACCAGCGCGTCCTCGATGTGTACGGCGGGGTCGCGTGGACGGTACCCGAGCCGCTGACCGGCGTCATCCTCGCGCTCACCGACCGCGGCCGCCGGCGGCACCGCCGCTTCGTGGCGCTCGAGGCACTGGAAGACATGGTGCGTGAGCAGCCCGACCTGCTCGATCGCGTGGTCCGGCCGCCCGCCGAGGACCTCCCGCCCAGCTACACCGACCGCCGCATGCCGATCGGGATGCGGGGTGCCGACGCCGGGCCGCTGCACCTGACCCGGCGGCAGTACGACCTGCTGAACGCCTGGGCCCAGGGCCTGCGCGAGCGGACGGAGCCGGGCACGTGACCGTACTGCTCCAGATCGGGCGCCGGCCCCCGGACCTCCCGGCCCAGGCCACGGGCCTGCTCCCGGACGGGCCCGGGTCCCAGGTGCGGGTCCTCCGGAGCGCGCACGGGGCCCACCTCTTCGTCGTCGACGGCAGCCGCCTGTACGACCTTCCCGAGGACGTGGCCGTACGGCTGGAGGAGTGGCTCTCCGCCCCGGAGGGCACCCTCGACGGGATGGCCCGCGAGCTGGACCTGCCGCTGTGGGGGACGCCGCGGATCGACGGCTCTCCCGCCGCACCCCCTCCGCTGTCCTCGATCTCCCTCAACGTGATGCAGGCCTGCAACCTGAGCTGCGGTCACTGCTACGCCGACGAGGGCCGGTTCGGCGGCACCGCCCGGGCGATGCCCCGGTCCACCGCGTTCGAGGCGGTGGACCGGCTGCTCGCCGAGGCCGCTCCCGGCTCGGACGTCGTCGTGGGCTTCATGGGCGGCGAGCCGCTGCTCGCCCGCGACCTGGTGCACGAGGTGGTCCGGTACGCCGTCCGGGCCGGGACCGCCACCGGACACCGGGTCCGCTTCTCCCTCACCACCAACCTGACGACCGTACGGCCCGACGACGCCGCGCTGTTCGCGGAGCACCCGTTCACCGTCACGGTCAGCCTGGACGGGGACCGCGCCGGCCACGACGCGCTGCGCAGGGCGCCGGGCGGGGCCAGCGCGTACGACCGGCTGCGGGCCGGGCTCGACACCCTCGGCCGCCACGGCCGTCCCCGGCACCTCTCCGCGCGCGTCAGCGTCACCCCGCACACCGGCAGACTGCTGGACATCCTCGAGCACGGCATCGCGCTGGGCTTCGACGAGGTCGGCTTCGGGGCCGTGGTGAGCGCCCCCGACGCCGCGTACGAGATCACCGCCGGGGCGTTCGCCGGCTTCCTCGACCAGATGACCTCCTGTGGCGAGCGGGCCCTCGCGGAGCTGTCGGCCGGACGCCCCTACCCGTTCGGCAACTTCCAGACCGCCATGGAGCAGCTGCACCGTGGGGCCCACCGCCCCTACCCGTGCGGGGCCGGCGCGGGGTACCTCAGCGCCTCCGCGGACGGGGGCCTGTACGCCTGCCACCGGCTGGTCGACGACCCCGCCTTCGCGATGGGCTCGCTCGCGTCCGGACCCGACACCACCGCCCGGCAACGGCACCTGGCCGAGCGCCACGTGGACCGGCAGGAGCCCTGCCGGTCCTGCTGGGCCCGCTACCTGTGCGGCGGCGGCTGCTACCACGAGGTCAGCCGCCGGGGCCGGCCCGGCTGCGACTACATCCGCGGCTGGCTGGCCTTCTGCCTCCGTGCCTACGTCGAACTCGGCCAGGCCGCGCCCGGGTTCTTCGAGCAGCGGTCCGCGGCGTCCCCGCTCACGAGCAGTGCCAGCACCGTCTGAAGGCCTGAAGGAGCCCCTCCATGCCCGACCTGCCGACTCCCGCGGGGAAGATCCTCCCGCGCAACCTCACCGCCCGGGCCGACCATGTCGTACGCGGCAACCCCGCCAACAGCCGCCCGGAGAGCGGGGTCGACAACTGCTTCCCAGGGCTCGAGTTCGACCAGCGCAACCTGGACAAGGCCTTCTTCCCGGGGATGCTCTTCGACTTCCACCGCTACAACGGTTCGCGGGCGCTGGAGGTCACCGGCGGGGTGGCCGCCGCCGAAGGGCTGACCACGGCGGACCTGACCGGCGACAACCAGGTCTTCATCGGGGCCCTGTGCGGGCGGACCCGGGTGGACCAGACCGACGCCCACCTGGAGCCGGTCGACTGCCGGGAACGCGACGGGCTGGACGTCTGGCGGCAGGTGCACGACCTGCTGCCCGGCCGGATCGCCGTCCTCCTGCTGGGGCGCCAGACGTCCGTCGCCACGCTCGGAGCCGCCGCGGTCGGCAACCTCAACACGCTGCGCATGCGCGGTGAGAGCTTCGTCCGCCGGGCGCCCGACGGCCGGTTCCAGCTGGCCGTGCTGGTCGCGGACCGGGCCCGGTACCTGGACGAGAACGGGGTCATCGACCCGGAGGCCTACGGGCCGGGAGACCTCACCCGCAGCCTGTGCGCCCCGTGGCAGTACGACTTCCGCGACTGCGGTTGCTTCTACTGGGCCGCGTCGAAGCCCGACGTCGCCAGCAACGCCGACGAGAGCATCCCGCAGATGAACTTCCTGCGCGCGGACCGCACACCGGTCCCGGACCTCGACACGGACGCGCGGGACCTCGGCAGTCCCCGCAGGCGGCTGGAGTTCGGGTACGCCCGGATGATCAGCGACTGGAGCGTGCTGCCCGTGGTGCTCAACGGCCGCGAGGACGACGGCATCGGCAACCCGGCGCCGCCCGACGTCCCGCTGCTCGACCGGGCGACCGTGATCAGCAGGCTCAAGGGACTGGCGACCGTCGAGCACGCCCTGAGCGTGGAGTACCTGTACGCGCACTACACGCTCAACGCGCCCAGGGAGCTGCCGGACACGGCGAGTCGGCTGATGCGGCGGATCCACGCCGCGGCCTTCGAGGTGTTCGAGGTCGCGGTCGACGAGATGCGGCACCTGCGCTGGGTCAACGAGGCCCTCGGAACCCTGGGCGAGAAGCCCGTCGTGGGGCGGGCGGCGGAGATCGTGCGCGACACGGTCCATCCCTTCGAACTCCGCCCGCTGACACCCGCGCAACTGCAGTGGTTCATCGACGTGGAGGCCCCCAGCCAGCAGGTGGGGACCGGGCTCGACGGCATGTACGTCCAGCTGCACCGGAGCATCGTCAAGCAGCCCGACGTGTTCCCGGAGGCCGACAGACTGGCCCATCTGATCAAGCTCGTCATCGACGAGGGCGAGGAGCACTTCCGCCGCTTCACGGCGGTGAAGCAGCACTTGGCCGGTCTCGATCCCCTCGTGTACCTGCGGACCCTGCGGCGGCCCGGCGCCCAGGACCGGCTGGGCCGGTTGCTGCTCGACCTCAGCGACCTGTACTACGCGGCGCTGCTCGGCACCCTCCGGGCCACCTTCGCGCTCGGCGACCAGGCCGGTGGTCTGCTCATCGGCCAGGCCCGGGTCACGATGGAGAACCTCCACGAGATCAACCACCTCCTCGCCTCCCGCGGCATCGCGCCCCGCTTCACCCTGCCGCCGGCCTTCGGGCCGGACGCGGGCGGGCTGCCGCCGGAACTCGCCAACGGCCAGGCAACCAGGGAAGCGGCCGTGGCGGCGATCCGGGCCCTGAGCGACATCGGCGAACTCGACGGGGACCTGCGGGACATGGCGAACAGTCAGCAGATCGAGACCGCGGCCCTGTTGGACGTGCTGGACCTTCAGGCGTGAGCCGGCCCGTCGAGATCGGCGGGGGCGGACTGGCCGAGCTGACCTGCGCCCGGCTGCTGGCCGGGCGCGGGCACCGGATCCGCCTGCCACCGCCCGGGCCCGGCGCGGCGGGGGCGGTGGCGGCCGGTGCGGGCACGCCGGGAACGGCAGGGCAGGGCAGGACGGGCCCGGGTACTGCGGGGTCCCGGCCGCTGCTGCTCACCGGGCCGGCCCTGGAACTGCTGGACTCCCTGTGGGGTCCGGGACTCCTCGACGGCACCTGGGAGGTGACGCACCGCCAGGTGCGCTGGGGCGACGGGCCGCCGGCCCGGTTCGCGCAGCCGGGCCGGGTGGTGGACGGGGTCGAACTGGCCCTCCGCATGCGCGAGCGGCTGGCGGAGCACGACACGGACCCGGGCGCGGCGGATCCGTGGGAGGGCCCGCCCTGCTGGGTGGTGACCGCCCGCGCGGACCGGCCGCCGGCGCGCTCCTCGCCGTGGGGACCGAGCCGCACGCCGACCGGCGGGGAGCCTGCCGGGGCACCCGTCGAGCCGGCCGTTCCGCCCCCGGTCCGGTCCCCCGCCGCGGAGGTCACCCCGGAGCCCGAACGGGTCGCCGGGCGGCGCAGGTTGCTGGCAGGGACGGCGCCGCTGCGCGTCGGCGCCGACGAGCGCACCGCGGTCCTCGGCACCGCCGAGGGGGGCTGGGCGCACCTCACCCCGCTCGGGTGCGGCGCCGCGCTCGTCCAGGCGATGGTGCCCGGTCCGGCCGGGGACCCCGTCGCCCTGCTGGCCCGCCTGGCCGCCGAGACCGGCCTGGGTGCGCTCCTGCGCCGCCCGCCCCGGTCCGCCACCGCCATCCCGGCCGCCCCGCTGCTGCACCCGTCCCCCGCCACGGCGCCCGCCGGGGACGCCCCGGGCCGGCTGCTCGTGGGGGCCGGAGCCATCCGGTACGACCCGCTCAGCGGCACCGGGACCGCGCAGGCCCTGCGTACCGGCATCCTGGCCGCGGCCGTCGTCGACGCGGCCGCACGGGGAAGCGCCCCGCCGCGCGCGCTGTGCGCGCACTACGCCGCCCGGCTGCGCGCCGCGTACGCCGAGCACCAGCGCAGCTGCGCCCGGTTGTACGGGAGCGCCTTCCCCGGGCCCGCCTGGTCGGACGAACTCGACGCCGCGCGGGCGTGCGCCGCGCCCAGCCGGGGGTGACCTGGACGGGGCCCGCTCCCCCACCGGGCGGGGCGCCGGACCGGCCGCTACCGCCGGGCGGGGGTCCTCGTGGTCGCCCAGGGTGCCCCTCGGGCGGGGGGAACACAGGCTGCAAGTGGAGGGCCCTGCCCTCCGACTACCCTCCATGGCGCACGGTCTGGGGTTTCATGGCCCGCTGGACCGCGGCTGGCGTCGTCGGGCATATCCGCGATCACCTACGCGGCCGGATCCGCCGCGACATGGGCAACGGGCCTCGTGCCGTCGCCATGGTCGTCGATTCCCAGAGCGTGAAGGCCGCTGAGACCGTCGGCAAGGACTCACGCGGCTACGACGCCGCGAAAAAGATCAGTGGCAGGAAGCGCCACCTCGTAGTGGACACCCGAGGGCTCCCGTTGCTGGTCATGGTGACGCCCGCCGATATGACCGACCGTGACGCCGCGAAGGAAGTCCTCCTCCGCCTCCGCCTCATGCACCCTGAATCACCATCGTCTGGGCCGACTCTGCCTACGCCGGCGAGCCGCCAGGCGTGAATCCGGTGTTCCAGACGACATCGCCTACCCCGTATGTGCGGTAGGCCGTGTAGCTGTCGCGGTAGGTGTCTGGCACCGCCCGGGCGGCGAGATGAAGCGACTGGGTATCCGCCACACTGTCGCTGCCTGGTGGACCACATCTGCTCCATCCCGACGCAGCATGGTCAGCAGCTTGCCGAAGCAGCGCGGGCTCAGTCCCGCGAACGGGGCTATCCAGGACGGCTCCGACGCCGTGATCACACTCGCCACTTCATGATCATCACCCGAGCTGGCTCCATGCCGTGACAATCCCGCAGCTACGCTGACCGGGGCAGTCCACAGTGAGTAAGACCGGGGGAAACCGTGAACCGACCGCTGCTGTTCCTCGACGTGGACGGGCCACTCAACCCTTACGCAGCCAAGCCGGAGAGACGTCCCGACGGCTACACCACAATCCGAGTTCCCAGGAACGACGCCCATGGGGACGACAGGGGCCTCTCGTCCCGACGGCGCCCCCTGCGGGTCTGGCTCAACCCAGAGCACGGGCGAAACCTGCTCCAGCTCGGTTTCGAGCTGTGCTGGGCCACCACATGGATGGACGACGCCAACCGGTGGATCGCACCGGTCCTCGGCCTTCCGGAACTTCCCTTCGTCGACTTCGGCGACGTCCTACTTCAAGAACGCCCCGATGGAGTCCACTGGAAAACCGGACCGCTGGTGGACTACGCAGACGGCCGTCCTTTCGCCTGGGTGGACGACGAACAGAGCGAGCTGGACCAGACGTACGTGACCGCCCACCACCAGGGAACCGGGCTCCTGCACCACGTCAACCCACGGATCGGCCTCCGGGAGAACGACTTCCACACGCTCGCCGGCTTCGCCCGGTCCCTGAGCACCTCACGAACCACCAGCTGAGCACCCCACCAGCTCTTCAGACCGCTCCGCACCCGCAGCCAAGATCTTTGCGGGACAGCCCTTAGCCATGATCTACGCTTTCGAACCGTTTCGCGCGTTTAAGGGCTGTCCCGTATCTGCTGGTCACGGAGCTGCCCACGCTGCGGAAACTGCGTAGCTACTGAGTTCGCGGTTCCGGTATCGTCCGGTCTCTCGACCCGCCAGACCAGCGGCCTAGTGTTCAGAGATGCACATGACCAGCCAGCAAGCAACGACGACCCTGTGGCGCCCCGCCGGCCCCAAGGAGCTGGATCTTGTTCGGCAGCTGAACTACCGTGCGTGGCCGCCCCGGCTGCCTGAGCAGCCGATTTTCTACCCGGTCCTGAACGAGGACTATGCGATCAGGATCGCGCGGGACTGGAACGTGAAGCACGACGGCGCCGGCTTCGTCACTCGTTTTGAGGTCGAGTCGGAGTTCTTGAGCCGGTATCCCGTCCAGCAGGCCGGCGGGCAGACGATCCTCGAGCTCTGGGTTCCGGCTGAGGAGCTGGACGACTTCAACGCCCACATCGTCGGCGAGATCCAGGTGGTCCACGAGTTCCGCTGAGGCGGGAAGGGATTGCCCGTCGTCGTGGTCGGCCGACCGCTTCCCGGCAACCGCAATGACTGCAAAGCCTGGGAGGAGACCGGGGCCAAGGCCGCCGTCGTCGGCAACACCATGACGATCGGCGACGGCGGCCACCCGGGCACTGGCCTCGTGATGCCTCACCGCCGTCGCAAGGGCGAGGAACTACCCGAATGGAAGCAGGCACACAACAAGTGCCACAAGCAGGTCCGGGCCCGCGTCGAGCACACCTTCGCCCGCATGAAGACCTGGAAGATCCTCCGCGACTGCCGCCTCAAAGGCGATGGAGTCCACCACGCCATGCGCGGCATCGCCCGCCTGCACAACCTCGCTCTCGCCGGATAAGCGAGCGAGACGTCCATACGGTCCTGAGTACGCGTCAGGCCGCCCCCGTTCACTGCCAGGCGGCCGCCACCTATGTGCCGCACCAGCCTATGCCTCGCCCCCGGCGAAGGGGAAGCATTCCTTCTGGGTTCACAAACAGGCACTCAACTTGTCGTTTAACCGTCGAGTGGCTCCTGCATCGCCTCGTGGACCGCGAGTTCCTCTGGAGTGCCGAAGAAGGCCGGCCCGCAGCCGACGGGAAGGCGCTCCAAAACCATGGCGATGGCTTGCGAGACCGTCTCCGCAGGCCCCACGTCCTGAGAGCGGAGAGGACCTGATACCCAGTAGCTGCCTCCGGCAGCAGGCTGGATGTAGGGGATGTCCCACGTCCACCGTTGTTCGGTGCAGCGGCTGAAGTGCAGCTCGCCCATGCCGGTCCAGGGGAACAGCTGCCGCAGGCGCGGTTCGGCGTAAGCGGCTTCCAGCAGCTCCGGGCGCACGCGTCCGTCAGCGCGGACCTTCTCCCAACCTGCTTCGACAGCGTCACCGCTCGATGGCCCCAGTGTCATGGGGACATCATCATCGTCATCCCTGAGGCTCACCGCGTGGGGTGGGGCTTATTCGTCGCGGTTTGGTGCCGACCTTGTGGTGGGCGGGTCGGGTGTAAGACTCGCCGGTGGCGAGGACGCGGCCGACGTCGTAGCGGGTGGCCACCTGTCGATTCTTCGAGCCGAGCGGGCGGCCGGGGCCGGGCCTGGTGGGCTTTGGTGCACCGGCTGGCGTGCCTGTCTTCGCACGGAGGTTCCTGAACCCCCGCCGGACTCGAGCTGGGGTGAGTCTGTTCGGTTCGGCCGGCCGCTCCCATGGTCGGCGGAGGTCCCGCGCGAGCGGGCGGGCGAGGCGGAGCTGGGCGTGTGCGGCCAGGACGAGCCAGGTCCAGCGGTCGGCCGCCGCAGAGTCCCGCAGCTTCGGCCTGTCCAGCCGAGAGTCTGCTTGAGACGGCGAAAGGTGTGTTCCACGTCGAAGCGGCGCAAGAAGGCCTGCCAGCACCGGTCGACGTCGGCAGGGCCGGCTCCGGTGCCCACCACCACAGCCAGACGGGCTTGTTCACCCCGCCGCTGGGCAGCTTCTCGACCGCCAGGTGGATCACGGTGCCCTCGATGATGGGCAACGGTCCCTCGTGGTCGAGCCAGGCTGCCCGGCGGGTCAGGCGAGGGTGGAGCCGGTCCCACGCCTGTGCGGTGGCCGTCCCGTACCGGCCGGTGTTGGTGACGGTGACCGCGGTCGTCTCGCTCCATGTGGCCGGGTCGCCGAAGACGAACTCGCCCGGCACGGGCTTGCGCATGACCCGGTCCAGGTCCCCCTCCCGCCACTGGTCGGCGTCCACGAGACGTTGTACGACCTCTCGGACTTGATCGGCGGTGATCGCAGCCCAGTCAGCGCCGGGTCCCAAGCGAATCGCGTCCAGCAGTGCTGTCCACGAGGTGCGGCCGGTCTCCAGGGCGGCGACGATCGAGTACGGCCAGCCGGGCACCCTCTGATGCTTGCCCAGGCCGCGGCCGAAGGTATGGCAGAAGGAGCGGTCCGAGGAGGTGTCGGCGTCCGGCCGCAACCACGGCGAGACGTCCACCGCCAGCACCAGCCGACCGTCACCGGCTCGCGGAAGCGGGACACCGGTCAGCGCTCGCCGCAGCCGGGCGACGTCGATCCGACCGTGGTTGATCCCGGAGTACAAGGCCCCGTGCCCGCGCCGATGCTCGGGCGCGAGCGCCAAGTCCACGAGAGTGCGGACCGGACCGTCGGTACACAGCAACGCGTCGGACAACTCGAACAGAGCGTCGCTCCGGGCGGTTAGACACGCGTACAGCTCCGCGCGGAACTCCACCACCGTCAACGCGCCTCGTCCAACTTCATGCTCGACCAGTCCCACGATCCCGGCCTCCATACTGCGCTGGCTCAGCACAGGATCGGCCCGCGGCGCCTCACACCGCTCGTGAACTGGGAAAACATCGAGCAAGTTCGACCCTCGTTCGACGGCGAACCATAAACGACAAGCTCAACCGTGGGGCTGTGCGAGGGCGCTGTCGAGGACGTCGAAGAGTCGCTCGACGTCCTGGCGGGTGGTGTGGAGGTGAGGGCTGATGCGGAGGGACGTGCCGCGGGCCCCGACGAACACGTCCGCCTCCGCCAGCTCCGCCACCACGCGCCCCCGCAGGTCTTCGGGGACCGTGATGCCCAGCATGTGCGGTCCGCGCGGGACGGGCGTGGGCAGCGCCCGTTCGCGGGCCTCGGCGGCGACGAGGGCGGTGACGACCGACAGGGCGTCGGCGACGGCGGGAACCGTCCAGGCCGACAGCTGCCGCAGGGCGGCGGTGGCCATCGGGGTGAGTTCGAACGCGGTCCGTCCGCCCGCGTCGAAGCGCCGGGCGCCGGGCTGGTAGTCCGCGCGGTAGTCCACCAGTCGGGCGAAGTCCTCGGAGCCCTCGCGCAGGATCCAGTTCTCCTCCAGCGGCCGCCCCTGCTGGTGCTCGGGAGCGACGTAGAGATAGCCGAGCCCGAAGGGTCCCAGGAGCCACTTGTAGCCGACGCTCACGACGAAGTCGGGGCGGAGCGCGCCCGTGTCGAGCGGCACGGCCCCGGCCGACTGGCTCGCGTCGACGACCAACGCGGCCCCGGCCGCGCGGGCGGCCCGGGCGACCGGTTCCAGATCCAGCAGGGCCCCGTCGGTCCAGTGGACCTGCGGTACCGAGACCACGGCCACGGTCTCGTCCAGGGCTCCGAGGACCGCCTCGGTCCACGTCCGGCCGCCGTCCCGCCGGACGGTGAGGAGGGAGGCCCCGGTCCGTTCGGCGAACCGCCACCACGTGTAGATGCCGGAGGGGTACTCGCCGTCGAGGACCAGGACGCGGCTTCCGGCGGGCGCGGTGAGATTGGCGGCGGCGACCGCGAGGCCGTAGCTGGTCGCCGGGACCAGGGCGATGTCGTCGGCGGTCGCCCCGATGAGCCCGGCGAAGAGGGCCCTGCGCTCCTCCGCCCCGTCGAACCAGTCGGCGGTGCGGATGCGCCACGGCTGGGCGCGCTTGCGCAGGGCCGCGTCGCCGGCGTCGCGGGCGGCCCGCAGGGTGGGTGCGAGGGACGCGGTGTTGAAGTAGGCGACGTGGTCGGGGATGTCGAAGAGGTCCCGACCGGTGCCGAACGCCATGGGTCCCTCGCTCGTCATCCCGGATCCCCCTGACGCCGTCGGATCAACACGTCCCCACCGTGCCAGCACAGGGGCCCGCGGGGGCCACGACCTCGCCGGGGAGCCGCACGGAGCCGCCCAGGATCACCCGTCGTGGCGCCCCGGTCGACGTCCTCGCAGAGCGGCTGCGAGCCGCACGAGGGGCGCCGGGTCGGGTTCGGGAAGACCGTGCAGGGCCGTCCGGCTCGGGGGCCGCCGTGCCCCGTCCGGTGAGGGCGGTCAGGCGGGGCGCGGGACGTAGGCCAGGCCGTGGGCGCCGGGCTCGCCGAGCTTGGCGATGTCCAGCCGGGCCAGACGCTCCAGCGTTTCCAGGTCGACGACGTCGACGGTCGAGGAGACGACGCAGGACACGTAGCCGAGCCGGCCGTCAGGGGAGGAGGTGATGGTCAGCGGGAAGAGTCCGACCTCGACCTGGCCCACCTGCTTGCGGGTGTCGGCGCAGAACACGGTGAGGCGGCCCGGCGCGTGGCGTCCGAGCTGCGCCCCCGGGTCGGCCGTCATGCGCAGCTCGCCCGCGAGGAGCCTGCCCGTCGAGGTGAGGTGCACCGGCAGGACGACGTCCTCCGTGGGCAGGGTGTCGACGACGGACGCCGCCCGGGGGTCGACCACGCGGATTCCGGTGGCCGGCCGCCCCTCGGCGCCGGCGGAGAAGTTGCCGTACGGCGCGGCGACGAAGGCGTGGGCGCCGTCGGCGGACACGGCGAGCCCCTCGCTGCCCGGGACGTCGACCTTCGCGGTGAGGACGCCCCGTTCGAGGTCCACGACGGACACGAACGGCGCTTCCTTGTTGGTGGCGTAACCCGTCCGCCCGGCGGGGTCGATCGCGAACCAGTGCGGGCCGGGCGCGTCCGTGTCGATCCGGCCCAGGGGCCGGCGGGTCGCCGTGTCGACCACCACGACACCGCCGGGCCGGTCCTGCCCGGCCTCCACGCTCACGTAGAGCCGCCCGCGCGCCGTGTCCAGCGCCAGCCCGTGGGGTCCGTGTTCCGGGGCGAGGTCGACGACCTCGACGATGCGGCGGCTGTCGGGATCGATGACCGCCAGCTCGGTTCGCCGGCCGCCGTTCGCGTGGTAGTAGCCCGAGTGGTAGGTCAGGGTGCACCACAGCAGTCGCTGTGTGGGGTCGTAGCACAACTCGTGCGGCTCGGCGGGGACCTGTACCGCGCCGAGGTGCCGGTCGGAGGCGGCGTCGAAGAACGAGACCGTCGGTCCGCTCTGGCTGACGACGGCGAGTACGTCGCCCTCTCGACCGGTACGGGGGGACTGCTGCACAGCGGCTCCTAGAACGGGGCGAAGCGGGAGTGCCGCGCGTCTTCGCGGGCGTCTCCACTCTCCGGCGCCGGCGCCCGCGACAGCAATGCAAAGATGGGCAACCAATCATTGCCGTACACGCAAGAACCCAGCTCAGGAGGCTCATTGATGGACCTCAACCTACTGCGGGTCCTGGACGCCCTGCTCCACGAGAACAGCGTGACCCGCGCCGCGGCGCGCCTCGGCACCTCGCCCGCGGCGGTCAGCCGCACCCTGGCCCGGCTCCGGCGCGCGGTCGGCGATCCGCTGCTGGTCCGAGCCGGACAGGGGCTGGTCCCGACCCCGCGCGCCGTGGAACTCCGGGAGGAGGTGGGCGCGTTGCTGCGCAGCTGCGACAACGTGCTGCGGCCCGGTGCCGGGTTCGACGCCGCACACCTGCGGCGCACCTTCACCGTGCAGGCCACGGACCTGCTCCTGGCGGGCGTGGCCGGAAGCCTGGTGGAGCGGATCCACGCGGAGGCCCCTCAGGTGGACGTCGTCTTCCTGCCGGAGGCGATGGAGGGCGGTCCCGGGCTGCGGCAGGGCTGGGTGGACGTCGAACTGGGCGTCCTCGGACACCTGGACCCCGAGATCCGGACGCGGCAGCTCGCCCGGATGCCGCTGGTCGGCATCGCCCGCAGCGGGCATCCCCTCTTCGACGGGCGGATCGACGCCCGGCGGTTCGCCGCCGCCGACCACATCGGCATCTCCCGCCTCGGCAAGCGCCTGGGGCCCATCGACAGCGCCCTCGCCGAACTCGGACTGCGCCGTCGAACCGCGGTCGTCGTGCCCAGCCACACGAGCGCGATGATGCTCGCCCGGGACACCGACCTCGTCGCGCTCAGCCTGGCCGACTGGCTCCCCGGTACCATCTCGGCCATGGGCCTGCGGACGTTCCCGGTCCCCCTGGACCTGGAGCCCCTGGACCTCGGGATGGCCTGGCACCCGCGGAACGCGGCGGACCCGGGTCACCGCTGGTTCCGCGAACACCTCGCGTCCGCCGTCCTGGCGCCGGCCGGGCCGGGGCGGGGGCCGGCAGCCGCTCCTGCTCCCGGCTGAACCGCGCGGAGGGCTCAGGCGGTCAGGCCGGCCCGCCCGAGGGCCGCCCGGGAGAGGTCGTCGATGGCCTGCTCGTCGCCCCGCCGCCACGCGTCGGCGAGTCCCCCAGGCGGCACCGGGATCCCGGCCAGGTCCTTCACCGGCCCGGTCAGCGCCCGCAGCGCCAGCAGGTCGGCCCCGCCGGGGGCGTCGAGCAGGCTGCGGATCCGGGCGGTGCGACGGATCCAGCGCACGCGCGGGGGAAGCCAGAGCACCAGCACGAACGCCACGGAGAAGAAGATCAGGGCGAACGTGGTCAGGTCGGCGACCCGGCCGACCAGGTCCTGCAGTGACTGCCCGGCGGCCGAGAGCCCGTCGCTGGCCTCGGCGGCGGCCTGCAGCGGCTTCTTCAGGACGTCCCCGACGAACGGTACGTCCGAGGCGGCGTCCCCCGCGTCGCCGAGGCCGGAGGCGAGGCTTCCGCCCGCGTCCTCCACCTTCTTCCCCGGCTCCGCCAGCAGCATGATCGCGTCGTGCACGGCCAGCGCGAACCACACCGCGAGCGCCACCAGGACAACGGCCGTCACATCGGCCAGCACCTGCCGGCACAGGCGTGCTCGGGTCTGGGCGTAGAGGCGCATCGGCGTGCTCCTGTTCCGGCGGCATCGACGGACGGGACGGGTCGGAACCCTACGGTGCGGTGAGGGTCGGTCAGAAGCCCCGGAAGCCCCGGAAGACGCCGCTCTCGTCGGCCGCGTCGGCGAACTCCTCGTAGTCCATGGCGGCCAGGGAGAGGTTGTTGTCGATCGACCAGAGCTCCGCGGCGACGACCCGCAGGCTACGGGGCGGTTCCGCGGCGACGTCGATCGTCAGGAGCGGCAGTTCGGCGGTGCTGAGGGCGGCGGTGTCGGCGACGGCCACCAGTCGGACCCCGGAGGCGTCGGGTGCCCGGTCGAGGACCTGCTCGGGCGTCAGGCCGCGGTAAGCGGGGTCGTCGACGGTCACGACGTCGGCGTGGACGCCGTCGGCCGTGGGCGTCTCGAGGGTATGGCACAGCGTCTCCCAGGCCTCCGGGTGGTCGAAATCGGTGCGGACCAGCAGTGTCGCCACGCGTGGATCTCCAGGTCTGTCGGGCCGGTCACCGGGTGGGGAGAGCGGCGGTGTACACGTCCGTACGGTTCTGCGGTGCGCCGGAGTGGGTCTGGGTCAGCACGGCCCGGACGCCCCTGCCGTCCGCCGCCAGCCCCTGGTAGTCGCCGAGGAAGTAACCCCCGGCGAACGGCGCCTGCAGCCAGTCGAAGACCCGTGAGATCCGCCGTTCGGTACGGCGCCGCAGGTTTCCGTGCGGCAGCGTGGCCAGCTGGTAGGCGGTGGGCAGGGTGGTGGTGTCGCCCGGCTGGAGGAAGCGCAGGTCGTAGTAGGTGAGGGCGACCGTGCCACGTTCGTCGACCGCGATGGACGGGGAGAAGGCCGGCACGCCTTCGGGGCTGATCAGCTCGGGGGAGCCCCAGGTGCGTCCGCCGTCGGTGGAGCGCACCAGCTGGACGGCGTCGAAGCTGCCGGCGGAGAAGTCCGAGCCCTCGTACGCCATGTACAGCGTGCCCGTCCTCGGGTCGACGGCCGGGCTGGGCAGGGTGGACGCGGCGCGCAGCAGCTTGGTGGGGTCGTTCGGGTCGACCTCCGGCACCGAGGTGTCCCGGGCCACGGTGACCGGGGTGCTCCAGGTCTCGCCGGCGTCGGTGGAGGTGACGACCGCGTAGTGGGCTTCGACGACGGCGGTCAGGTCGTCGGCGTACGTGATCTGGTCGAAGAAGTCGTACAGGGTGCCGGTGCGCCGGTCCACGACGATCAGGTGGCCGATGGTCTGGGTGTTGGGCACGGTGCTGGTGTCGACGAACTCCCGGGCCCCGCTCCAGGTGCGGCCGCCGTCGCGGGTGAGGGAGATGTAGCCGGGGCCGTCGAGGGAGCCGGGGCCGGGCGGGGCGCTGTCGAGGCGGTTCCAGACCTGGTAGGCGGTGCCCTTCCGGACCGGGTCGGCGGTGAGCGAGGGCTTGTCGTTGAAGAACGGCTGCTCGTCGACGTGCGTGGTGGTGAGGTGCTGCCAGGTGCGGCCGCCGTCGCGGGACGTGGCGGCGAGGAGGCCGCTGCGCGTGCTCTTCACGAAGTCGACACCCTCCCCGCCGGCGTAGACGGTGCCGTCGGGTCCGGTGCTCACCCAGGGGTCGGTGGCCCGTTCGAAGTCCGCGCCGCCCGGGGCGCACAGGCTGAACGGCAGCGTGCTTCGACGGAAGGTGCGGCCGTCCGTGGTCCAGGAGGCCACCAGGCCGCGGGCGCCGCCGTCGTTCCAGCGGTCCTGCTGGAACGCGGTGACGACGCGCTCGGGGTCGCGCGGGTCGACGGAGACGTACGGCTCGACCTCGGTGCCCGGGTAGACGACGCTGTCGGGGGACCTCGCGCCGATGGTGCAGTGCGCGTACGGATCGCCGTGGGAGACCTTGGTCAGCGCTGCGCCGTCGGGGCTCCGGTCCGCCGCGGCAGGGGTCGCGCCGGTGAGCGTGCAGAGCAGGAACGCGGCGGTGACGGCGGCGGTCGAGGGCAGGAAGGCGCGCATGCGGGATCTCCTCCGAGCCTCGGGGGCCGGGGTGGGGGACCGCCGCCATCGGGACGGCGTGGGGCGCGGAGGCGTACCGGAACGCGGGGGTCGGACGACTCCGCTTGATCCTCTTCGGCGTCGTGGCCCCTGCCCTTGATGGGCCGGACGGCGGAGTCCTCGCCGGTTCCGTCGGGCGGGCGGGGTCCCCGCGGTCCCGTCGGGCGGGCGGGGTGCCCGGCGTGCCGGCCGGCGCAACAGGCCGGGCTTTCCGTGTCAAGTCCCGCGGTTCCGTGGCGTGACGCGGCGTTCGCGCACGTGATCTCTTTGAGGAGAACCCCGGGCAGCCCTTACCACGAATGGAGAAGTGCCATGTCCAAGCCCTTCCGGATGCGTCGCACCGTCCTCGCCGTGTCGTCTTTGGTGCTGTTGGGCGCCGGTGTCTCGCTGCCGGCGACCGCCCTGGGGGCGACCGCGGACGACCCGCAGCAGATCGTCAGACTCGACCCGGGGGAGATCGCCGAATTCGTCGCCGATGAGGGCACCACGACCGTCACGTGCGGTGATGTCAGCGGCACGGACAGCGCGGCGGTCAAGAAGGAGGTCAAGCAACGGCTCCTGGAGAAGCTGCGGGAGAAGCTGGCCGACTGAGGCCCCGGCCGGAGCGGGGCATGCGCCGCCGGACGGCGCCCTCGCGGTGCGCGGCACCCCTTCAGACCGCGCCGGCCCCCGGGGACCGGTCCGGGCCGCCGATCGGCAGGCGCACCACGGCCGTGGTGCCCGGGCTGCGCAGGGTACCGGCGGCGGACGCGCCGAGCAGGGCGGCGTCGTGGTGGGCGAGGACGAGGGTCCGGCCCCCGGTGTCGAGCTCCGCCCGGCCCGCCAGGACGACGACGAGCAGGATCTCCTGCGACCCGGTGGAGAGGGACGAGGTGCCGCGGACGACCGCCGTGTCGGCGGGCGCGCCGCCCCGGCGGTGCATCACGTTGAAGTTCACGACCGGACCGTCCAGGAGGCGGCAGTCCGTGGGGACGTCACCCGGGAAGTCCCGCGGCGCGTAGCGCTCCGCCAGCCGGTGGCGGACGCCGCCCACCGTGAGCTCGATGCCGTTCCCCTCGACGACGGTGAGCGTACGGTCCACGGCGGGGAAGACCGAGTACGGTCCGTCGGCGGCCACGTCGGCGAGGCTGACCCGCCAGACGAAGTCGTCCATGCCCGCCCCCTCGGGCCACGCCGCGATCTCCCGGGTCACGCCGCCGCCGTTCTTCCAGGGGACGGCGCTCCGGTCGACGGCCCGTAGAACCCTGACCGGCCACCCCGCGGGGGCGCCCTCCTCGGACGTCACGTCGTACTCCTCCGGTGCCGCGCTCTCCCGTTCCGCCATGACCGCATCCTGCCCGAACCCGTGCGCACGGCGCACACGGCGCAGCGTGCGCCGACGCCGCCCGGCGGTGCGAGTGGTGGGGGCCGGTCACCGTCGCAGCACCGCGCACCGCGCACCGGGCTCCGCGCAGCACCGCGCGGCTGACGACCGACGTACCCGTCAGCCGTCAGCCGTCAGGCTTCAGCCATCAGGCTTCAGCCATCAGGCGTCGCCTCCGAGACCGCGGTCGGGTGCGCTCATGTCCCCCGTGGCGGGCGTGCCGTCTGCGAGCCCGTAGCGCAGGTACACGGTGCCCTTCGGGCTGGCCACCGGGGGTGCGAGGAGCGTGACGTTGGTGGGCACTGCGCCGTCGTCGAACACCTTCTTGCCGACGCCGAGCACGATCGGGTGCAGCCAGAGGTCGAGACGGTCGAAGAGCTTCTCGCGCAGGAGGGTCTGCACGAGGTTCAGGCTCCCGACGACCTTGACGTGCTCGTGCCGGTCACGGATCTCCCGCACCGCGCCGGCCAGGTCCGGTCCGAGCTGCGTGGACCCGGCCCACGACAGGTCGGGCTCGCCGCGCGAGGCGACGTACTTCGGGACGCTGTTGAAGAGCGTGGCGATCTCGTTGTCCTCGCCGCCCTCCTGGTGGGGCCAGTAGGCGGCGAAGATGTCGTACGTCCGCCGGCCGAGCAGGAGGGCGTCCGTGCCCTCGTACGCGGCGCCGACCTGCGCCCCGGCGACCTCGTCCAGCAGCGGCGCCTGCCAGCCGCCGAACGGGAACCCCACCGGGTCCTCGTCCGGGCCGCCGGGCGCCTGCCCGACGAGGTCGAGGGTCGCGAACATCTCGATGTGGATGAGCCCCATGGCGTACTCCCGATGAGTCGGTTCTCTCCGTCAAAGAGATAGACCTCCGGGAGGCCGCGGACTCATCGCCGCGCCGGAACCGGAACGGTCGTCTCCGGTAGCCTTGCGCCCCGCCGGAGGCGCACGCGACGCGCCGGCCGCCCATCTCCGCTCACGCCCGGGAGGACCCTCGTGTTCGAGGTCAACGAGTACTTCGACGGTTCGGTCAAGTCGATCGCCTTCACCCAGGAGGAGGGGCCGGCGACCATCGGCGTCATGGCTCCCGGGGAGTACGAGTTCGGGACGTCCGCCCCCGAGACCATGCGCGTGGTCAGCGGCGCCCTGACCGTGCAGCTCCCCGGCACCGACGCCTGGGAGACGTTCGCCGCCGGCGGCCACTTCGACGTCCCGGGCAACAGCACGTTCCGGCTCACGGTGGCGGTCGAGACCGCCTACCTCTGCGAGTACCGCTGATCCGGCCCGAGGTGGCGAAGCACCCCCACCCGCCCCTGTCGTGCCCGTTCCCGTACACGGCTCGCCTCCCGGGTCGGCGGAGGTGGGCGGGCTCCCGGGCATGGGCCGGTCGGGCCCCTGTCGGGGCCGCACGACCCACGCGGACGCCGGTCGCGCCGCCCAGACTGGAGGCGGACCCGACCAGGAGGCCGCCATGAGCACCCCGTCCCCCGGCAGCCTGCTGTGACCCGTAGTACCGCGAAGGAGCCGGTCATGTCCGCAGCGCCCTACACCGTCAGCGACGTCATGACGCACACCGCGGTCGCCATCGGCCGGGAGGCGTCGTACAAGGAGATCGTCGAGATCATGCACGAGTGGAAGGTCAGCGCGGTGCCCGTCCTGGAGGGCGAGGGCCGCGTCGTCGGCGTGGTCTCGGAGGCGGACCTGCTGCCGAAGGAGGAGTTCCGGCGGGAGGAGCCCGTCCTGCCCGACCAGGTGGAGGAGGCCTCGAAGGCGGACGCGGTGCTGGCCGCGGACCTCATGTCGAGCCCTGCGGTCACCGTGCGTCCGGCGGCCACCCTCGCGGAGGCGGCCAGGATCATGGCCCGCAAGCACGTCAAGCGGCTGCCCGTGGTGGACGAGGTCGGCATGCTCGAGGGCGTGGTCAGCCGCAGCGACCTGCTGAAGGTGTTCCTGCGGCCCGACGAGGAGCTCGCGGAGGAGGTGCGCGGCCTGGTGCTGGACGAGCTCGTTCCCGGCGGGGCCCTGGAGGTGGCCGTGCGGGACGGCGTGGTCACCCTGCGCGGCCCCCTGCCGGGGCGCGCGCTGGTGCCCCTGCTGGCGCGGGCGGTCGGCGCCGTCGAGGGCGTCGTGGACGTACGGATGGAGCTGGACGGGGCCGCCACGGCCGCCGCGTGAGACCGGACGGGCCCGGACGGACCTCGCGCCGCCCGCGCCGTCGCCACCGCCACGGCCCCGGCCACCGCCACGGCCACGGCCACCGCCGGCGGGTCCCCGGGCCCGCTGCCGACGAACGGCCGCCGCCGTCGGGTGCGTGGGGCCGGCTGCTGGGACAATCCCGGTAGGAGTGGGCGTACGGCGCGTCGGGGCGCGTACGTCACGAACCGGGTCGGGGGTGACCATGTCCGACGCAGCGCAGGCCTCGGCCGAGGCGCCGACCAGGGTGTTCCTCCTCGACGACCACGAGGTGGTCCGCCGCGGCCTGCGCGACCTCCTGGAGGGCCAACCGGACATCGTCGTCGTGGGCGAGGCCGCGACCGCCGCGCAGGCCCTGGCCCGCGGCCCGGCGCTGCGGCCCGACGTGGCCGTGCTGGACGTACGACTGCCCGACGGCGACGGCATCACCGTCTGCCGCGAGCTGCGCTCGCGCATGCCGGACCTCGCCTGCCTCATGCTGACGTCCTTCGACGACGAGGACGCCCTGCTGGACGCCATCATGGCCGGGGCCGCCGGGTACGTCCTCAAGCAGATCAAGGGCTCCGACCTGGTCGCCGCCGTACGGACGGTCGCCACCGGCCAGTCCATGCTCGACCCCGCCACCACCGCGCGCCTGATGCGCTCGCTGCGCGACCCGGAGGCGTCGAAGCCGCCCGAGGACGCCCGCCTGGCCGGGCTCTCGGAACGGGAGCGGTCGGTCCTGGAGCTGATCGGCGCCGGCCTCACCAACCAGCAGATCGCCAAGAAGCTCTACCTGTCCGAGAAGACCGTCAAGAACCACATCTCGAGGCTGCTGGGCAAGCTGGGTGTGGAGCGGCGCGTCCAGGCGGCGGTCATCGCGGCACAGGTCCACGAACACGAGCAGAACGCCCGGAACGGCAAGGACGGCGGTGGTCCGCACGTCTAGGTTGCGCCCGCGGCCGTCCCGGGACCGACGGGGCCCATGGGATCGACGGGGCGCCTGGGACCGACGGGGCCCATGGGATCGACAGGGCCCCTGGGACCGACGGGGCCCGTGGGGTCGTCGCGGGCGAGGCGGCCGACCGACCGCGCCCGCCCGGGGGTGGGGACGGGTGGCGCCGTCCGGTG
Organism: Streptomyces sp. NRRL S-87; assembly: GCF_000719335.1. Lineage (GTDB taxonomy): Bacteria > Actinomycetota > Actinomycetes > Streptomycetales > Streptomycetaceae > Streptomyces. Next base: position 59,482 of record NZ_JOGB01000036.1, read on the forward strand.
GCCCGTCCGGGCCCGCGGAGGGACCGTTCGGCCCCTCCCCCGCCCCACGGCCGTGGTGGACGGTGGACACCTGACCCGCGCGCCCCGGGAGACGGGCGCGCCACGGCGGGAGGTGCCCCATGCAGCACGTCAAGGTTGCGGACCTGATGACCGACGACGTCGTCTCCGTCGCCCCGGAAACCCCCGTCAAGGACGTGGCGAAGGTCTTGGCCCAGCACGACATCACGGGCGTCCCGGTGCTCGACGAGGAGGACCGGGTCCTGGGCATCGTGTCGCAGACCGACCTGCTGGCGCGGGTGGGGGCGGCGGGGGCGGAGGGGGCCGTCCCCACCGGTTCGCGGCAGTGGCCCGACGGTTCCGGACCGCGGTGGCCCGCCGGCACCGGGCCGGAGGACCCCGCCGCCGGTCAGGGCTCGGCCGTACCGTCGCCCGTCACCGCGCGCGAGCTCATGTCCGCCCCGGCCGTCACGGTGCACGCCGACGAGCCGGCGGCCGACGCGGCGCGGCTGATGACGCGCCGCGGAGTGGAGCGGCTGCCCGTCGTGGACGTGGAGGACCGCCTGGTCGGCATCGTCACCCGCCGCGACCTGCTGCGCCTGTTCCTGCGGCCGGACGCGGAGATCCGGCACCGGGTCGAGGACGACGTCCTCTCGGGCGTCCTGGGCGCCCCCGCGGACGCGGTCGAGGTGCACGTGGTCGACGGCATCGTCACGCTCACCGGCCGACTGGACCGCACGAGCCAGCTCCCCGTCCTGCGGCACCTGGTCGAACAGGTCGACGGCGTCGTCGCCGTGGCCTCCCGCGTCACCGCCCGGACCGACGACGCCCCCGCCGCTCCCACCGTCCCCACGCGCCACGCGATGCCGTGGTGAGCCCAGACAGGACCACTGCCGTGACCACTCCCGCAACCACCCCGATCCTGCTCGACCCCGCAGCCGTCGTCCGGCTCGTCGACGACGCCGTCACCGCGCCCTCCATGCACAACGCGCAGCCCTGGCGCTTCGTCTTCGGCACGGACACCGGCACCGTCGCGCTGTACGGGGACCGCGACCGCGCGATGGCGCACGCCGACCCCGGACACCGCGCCCTGCACCTCGGGTGCGCCGCCGCCCTGTTCAACCTGCGCGTGTCCGCCGCCCACCGCGGACTCCAGGCCCGGGTGCGCCTCCTTCCCGACGCCTCCGACCCGTGGCTGCTCGCCGCCGTCGGCTTCACCGCGCCCGCCAGGACGGACCAGGACCTGACGGGACTCCACCCGGCCCTGCGCCGACGCCACACCAGCCGCTTCCCGTTCCGCGACGAACCCGTGGCCGCCCCGCTCCTCGACGCGCTCGCCGGCGCCGCCCGACTGGAGGGCTGCCACCTCACGGTCCCCGAGCCGTGGCACGTGCAGACGGTCCTGGAGCTCGCCCGCGACGCCGAGCACCGCGAGGAGATCGATCCGGCCGCACGCGCCGAGACCGCGGTCTGGACCCACACCGGGCCCGGTACCGCAGGCCGCACCGACGGCGTCCCGGTCACCGCGTTCGGCCCGCGCCCCAGCACCGGGACGGCCCCCGTCCGCGACTTCGGCCGCGTCCGGCCCGTACGCGGCCGGTCCTGGGCGGCCTTCGAGAAGCAGCCGCAGCTCGCCCTGCTGACGACGGACGGGGACGCCCCCGCCGACTGGTTGCGCGCCGGACAGGCCCTGCAGCGCGTCCTGCTCCAGGCCACGGCGGACGGCCTGGCGACCTCCATGACCTCGCAGCCCCTCGAGTGGCCGCAGCTGCGCTGGACGGCCCGCGACCCGCTCGCGGGCAAGGGCCACGTCCAGATGGTCGTCCGCCTCGGCTACGGACCCCCCGGACCCGCCACGCCGCGCCGCCCCGCCGCCGAGGTCCTCACGCTGCGCTGAGACCGTCCCCGCCGGGACCGTCGCCCTGGTGCCGGTCCCGGGCCGCGCGGCGGTTCCGTCCGGGTCGCACGGCGGTGCCCGTCCCGGTTCCCGGCCGAGCTCGGCCCCTCGCCCACGGAGGGCGAGGGGCCCCGTCGCCGGGTGGAGAGGGCGGGACCCTCGGCGCTTGGGCCGTCAGGGCTCCGGACGGGGCCGTTCGGCCCTGCCCGTGGGCGGCCGCAGGCTGAACCACCGCTCCTCCCCCGCCGCGAGGACGACCCGCCGCCCGCCGGGGAGGAGCAGGGGCACGGGACCGAGCGGGGAGGCGGGGACGCGGATGCCGATCCGGCCGGGGACGAAGCGGACGTCGATGCCCCGGTGCCCGCGGTAGCAGAGCGTGAACGCCGAGCGGGGTACGCCGGCGAGCGGGACGGGGTCGATCCGCAGGCCGTCGGGGCGGGGTTCGAGACCGATGACGCCCCGTTCGACGAGGTCGAGGGTGCCGGCCATGGCACCCAGGTGGATGCCCTCGCCGGTGGTGCCGCCCTGGACGTCGGCCACGTCGCTGAGCAGGGCCTCCTCGCAGTAGCGCCAGGCGTCCGGGCCCTGCTGCCGGGCGAGGACCCAGCCGTGGACGAGGCTGCTGAGGGTGGAGCCGTGGCTGGTGCGGCGCAGGTAGTACGCCACGGTGGCGCGCCAGGTGTCGTCGTCGAGCCGGTAGCCGAGGCGGTCGAAGAGCGCGTGCAGTTCGGCGGGGCCGAAGAGGTAGCCGAGCATCAGGGTGTCGGCCTGCTTCGAGGCCTGGTAGCGGTTGACGGTGTCGCCTTCGGCCTCCAGGATCCGGTCGAGTCGGCGGATGTCGTCGTAGCGGGCCCGGTAGCCGTCCCAGTCGAGCTCGGCGAGGTCGCCGTACCCGTGGAACTGGCTGATGACGCCCCGGTGGAAGGGCACGTACAGCCGGCGCGAGACGTCCTGCCAGCGGTCGAGGTCGCCGGGGTGCGCCTCGATCCGGGCGAGGAGTTCGGCCCGGTGGGCGCGGGGCAGTCCGGCGTACGTCTCCAGGGCGCGGGCGAGCACCCAGGCGGCGGTGGCGTTGGTGTACGCGTTGTCGTCGATGCCGGGGGCGGCGGCGTCCGGGTAGCCGTCGTGGTACTCGTCGGGACCGACGACACCGCGGATCCGGTAGCGCCGCAGGTCCGGGTCCCAGGTGGCGGTCCCGGCCCAGAACTGGGCGATGCCGAGGAGGAGTTCGGCGCCGGGGCCGTGCAGGTGGCCGAGGTCGCCGGTGGCCTGCGCGTACTGCCAGACGTTCCAGGCGACGGCCGATCCCACGTGGCGCTGGAGGTGCGAGTGGTCGGGCAGCCAGCGTCCGGAGCGCGGGTTGAGGTGCCGGGTCTGGGTCTCCTCCGCGCCTGAACTCCCGCTCTGCCAGGGGAACATGGCGCCCGTCAGCCCGACCCTGCGGGCGGCCTCGCGGGCCGCGGGGAGGCGCCGGTGGCGGTACTGGAGCAGGCCGCGCGCGGTCTCGGGGAAGTGCAGGGTCAGGTACGGCAGGACGAACAGCTCGTCCCAGAAGACGTGGCCCCGGTACGCCTCGCCGTGCAGGCCCCGGGCCGGGGCGCCGGCGTCGAGCTCGGCGGTGTGCGGGGAGAGGGTCTGCAGGACGTGGAAGGCGTGCAGGCGCAGGATCCGGCCGGTCTCGCCCGGGGCCCGCAGCTCGCCCGCCCTCCAGAGCCGCTCCCAGGTCGCCCGGTGGGAGGCCAGGAGGGTGGTGAAGGCGGGTGCATGGGCCACCCGGTCGAGGGCCTGGCCGAGCGGCCGCGCCGCGGGGCGGTCGAGGGAGGTGTGCAGGGCCGCGGTCTTCACGACCACGGCCGGCCGGCCGCGGGGCAGCCGGACGACGTACCGCTGCGCGGCCGTCCTCGCCGTGCACCGGGGGTGCATCGGCGCGAGGGGGCTGACCGAGGTCCGGACCGCGACCGCGATCCGGATCCGGGAGGAGACCGTGGCGCAGGTCAGCCACGCCACTCCCTCGGCGGCCACGCCGGCCCGGTGCCGGGTGAGGTGCCGGCCGGCCAGGTCGCGGTAGCGGTCGACGCCCGCGTTCGCCACGTCCCCGTCCAGGACGGACTCGATCTCGACCGAGCCGGTCCATCCGTAGGCGCGGAAGGTGGTGCGCTGGGCGGCGAGGTAGGGGTCACCCATGTGCACGAGCCGGGTGTGGACGACGCCCAGGCGGCGGCCCTGCGCGTCGTGGAAGAGCATCCGCCGGGTGAGGGTGCCCGCGCGCAGGTCGAGGAGGACGCGGTAGCGGCGCAGGCCGGGGTCGTCCGGTGTCAGCCAGGGGCCGGGCGGGCCGTCCTCGGGGAGGCAGCGGTAGCGCAGCGCCGTCCAGTCGGGCAGCCGGACCGTGTCCTCGTTCACCACCCGGTGGCCGGCCACTTCCGAGGTGAGCCGGTCGTAGCAGCCCGCCAGGTAGGTACCGGGGTAGTGGACCGGTCCGGCCACGGCCTCGGGGGCGGAACCGCGGGTGGCGAAGCGGCCGTTGCCCAGGGTGCAGAGGGCTTCGACGAGCCGCTCCGTCTTCGGGTCGTAGCGGTCGTACGTCCACTCCCAGCTCCGGTGCGCCGTCACGGCTGCCCGCCCCGCGCGTTCGCGGGTGCGGCGCCGTGCGGGGGGCGCGGGGCGGTGCCGCGGGTGGCCCGCCCCGGCGCCGGTGGGGCCGAACGGCCCCCCGGCCCGGGCCCCTGAGGCCCTCGCGGAGGGCGGGCCGAGGAGCCGATGCTGGAGGAGAGACCGGGAGGTGCACCGTGTACTGCGTTGCCGACGTGATGTCGAAGAAGGTCGTGGCGGTCACGCCCGAGGCCGGCTTCAAGGAGATCGCCGCCGTCATGGGGCGCTGGAAGGTCACCGCCGTTCCGGTCGTCGAACGTGACGGGCACGTGATCGGCGTGGTCTCGGAGGCCGACCTGCTCCCCAAGGAGGAGTTCCACGACCACCGCCCCGGCCTGGTCGAGCAGATGCGCCGCCTCGACGACACCGCCAAGGCCGGCTCCGACCGCGCCGCGGACCTGATGACCTCCCCGGCCGTCACGGTCCGCCCCGCCGCCACGCTGGCCCGGGCCGCCCGGATGATGGCCGAGCACCGCGTCAAGCGCCTCCCGGTCGTCGATGCCGACGGCACCCTGAAGGGCATCGTCAGCCGGGCCGACCTCCTGAAGGTCTTCCTCCGCTCCGACGACGACCTGGCGGCCGAGATCCGCCGCGGTGTCGTCGAGCGCCTGTTCCCGGGCTCCCATGACGCGGTCAGGGTAACCGTCACCCAGGGCGTGGCGACCGTGACCGGCCAGGTCGGGGACGGGCATCTCATCCCCTTGGCCGTACGGCTGGCCCGGGCCGTCGAGGGCGTCGTCGACGTCCGCTGCCGACTCCGCGCGTCGGCACCCGCCGTTCACCGGAGCTGAGTCCCAGGACCGTCGGGCATGCGGAAGGCCCCGGTGGCCGGCCTGGGGAGGCCGGCCACCGGGGCCTTCGCACGTCTGTCGCCGCTGGCGGCTCAGTACCAGTGGTTGGCCTGCCAGAAGTTCCAGGCGCCGACCGGGGAGCCGTAGCGGGAGTTCATGTAGTCCAGACCCCACT